>JBEHXV010000027.1:0-66673 GCA_048498515.1 Bacteroidota bacterium | reverse complement strand
GAGATCGACGCGACCGTCTGGAACGGCCTCGTCGCCGCCACCGATCCGCACGCCAACCCTTTCCTTGATCATGCCTTCTTCCTCGCGCTGGAGGGGTCCGGCTCGGCAACGCGACGCACCGGGTGGACACCGCGGCATGTCATCTTGCGCGACCAGCAACGAGTCGTCGGCCTGCTGCCGATGTACGAAAAGACCCACTCGCAAGGCGAGTACGTCTTCGACCATGGTTGGGCGCAGGCCTTCGAGCAAGCCGGCGGTGAATACTATCCGAAGCTGCAATGCTCGGTGCCGTTCACGCCGGTGACCGCGCCCAAGCTGCTGACTGCGTCGGATGACCCGGCGCTGAAGCGCGCCCTCTTGACCGCGGCCGCAACGTACGCCGATCAGCGCGGCATCTCGTCGGTCCACGCGACGTTCGTTCCGGAGTCGGAGGCCACGCTCGCGGCGGAGGCAGAGTGGCTCCTCCGCACCGATACTCAGTACCACTGGCACAACGCTGGCTTCGCCTCGTTCGACGAATATCTGGAGACGATGTCGTCACGGCATCGAAAGATCACCCGCCGCGAGCGCCGCGATGCGCTCGAAGGGCTAACAGTCAAGTGGCTCACAGGCGGCGATCTGACCGAGGCCGCCTGGGACGCCTTCTTCGAGTTCTACCAGGATACCGGCAACCGGAAATGGGGCCGCCCCTACCTCAACCGAAAGTTCTTCTCTCTGCTCGGTCAGGCGATGCCGGACCGTGTGGTCCTGATGTTTGCCTATGATGGCATCCACCCGATCGCCGGGACATTGAACTTGGTCGGCAAAGACACCCTGTACGGCCGCTATTGGGGCGCGACCCAGAACGTGCCGTTCCTGCATTTCGAGCTTTGCTACTACCAGGCCATCGACTTCGCCATCGCCCACAAGCTGGCGACCGTGGAGGCGGGCGCCCAGGGTGAACACAAGCTCGCCAGAGGCTATGCGCCGGCGACGACCCGCTCAGTCCACTGGATCGGCCACAAGGGCCTGCGTGATGCAATCGATCGCTTCCTGCGACAGGAACGTGCGGCAGTGCTGCGTGAGCAGGAACAGCTCACCGCGCTGACACCCTTCAAGCACAACTCGGACTAGGTACCGGGGCGGATGTCGGTGTGCTCCTTGGTTGCCGGCTTGCCTGCGAAGGTTACCCAGAAGAAGTTGAGCGTATAGGTTAGCGCCGTGCGGAAGACGCCTTCCTCAGCCAGCCGGCGGCCCGACGTCTTCATTTGTAGCCGGAACGTCCATTTGACCTTGCCGACCTTGCTCAGGCGCACCGCGACATCAGTGTCTTCCCCGTAGAACTTGATCTCGCGGTTGAAGCCACCTGCCTTGATCCATGCATCGCGGCGCAGCACAAAATTGCCGCCCTGCACCACCGAGCCCACCCGCAGCACATAGCGATTTACCGCATAGATCAGCTTGGTGAGCCCGTAGAACATGCCGATCAGCACCTGGTTCCAGAAGCTGAGATCGTAGTAGACGTACGGACCACTTAGGCAGACGAGCTGATCGTCCTTTTCGAATTCGCCGAACACCACGTCGAGCCAGCCCGGCGGAACGATCGTGTCGGCGTCGATATTGGCCACAAGCTCGGCGGTGGTCGCCCTGAAGCCGCCGTCACGGGCCGAGACCAGGCCCTTCTGCTTTTCATCGACGACGCGTACGCCCGTGTAGGACGCGGCCACTTCGGCGGTGCGATCGGTGGAGTTGTTGTTCACCACGACGACGTCGATATCGGTGCGGCCGGTGCGCTTGACCTCCGCCAGCACGGACTCGACGCATTTGCCGATGAGCGCCTCTTCGTTGTAGGCCGGGATGACGAAGGCAAGGTGCATAGGCTCGCTCGGGCTGAGGCTTGTGGCGGTCGCCACGATGCGCACATAGACTGAGCGTCAGATTAGGGCAACCTTCGGCCCGGACGAACTGGGGAAACGCGTGGCTCTCGGAAATATCGGCGTTGCGGATATTCTGCTGTGGATTCTCGAGGCGACCGTCACCTTCGCGGCATCGACCTTCATTTTCGACACCGTCCACTGGCTCTTGCACCGCTGGACAAAGTCGCGCTTTGCACTGCTTCGGACCTTTGCCTCCTGGCACCACGTCCACCACCGCTTCCTCGACGGCAAGATGCAGGTTCACATGGACCTGGCCGCGACAAACTTCTGGGCGCACCTCGTCCCCGAGTTCCTGACCTCGGTCGCCGGAACGGCCGTTTTCTATCTATTTTTCCATTGGATACCGGTCAGCGTGGTGATGCTGATCCACGTCTGGAACTTTGGCAGCAACATCGTCACCGAGGGCATGGACGGAAATCACATGTCCATGGACCGGGTCAGTGCGCGGCAGAGCCTGGTCAAGGTGAACGCGGCCTATCATGCGATGCACCACATCACGCCTGACAATTACTACTCCTCCTACCTCAACCTCTTCGATCTGTTGTTTGGGCGGTCCTGTACGATCCGGCACCGGAAATTCCTGATCACCGGCGCGAGCGGTGCCTTCGGATCGGCGATGAAGCGTCGCCTCGAAGCCCTTGGCGGCGCGGTCGATGTGGCCAAGCACGGCACCGACTTCGGGCCTGGCGACACCGAACGGATGCGCGAACGGCTCGCGAAGGCCGACGTGCTGATCCTGGCCCACGGCGCGAAAGGTCCAGCGGCGTGGGACGCGAACTACACGACCTGCGCGGAACTCGCTGACCTGTTCATCGCGATCGGCAAGGACCGGCTCGTTCCTCCCGAGATCTGGGCGGTCGGTTCGGAGGCCGAGTTTCACGGCGACATGGGCCAGCCCGAGCTCGCCGACTACGCCGCCAGCAAGCGCGCCTTCGCTCGCCGTGCGCTCGGCTATTACCGGTCCGAAGACGTGCTCTATCGGCACATCGTCCCGTCATCGTTCACATCGGCGATGGGTCCGGGGCCGATGTCGGCGGACACGGCCGCCGGGATCGCTCTGTTCTTTATCCGCCGCGGTTTCTCCTACGTGCCGGTAACCTTGACCACCCTCGCCTTCTGGAATTACTTCCGTTTCATCCGTCAAACGCCCGATTTCTCGGCGGTTCGCGCTCCAGCCGCCATTGACTCGGGCGCGGGGAGATAGTTTTTCCTCTCCCCATGCCCATATTCTGGGCCTCGCGGCGAACTAGACAGGCATATGGCCAAACGTATTGCCATCACGACCATCGGCACGCTGGGGGACGTCCAACCGTTCGTCGCCCTTGCGTTGACCCTGCGCCGCCGGGGGTTTGACGTCGTCCTGGCGACTTCCGACGATTTCAAGCCCTTCATCACCAGCCACGGCGTCGAATTTGCTAGCCTCGGCGGCGACGTGCAGGCCTTCCTGCGCCAATCGCAGTTCGACAGCGCTATGACCAAGAACGTCGTGCTGCACGCTCCCGGACTACTGCGCGACGGCCAGAAAATCCTCAAGGAGGCGAGCCGCCGCGCCTGGTTGATTTCTCAGGATGCCGACGCAATCGTCTTCCAGAACAATACCAGCTTCTCGCTCGATATCGCTGAGGCACGCGGCATCCCGGCCATCATTACCGCCTTCCAGCCGCTGAGCCCGACCAACGAGTTTCCGTATTTCGAGTACGGGTTCGATCCGATCGATCCGCAGCTCTATCGCTTCAGCCGGGAGCCCTTCGGCAAGAGCCCTGCCATCGATCCGATGATCAACAGGCTCAGCTACACCGTGCAGAAGGTGCAGCAGGCGTATTGGGACATGCCTCGCGACCGGCTGCGCCGCACACTCGGCCTCAAGCCCAAGAAGAAGACCGTGTTCCCGGGTAATTTACGCGGCGATATCCCGGTGTTGCACGCCTATTCGGCCAGCATCTCGCCCGCTCCGGGCGATTGGGGCGATAACAACATCATCACCGGCTTCTGGCGCCTCGACGACACCAGCAATTGGAGGCCGTCGCCGGCCTTCGAGGAATTCCTGAGCAAGGGCGAGGCGCCGGTCTATCTGGGGTTCGGCTCGATGTCGTTCGGGGCACAGCGCAACACCGAGATCATCACCAGGGCGCTCAAGATGTGGGGCGGCCGCGCCGTGATCGGCAAGGGCTGGGGCGGCGTCAGGGAGGACGCGCTGCCCGACAGCGTGTTCGTCATCGACCGCGCGCCTCACACCGAATTGTTCAAGTATATGAAGGCGGTGGTCTATGGTACCCGATGTGTCGTATGACAAGTGCAAGCCATGAGGAACATTATTAAGATAAAATCCTGCTTCGGCAATTTGGCCATTATTGTAATACTCAAACCATCCACCACTTTTTAAAGTAGCTCCTGTTTTATTGACATAATAGAATCCATATTGTTTGATAGTTTTACCAGGATAGTAAGTGACATACTTTTTTATGGTTTTATATTTTTCAAATGGGTATTTTTCATTTGCAATAATTTTCCCCTCCATATCTTTCTTAACTATTAAACTCACATGCCCAAGGCTATCAAATTCATAAAAGGAATAGGGTGGGTCCGTTTTAAAATAGGACGAATTTTTTTTATGCTCAATTACTCTTCTTTGCAGTATACCATTTCTATAATAATGCTCGCAGGAACTCATAGTATGAGTCGATGCTGAATCAAACTTCAGGCTTCCGTCTTCATAATTCTCGGTTCTAAAATACATATAGTTAATATGGCTAATGCGTGATTGAATATGACCATTAGCATACCACTTGTAAATTAGATAGCCAGACTTATCCTTTGTTCTCAGGTAAGAAATTTTGCCATTCTCATAAAATGAAATTGAATCGCATTTTTCCTGTGCAAGGCCTAATCGTATTACAAAACAAACAGATATTATGAGTAGTGTTTTCATTCAAACTTACTATCCAAATCAAATAGCTGTTAAGCCACAAGAATGGCCTCACAAATAAAAGCAATGAAATTGGCAGGTGCAATAATATGTTCCAAAAATCCTTTTTACGGTCACGTTATTACCTCCTGGCAATTATATAAGTTACCAGGGTAACAAAATAGATGCAGACAAGGCTTGCATGAAGAGGGTGAGGAAAAATTGTTTTTGATTTTACATTGGATAAAATAGTTAATATTGCACTATCATGGCTTATGCATTTTATAAAATACGCGTTTGGAGAATAAGTAATTTAACAATGGCATTTCTTTTTATCTCGGCCATGCTCCGGGGGCAAGATTCTGAAATAGAACGGCTCATTCATAATGAACTTAAAATGACCTTTCCGAGTATTTATTTTAAACATAACTCAACAGACTATGCATTAATGCCTTATAAAGTTGATTCCTGTTTTAAGCATATTGCCCTTAATTATGATAAGGATATGAATAGTCTTGTGATTTGGCGCGACAGTTCGGAAAATGAAGCATTAACACATAAACGTATCAAAAAATTAAATTTGGAATTAAGGAAATACATAAAGACTGGTGGCATAGAAATTTATTCTATGGGGCAAGAACAAAAAATTTCACGGCGTACAATTAGCATGACTTCTGACAAGGATAAAATTGACCATTTACTTACCTTGAATAGTGTGTTTGATATTTCTAAAACCCGCATTTTGTCAAAAAAAATTGAGAAGAAACATAAACGAAAAAGCATGCCTCGCCTGGTATGGACAGGTTGGAGGACGGGCTTTCATTGGAGTTCGGTAAATGGATTGTCGCCAGCGAAAAAATCAGGTAAATAGTTAATTTGCAAGCAAATACATTTGTTAGCTTCTCCGCATCACATACCTTGTTTGCGGGCATAAACGTGTCAAAAATCCTTTTTACGGCAACGTTATAGGGGATTAACGGGGTAATTTTGTATAAATACAGTTCTAATGAAAAAAATAACTATAGTAATTACCCTGTGTGTTTTAAGCACTATCTCTTTTGCACAACAATTAGGCATTCAAACCTATAAAGATGTTTTTAAGATCATCCGGCAATCGCCAATAAAGGTTCAAACAGGTATTGATAAAGAGTTTGATGAAGCCGTAAAATATGCGTTTGAAAAATACTGGAAGTTCTCTCCCGTAAAGTATGTGGGTAAGGATGAAGTAGCTAATTTTTGGTATAAAGATGCTAAATCCCGGCATAACAAAAATGACTTTACCTGGTCATACGTTAACTTTTCATTTCCGGATGCAAAAGTGCATTTGTCTTATGATTTTGATTATTATACATGTCCTGATTTTAAAGCTGGAGTTGATTCAAGTTTTCATGCCAAATCAGTCAAAGTAATTGCGTTTATTATGAATTTTTCGGCAGAATTGGCCAGGATAGAAGAATGGGGACTTACCAAGTATAGCTTCCATCATGGGTTTAAGGATAAAGTAAAAGACTATAACATCATTGTACCAAAAGAAAATATTACAAGTCATCGTTTTACAGAATTACCCTTTACAGAATCGTTTAATAAGGTTACTTTTTTAACAGTTGATGAGATCAATAAATTAATAAAGGAACAAAAAAACACAGATAATACAGGCTTATTGTTTTTTAGCATTTCGGGCCCGCAAGTAACTGTAACAATCATTGACATTAAAACCGGCGACCTGCTTTTTACACAGAGCGATGTTCCAAGAGGGGAAGGCTATAATGTGCGACAACCGCTTGAAGACAAAGACATGAAAAGTTTATTAAAACCCATGCGGAAGAGAAAGGATTAAGAATCTATATTACATTAAGAACAAAAAACATCAAGATGATCAGGACAAAATTTACGTTAGCAATAGGATTAATTTTTATATGTTTTACTAATTATGCTCAAACCGAGTTGTGGGGCATGACAGGTGCTGGCGGTACATTTAACAGGGGAACTATTTTTAAAACAGATGGTTCGGGCAATAATCAAACCATTGAATACAACTGTACTAAAATAGCAGGAGAAAGTCCTGCCTGTACACAGTTAATACAAGCCACAGATGGTAAACTGTATGGGATGACCAGTGCAGGGGGCATTCTCACCGGTACACTAGGTGTTTTGTTTCAATACGATCCCACTACCAATATTTATACGCATAAAGTAGATTTTAATGGAATTAACGGGTCGGCGCCTAAAGCTTCTCTTATTCAGGCAGCGGATGGAAAATTGTATGGGATGACTCCGGATGGAGGAATTAATTACGCCGGGGTGTTATTTCAATATGACCCTGTTACCAATATTTACAGCAAAAAAATCGATTTTAGTACTACTAACGGGAGAACCCCGAATGGTTCTTTAACAGAGGCGGTAGATGGTAAATTATATGGGTTAACACAATATGGCGGCGGCGGCAGCTCAGGCGTATTGTTTCAATATGATCCGGTAACAAATGTATATACCAAAAAAGTTGAGTTTATGGTTGCCGGAACTGGCAAATATCCCAGAGGATCTTTAGTTGAGGCGCAAAACGGTAAATTATATGGTACGACAAAAAATGGTGGCGTAAATAATAAAGGAGTTGTTTTTGAATACGATCCTTTAACGGGCATTTACACCGAAACCTTTGACATTACAGTTGCGGGTGGTGTTATGGAAAACTCAATGGTTGCGGCATCTGACGGAAAATTATATGGAATGACCGCCGGTGGCGGAACAAATAGTAAAGGTGTTATTTTTCAATACGATCCTTCAACCCAAACATGGGTAACAACATTTAATTTTGATGGAGCCGCACATGGTTCTGAACCAAGATCATCACTCATGCAGGCCTCTGACGGCAAATTATACGGAATGACTTATTCAGGTGGAATTAATGACCTGGGTACCTTTTTTCAATACGATCCTGTAACTGCTTCTGTCACCAAACTCGTTGATTATGATATGTCTGTTGGAAAATATCCGGAAGGCACCTTAATGCAGGCCTCTAACGGTAAATTATATGGCATGGTAAAATATGGAGGCAATGGCTATGGTTCAATATTTGAATATGGAATTGCCACCACTTCTTATATTACGAAACTTAGTTTTGGAGAATCCAAAGAGGGAAGTCAGCCTAATGGCTCTTTAATAAAGGCCTCTGATGGTAAATTATACGGTACAATGCAGATGGGTGGTTCAGCTGCACTGGGTGTCATTTTTCAGTACGATCCTGCAACCCATAGTTACACTAAAAAAATTGATTTTCTAGGGAGCTCAAATGGAAAGGTTCCAAAAAGTTCTTTAATGCAGGCCTCTGACGGTATGCTGTATGGAATGACATCAACCGGCGGAACAGGCAACGGAGGTGTTTTATATCAGTATGATCCAACTACTAACACCTATGTTGTTAAAGTTAATTTTACGGGTGCTGCAAATGGGGCAACTCCTCAAAGTGCATTGATCCAGGCTACTGATGGCTATTTGTATGGCCTAACATTTGATGGCGGCGCCAATAGCTATGGCACGCTGTTTAGATATGATATTGCAGCAAGTACTTACACAAAGATGGTAGATTTTGACGGCGTAGCTAAAGGACAATGGCCTACAGGGCCATTAGTTCAGGCATCTGACGGAAACCTCTACGGCCATACACTTAGCGGTGGGGCTAACAATGTCGGAGTTCTATTTCAGTTTAATCCTGTCAATAATACCTTTACAAAGAAAATGGATTTTATTGCGACCAACGGTTCACTTCCAACATGTTTGATGCAGGCTGCAAATGGTAAATTATATGGAATGACACAAACCGGTGGTGCAAATAATGTTGGTGTTATATTTCAATACGATGTTACTACGAACACGTATGTCAAGAAAATAGATCTTGTAATGGCTAACGGCGGATACCCCATGGGAGGCCTAACGCAAGCCAGTGATGGAAACCTGTACGGATTAACATCGTCTGGCGGGACAAAATCAATTGGGACTATGTTTCAGTATGACCCTGTCGCCAATATATACACCAAAAAATTTGATTTCGACACCACCAATGGTGGTCAGCCGTTTCTTACAAATTTATTAGAGATCACAGCTTCACCGGTTATCAGTACAAATACAATAAATCTTGTTAATTGTGCCGGAGGGGCAGTTAATGTTCCATTTACAATTTCATCAGGTACATTCTCTCCCGGTAACGTATTTACTGCTCAGTTATCAGATGCATTGGGTTCATTTACATCGCCTGTTCCCATTGGGTCGCTTACAGCCACAACAGCTGGCACTGTGAATGCCGTTATTCCAATGGTAATTACAGCAGGAAACAACTACAGAATAAGAATTACCAGCTCTATTCCTGCTGTAACCGGGAGTGATAACGGAAGTAGCCTAAGCATTAATGAATGCGTTTGGCCGGGCGATGCAAACAGCGATGGAACAACAGACAATCTGGATATATTGGAATTAGGATTACACTATGCTCAAACCGGTGCGCCGCGTGCATCATCAAGCAATGCATGGCAATCATACTTCGCAAACAATTGGGTTGGAACAATTACTAATGGAAAAAATTTAAACCATAGTGATTGTAATGGTGATGGTGTTATTAATGATGATGATACATTAGCCATTTATAATAATTACGGATTGACTCACGCGTTTAAACCAGCGCAAACCACTATGGTTAATCCACAGTTAAGCATTGTACCCGACCAACCAATGGTTACCAAAGGAAATTGGGGAACGGCTTCGGTTTATTTAGGCAATACATCCAATCCGATCAATGATATTAATGGGATAGCATTTACTGTTGATTTTGATAACACATTGATAGAGCCAAACAGTATTTACATTGAATATCAAAATTCGTTTATGGATGCGGGACAGAACTTGCATTTCCAAAAATTGGATTTCGCCAATAGTAAGCTGTTTACAGCTAGTACGCACACCCTTAGCAATAATGTGAGTGGCGACGGAAAAATAGCAACCCTGCATTATCAAATTTTATCAAGTTTAACAACTGACCAGGTTTTAAGTATCGGATTATCTCAGGTAAATCAATCTGATGCAACGGGAACTATTATACCTTTAACATCAGGTACGGGAACTTTAATGGCCATTGGCGCAAGTGTTGGCTTACAGGAAACAGCTTCGGGTGGATACATTGTGGTAAGTCCCAACCCAACGAACGGAATTTTAAATATTAATTTAAGTGCCATTTCTCAAAACACAAAAGCTGAATTGTATAATGCTGTTGGTGCCTTGATGATGACTGAAAGCTTAAGCAATAAAACAAACACCATCACTATTGCTGATTTAAGTGCGGGATTGTATTTTGTGAAAGTAATTGAGAATGACAAAGTAGTGGCTGTAAAAAAGGTTGTGAAGGAATAGTTCTCACAACCTTTATTTAAATTTTTTACCAAGGAACACTTAGCCGGCAATTTTTCTATCCAAAATCTCCAGTATTTCAGTCTTTTTTCTCCTGGATACTTCAAAAGTGATCCCATTAAGTAAGGTAACTTCACAAACTTTGCCCTTGGAGTAGTTTTTCACATAATTGATATTTACATAAGCACTCTTATTAAGTCGTATAAAATTTGAAAAACTATTAATGATAAATTCATAGTCCGCCAGTTGCCTGGATGATATAAATTTGTTTTGATCCGTATTTACTATAAATAATGTATAACCTTCATGTGTTTGTATAGATATAATATCATCAATGTTTAATAAAAACACTTTATCTTTAAAGTGAACTGGAATTTTTGAAATTAAATTTCCCCCGTTATATTGCAGTATAATATCTTTCAGATTACCCGAAGAGATCTCTTTCCCTAAAATACGGTCCTGAACCTTCATTAACGTTTTGCCAAGCTTCGTTGGATCAATAGGTTTCAAAATATAATCCAAGGCATTAAAATCAAAAGCTTTAATGGCATACTCATCAAAACCCGTTATAAACACCACTTCAAAACCAGGATTTGGAAATTGATTTAAAAGGTCGAAGCCTGTACCATCAGGCATTTTAATATCCAGGAATACCAGATCCGGTTTAAGCGCATTTAATGTTTCAATTCCATCTTCTACACTTTCTGCCTGGCCAACAATTAAATAGTTGTCGTTCATTTTAACAACAATTTTAGAGATCAGATCCCGGTTCAGGTATTCATCATCAATTACTACTGCCCTTATCTTTTTCATTTTTTTTCCAATATTAAATTTAGAGGTAAAATAACTGTTACCCTTGTTCCAACTGCATAATTTTGATCATTCACCAAATCTTCATAAACTAAATCAGCGGCTATCTTATTGTAATAAACGTTCAGGTTTTGGATACGTTGTTTTGTAATATCAATTCCTTTCGATTTTTGCAGGTTTCCTACAGAACCGTCAATAAGTTTTCGGCCAACACCATTATCTTCTATTTGTATGTACAATAAGTCATTTTTAATATGAATTGTAATTTTTAATTTTCCATTTCTTGTTTTCTTTAGTGGCAATAGTCCATGCCAGATTGCATTTTCAATAATTGGCTGAAAAATTAACGGAGGCACAAATATGTTTTGTGGAGTTATGTCCTTACCAAGATCTATTTCATATGTGAATTTATTTTCAAAGCGCAATTGTTCCAGTTCAATGTTTATCACAACAACTTCAAGCTCCTCTTTCAATGTTATCAACGGCTTCGAAGAAAAATTCAAAACCTGTCGAACCAAAAGGCTGAATTTTGCAAGATATTCATTTGCCGCATCAACTTTATTGTTAAAAATTAAATGCTGGATCGCTGTTAAACAATTCGACATAAAATGAGGATTGATTTGTGCCTTTAATGCAATTAACTTGTATTCAGAAATTTGTTGCTGTATCTCATTCTTTTTAACTTCTCTTACTCTGAAATACTTAATTAACGTCCAGCCAATAAAAATCAGGATAGTCAATCCAACCAGTATGCACAAACAAATAAACCACCCTTTTTCCCAAAAGGGCTGAGCTATGTTAAAAGGAATAATAAATGGTTTTGCCTTAGCACCAGGTAAAGCAAGGCCAATAGTTAGAACATAATCACCCGGCGGTAAATTTTGAAATACGATCTGCTGGTCACTGGTTCTATCCCAGGAACTCTCCTCTCCTTTTAAATGGTAAATTATATCAGGAGCCACCGACGAATAAGAAATAACATCAAAATTAAAGGTCAAATTATTTTGGTCATGTTCCAGGAAACGTATGTTTTTTAATGTAGAGTTTTTACCATTTAAAAGAACAGAAACCAGGTTAAAATAAACAGACGAATGATTGGCTGCCTTATGCTTATCAATAATTACCAGTTTATTTTCTGCCACCAGGTAAATTTTACCAGTGTGCTCATATGCACTTCTTACCTGCCCGGTATAGAGCTTATTCCATTTTTTATGATCCAGGCTTTCAAATAAGCCTTTATTGGTTGATAATAAAGCCTCATTATCAGGCCCAAAGCTTAGGTTATTAATTATATCGCTAGGAAGACCATTAACCGCATGATAATGCATTAGTTCATTGCCGGGAGATAATTTAAACAGGCCTTGCCCCAGTGTACAAAACCAAAAATTGCCCTCACGATCCTCTATGATATGAATGATCTTTGAATCTTTTGTTTTGCTTAAAAAATCAGGTTGAACCAACTTGTTATTTATAAAAATACAGGCCCCGTCGTTAGTTCCAATAACTATTTCTTTACCCCTTAAAGCACATGAAAATACCCTGCGGTTAACATTTTCATATATATTCATCTCTTTGTTTTGGATCCCGGCTACGCCATGATTGATAATGGTAAACTCGTTTCTTGAAAAACACAACAGAGTGTCGCCACCGAGCCTGAGCAT
The DNA here is from genome assembly GCA_048498515.1 of Bacteroidota bacterium. Lineage (GTDB taxonomy): Bacteria > Bacteroidota > Bacteroidia > B-17B0 > Aurantibacillaceae > UBA4416. The sequence continues at coordinate 53,987 of JBEHXV010000027.1, read as the reverse complement.
ATGTATTGGAAGAAAACCAGGGAGAATAGTTGGCAATTTTGATGTAACCAATTTGTTTTTTATTTCCAGTAATTTTACCTGCTGCCTGGAATAAATGATATAATTGGAATGGTATTTTACGATGTCCAGTAAACCGCTGTTATCATTCTCCATCTTAATTGAAACCAGTCCATTACTATCAATCATGCAAATATTACCGGTGCTTGTTGCAATAAATAATTTGTTTTCAATTTTCTTTATTAAACTTATCCCCGCATTAAAAACTGCAGAATCTTTAAAATGCATTTCCTGAAGATTGGAACAGCGAAATACCCCCGATCCTTCTGTAGAAACCCATAAACCATCCCCTGAATCTACATATACATGATTTACCGTTTTGTTTTCGAAATAATGGCCTATAACCGAATCATTTTGATCTAATTCATATAAACCACCATTAAGCAGCCCAACCCATAAGTGACCGTTTTTATCCAGTGTATAATTTAGTACGAACGATTTAAAAGGAATTGGTTTAATGAAATGATAGGGTCTTATTTTTAATAATTTATCATTATAGCTAAAATAAATAGCTCTTTTAAACTGCTTAAAATTTAAAGGACTAAATGATTTGTTCAACCCCCAGAATTTTAGCTTATAAGTTTCTTGAGGCTTTTCTTCATTAATATATCTCAGTAAAAACGAATCTGCTTTCAACGTAACCCCAACCCTGAAACTATGACTATTCGAATTAAAAATATGCCCCTCAATATCGAGTGCGTATACAAAAACAGAATCCGCGTCCCTTCGGTTCGATAAGCTTACGGCTTTATAACCCTGCTCTTTAATGCATTTAAACCCGTCGTACTTGGAGCTTATGTAAATGTTTTCATGCTTGTCAACATACAATTCTGTAATTTCACTCGCTTTCAGGCTAAGTAATTCAGATATGGCTTCGGTACCTTTTATTTGAAAAGCACTGTCGTTCTTTACTTCGTATATCTTTGCATTCGAATTAGCCACCCATATTTTACCTTCGTTATTTTCATAATAACTGTAAATAAAGGATTCGCTAAAAGGCAGATTTTTTAAAACCTGTTCAAACTTCTTTCCATTATATTTCATAGTGCCATAATTGGTAAAGAACCACATATAGCCTTTTTGATCCTGGAACATTTTGTATACATCGTCGGAAACCAGCCCGTCTTTTGATGTGTAATTGTCAAATTTTAAACTCTGGGCATTTGCAGGAATACAAACACTGAAAAAAATAACAATGAGAATACGTTTAAATTTACACATTGTAACAAATGTAAGACAATTACGTTTTTGTGTAGAAATAAATTATGTGCTAAAAATCCTTTTTACGGTCACATTATTTCAGTGATCATTAGTGGGCTAAGGTTATGTTATAGCATAATGTAGGATGTTATCATATAAAATAATTTTCTAAATTTATAGTAAATTACCTTAATGAAACTAAAAGCCTTTACTCTACTTATAACGCTAACTGCTTTATGTTTTTCCTGCGTAAAGAAAGTTAATTGTGAGGGCACGGTGTATTCGAAAATTGGGCATCAAACAGTTGCGGGTGCCGGCGTTACCTTATCGGTTTACTCCTCGGGCATGGATGCGCCTTTGACAAATTATTCGACCACCACCGATGAAAACGGCCATTTTAGGTTCTCGGAATTTTTAGCTAAAAACCGCACCTTTGGCCTTGGTTGCGACGCCGGCGATGATGGTTGGTTCCATAGCACCAATGTGAGCAGGGATGGGTTGAAACAGTATGACATTCATTTGCACTAAATGCAACCGCTTACTTATTGGCAAAGCCTGTGTTGAAGGTAAAACCTATGCTCATTAAAAAGGGGAGCACCGATCGGTCCATAACATTATATGTATTGGCATTTACATTGCCCCAAAGCGGACCATAATATACCGTTTGAAAGAACAGACCTACTTTTTTGTACGGAATGTGTACGCTAACCTGCGGTTCAATGCCTATACGGTCAATATATGTATTTTGATAAGATAAATTTGAAATGAGTTCGGGTGTACCGTAACCTGATTTCTCATCCCGGAATTTATAATCGAAATCTTTCATACGCATATATGATAAGCGTGTTCCAATAAATATTTTAGCGCTTTGGTTAATTAAAAATACAAAGGACTGGTTAAGGTAGCCCCTGTAATAGTGGTAATTAATGTTCTCAAACTTTGTGTAATATTTATCGTAGCTGCTTCCTCCGGTGCCATCGGTATAGTCACGTTTTCGGCTGTAATTCATGTCTCCATAACTTAAACCCGGGGCTATATCGAAATACAGACTTTTATATCCATTGGTTCTATACGATGCACCAAGTTCAATCATATTAAAACCTTTGGAAACGTAAAAGTTATTTTGAGCAGTCCAGTTATCGGTAAGCCTAAAATTGGATTGCGACTCGGCATGGTTAAAGCCAAGACATAAAACCTGTGAGTAATCATACTTTTTTTGAGTAAGGTTTTGATTCACCACATTGGGTATAGAGGCCGATTGCTCCCTGGCATTGTAATACACCGAGCAGGATTGAAAAAAAATGATAATAGAAAGGACCACTATATTGTATAGGAATGCTTTCATGATTTTTTCAATGTATACTTAAAATTAACACATTATTTTACAAAAAGCAAAGTTTCATATTCAACTCCGCCAGCTGACTGGTTGTGTGTTTTTATAATTACATTTTTTTCATGTTCAATCCCTTCAGGATTGTTATTTTAAATACACTATAAAAATCAGTAAAGCGTGGTTATTTTGCTTCGGCTTCCTTGTTTTGTTCTTCGGAAAGATCGGGTAAAAAGAAGAGGATGAAGGTGGCAATGCCTGGCAATAAAATACCAATAAGGAACCATTTGAAAGGGTTGCGCCCCATGCGGTTTGCAAACGACGCGGTAATAAGCGGCAGGCTAAACATAACCGTGAGGCCAAACATAATAAACATTGCTGCTCCCATAAGCCTTTATTTTTTGGGTACAAATATAGGGGGTTTATCTGTAATTTAAAACAAGGATTGATTTTAATTGGCTGTAAATCAGTTGCCTATGCCAAAAAACAGGATAAATGGCATGTGTTTTGTTATTTTTTTATAAAATGAGTTAAACCTTATTAAAAATTACAGGTCATAGATGAGAATTTTTTTAAAGGAAGAATTCTTTTACATTTAAATCATTAATTAAAAACTAAACAAATGACAACCAAGAAATTATTATTAAAGACGACGATAGTGTGCGTTGGGCTTTTATTGACTTTTTCATCTTGTAAGAAAAAAGAGGATACAAAGGCAGAAGATGAATCGGGACAAGCGTCTACCGATTCGCGCCAGGCAATCAGTGAGAACGATAATTCTATTACTGACATTAATAATACTGTTAAAGATTATCCTTTAATGCATGGGCGTGTATCTTCTTCTGTTCAAACAAATACAATTGCCGGCTTAAGTGTAGATACAAACGGCGCTTACATGGGAACCATTAAATTAAATTACGATGGCGTAACTGTTGAGAACAATAGAAAACGCAGCGGTTCCATCAGACTAACCATTCTTAACTACGCATCGGGACAACGCTGGAAAAACGCAGGTTGTGTGATGAAAGTGGAATACCTGGCCTATAGAGTTACCCGCGCATCAGATAGCCAGTTCATTGAATTAAACGGTACCCAAAACCTTACCAACATTAGCGGTGGTACCTGGTGGGAATTGTATACGTTTGCACAATCAAACTTATCAAGCTCGGTTACCGGAACCAACCTAAGCGTTAATTTTAACGGCGGCGGAACAGCAAGCTATAACATTAACCGCAAATTTACCTATACCTTAAACTCAACTTACGTGTTAACCTGCACCGGAGAGGGCATAGGATCATCGGGCGGCATTAATAACCTTGAAAATTATGGTACAACCCGCGATGGCGATGCCTTTACAAGCCAGGTAACAGCCCCAATTGTCTGGAATACAACCTGCGGATGGTATGCTCCAATCTCAGGACACTTAGTAATTAAAGTGGCCAGCAAAAATTTTGCATTGGACGCTTTATATGGTGTAAATATTTCCGGTACACCTATTAGTGTTGGCGCTAATCAGTGCGCTTACGGATGGAAGCTGACCTGGATCGTCAATACCACATCACAATCAAAAGTAATTGGTTATTGGTAATAGCATTTTGAATTATATAAAAAACCCTGAAGGCATTCCTTCAGGGTTTTTTGTTGCTTAAAGGCTTATTCTTAGCCATAAAAAAACCTTGTACAGTGTTGTACAAGGTTTTTTACTTTATATAAAACTGAGTTTATGAAAAGGCGTTGAATCCTGTTACATCCATTCCTGTAATGAGTAAATGAATGTCGTGTGTTCCTTCATAGGTAATTACAGATTCTAAATTCATCATATGGCGCATAATAGGGTACTCGCCTGTAATGCCCATGCCACCATGGATTTGGCGTGCCTCACGAGCAATTTGTAAAGCCATGTTCACATTATTACGCTTAGCCATACTAATTTGTGCCGGAGTGGCGCGGTGTTCATTTTTTAATACACCCAGCCTCCAGGTGAGTAATTGCGCTTTAGTGATCTCTGTAATCATTTCGGCCAGTTTTTTCTGAGTCAGCTGGAAAGCCCCAATTGGTTTGCCAAACTGTACACGCTCCTTGCTGTAACGCAAAGCGCTATCATAGCAATCCATTGCCGCGCCAATCACACCCCAGGCAATACCAAAGCGGGCACTGTTCAAACAACCCAAAGGTCCTTTCAGGCCTTTAATGGTTGGGAAAATATTTTCTTTAGGAACTTTTACATTATCAAACACCAACTCGCCGGTAGCGCTGGCACGTAAGCTCCATTTACCATGCGTTTCAGGAGTCGTAAAACCTTCCATGCCTCTTTCAACCACTAAGCCGCGAATATCGCCTGCCTCGTCTTTGGCCCAAACCACGGCAATATCGGCAAATGGAGAGTTGGAGATCCACATTTTGGCACCATTCAAAATAACGTGTTTACCGTCGCCGGCATCTTTAAAGTTAGTGAGCATGCCAGCAGGGTTAGAACCATGGTCAGGCTCCGTTAAACCAAAGCAGCCCATTAAATCGCCGGTAGCGAGTTTTGGTAAGTATTTTTTCTTTTGTTCTTCGCTTCCGTAAGTATAAATAGGGAACATCACCAATGAGCTTTGTACCGAGGCGGTAGAACGCAAGCCGCTATCGCCACGCTCAAGCTCCTGCATAATTAAGCCATAAGAGATCTGGTCGAGGCCAGGGCCACCGTATTCGGCAGGAATGTAAGGGCCAAAAGCGCCAATCTCGGCCAATCCTTTGATCCATTGTTTTGGGAAAGTAGTGGTTTGGCAAGCCTCTTCCACAATAGGAGTTACTTCTTTTTTTACCCATGCGCGGGCTGTATCACGAATTAATTTGTGCTCATCGCTCAACAATTCATCCATTAAATAATAATCGTGTGCCTGAAAGTTATCTGTAGCCATTTTTATGTTTTTTAAAAGTGTGTAATATTACGAAAATCCTGTTTAACGGGCAAAACAAAAGCGGGACCATTATTACATAATAATGCCCGTTTCGATGTATTTTTAAGGCTTGTATTAGAATAATGGTAGGTTTAATATGATTTTTCTACTTACTTTTTTCCTTGACGAAAAAAGTAAGCAAAAAAGTCAAGGACGAAAACCAAGCACCATTTTTTGCGCACCAGCCTACCCAGGAAACGGAGTGAAAAATGGCGGTTCGTCTGCCAGCTGGCGGATTCACTCCCGCGCGCTGCTCCGGATTAGCTTTAAAGCAAAAAACGTCGCCAAACCTCTTGATAAAACGACAATGTTCTACAACAGAATTTTTAAAGAGTCTTGCCCCCCACCCTGTTGGCTCAATTGTGTACTACACAATTGCCTTGTATCAAGACAAAAAGTTTGAATAGGAAAACAAAAAAGCCCCCGATAGTTCATCGAGGGCTTTATATTATGTGAAAAAATATCTTAATGGTGGGCTGCTTCAGCCGGTTTAGCGGCTGCTGAATCTACTTTCATGATGGAATCGGCTACTGCTGCGGCTTCTTCGGTTACCACGTCATGTTCGTGCCCTTCCACATTGCTGTGCTCGGTTGTAGCGGCGGCATCATGGTGTTCGTCATGTCCGCTGTGTTTGGCTTCGCAGGAAGCTTCGCATTTACCTTCTTCGCAGCAACCATGCTTTTTATCGCAGGTGCTTACTAATAATATGATGGCTAACATGGTAACTAAACCAAGGATCATGGGCGTACGGAACGCTACTGGTTTTGGTTCAGATGAATGATGATCGTCGTGGTGGTCGTGAGAACTCATAATGTCGTTTTTTATTTGCCGTAAAAATAATTGAATTATTTAGTATTCAAAACTATTGTATCGAAATTTTTAAGGCCTGCTTTTGGGAACCTGAGGTTAAGGTAAGTATATATAAGCCCTTTGCCAGCGCCGACACATCTATTTTATGCTCATTTACCAGGCCCGAATTGCGTTCGAGGGTTTTGGACTGGATGAGCTTACCCTGCAGGTCGGTAATTTGGGCCTCAACCCCCGATGAACTTTGAGGAAGGATCAGGGTGAGTTCGGTATTGGCCGGATTAGGAAAAACAGATAATGCCAGCAGTGACTCTTCTTCTTTTACACCCACAAAGTTATAGCGAATCCGGTCGCGGTAGCGAGCCTGGGTTGGTACAAAGTTGCCAAGCAGCATGGAGCCCGATACTTCCAGGTAAGGGATCTTCTCGGTAAGTGTAAGCCACTGGTAGCTCCTTACATAGTTAGGAAAACCAAAGGTATTGAACCCGGCAGGCAACTGGTTAATGGTGATGGTGTCCTGTGAATATTGCGTGGTGACAACTCGTATGCATTGTTCGGTACCGTAAGGGGTGGTAATGCTCCCCCAACCATCTACTTCGGTAATGCGGTAGCCTTGTTTTTTATATAAAAAAGGCACAGCGCTAAAGGATGGGGTGGAAAATTTAAAATTGCTGGAGTCGCGGTTCCCGTAAGTTAAAGGAAAGAAATACAGTTTATCGTCGTTTGAAGAACTTGAAGCGGTTGAGCCTACGGGTAAGCCCATAATGCTAACACCTGTGCCTTCGGCATTAAAAGAAGAAGTACCATTTTTTTTATAAAAGGTGTAAATATTCTTCATGGTAAGGTTTAAGGTAGTGGTAGGAATGGCCGGAATGGGAATGGAATCGGCTGTTTTTTCGCCATATTTTGGACTAAAGAAATAAAACGAATAAGGTGTTGCGCTGGATGCCACAAACTTGCGCATGCCCTGTCCGGTAGAGTCGAGGCTACTGAAATCCCAGTTGTAATTGGCTCCGGTGGCTGTATAATTACCTACAGAGCTAATGGGCGCACTGCTGTAACGACAGGTATCGCCCACAACCGGCATGTTGGCCGAGGTAACGGTTATTTGCGCGTTAAGGCTTATTGCAGCACAAAACAGGCCGCATAACGAAACTAGTGTTTTCATTTACATTATTTTTGACGTATTAAATATACTACTTATTTGCATTTGTGGGCATTTTTTGAGGCGTAGCCCCTTATTTTTTGAGTTCGCCGGATGATTTCCGATAATAAATGAGCCCTAAATGCGTTAAACACCAGGCAGTTTAACAGGTTTCAAAAAATTGGTACCTTTAGAAGGGCCTTATTTTTCGTTGAAAACAAAACTAACATACGCTCTCCTGTTGCTGTGCTTTGGCTATTCCATTGGCCTGGGCCAACGCCTGTTTACGCTTAAAGTAATAAATACCGACAGCCAGCATGTGTTTAAGAAACTGAGCTTTAAAAAACAGTTTGGCAGCGAGGAGTTTTTGGTGAAAGAGCTTAATACCATCTACGTATCGCTTATTAACGAAGGTTATATTGAAGCCAGCATCGACAGCCTGAGGCAGGATTCGCTGCAGTTTACCGCTTTTTTGGTAACGGGTAAAAAGCACAAATGGACCACCATTCGCTATGCTAAAAAGGACCAGGGGCTTATTAATAAATTGGGCTATGGCGAGCATTTCTTTTCCAACAGGCCATTTAAAGCGGCCGAAATATCGCATTTAATGGAAAAGATCATTACCTATTACGAAAACAATGGTTATCCTTTTGTGTTGACACGCCTCGATAGTTTGCAGTTTAACAGCGAGGCGGTATCGGCCCGGCTGGTGATTGAAAAGAACACTTTTGTAAAACTCGACAGCCTGGTAACCATTGGTTCGGGAAAGGTAAACCAGAAATTCCTGTTTCGGTACCTGGGTATTAAGAACGGGATGCCGTACAGCGCGGAAGCTTTTGGCTCGGCTTCCAGAAAACTGCGCCAACTGCCTTTTTTAACCGAAAAAACCACTCCGGTGCTCAGGCTTACGGATAAACAGAACAAGTTGTTTTTATTCCTGGAAAAAAAGAATGCTTCCCAGTTCGACGGGATCATCGGGATCTTGCCCAACGACAAAGGAAAAACGGTTTTTACAGGCGATGTGAAAATAAAGCTGGTGAACACCATTTTAAAAAATGGCGAAACCTTTGACATTAACTGGCGCCGGCTGCAAACACAAACGCAGGACCTCAAGGCGCAGGTTATTTACCCTTACATTGCCGGCCTGCCGGTGGGGGCAGATTACAGTATAAAAATTTATAAAAAGGATACGACGTTTATTGATGTGAACAATGCCCTGGCGCTTAATTATTATTTCAGCGGATTGAATTGCATTAAGGTATTTTATAAGCAGCGCAATGCCAATTTAATTTCCACAGCAGGCCTGACGTACATTACCGTATTGCCCGAGTATGCCGATGTGACCACCAAATCATACGGTCTTGGTGTTTTAATGGAGCGCTATGATTATCGTTTTAATCCTAAAAAGGGTTTTGGTATAAACCTGCAGGGTTCGGTGGGTACACGGCAAATTCGTAAAAACCCTAAGGTAAATGACCTGGCTTATACCAATATTGAGCTCAGGAGCTCACAATACCAGGCCGATGGGGTAATAACCGGTTATGTTAATATTGTGAGGAACCATGTGATTAAAGTTTCTTCGCAGTTCGGCAGCATTTTTGGCAATACTATTTATAAGAACGAGTTGTACCGGATTGGCGGTTTGCGCACCTTAAGGGGTTTTGACGAAGAAAGCATTTATGCTTCTACCTATGTGATCCCTACATTGGAATACCGTTTCCTGTTTGAAAAGAACTCCAACATTTTTTTATTTGCCGAGGGCGCCTGGTATGAAAACCAGAATGTATCGGGCTATACAAAAGATACGCCCATGAGCGTGGGCGCGGGCATTAACTTTGAAACCAAAGCGGGCATCTTTAACCTGAGCTATGGCCTGGGCAAACAATTCAGCAATGGTTTCGACCTCCGCACCGGAAAGATCCATGCCGGTTTGACCGCTTTATTTTAGACGAAAACCAAAGCCTTTATGGAAATATTTATTAAACTTGTATTTAAATATTTCCCCTTTGAAACTTGGGCGTTACATACTTTTTCTGTTTTTAATCAATACCCTTAACGGCTATTCTCAGAAACTCAATTTACAAAAATTTTCGGTTAAGGAAGGCCTGGTACAATCAACCGTTAAGCAAATAGAACAGGATACTTACGGGAATCTTTGGCTGGCGACAAACTACGGGCTTTCCAAGTTCAACGGAAAAGATTTTCAAAACATTACTACCACCAATGGGCTTCCTTCCAACGAGATTTCGAGCCTGCTGTTCCATAACGATAAATTATACATTGGCACCAAAAAAGGATTTTGCGCTTACAATGGCTCAACCATTGAGAAGAGCGAATTGTATAAAAAAATAAAAGGGAATGTGAAACGCATTCTGCTTAAAAAGAACGAACTGCACATTTTGAGCAGCAAAGGTTATTATGTGCTGGATATGAGCACGAGTCCTTTTACCCTCGACTCTATTCCTATTCCTAACATTACTTCGCAAAATATAACGGACGCGGAGTTTGATGAGGATGGTAACCTGTGGATCTCTACCAACAAAAAGGGGATCTTTTTTATTGAAAGCACCATCTCAACCAAGATCCCAAAATTTGTGCTGATACAAAACGCGGCTTCTTCCACTACCATTCGTAAAAAGCTGGTACGCATTGCCAACTTCAATTCCGATAATTTATTACGAAGCAATGTCATCTCCTGCATTGAGTTCGACAAAAAGCATAACCTCATTTTTGGTGACTGGACCTCGGGCCTGGCTCAAATAAAATTCGACATGATTAATAATACGGGGTTTTATGCCAATTACAATCTTATTGATTCGTCGGTTACAGGTGGCATGCGCATAGAACGTTTCCTGTCCATACAAAAAGATGAGGAAGGGAACATGTACCTGGCCACCGATGGCTTTGGGTTTATTATTGTGCCTATTGATAAGAATACCAATGAGAATGACTATTCGAAACAAAGCTGTGTGTGGATGAACAATGGCCGTGGTTTTTACGGCGCCAACCCCATGTGTTTCAAAACCGATAATTTTAAGAACCTGTGGATAGGGACCCTGAACGATGGATTGGTACTCATGAACAATAAAAGCTCGTTAAGTTACAACCAGGGTTCGGGCCTTGACGAGGAAAAGGTAATCAGCTTGTTTCGCTCGGCCGATAACTCCATTTGGGTAGGAACCTATGGGGGCGGCGCTTTTAAGTACAGCAACAAACAATTTACCCGTTGTTTCTGGGACCAGGGCATTAGCGAATCCATTATTAAAAGCATTGTTGAAGATGATGATGGGAACATGATCCTGGGAACCGTTGGGGGTGGCATTAGCATTATTACACAGGAGAACGCGCAAAAGGACCTGCATGTTTCTAAAACCATTTCAAAGGCTAACGGCATGCACTCCGAGTTCGTGTCTTACTTGTACAAAGCAGCCAACGGCGCCATATGGGTAGGCTACCAGGCAAGTAATACGGTAGACCGGATCATCATTAACAAAGACCTTAGTTACAACGTAACGCCTTTCCTCATTAACGACCTGGCAACCTTTAATGTATCCTGCATCCTGGAGGACGATGCTGAAAACATCTGGATCACCTCCAACGAAGGGGTATGGCAGCTTAACCCCAAAACGGGTTATGTGAATAATGAGTATGCTATTTTCAAGAACATTCAAACCATTTCGAAAGACTGGAACGGCAACATGTGGCTGGGAAGCTCGGATGTGGGCGCTATAATTTTGAAAAACAAGTTAAAGGCGCGTTACTCGGAAACGGCTTCGCCAAACACCTTTGAAAAACTGACCACCGAAAACGGCATCAGCAGCAACTGCGTGAACACCATTTTATTTGCCAAGGAAGCCACCTGGTTCGTATCCAACAACGGCATCAACGAAATTAAAATTGATAAATACCTGAACAAGGTAAAGGAAATTAAATCGTACAACAAAGGCAATGGTTTTGCCTCCTACGATAACAAGCCTAATACAGCGGTGTTTGATGCCGAAGGATTCATATGGATAGGATCCATTGAAGGACTGACGCATTACCAGAACCTGAACGATAGCAAGAATGTTCCGCAAAAAAACATTGAAGTGTTCATTAGCGCGGTGGCCATTGATAACAAAGCGGTAAACTGGGCCGACTCGGCTTTGTTTGCCTCCGGCGATTATTCTTCGATAAAGTTCGACGGTTTTTTTAACTGGTACCAGATTCCGAAAAACCTTGACCTGGATTACACACATAATACCATACAGTTTCAATTGAACACCAATAGCATTGCCGATCAAAAACAGGTGAACTATAATTTTAAATTATTTGGCTACGATAAGGAATGGAACATGTTGTATAATGCCAACGAGATCACTTACCGCAACCTGCCGCCGGGCGATTACAGCCTGGTGATAAAAGCATCGTTGAGCAACGATTTTTCGGTGGCCGAAGAATATACGTATCATTTTAATGTAAGGCCACCGTTTTGGAAAACAACCTGGTTTTACCTGGTAATAGGCGCCGGGGCACTTGCCTTGTTGTATTACGTGGTTTTGGGAAGAGAGAAAAAACTGAAACGCGACAAATACAAACTGGAGCTTATTGTGAAGGCCCGTACTTCCGAAATTGAGAAAAAGAAAAAGGAGATTGAATTGCAAAGCGCGCTTATCCAGGGCATTAATAAGGACATGACGGACAGCATTAAGTATGCGCAACGCATTCAGCAAACCATTTTGCCAAACCTTTCAACCTTGTCGAATTATTTTTCGGATAACTGCGTGTTGTACCAGCCACGAAATATTGTGAGTGGCGATTATTACTGGATAAAGGAACTAAAGGGCTTGATATACATAGCGGTTGTTGACTGTACCGGCCATGGTGTTCCGGGAGCATTCATTTCGCTTATTACCAGCAGCATTTTAAATGAATCGATCGACGAGAACGATACAAGCCCTGCGAAGATGCTGGAATACCTGCGCCTGGAGATCAACCAACGCCTGAGCCAGAATAAGAGCGACCAAATTAATGATGGATTGGATATTGCACTTATTTGCTACGACAAGGAAAAGGGAACGATTGAATATGTAAACGCCAACAGGCCATTGTATATCATCTCCAATGACGAATTGATTACGCTCGCGTCGGAGAACGTGAACATTGGCGGTTATGCCGATATTAATAGCGTGATCCCATCGAAAACGATCACCGTTAAAAAAGATGATCTGCTTTTCATGTTTACAGATGGCATTACCGATCAGTTTGGTGGCGACCGTAATAAAAAATACAACCCCGCGCGCTTAAGGCAATTCCTGTTAATGAACAACCACTTGTCGTTGCCAAAGCTACGTGGAAAATTGTATGAAGAAATAGCTCACTGGCAGGGAAGTTACGAGCAAACCGATGATATTTTATTTGTGGGGCTGAAGATCTAGTACTTTCTTTTAACTCTGAAAGCAAATGATCAACTTTAAAACGATACCTTTTTTAAGGATTTTGTTCCCTTTTGTTGCAGGCATTGCGGCAAGCCTGTGGTTTGGTTTTTTCAGCAACCTTCACCTGGCTTTTTTCATCAGCCTGTTTTGCCTGTTGATCGCTTTCCTGTTTCAGTGGTTCTATAAGCCGGCGGTGTATTTTAAGAAAGCGCTATACATCATCACTATCAATTGCTTTTTGTTTTTGCTGGCTTTCGAATCGTTGTACTTGTATAAAGCCACTCATTATGCCACGCATTACTCGCATTACATGGCACGAGAAACACAATACATAACAGGTGTGGTAGAGGACATGCCTGTTGTAACGGAAAAATACATCAAAGTGCCTTTCCAGATCACCTCCATTAAAAATAACAGTGAATGGCATCGTGCCAATGGAAAAACCATTATTTATTTAAAGAATAATGGAGCTACAGACCTAGCTATTGGAAACACACTTTTGCTAAAGGCAAAGCTTGCTTATGTGAATGCCCCGCAAAACCCTGACGAATTTGATTATAAAACATTTTTGGAAGAGAAGAACATTTTTCATGTCATTTACGCGAAACCGGAAGAGTTGTGTTTGATGAATGAAGAACAGGAAGGGTTCTCATTAATGCGGTTTGGCGCCCGTATCAAGGCAAAGGTTGTTTCGGCGTTGCGGCACAGCGGCCTTTCACAGGAAGCTTTTTCCATTTGTTCGGCCTTGCTGGTGGGCTATGACGATGAGATAGACAGCACGGTGATGCAAAGTTTTTCGCACTCGGGTACGCTGCATATTTTATCGGTGTCGGGCATGCACACGGGTGTGTTGTTTGCCATTTTGATGTGGATCTTCGCGAAAGTGGATAAATATGAGCGCTACGAAAAGTTGAAATGTTTTTTTGTGATCCTGAGTTTGTTGTTGTTTGTCATCATCACAGGTTTTTCTCCTTCGGTATTACGAGCGGCTCTTATGCTGACTTTGGTTATTCTTGGAAAAACATTTTATAAGAACGGCAATTCCTATAACACCTTATTACTCTCGGCATTTATATTACTGCTGTTTAACCCTTATTTGATAAAAGATGTGGGCTTTTTGCTGAGCTACTTTGCCGTGTTTGGTATTATGTATTTTTATCCCACGCTTCATAAAATTTACGCTTTTGAAAACCCCATCCTGCAATGGTTATGGAGTGGCGCTTTGGTGTCGGTGGCAGCCACCCTCTTTACACTTCCCATTACTTTGTATTTTTTTCACCAGTTCCCGGTGTGGTTCATCCTGTCCAATGCCATCATTATTCCCATAAGCATGGTGCTCATGGTAGGCGCTATAGCCCTGGTTTGCCTTGGCAAAATAGCGGTTATTAACTCATTGCTGGTGTTCCTTATTAACGGGGCAACTTCCATTATGCTATGGCTCGCCCGGTTAACCGATAAGCCAGGAATAGGCTACATGGATCTTATTTCGTTTTCAAAAACCGATGCGTTGTTTTGCAGTGTATTGATCCTGTTGTTTTTAGTGATCCTCGTTTCAAAGCAGTATCGGCATGTCATGTATTTGGGCGGCTTATGCATTGCCTGGCTATGCGTTTCCATTTTTAACAGCTACACCCAAAGCAGGGAAAAAGAACTGGTACTTTTTCATGTCAAGCACCAATCTGTTTTTGCCTTGCGCAAGGGGCATACCATTTATGTTGATCTTGACAAGATAAGCGATAAGGAGTTTCAACGCTATGTTAAACCTTATATGCTTAGGTTCCCGAACCTGAAGATGGTTGAGGCAAAGGCCAACCTGGTAAAAAGCGCTCATGCAAGCGTTGGTTTTATAAGCCATAAGGGACTTAACTTAGCGGGTGTTAAGCATTTGGTAGTAAGTAACGACACGCCTTTGGGATTCCCTTTAAATACTGTTAAAAACGGAACTATGATCATTGCAGATTGTTCGAACAGTTATACATTTGTAAGGCAATTGAAAAAGGCCTGTGAGCAAAACCATATCGCGTTTTATTCGGTAAGGGAAAACGGGGCCCTAGCCATCAATTTAAATTAATGCCATGAAGCTGAGAATAGGAGATAAAGTGCGATTTTTGAATGAGGTGGGAGAAGGCACCATCACACGTTTTAAAGACAAAGAAACCGTTTATGTGGAAATGCAGGATGGCTTTGAGATTCCCTATCTCAGCAAGCAGCTGGTTCCCATACACACCGAACTTATCCTGAACCCCGAGGTGGAGAACATGGAAATGGAACTGGAAACCATTCTTTCCGATTCCATTTATTTTATCATTGAGCCCGATCATGAGATGCCCATGCTGGTGAGCGATTATAAATTTTATTTATTCAATTCATCGTCCTATAATGTAGCCTTTACCTATTCGGTAAAAGACCATGAGCATTTTCAAACGTTGAAACATGGGGAATTAGGGGCGTACCAGAAAGTGTTTTTAAAACAGGTAAAGAAGAATTTTTTCCAGGAATACGTGTACCATAAAATTGAGTGCCTCTTCTTCAAGAACATGCATTACAAATCGCAAATTCCACTGGCCGAGGTATTATACATTAATGATAAGATCATTTCGCAGTCGACCCTCATTGAGCATAATGAGTTTAAGCACAAGGTATACGCCTACATTTTAAAAGAGAATTTTTTGGAAAAGGAAATTGTGGAACAAACCTTAAGGCCGGAAGATTTGACACGCTTGAAATCCATTAAGGAATTTAAACAGCCTCAAAAGAAATCGATTGCCAAGCAACGCATTAAGGATCTTACCCGCGAAATTGACCTGCACATTGAGGAGCTCATCGACTCATATAAAAACCTGACCAATTACGAGATCGTGTCCATTCAGCTCGAACGTTTTGAAAAAGAGCTGCAATACTGCATGAGCAATGGCATTAAGAAGCTCATCGTTATTCACGGCGTGGGTAATGGAAAATTAAAGCAGGAAATTTTAGCGATCTTAAAAACGGTTGATGACATAGAGTTCTTTGATGCCTCGTATAAGGACTATGGTTTTGGCGCTACCGAAGTGCGTATCCATTAGCAATGGAACTCAGATGACACGGATCGGGCAGATCTACACAAATTTTTGATAGCGATGAGTTGCTAAGAGCGATTTGGTCATCCTGAACTTGAGTCAGGATCCCTAACAAATATACATGTGGGATGCTGAAACAAGTTCGGCATGACGATATGATTAAATAAAAAAATCAGCGTTAGTCTGTTTAACCCGCGTCATCTGCGTTCCATCAAAAACATCTTTAATTATGCTAATTGCTTTATCACTCCCAATTCCTTACCAACTTTTTCAAATGCGGCCAGTGCTTTATCCAGGTGTTCTTTGGTATGCCCCGCCGAAAGCTGAACACGAATGCGGGCCTGGCCTTTGGGAACTACCGGGAAGAAGAAGCCAATGACATAAATACCCTCCTGCAACAACTTATCGGCAAACACCTGGGATAGTTTGGCATCGTACAACATAACCGGTACAATGGCCGAATCGCCCTCCTTGAACTCCAAACCAATTTTACGTAAGCCATCTTTGAAATAAGCGATGTTACTTTCAAGCTTATCCCTTAATTCAGTCGTTTCGCTCAGCATGTCGAATACGGCAATGCTTGCGCCCACAATGCTTGGTGCCAATGAGTTTGAGAACAGGTAAGGACGTGAACGCTGCCTTAAGATCTCGATCACTTCTTTTTTGCCTGTTGTAAAACCGCCCATGGCGCCGCCTAAGGCTTTACCCAAAGTGCCGGTAATAATATCCACACGGCTCATTACATTTTTCAATTCTACAGTACCACGGCCGGTTTTGCCAATAAAGCCAGTGGCGTGACTTTCGTCCACCATTACCAGGGCATTATACTTATCGGCCAGGTCGCAAATTTTATCCAAAGGAGCCACAAAGCCATCCATGCTAAACACACCGTCGGTAACAATAATGCGGTAACGTTGTGCCTGCGCTTTTTTCAACTGCTCTTCCAGGTCGGCCATATCGCTGTTTTTGTAGCGGTAACGTTGCGCTTTGCATAAACGAACCCCATCAATAATGGAAGCATGGTTCAGCTCATCGGAAATAATGGCGTCCTCTTCGCCAAACAAAGGTTCAAACACACCGCCGTTGGCATCAAAGGCCGCCGCATAGAGTATGGTATCTTCCTGGCCTAAAAAACCGGCTATTTTTTTCTCTAAGGTTTTATGAATATCCTGGGTACCGCAAATAAAGCGTACCGATGACATGCCATAACCATGTGTATCCAGGGCTTTTTTGGCTCCTTCAATCACTTTTGGGTGCGATGACAGGCCAAGGTAATTGTTGGCGCAAAAAATAATTACTTCCTTGCCATCGCTTACTTTTACGCTGGCTCCTTGTGGCGTTACAATCACGCGTTCTTTTTTATATAAACCGTTCTCTTCTATTTCGGTGAGTTGTGCCTGTAAATGTTGCTGAAATTTTCCGTACATAGTCTTGATTTTGAACTACAAATTAAAGAAAATCGGGCGATTTTACAGTTTTTTTGCATGAAAATATGATTGATTTTTATAAAATTCGTATATTTACGGTCCACAATGCACATGTGGCGTAATTGGTAGCCGCGCCAGACTTAGGATCTGGTCCGAAAGGGTGGGGGTTCGAGTCCCTTCATGTGTACTTTTTTTAGACGCTCAATCTTGCAAGAGATTGGGCGTTTTTTTATTTTCAGTGATGCCAAAGGAATTACTTTGCTTTTACTTTTGTTTCTAAGAGAGTAATATATTTTTTAGATAGATCAGAAAATGGTCAGTTACATGTGAAAAAGAGGGGTCAGTTTGCGTGGATTTTACATTATGCGGAGGGTTTTTGTTTTAGGAAGCTTTTAAATTTACTTTGTTACGACCACTTTTTGGCGGGTTAATTGATCATTGTTAAATCCAACAATGAAATAAACACCACTGTCTATATTTTCAATAACCATACTATACTTGTTTGCAGCATTCAGCTTAACCGATTGAATGGGTTGTCCTAATTCATTCAAGATAGAATAAACGCCTTCACTTGTTGATTGAATCATAAACGTACCTATGCTTGGGTTTGGAAAAACAATAAGTAGATTATTATTTATTATTCCAACTATTCCAACTGAATTTATATTGAAACAAGCTGAAGTATCTGTGCACCCATTCTTTGTAATAACTACTGCATAATTTCCATTTGCCATATAACTTTGGCTTGTTTCTCCTGCAATGGGTGAGTTGCTGCTATCACAGTTTAACCATTGGTAAGTAGCTCCTGAAGCATTCGCTGTTAAGGTAGCTCCGCTTACCGAAACACTTGTGTCAACGGTATTAATGGTGAGATTGAACATCATCACACTATCACAACCCACGCTATTTGGAATGGTATCCATAAACGTTCCGCTGCTTGTCCAGGTATAATTTCCGCTGGGTGAAGTCATACTGTCACAGGCAGTAACAGTAAAAGAGGAATTTGTGCTATTAATGGTCAGGTTAATTGTAATAATACTGTCACAACCATTTTCATTGACAATTGTATCAAGGTAAGTACCATCAACAGTCCAAATATAATTTCCGCTTGGAGAAGTATAACTATTGCAATCCGAAACGGAAATAGAACTCGAGGTTGCATTACAAACTTTGAGTTTATGCACATAAATATCGGAAATGCCTCCTGCATCCAGCACAACGGAGTCCGGGCTTGGATCGAAATCACATGTATCCCCGAAATAACCGGTGGAATATATATTTCCGTTACCATCCGCAGTCATTGAATATAATGCATCCGCATTGGGGCCTCCAAAGCTTCTCACCCATTCCAAATTACCTGAAGAAGTAAGTTTAGTTATAAAAGGGTCTATTTGGGTTCCTCCACTTGAGGTAATATTAAATGACCCAGGCCCAGAATCAAAATCAAAAGTTCCTCCATAATATCCACCTATATAAAGACTACCGACCGTATCGATCACTAAAGATCCAACTCCTCCAAAATCGTTTGCAGTAGCCCCACCCATTTTTTTTGCCCAAACAAAATTGCCGGCGGAGTCCAGTTTGGAAATAAAAATACCATTAGCTGAACCGAATCCACCACCAGGTACAGTTTGATTAAATACCCCCGGACCTGGATCAAAATCAACGGTTCCCTTAAACTCACCGGAGGTATATATGGATCCTGAATCATCTAAAGAAATTCCTCTTCCAGATGCTCCTGACGAACCTCCTCCCGTACTTCCCATAGCTCTAGCCCAAACGAAATTTCCATTTACATCCAATTTAAGAACATACAAAGCTGCTCCGCTAACTGCGGTTAAATTATATGTGCCTGGGCCCGGATCAAAATCAACCGTAGCAACGAAAGCTCCTGTCATAAAAATATTGCCTGCCGGATCAAACATCATATCGGAGCCCTGATCGAATCCAGTGCCTCCTAACTGTTTCGCCCAAATAAAATTACCGGATGAATCAAGCTTAGACATTATTACATCCCAAGATCCGTTTGAGGTAAGATTAAAAGTTCCAGCACCAGGATCGAAATCTCCGATTCCGGTAAATCGTGCCAACGTATGAACATTCCCCCAATTATCCAATGTTATTGAAATACCATAATCATCCGAAGTTCCTCCCATTTTTTTTGCCCAGATAAAATTCCCATTTGCATCAAGTTTCATCGTAAAAATATCTTTCCCTCCTGTGGTAGCAAGATTATACACACCTGGCCCAGGATCGAAGTCTACCGTGTACATAAATGTTCCGGTAACATAGATATTATTTGAATTATCTATAGCGATGTCCTGTCCATATTCAGCACCGCTAAATGAGCCCATTGCTTTTGCCCACAAGAAGTTTCCATTTGGATCCAGTTTGGAAATATAAATATCTCCACCCGAACCGGACAGATTGTAAACACCAGGTCCCGGATCAAAGTCTATCGTACCAGAAAATGCACCGGTGGTATAAATATTTCCTGAAGCATCCAAAACAATTGACTGGCCATAAGCGCTATAAACACAGGGAGGCTGGTACATCTGTTTAACCCAATCAAACACAGGCGCCTGTGCCATAGAACTACACCATGAAAAATAAAGCAAAAGTGTTATTATAGGTTTGGTTTTTTCATCCAATGTTAAAAAGTGCTTCAAAAATATGTAGGAACGCTCCCCGAATTTGGTAATCCTAATCCCAAGGGGAGCTTTTCCACTTTTTTGCTCCTTGCTTTTATATCTTATTATTCTAACGTTTGCATTCATAGGTTTTGTATTTTACCTGAAGTAAATATAAAAAAAAATAAAAAGTGGTTACATACAGGTTACATAAAATGTAATGTATTTAATGTTATTTGAAAGTATTGCCTTCAGTCGCCTCATTTAGTAAATGGCCGTACAAGTCCCAAATTCGAGCAAAGCCCCTTGTGTCTTCAAGGAGTTCGTTCATATTTGGTCTGGAAGGGGGTACAAGAGCGATGTAAATTTACATCGCTCTTTTTTTCTTTGATATGCCGAACAAACCGATGGACAATTACTTTTTCTTAAACTCGTGAAACTCACCATTAATTTTATAAATCAGTTTATTTACAACATTGTTAGTACGAATAAATTCCACTTTTGCATCACTATTTGTCATAAAAAAATTATCCTTAATTTCTGGAAACATATAAAAAGTATGTTCCTGGGTTTTTACCTGAATCCTATTCCCTTGTTTGGTTAACAAAACTTTAGAAGTATCATTCAAAACATATTCGCCAACATATTCAGAAAGTTCATCATCCGACAAAGCGATCGTCTTTTTTAACTCGTAAGACTGACGATCGACTTTATAAATCAATTTATTGACTGCGTAGTTGGTTCGAACAAATTCTAATTCCACTTCCTTTACCTGACCAAAGAACCTATCCTTTGCTTCCGGAAAAATATAATACCAGCTCTGTCCGCTAACTCCGGCATAAACGCCATCGCTATCATAATCAATGAACACACTCACCTCGGGGTCAGATACATATTCTCCTTTATATTCTTCTAATTCCTTTTCCGACATCGGAATAATGCTCTTGGTTTTTGGCTTATAAAAATCCTTCCAGCCATAAGCCCTGGCTACACTATAGGCAATCTCCTTTTGTATGCTGGCATTTGATTGGTTAACAAATACAACAACGCCTTTGCCGCCTTCAAAACTTCCGTAATATAAACTTGTAAATCCTCTTCGATTGCCTCCATGAGAAAAATATTTTTCTGTGCCTATCGAATCTACAAAAACACCTAAGCCAGCATTTCCTATTTTTGGCGTTAGCATCTTTTGAGTCGTTTCTTGTGATAATATTTTATTGGATTTTCCTTTCAACGATAGCTGCATTTCAATGATATATTTACATAAGTCGCCTGGTGTAGACCAGGCTGCTCCACCCGCCTGCTGCGTTAGGATAGAATACTTCCCTTCAAGTTCTTTTCCGTCTTCGTAATATCCAGTGGCAAATTTTTCTTTAAGGTTAGAAGGCGGTATGTCGGTATAAAATGTCTTGTTCATTCCCAATGGGTTCAAAACGGTTTCTTTAATGTAGTCTTCATATCTTTTCTTCGTAATATTCATTGCTATCAGCATGGCTACAGTGGCGCCACCATTAGAATACTGACATACTGT
Source organism: Bacteroidota bacterium (assembly GCA_048498515.1). Lineage (GTDB taxonomy): Bacteria > Bacteroidota > Bacteroidia > B-17B0 > Aurantibacillaceae > UBA4416. The sequence continues at coordinate 32,440 of JBEHXV010000027.1, read as the reverse complement.
ACCCGGCTCAACTTGTGAACGGACTGCCGGCGAGGTGGCTGGTCTTTTTCCATCCAGAATATCATAGATTGTTGGTAAGGTATCGCCCTTTTGATAATCCGATGCACTATTGGTTAATCCTGCGCTATGACTTAGCAACTGAGCCATCGTAATTTTTTTGCCTTTGGATATATCGTCATAAGGGAATTTCCAGGAGTTCAGGTAATTATTGATATCCGCATTTATATCCAGCTTATTATCCTGGGCCAATTTTAAAATACCCATAGCATTCAACGATTTGCTAATTGAACCTATTAGGAAAAACGTTTCAGGGGTTACCGGTCTTTGTTCACTACTATCCGCCCATCCGTATCCTTTAGCCCACTCTACTTTGTAATCATTAATCACAGCAATACTTATGCCTTTAACACCATGAAACTTCATTCTATCGAATATAGTTTGCTTTGGTGCGCCCGCAATGTCGTATGCACCCTGAGGAACATTTTGTTCTACCTGTTTAATATGTTCTTCAACACTGTTACGCGTTTCCTTTTTTTGACCAAAGGCAAAAAGAGTAAGCGAAATAAAAGAACCTAATAAAATAAATTTGCTTGACATAACTTTAATTAAAATATGGCTTCAAACAAATATACCCAATCAAGTAGTCTACAAATTAAATTTAAGATGCTTAATTGTCTCAATTTTTGTTAAATGACTATTCAAAAGGTTCGGAAGCTGCACCTTTGGGTGTGCTAAAGCGGATCATTTGTTAAATGATCCGCTTTTTCGTTTAGGTTCTGTTCTTACACACAATACTTATCGATTAACCTCTGTTCTTCTCCCGATTTTTGCGCCTGTTTATAGGCTCTTCTAAAAAGTGGATTAAAAAGTTTGAAGATTCCAGGAACATTTGTATCACTCATGCACATAAGTACAGCCGTGTGCTGAAATTTTTTTGGCATCGATTTGGCATTCGTTAAGCCATCCTCCGCTAACCCATAGCCAATGCGCAAAAAGTTTTCAAATCCTGTACTTCCCGGTTCTATAGTAATACTAAACTTAATCTCCGCGTTGGATGTATTACAAAAGCAGTGCAATTCAAATGGCTTAACGGTATAAGATTGGCCAGGCTTTAACACTCTTGAACCGTTTTTCCCTTTTATTGTTAACTCACCCTCTATTGAAGTAAACGTTTCATGAAAGGTCTTGTGATAATGCATTGGGTTTCCTCCACCGGGAAAAAGAGTTAATTCCAGTCTGGTGCAATTGCCTTTACTTTTATGACAGGTTTCAATAAAGGTTACGGTATCTTTAAAGATAGGGTTTGTAATAGTTGTTTTCATGATTTCTGCTTTTGAAACAAAACTATCTATCGTCACACAAAAGAAACATTGACTAATGTCAAGAAATACCTTTTTAAACTAAAAATTAGCTAATTAAATAATTTGTTATGGGTAAGTTTGGGCCTTATCCGTAAATAGCTGTTTTTTATTTATTTTACAAATAACAAAGTCTTATTTTTACTTAATCCAACACTGTTTTTCAAATGCCCGAAAAAAAAGAAATACAAAAACATGATACGGCTCTTTTTTTAGAAGAGCTTCAGAAAAGAGTTGTCATACCTGAAGGAGAGTTTGAGAAATTTCTGACTTTATGGGAATTCAGGAAATTTAATCGAAACGAATTTATCTTGCAGGCCGGTGAAGTTCATAAATTTTCAATGTTTGTTTTAAATGGTTGTTTAAGACAATATGTAGTGGATGAAAAGGGTGAAGAATCTATTGTATATTTTGCTGAAGAACGACACTTTATCGGAGATTTACCATCCATCAGAAATAAAATTATTTCCAATTATCATTTCCAGGCCATTGAAGAATGCGAATTACTAATTATAAGCGCTGAGAATTGGGAACAAGCCTTTATTAAATTCCCTTGGTGGACGGAAGCTCATTTAGCCGGTTACCAAAAATGGGCCGTACTGTTACAGCAACAAATGGCCGAACGCCACACACTTACAGGTGAAGTGAGATACTTAAACTTACTGAAAGCAAAACCCAAATTATTTCAGCGTGTGCCACAGCATTATATAGCGTCTTATCTTGGAATCAGTCCTGAAACTTTGAGTAGGATCCGAAAAAAGATCTTCAACACTTGAATTCTTGACTTTAGTCAACGTTTTCAGCGAAATCCCTGCCATACTTTTGTAACATAAAATTATTAATCATTTAAAAACAAAAAACAATGGCAACAACAATCATCAACTCACACAAAGTAGAGAATTTCGCAAAATGGAAAGCAGGTTTTGATTTAGGTGAAAACATGCGCAAGGAATTAGGTATTACAATAAAAGGTGTTTTTCAATCTGTAGAAGATGCAAACTATGTTACAGTAATATCTGAAATGCCAAGCGATGAAATTGCAAAAGCAGTATTATCAAGCCCGGAATTAAAAGCGGCAAGTCAAAAGTCGGGAGTTATATCAACACCGGAAATTAAAATGTTGAATCAAATCATTTAATAATTCAACCACATGAAAAATATAAAAAACCTATTTACGGTCGCAATTTTAGTTATCACTATGACAATCGCTTCAGCCTTTACATTATCTAAAAATGGAAAAGTAATTATGATTGTATCTATCGAAGTGAAAAACTTTACAGAATGGAAAAAAATGTTTGATGCCGGAGCTCCTGTTCGTGAGAAAGCAGGGATTAATGTTTTAAGTGTTTGCAGTTTGGTAGACAATGAAAACCAGGTTGTAGTGATTGAAGAAGCGGAAAACGCTAAGGTGGCTCATGAGTTTTTAGCAGTTTTGAAATCAAAGCAAAAGGATGGTGATATGGCTAAGCTTGATGTCAAAATTTACGATAGGGCTGATTAAATTCCATGAGGATACTAAACCGGACTTCTCTTCAAAATTTTGAGAAGTCCGGTTTTTTTGCACCAAATTCTTTTAATATATAGCAATATAACTGAATGCTGAGTTCATTTCAACAATTTGAGAACAGCTCAATTCGGTGTAATAAAATCCAAAAAAGCTATCTTTACATAGTGAATTGAAAAAGCGATGCGTAAAAAAAATAAATCCATTCCTGTAAAGCATTTTGACGACAAGTTTGGCGCAGGTGTTTCCATTGAAAAAATATTTCTTGATGATTTGCTTACTTTAAATAAAGCAGCCATAGACGATCACGAAGAATTAGGGCAAACACATCGGCACGACCGTCATTCATTCTTCTTGCTTGAAAGCGGAACAGTTTCCATTGAAATTGATTTTAAAAAGTATAAAATTAAATCTCCTTCTGTCATTTATGTGCACCCTAATCAAGTACATCGTACTTTAACTTTTAAAAATGTAACCGTCAGTAGTTTGGCAATCAATAATGAAAACCTCAATCCTGAATATTTAAAACTGTTGGAGGAAATTACACCTGCAAAACCTTTATCATTAAAGAAGGAAACTTATTCCATTATTTCTGAAGCGCTATTACTTTGCATAAAATTTTCTGAAAGGGGAAACAACAAACTATACCATTCCGTATTAAAAGACAGTTGCAACGCTTGGGTGGCACTAGTTATTTCTCAATATTTAGAACAATCAAAGCCTATAGATAAATTTTTACGATTTGAAATTGTCACTAAATCATTTAAAGAAATACTGGAGCGCAATTTTACTACAATGAAAAGTCCAACAGAGTTTGCCAAAAAAGTAAACATATCTACTGCTTACCTAAATGAGTGTGTTAAGAACACTACGGGTTATTCTGTTTCATATCATATTCAACAACGCATAGTTTTAGAAGCAAAACGCTTACTTTATTATTCCGATAAATCAATAAAGGAAATTGCAATAGAATTAGGCTATGAAGATGCTGCGTATTTTTCACGAATATTTACTAAAGTTACAGGAATGTCTGCCGTAACATTTCGAAATAAAAACCACGAATAGTCCAACACTTGCCTTTTTATTGCCATTGTACTTCCTTATTATACGACGCAATTTTGCATCAACAAAAAATCGTATAAAAAATGGAAACGTTAAAAGAAAAAAAAGTACTCGTTTCGGGTGCAAGCATGGCAGGCCTTTCAACTGCTTTTTGGATGAACAAATTAGGTTATAAAGTAACCGTTGTTGAAATGGCAAACGAACCCCGAACTGCTGGTGGGGCCGTTGATATAAAGGGAAGCTCCATTGATGCTGCTAAACGCATGGGAATTTTTGAACAAATAAAAGCCAACAGGCTGAATGTAGATCTGATAGAATTTAAAAATGCCAACGATATTACGGAAGGCTCAATATCACCTAACAATGGGAGTGCCGAACTTCCTGATGATGACATCGAAATTGAACGGGATAAATTTATCAATATTTTATATGACGCATTAAAAAACAATGTTGAATTTATTTTCAACAATAGCATCACAACCTTAAACGAAACAAAAGACAATATTGAAGTTACTTTTAAAAATGGCTCACAACGCTCATTTGACTTATTGTTTGGCTGCGATGGAATACACTCGGCAGTAAGAAAAATTTGGTTTGGAGCCGAAACAGAATACTCACATTTTCTTGGAGCATATTTTTTTGGCACAATCGTAAACAAATTATTGATAAAACAAAAAACAATGCATATGTATGCTGTGCCAAACAAGTCTGTAATGCTTAATGCTTACAATGGTAAAACCGATATAATTTTTTGTTTCAATTCAGAAAAAGAAATTCCTTACAATTATCGTGATGAAGAGCAACAAAGAAAGATCATTATGGAACAGTTTGAGGGGGTAAGCTGGCGAACTGCAGAATTATTGGAAGAAATAAATAAATCGAAAAGCTTTTACTTTGATAAATTCTGTCAGATAAAAATGCCTTCATGGACAAAAGGCAGGGTAGCGTTGGTTGGTGATGCAGCCTATTGCGCTTCGCCAGCTGCAGGAATGGGAGCGTCATTGTCAATAGATGGGGCTACGGCATTAGCAGATGCCTTACAAAAACACAACAGAAATTTTGAATTAGCGTTTCAAGATTATAACAAAAACTTACGTCCGTTTATTGAGGAAATTCAGTCCATGGCAAAATTAAATGTAAGGGAACTTATTCCAAGCACCGAAGAAGCTATTCGTAAAATGAAAGCAGAGGGTTTTTCGAATATATGAAATTGGAAGCTAATAATAAAAAACTCTGAGAAGTCGTGAACTTTTTATTGGTGACCCTATTGTGATTACTATTTATTCAATAAAATTATTTTTTACACCATTGGCCTGATTTGTTTGAATAGGGGATATAAAAATCAAGCTGTAATTTTACTTTAGATAAGAAATCAGACCTCTTTATCAGGTAGTCATACAAGTCTCATACGCGGGTAAAATCCCTTTCCCCTTCAAGGATTTCGTTCAAGTTGTGTGTTGTAAGGGGTAGGAATAAAGGAAAAAGGATCAAAGAGTTGCTTTGACCCTTTTTCATTTTCAAAACGCCACAGGACGGTCCGCTGCAACGCAGCAATCCGGATTCAAAGCCTTCCAGTTCTGAGAGATTTTCTTTATTTTTACTTAATGAAAAAGCATGCACTTAATTTTTTGACCACATTAGTGGTAGTGGCTCTGATGGGTTGTGGAGATCCTCAGCAGGATTCTCACAAAGACAGTACAAATGATACGACTGCCAATCAAACCTTAACTAAAAAACCGGATATGATCGCTCAAAAAATAACACCTTGCCTTTGGGTTGAGAAAGACGCAAAGGCAGTAACAGATTATTACCTTTCTATTTTCAAAGATGGTAAACTGAAAGACTATCGCCAATTTAAGAATCCACCCGAAGCAGGAGGAGGAAGCTTTGAAATAGCCACTATGGAAATTGCCGGGGTGGAATTCAGCATTTTGGCAGCAGGTCCATTGTTCAAATTTAATGAAGCCATTTCGTTGGTTGTTAATTGCAAGGACCAGGCCGAAGTAGATTATTACTGGAATGCCTTGACCGCAAACGGTGGACAAGAAGGATCGTGTGGCTGGTGTAAAGACAAATATGGTTTATCGTGGCAGGTTGTTCCCGTTGAATATTTTGACCTGATTAACAGCGATGATCCCAAAGTGAGAGAAAAGGCAATGAAGAATACATTTAAACAGAAAAAGCTAATCCTTTCAGAACTTAAATAAACTAAATAAAACTCCAGTGCCGGGAACTTAAAATCACTCCAATCATACTGTGATTTTGAATATGAAACCTATTAGTTACCCGCGACAAAACTCCGTTCGTGTGTTTTAGATTGAACGGATGATAAAACGATGCAAAATGGTTACTACAATGTTCTCTTAACTGATTTTATGCATCATATTAACCGTTATAATAAACTCATCTACTGACATGAATCAAATTCACTGCGTTACAAATTTCCAGGACCTTATTTCTACGGCTTTTTACGAAGAAATGAATGCAGTTTGCTGGACGCGGAAATTAACAGGTGATTTTTCTGAAATTGCTAACAAGATCAAACTGAAAGAACATATTACCGTAATTGATGAGGATGAACTATTGGAACTTACATTGAGCAAAGAAGGACAACTTGCCCGCGAGGTTGTTTTAAATGATCTGAAATTACTAAAAGCTCATGGCGCCTCTCCAACCCTTAACCTGATTAAGTGTTATGAGAGAGATCATGCTTACCCGTTTTTCCCAGCGGATGTGTATTCCTTCCATGTCGATCGCTCTCCCATACCAACCAATACTTTTTTATGCACTTACTACGGAGAGTCAAGTGAAATTATACCGAATTCACAAGCTATACAAAAAGTGCTTATCCCCGAAATACGTGATGAACTTAAAAACATATACGACGGTACAGATGAAGGATTTGAATCATTTTTAACTGAACATTTCTTTGACCTTCACTATCAGCCTAAACCCGAAGCTCAGCCTCTCAGCTTGGGTCTCGGCAACTTATGGAGGCTGGCGGTCGATCATCCCGGAAGTAAGGCCCTGCCTTGTATTCACCGCGCGCCAAAAGAAAAGAACGGGCAACACCGGTTATTGCTGATCTGTTAACACAGAAACAATAGTATAGCGAACTTTTACCGCTGATAACTTCATAAATGATTTTGACCGCTTGTCTAGATATCCTTTCAAATAAGGGGTTTATGGATGTTATTTTACCGCCCGAACTTTTTTGCAAAGCTACTTTCATGCAGGCTTTACCTTTGTAGTATCATTTATCAAATTGATAAAACTATGAAAGCACTTTTACTTTGTATTGCCTGTACTTTTTGTTCTTTTGCTTTTGCTCAAAGCGGCAGTGCAAAAATAACCGGCACCAGCAGGGATGAAGCCGGTAAGCCTGCCGAGTTTGTCACGGTTGCATTATATAACTCAGGCGACTCTTCCCTTGCAAAAACAGCCGTTTCAGACGATAAGGGTTTTTTTGAATTTGATAATGTCGCATACAATACTTATTTTTTCAAGGTATCAGGCATGAGCTTTGAAACTTATGTAAGCTCTGTGTTTATTATTTCTGCCGAAAGACAACTGATTGAATTCCCTGATATTATTTTAAAGTCGGGTGCTAAAGCGTTGAATGAAATTACCGTGAGCACCGATAAGCAGTTCATTGAACGCAAGCTCGATAAGCTGGTTGTAAATGTAGAGAACAGCATTGTTTCGGCCGGTAACACGGTGCTGGAAGTGTTGCAGCGTTCACCGGGCGTAACGGTGAATGAAGAAAGCGGCATTAACATGAAGGGCAAATCGGGAGTTGTGGTGATGATTGATGGAAAGCCAAGTCCTTTATCGGGAACAGAACTTATTTCTTACCTGAAAACGATCCCTGCTTCCAACATTCAATCCATCGAACTCATCTCTAATCCTTCTGCCAGGTACGATGCGGCAGGCAATGCGGGCATCATTAACATCAAATTCAAAAAAGACAAACGGCAAGGGTTTAACGGCTCGGCTACCGCCAGCTACGGCCAGGGAGTTTACCAAAAACCCTCAGCCAGTGTGAATTTTAATTTACGGGAAAAGAAATGGAATTTTTTCGGAAGCTATTCGTACTCGCAACCCATGAATTTTACGTACTTCTATATTACCCGTAAATTCTTTGACCAGGATCATAACCTTGCTTCTACCTTCGAGCAGGAGTCATACACCAAACAACCTTTCATGGCGCACAACACGCGCCTGGGTGTTGATTTTTATGCCAGTCAAAAAACAGTGATCGGCGTAATGGTAAACGGTAACTGGAACAATGGCAGTCGTGATGGAACTACCAACGCCACCATAAAGGATAAAGATGGTTTACTAAATTATACTACAAAAACAGGCATCCTGTCGAGCGAAAAACGATTCAACGGTTTTGGAAACCTGAATTTCAAACACACGTTTGACAGTACGGGCAAGGAGCTCACGGCAGATATCGACTTCGGGTCTTTTGGCTCAACCACCGTACAGGATGTGCGTAATGTTAATTCTTTTCCCGACGGGACTGTGTTTGCCGATACACGGCTGCTGACAGATCAAATTGGCGATATTACCGTACGATCTGTTAAAGCGGATTATGTTCACCCCTTTACCGAAAAAGATAAATTGGAGCTCGGCATCAAATCAAGTTTGGTAACCTCCGACAACGATGTGAAATTTTTCAATGCGCTCAACGACGAAAAGATACTGGATACCTCGCGTTCCAATCATTTTATATACCATGAGAACATTAACGCCGCTTACCTGAGCTACGCAAAAGAAATGGAAAAATGGGACCTGCAATGTGGACTGAGAATGGAACATACCAATACCAGGGGTGAGCAGCTTGCCACCGGGGCCACCTTTGCCCGCAACTATGTAAGCCTTTTTCCAAATGTGGTAGTGAACAGGCGTTTTGCAAAGGACAACAGTTTGTCGCTCTCTTACGCGCGCCGGATCGACCGGCCAAGTTACCGCCAGTTAAATCCCTTTAAAGTGTTTGTAGATTCTTACACCTATGTTGTAGGCGATCCTACGTTGCGACCTGTGATGACCAATGTGTTTGAGCTGAACCACACACTCAAGGGGAAATACATTACCACCCTGAGTTACACCAATAGCAAGCAAAGCATTACCGATATTTTTGTACAGGACGATGTGTCAAAGATCTCTTACCAAACTCCTGCCAACATCCGCGACTTTGAGCAGTACAACCTGGGCATTTATGTCCCCTTTAAAATTAAAAAATGGATGAGCTCCACCCTTTCGGGTTCGGTGTACAGGAATGTTTACGCGAGCCCCTTGCAAGGCGCCAACCTGCAACAAAGTTTCAACTCCTGGGACATGAATTTAAACAATGTGTTTACGTTTGGGAACAGCGGTTGGTCGGCCGAACTGAATGGGTATTACCAAAGTAAAATGGTTTGGGGTTTGTTCTACATCAAGGACCTGGCACAGGTTACAGCGGGCATTCAAAAAACATCCAAGAACAAGAATTCTGTTTTTAAACTCAGTGTGAGCGATATTTTTCTCACCAATCACATTGCAGTGGTCGTTCAATACCAAAACCAGGATTTTGTGACCGAACGCACCTGGGATTCGAGAGTAGCTACCTTCTCGTATACCTATCGTTTTGGGAAAAATACCGTTGCCAAAGCACGGCAGCGTTCAAGCGGCGTGGAAGATGAGAAACGCAGGGCGGGCTAAGTTGCGTTTTTAATACCTTCTTCCACAAATGCGTTCCCACAAATCGGTAAAGCTTTCTTTAAAATTCATGTTTTTTTCATTGGCCTGCTCCATACCCATCATCTCCATGCCGTTTTGTTGATATAGCTTGTAGTGAAACACAAATGTTTTTTGCAATTCACTTTCCTGCATGTTTGTTCTGCCAAATTTTACAGCGTACATATTCAATGTGTCGCCATTTGGCTGTGCAATGGTGTATGGGTCGCCAAACCATTTAAGGGTGGCTACATCTTTTGTGCTTTTGCATTGTTGCATGAGTTGCTGGTGGCGCGGATAGCTGTGCCAGGTAATCGGGTTTTTGCTGTGCAGTAAACTAAATTCTCCCACAAATACAGTACTATCGTTACTGCCTACAGCATACCACAACGCGTTATTCAACATGGTTGGGTTTGTAATGTGAGCCGTTACCGGAATGTTATTTTTTGCTATCGATTCCTGAACAATACTTTCTGCGCGCGCTTTATTAATAAAGGTGAGCCCCAAATAAACGCAGCAGTAAATTAAAGTGCCCTTGGCAAGTTTATACCTGCGTGTTTCATTCTTCTTATAAAACAGGGCAATGATAACCATCACTAACATAGGTATTGTAAATAACAGATCAACAATGGCAAGAGTGTTTATTGAATAATTTTCGTTGGTAAACGGCAGTAGGAGTTGAGTGCCAAAATTGGTGCACCAGTCCAACAGCGAATGCCCCCATAAACAAACCAGCATAAATACCAACATGCGTTTAAACGACACTTTATCTTTAAAGAGCTTCGCCAGCAACCAGGCAATGGGTATGGCATAAAGTGCCTCAATAAATAACGAGTGGGTGTGGGCCCTGTGATCGCACATATAGGCGCGCGGGTCGCTCAGGCCAGTGTAAAACAGGTCAAAATCAGGAACGCTTTTGGCAATGGCTCCTAACAACATGCCCCAACGCCCTATTTTCTTACCCAAAAGCGTTTCGCCAATGGCTGCGCCAATAACAATGTGTGATAACGAGTCCATTTAATACCTTTAGTGTATTTACATTTAAGGCGCAAATATCCTAAAAAACCTGTTATAAATTGTGCAAAAAAATAATTGAAAATAAATTTGCGCAATCAAGTAATTGCACATATATTTGCAATCAGATAATTGCATAACTACAGATCATGGAAACAAGACGGGATGTTTTTCAGGCCATAGCCGACCCCACACGCAGAGCCATATTGGTTTTGCTTGCTTCACACGCGATGACGCCGAACGCGTTGGCCGAAGAATTTAATAGCAGCAGGCAGGCAGTTTCGAAGCATATTCAAATTCTTACCGAGTGCGACCTGGTAAAACAGGAACAAAAAGGAAGGGAAATTTATTATCACCTCAATGCCCACAAAGTGCAAGAGGTCGATCAATGGGTTGAGCAATTCAGAAAGCTCTTCGAAACCCAATTCAATCAATTAGACAAAGTATTATTAACGCTCAAAAAACAGAAAAAATGACGAACAATTTGCTATTTGACTTTACCGTTGACAAAGCGGCTAAAACAGTATTCATCACACGCGAATTTGATGCTGACCTGGACCTGGTTTGGGACGCCTTTACCAAGGCAGAGATCCTTGACCAATGGGTAGCACCTGCACCCTATACAGCAAAAACAAAAGTTATGGATTTTAAAGTTGGCGGCAGGCGATTTTATGCCATGATAAGTCCTGAAGGGCATGAGCGTTGGGCCTTACAGAAATATACATCCATCACTCCAAAAACCAATTTTAAGCTTTTTAATGCCTTTGCCGACAAGGATGAGAACCCTGACCCAACAGGTTCGGATTGGGATTACACTTTCAGCGAAAACAATGGAACCACAACGGTAAACATTACTGTTTATAATGAATCCTTCGAGCGTATGGAAAGTTTGATGGAAGGCTTCAAACAAGGCTTTACCATGTCGCTCGAAAAACTGGATGGCTTTTTGGCGCTCAAAAAAATGCCAAAAAACAGAACGGTGTCCATTAATTTACCGGTGAGCGATCTGAAAAAATCAGTTGACTTTTATACGGCATTAGGTTTTGAAAATTATCCCCATGCCTCGGCCGACACGGTGAAATACCTGTTTTGGAGCGAACAGATCACGCTAACACTGATGAGCCGGGAAAAATTTGCGAGCCTTGTGCCCAAGGCAATTGCCGATACCAAACAAACCATGGGAGCCTTTTTTACCTTGTCGGTTTCCAACCTAGATGAGTTGAATGCTTTTATGACACGGGGATTGAACGCGGGTGGTATTGAACCCAATGAAATGGATGACTACGACATCATGAAGCAAAGAACTCTTGAAGATTTTGACGGGCATTGCTGGAACGTGATGTTTATTGACCGTTCGAAAATGTAACAGAACAAAAACAGATCTTATTTAATAACTTAAAAACAGAAACGATGAAAATTGTAAAGGGTTTTTTAGCCATCATTGGCGGCATTATTGCAGGTAGTCTTATTAACGCGGGTATTATTTTTCTTTGTAATGCTCTCTTCGGAGCTCCGGAAGGCATGGATCTTTTTGACGCGGAAAGTGTGAAAGCACACGCCGATCAATTAACCGCGGCCAATTTTGTTGGCACCCTGCTGGCACACCAATTGGGCACATTGGTTGGCGCCTTTGTGGCGGCCAAAATAGCTCCGGCACGCAAAATGATATTTGCTACGGCTATTGGCCTATGGTTCCTGTTTGGCGGTATTTATGCCTGTACGTTGATCCCCGCGCCAACCTGGTTTATCATCACCGATTTTGTATTGTATCTTCCAGTGGCATTTATGGCTGGCAAACTTGCCGGCGGTAAAAGTAATGTGCCCAAAACACTTCAAAAATAAATTATCGGCCTGCCCCTGGGCCGATAAACCGGTATCAATATAAGACTGACAGTTCACCTCATGAGAACTGTTTGAATGTGTGTTTCCAATTTTATTAAAGTAAGCGGGATTTTGCCTGGATGTCTTAAATTATTATTATCTTTGTTACTAAGATATTTAGTAAACAAGATAAAATGAAAGACGACGACATCAAACGCATCAGGCAATTAAGCCAGCATTATGCTTACGATTCCATTAAAATGCACGAAACCATTGCGCTAAAGGCGGGCCTTTCGGGCACCGACCATAAGTACCTGGGATTTTTACTGGTAAAAGGACAGATGACCGCGGGCGAACTCGCCGCCTTATCGGGATTGACAACAGGTGCCGTAACGGGTTTAATAGACCGTTTTGAGAAGAAAAAATTGGTAAAACGGCAATTTGCCAAAGACGACAGGCGTAAAGTGATGATTGAACCCAATGTTAAGAACATTATGGCGCTCCTGGAACCATTGTTCACCGAATTCGGAAAAAAATCGGAAGAGATGATCGCATCTTTTTCAAGCAAAGAACTTAAGGTGGTTGAAACCTTCCTCCTGAGGTCAATCGGCATTATGAATGAAACAACACAAACACACAGGCTTCACAGATCAAAAAAATAAAGCATGACAAACAGCACTTCAACAATTGAAAAATTCACAAGCTATCAAAAAATTGTACTGGCGGTGTTAGCTGCCCTGCAATTTACGGTGATATTGGATTTTATGATCATCTCGCCCATAGGTTATATTCTTACCAAGGAACTGGACATTAGCACAAAGCAGTTTGGATTGGTTGTTTCGGCTTACATCTTCAGCGCGGCAACGGCGGGAATTCTTTTGGCGGGGTTCATTGACAGGTACGACCGAAAAAAAGTCTTGCTCTTTTTCTTTGCAGGTTTTATCATAGGAACTTTGTGCTGCGCGGTATCAAATTCTTTCCATACACTCCTGGCGGCACGCATCATGACAGGCATTTTTGGCGGCGTGGTAAGTTCAACAACCATGACCATTGTTTCCGACCTGTTTTTACCTAACCAGCGTGGCCGCGCCATGAGCACCGTTCAAATGGCATTTGCCGCAAGCCAGATCCTTGGGATTCCCCTGGGCTTGTTCATCGCAAATAAATTGAACTGGCACTACACTTTTTTCCTCATTGTTGTCCTTTCATTCCTTATCCTGCTTGTTATTCTTTTAAAACTAAAGCCGGTTACCGACCATTTGAAAACGAGGTCCGATAAAAATCCCTTAATGCATTTGTGGCATACTGTAAAAAACAAACAACACCAAACCGGTTTTTTTGCAACCATCATTTTAGGAATGGGAATGATGTTGCAACCCTTCATCAGCATATTTCTGATAAACAACATTCACCTTACAAATGATGATGTACCGGTTATATTTATGGTGACAGGGGCGGCGGCATTTTTTGTGATGCCTTTGGTTGGCAAATTATCTGACAAATTCGACAAGTTTAAAATTTTCCTCATCGGCTCGTTCGCCACAATGGTCATTATTCCCGTATACACACACCTGCCGGTTGTTCCACTTTGGATTGTATTAATCATGAATGTTACCATGTTTGCCGTTATTATGAGCAGAATGGGGCCTTTCCAGGCGCTCAACTCCATGATCCCCCAACCGGCCAACAGGGGAGCCTACATGAGCATTTCCGCATCACTGTCGCAAATGGCAGGTGGTTTGGGAATTGTTATTGCCGGCAGCATTGCCTACCAGGAAACACCCAAAAGCCCGCTCCAGAATTTTGACCTATTGGGATATGTTGTGATTGGCCTTTGTGCTTTAGCTATATTCTTAGTGTACAGGGTCAGTAAAATGGTAAAAAATAATAGTTAGCCATAAGCGAATTTGTGTGTGTATTTTTTCTATTTTCGTTAGTATCATTTGCAACCAATATCCATTGTAAACAATTTAACTATGTCACAAAAAGCACACATCACCGTTTATTTACAGGCCCAGGGGGCACATTACCTTGGCGCTCACGCTTATAATGTACAGGATATAACCATTAAATTTGCTTATTCGGGAGGCAGGAAAGCATTGCCTTATCAGGTTACCGCAAATTTTACCGATGATGGAAATCCCTCAGCAACGTTTACAGCAGGGGCGAGTTCTTTTATGCCTATTATTACGGTTCCAACACTTCCCACACAACAAAACGCTTCCGTTCATTTTTTATCGCCCGATTTTTCAACCGCTTGCGCGAGAGGTGATTTTGAACTGTCATCCAACATGGAGTTCGGTCACCTGGAGATCAGCGTTCCTACCACTACTACCACCACACCAATAACCCTGCGTCACCCGGTGTTGCTTAATCCCGCGCAACCGGCATACGCTATCACGGTAGTAGTTCCTGGCCTGTACCTCACACCTCAAAAAACAAAAGGAGCCGTTTCGGTATTGGTGAAAATGATGTGCGGTTGCCCGGTTACCATGGGACCTCCGGCATCCTTATGGCCGGCCGATGATTTTACAGTGTATGCCAATGTATTGGACACATCGGGCAAAACAACTTCTTATGCGCTTACTTATGATGCTACACAAACCGGTAACTCATTGTTTAGCGCGCCTTTGGTGCCTGGGCAAAAGCCTGTAAAATCCGTTACCTTTACGGCCATTCAAAAAAGTACCGGCAATTACGGGGCAGTGATTCAACAGTACTAAGAGTAAGCCCTCTTGCAAAAAATTGCTTATTTCTTATATTTGTATAAGTCTTCGTAATTACCTGATGCGTTTTATCATTCTTATTGCTATAGTTGCTCATTCTTTGGCGCTCATAGCCCAGGGAAACTGCCCGCCGGGTACCGAACAAATATGGGCCAAATGTAACGGCGTTATGGAAGAACGTTGTGTGCCGTCGAAAGAGGACTGTGGCTGCAGCGAATGGCGGGTTGCTTATTACAGAAAAGATAACCCTCAACATGAGTGGGGTGGGGTCTCCGATCCATCCTATGCAAAAGTGGAACAGCAGCTTCAGAAAGATTTAGCCTGGAAGGATCCGAACCCGAATAGCAATCTTGTTTTCACGCTTCATTCTCAAATATATTGCACTAAAGGCCAACTGTGCAATCGTACTTCTTTCGATGTTACTCTTTTCGACAAGATAGTGCGTGCCGTAAAAGAATTAAAAGCGAAGCTCGATCAACTCAGGCAAGCCTACGACGATTTTCCTGTTGTGGAGCGGGCCAAACCCGGATTGGCAGGCTATCTTACATTTATAGAAGATGCTGATAAGGCAGCTGATAAGGCCTACCAAAAAGCCATGGAATACCAAAAGCAACCTCTGAAGGAAGTTGAAGAAGAATTGAACGCTGATGTCTCCACGCTTAATGGGGCCTATCTGGATGCCAGCGAAAAGATCCTTTACATTCAATCGGAAAACACAAAGAGAAATGAACAGAAAGGAGTGCAGGATCAGCAACAAAGCCAAAGGAGTGCACAACAACAAATTAATGCCCAAAACCAGGCGGCTCAACAAAAGGCCCTGAATGATTTTTACCAATACCAGCAAGACCAGAACCGACAAAATCAACAAAATATCAATAATTCCTTTAATCAACTGACTGGCGCAATAAATACTTTAGGACAAAATATGGCGCAAACGAACCAGAACGACATAGCCCGGCTACAAAACGAGATAGATGCGCAAAAAAGAACAGAGGCTAATGAAAAGGAAAAACAACACCAGCAGGAATTGGTGCTTGAAAAACAAAAACTCGAACAACAAAAAGACCTTGCTTTTTGGGAAGAAAAATCCCGTTCAATCCTTTCAAACCTATACAACATCAGCAAAGGGCTTATGCCGGATGATGTTGCATCTAACAAAATGGATTCTGTTTATTTTATTTTCTGGAATTTTACAGATCGATCCAATATTAAACTGTCTTCTCCGGTGCCTGTTACAAAAAGTGCAGATGGAGATTGGCCGGCATTAAGAGACGTTAAAAATTTAATGACACAGAACTACGGCTTTCAAATGAGCACCACGCCAAATGGAACCGGGTTGGGTGAGAAGGATTTGAATTATTCGCTTGGGTACTTTAAATCAATGGAGGAAGCAAAAAACGCATTCGACAAACTAATGAAAAATGCAGAAACGAACGGTTTTACGGCTCACCAGGTTGACATTTTACTTAACAAGCCTCAGAAGAAAATGCCGGCAAGCGATTTTTGGAAAGAATAAACTTTAATACGATGAAAACCATTTTTGTCTTTATTGCATTTACTTTGTTGGCATACACTCCATGTGCCGCTCAAACAAATTCAGAAGAGGCCCAGCTAACCTATAAGCTGGCAATAGAAGCGTATAACAAAGGCGACTATTCAACCTGTTCCACTTACCTGAATGATGTGATACGACTGGACTCAAACAGTAAAGCTAAAGTGTCTTACCAGCAGGTAAAATGTATTGAACCCTTTTTGTTTTATGATAACTATGACGACTCAAAGTTTTCGAATGCCCTGAACTGGATAAAACAGTATTTAAGTGTGGGTGCCGACGAAAACAAAAGAAATGAACTAATGACCCTCAAAATAAAAATTGAACATGACCCAGGATATAAGTTGTGCAAGGAAATTGAAGGATATTCCAGGGAACAACTTAATGGTAAAATAATTGAATCGCTCAATTTTAAAACCTTAGCAGATTACATGAAACTTTCAGCAAAAGGAAACGATAACCAAAAAATAATATATGATACCGCTTTTTTTAAAAATGAGCACACACTGTTGGTTGCCTGGTGTACTGACAATTGGACCTCAGGTGCAGGAGTAAGTCCGGGAATACTCATCTTTGAAATGTATTTGATTGATTTCAAAAAAGAAGAATGCTATAATTTGGGGATTTTACGTGGGCAGTATTTTCGCACCTTTTATTCCGAACGTGAGAAAAAGGAAGTAAAGAAATTTGAAAAATGGCACAGGGCCGATGTGATGAATTATCCTAATATGACTGCCGATCATTTTGCCCGTACACCTGATATTAGAGAAAATAGTGCTTTTCCTGAATTCTGGTTCTTTAATAAAGATGACAAAGAAGGGCCTAAGTTACTTGACCATTATTTTGTGAGGATGAAGCAGCTTTGTAAGTAAGTATGGGCAATTACGTGACGGTAGTATAGAGCTAAATTCCCGAAAAGAATTATCTCAGATAGTATAAGGGATTCCCTCCTCCAAATTCTCATTCAACTCATGCAACAGTTCGATGAGTTGTTTCATTTTTTTTGAACCCAGCTTCGACTCCCTATTTTAATGGAGCCCGGTGGTTTCGGAAAATTCTTTATTGACTTTAGCGTACCTGCCGAAGCGCTTACATTGCCTCCCGCGCCCGAAGGCCCACCCCCACCCGACCTGGCCAAGCGCTTTGTGGAAAGTTTGGCGACATACGGAGTAGATATGCCGCTTCCTCAATAAAACTAAAACCCTGATAAGACTATTTTATCAGGGTTTTTCTTTTATTCCTTACTCGCCTTGCGGCACCGGCATGAGGGTGCTGATGGCAATGCGGTTCCAGCCATTGATGATGACTATGGCCATAATGATCTGGGCAATCACTTCGTCGGAGAAAAAGGTTTTAGCGGCCTTGTAGGTCTCATTGCTTAAGCCATGCTGGCTTATCAACGTTACCTCTTCGGTCATAGCTAATAACGCTTTTTCTTCGGCGCTGAACAGGTCGGTTTCGCGCCAGGCGTTGAGCAAAAAAATACGTTGAGTGGTTTCGCCATTTTTTAAAGCGTCTTTTGTATGCATGTCAATGCAAAAAGCGCAACCGTTTACCTGCGAGGCCCTCATCTTAATGAGTTCCTGCTGCGTTTTTGTTAATTGGGTCCCGGCAAGGTACCCCGATAAATTGTACATGGCTTTCCATGCCTGTGGCTGTACATCCTGGATTTTGATCCTGTTTTCCATTTTCTTTGAATTTTTACTATTTGTAAATACTAACAGCACAAAATTCAGAAAAGGATTACCAAAAAAACTTAAGCTGGTTTAAGAAAACAGGCCGGGGCTTACTTTTTAGTTACTCTGGTAGCTAAGCTTGTAGAAGCTTTCTTTTTGCGTAGCTCGCTCAGGTATTCGGGCGTGAAGCCCAGGAAGCTGGCCAGCAGTTTTTGGGGAATGCGCTGGATAAAACCCGGGTAGGCTTCCACAAAGAGGGAATAAAATTCTTCCTTGGACAGGCGGAACACCTTCATTCGGAACAGCGAAGCCGCGTAAGCCCGTTCATAAATGTGCCGGAAATATTTTTCCAGTTCAGGATGTTGTTTCAGCAAGGCATCCCAATTGTTTTTGCTGATGCTTAACAGGATGGTATTTTCAAGGGACTGAATAGAGTATGAAGATCTTCCGTTTCGGTGAAAGGCATCCAGGTCTGTCATCCACCAGTTTTCAAGCGCAAACTGCAGGGTTTGCTCGGCGCCTTTTTCATCCAGGTAAAACAGGCGCAGGCAACCTTTGGCTACAAAATAAATATGTGTGCAGGGCTCTCCTTCAGCCAGCGCCATTTTCTTTTTCTGTAAAATAAGAGTGCTGAAGGAACTCCTGATCTGCGTTTCCGCCTTTTTACTTAAAGGGATGTATTTTTTAATATGTTCTAATAGGGTTTCGGGCATGTAAAATATATGGTCTAAAATTGCTTGTACTAAATTAATCTTTTGAAAGAAATGGCAAGGGCTTTTTATCGTATCTTTCTGCTACACTATTCATTCACAAATGTACAGCGAACTTCATCAGCTATTCAATAAGGTCACCGAAATTCCAGCAGACGACTGGGAGTACTTTGCCCTTGGCCTGCAACATAAGCGCTATGCCAAAGGAGCGTATTTTTTAAAACAGGGAAAAGTTTCGGGCCAGATCGCCTTTGTCACAAAGGGTGTGTTCAGGTTGTATACAGCTACCGAAAAAAAAGAACTGAACTATAATTTTTTTGCCGAAGGGCAGTTTGCGGTTGATTACGAAAGTTTTTTAAAGGGCCGTGCCGGTACTTTCTCTATCCAGGCGCTTGAGGACTGTGAGGTGTATGTCTTTAGCAAAGTTCATTTATTGGAACAATACAGCAGCTCCCATGCCTGGGAGCGCTTTGGCCGCCTGGCCGGCGAGCAGGCTTTTTTAAAAAGTCGGGAGCGCTTAAAAGAATTGCTCTATTTATCAGCCGAAGAACGTTACCTGCAGTTCATGAAACAGTATAAGAACTTATACAACCGCCTCCCATTATACCACATAGCTTCTTACCTGGGTCTCGATGTTACCTCGCTGAGCCGTATCCGACGTGGAATAGGAAAGAAGTAAATTTCTTGACATAGGCCAATTTTTGGTGAAGTATAAAATTCTACTTTTAAGCCATGGCAAAAAAAGGCGAACAGATCATTAATCATATTACCAGCGACCGTATTACTTTCCTGCAAACCCGCGAGGAAACTGCTGGCAAGCTGTTGCAGTTCGAGAACCTGCACGCGGCCAATGGCATAGGCCCCGTACCGCACCGGCATCCCCTGCAGGAAGAAATCTTCATTGTGCAACAAGGCATTCTGGAAATTACTATTGATGGTACACAGCACTGCCTCAGTGCAGGACAGCGCATTGCCGTGCCACCCAATGCCATGCACTACTGGAAGAACGGAGGTACAGGGGAATTGAGCCTCATCACCGAGTTCCGCCCAGCTTTACATTTCGAGGAAATCATCGAAACCATTGCCGCCCTCTCACAAAAAGGCAAGATGGACAAGCAAGGCAACCCCGATCCCCTGCAAATGAGTGCCACCCTCAATACCTATTACGGCGAGTTTTTCCTGGGCACCATGCCTCTTGGCCTGCAGGTTTTCCTGTTTAAGTTCTTTGGTTGGTTTTTACGAAAGGTATTGGGGTATAGGGATTATTTGAGGTGTAAATAAGAAATTAACTCAAAATGCTATGTTTTATAGCAATCACATGATGGTTTTTTTACAAAGTTTGTATCATTATTTTTTGCACAAACAGCACTTATCAACAAAAAACCTGGAAAACTTTACATAGTTATTCTAGGGTTTATTACAGCAAATATCGATTTTTACATTAGTTACAAAACCATGGCCGGGAAAAATAAAAAAACATACTCTTCATTAAAAGCGCATTTACAGATTAATCTTGAAAAAGGTGCGGATACCCGACTAGCGCCTTTTACTCATTTCCTGCAATGTCATACTAATGGAGTATCGCAATTTTATAAAGAACCTGCAAAAAAATACCTTAGTGAACGCATAGAAGAACTAAACCTTGTTGAAGAGCCAAATTTTCAGGAGTATTTGCCATTAAAATGGGATATCCCTTTTCCTCCCAGAGAGAATCCAGACTTCACTTTTATTGACTTATTCGCTGGAATTGGTGGTTTCCGTCTTGCCTTTCAAAGACAGAACGGAAAATGTGTGTTCACATCCGAATGGGATAAAAATGCTCAAAAGACCTATGAAGCAAACTTTGGCGAAGTTCCATTTGGGGATATAACGAAAGTTGATGAAACGCAAATACCCAAACATGACATTTTACTTGGAGGTTTTCCGTGCCAGCCATTTTCCCTGGCCGGAGTATCAAAGAAAAACAGTCTTGGTCGTAAACATGGTTTTGCAGACGAGACGCAAGGAACTTTATTTTATGATATTGTCAGAATTCTTAAAGAACGGAGACCTAAAGCATTTTTACTTGAAAATGTAAAAAACCTGAAGTCGCATGATAAAGGGAATACGTTTAAAATTATTTTTGAGACGCTTCAAAAACTTGGATATGAAGTTTCTGAAAAAATAATTAATGCTAAGTATTATGTTCCTCAGGGCCGCGAAAGGATATATATCGTTGGATTTAATAAGGAATATTTAAAAGAAAAATATACAAAATTCGAATTTCCGGAAAATCCAAAAACTGAAAAAAGAATTGGAGATATTCTTGAAAATAATCCATTAGCAAAATATACTCTTACCGATAACCTCTGGAAATATTTGCAAGAATATGCTGCTAAGCATAAAAGGCAAGGAAATGGTTTTGGATTTGGTTTGGTAGACTTTAATAAGTCAAGCAGGACCTTAAGTGCAAGGTATTACAAAGATGGCGCAGAAATACTTATTCCTCAGGGACCAGAATTAAATCCGAGAAGATTAACTCCTGAGGAGTGCAGATCTTTGATGGGATATCCCAAAGACTTTGTAATACGGGGTAATGGTGTTTCAGATATGCAACTTTATAAACAGTTTGGCAATTCAGTTGCTGTGCCGGTATTGGAAGCAATTGCCGTGAAGATGATTGAATATATAAATGATAATTGCAGAGTAAGACCCGTAAAGATAGAATTAAACCAAAATATTGCTTTATATCCTGAGTTTTCGGAATAAATCAGCCATTGTTTTTTCAAATTTTTCTTTTCTCAAATCACATTCCCAAATTGTAACAACATGTATCCCAAGACTTTCAAGGGTCTCTGATTTTTTTTGATCATTTAATGTATTTCCCTCTATTTTACTTCTCCACCATTCAGCCCGAGTTTTAGGCAGTACAAAATATTTGCATCCTTCATGACCATGCCAGAAGCAGCCGTGAATAAAAATAGCGGTATTGTACTTTTTTAAGTAGATATCTGGTTTTCCCGGCAGTTTTTTATTATGTAATCGGTACCGGTATCCATGTGAATGTAAAAATTTTCGCACAATAATTTCAGGCTTGGTATCCTTACTTTTTATACGGCTCATGTTATAACTGCGTGTCTTTTTATCATGAACATCAGCCATAGTTTATTGAATTTTTGATTGTTTCGTCCGCATTAAATGAATAAAATCAGAAACAGCCATTATTCCTTTCTGTTGTTCAATAGTGTATGAACTTCTCAGACTAAACGGAACTATTAATTGTAAATTCTGACTCCTCATTTCATCCGTTTGATTTTTGCTTATGGCAGGCTGGAGTGTAATCAAGTGCTTTGTTTCGATGCGATCAGCTTCTGACAATATCTGACGCCAGCGATCTTTTGCAGTGGTTTTCACGCCAAGCATAGTTAGATATTCCGCTGGAAAACGAAGATCAGTATAGAATTTAATATCCGGAAAAATAAAATCCGGTTTATTATTCCTTTCTGTTTTTTTGCCTTTTGAATAAAGTATGGAATTGCTGGAAAACAATTCTGCCAAATGATTTTCAAATGCCCATCCGGCTCTTGATTTTCGCCTGTTTTGTACACTCAGAGAAAAGTTAATAAAATCGTCCGGATCATGACCAGTTGCTCCAAAACCCTTTTTCAACTTTTCCTGCAATATATGTTTTTCAAACGTTCGGAATAACATTTCCTCATGCTCCATCCAGGTCATTAATGTTTCATCAGGAGTATCTATTGGAGAAACCTGACCGGCGGTTGCTCTTGCATAAGCAGAAAAATCAGCAGTTTTTGGAAATGCATTTCCAAATTTGCTTAATAAATCCCCGAGAAAGTCAGGGACAGTTTCATTAATCTCAATGCCAAGTTCTGTAAGAATAAATTTATCTCCAAAACTTAACTGGCTTTTTTCCTTTTCTAAATCTTTTACTACAAAACGAATGCTTAATTGTTTTTTTTCTTCCTGACTCCTTACTGTAAATCCGTTTCCGGTTTCATCCAGGCCAAAAAGCCATAAAACCTGACTTTCAGACGTTGAGCCTTCCGGAGCAATAATAATAAACAATTCATTCTCTGCTTTCTTACAAATAACTATCAGATCACCGCTTACAGCTTTGTTTAAAACAGCGTTTTCAGAATAATACAACCGGTATTCGGTTCTGGTTGCATGACCCTCACGCGCATCATACCAGGTTAAAGTGCCATTATCTGTAAACACCTGTTCTTCATTTTCGTGCAGGTATATATACTTTGCTTTGAAATTAACTTTTTCAGTACCAAAAATTTGCTTGAATTCACTAATGCCATTGAATTCATGCTGATGCGATTTATCAGGAGAAACTTCCACATCAGTAAGTCTTTTGCCGCCAACGCCAGAGAAATAATCTGAGAGAAAACCTTGCTTCATCATTACAAAATTGGGAGTAAGCCTTTTCGGTTATGAAGGTTACTATAAGTATCTATAATATTAGTAATGTAGGGCTCATTTACTCTCAAAATTAACTCCCATTTTTTCACCTCGTCTTCACTAAAAGTGGAAATGTCTCTAAAATCTAAAAAAATATCACTATTATCTTCCATAATAAGTGGCATAATAAACATATGGTCATTAAATTTTTTTGCGTTTTTAAGATCATTGTGAGGTTTCCACACACCATTACCAGTCTTTCCTGCCCTTAAAGGCAATAAAGGAGGGGTATTTTTAATGAAATTTTTTGGATCGTAATCCGCTGGCAAACTTTTTTCATTCCTAGCAAAACCAAAAACTGTTTTAATGTATAGATTTTTATTTTGTGCAAGATCACACTCAGGATTTATTACTAAAGCATATTCTCTTCCACCTGAAAGATTTGTTTTATAAAAGTTTCCTGTCCAAATTTTTTGTGAATTAAATACCCCATTATTATTAAAAGAATAGTTCAATGCCTGATATATAGACTTCTTTATTGTTTTATCTGCCTCTGAATTTTGAGTTGGCTTTCCTGAAGGGTATTTGCCATCTAACAAGTGTTGCTTTATAATTCCTAATAAAATGGTAGAAATATCATTATGAGCAATTTCACCAGTTTCTGTATATAAGGTATGATATATATTTTCCCATGTTTTCTTCTCGAAGTCCATAAAACGACTGAAAGCTTTATCCCTAGCAGAATTAAGTAAAGTCTCAAAATGGTATAATACCTCTACAGAATAGTTTTTCCCAATTAAATCAAGCGCATTATAAGCACTATCTTTCTTACTTTTATCAAAAACATGTGTTAGATTATGTATTAAATTAGAGTTAATGTCTTTAGGCATTGTATTTTTAATGCTTTCCCAAGTTTCGGCATGTGCCGAATTTATCAAAAGTATAAAATAGCCAAATCTTTTTAATGCAGTTCTTAAAATTAAATAAACTGTCTCGAAATCATCTTCGGGATTTACATCTCCATCATTGTTTAAATCTAAATCAAGAATAACCATTCGTACGTTAGAATATTTCTCAATTTTTTTTTGCAATTCATCTGTATCATTTGTGTCAGAAATAGAGATTAAAGGTATTCCATTATTCTCACAATAGGTTTTGACCGCCATAAGTGATTTATATTGACTTTTCTCTTCTCTTTCTTCAGGTTCAGTGTGATGAACTAAATTATATTTATCATCGATCACCATTATATTGCCAGGAAAATATGTCATAACTATTTTTTTAAAAAAATTAATTCAAAAGTAGCGCCCTTATCACTATACCCATTAAGTCTTCCTCCAAAACGGATCATAATTTCATTTACTAAATATAATCCGAGTCCAAGCCCATCCGTTTTCCGACTATAGTATGGTTCAATTAAAAGTTCAAAAGAATCCTCAAATCCGGCCCCGTTATCTGTGACTTTAAGATACGGTTGTAAATCTTCATTTACGCCTATATCAATTATGATTTTGGATTCAGTAATAAGTTTTTGTTGACGTAATTCTACCTTTTTTGACCTTAGCCAATAGATAGCATTATCCACAAGATTAAGAACAGCAGTATTTAAAAGGCCTGGTACAGCATCTATGTTGAGGTCTTTATCCCCTTTTATGTCGTAACTAATGTCATATTTTTTTAAGTCAAATTCTTTCAAAATTCTTACATTATTTGCTACTTTAAAGAGATTAATTTTTTGACTTTTCTGCCTTGACATAATTGAAGATACAGCTCGAATAATATCTTCAGTATCATCCAATTGTTTTGCTAGCTCTCGCAAATATTTATCTTCTACTACAGCATTGCGCTCAATATCTTCAATTACATGTTTTATAGAAGTTAACCTCAATTTCATTTCATGAATTGGAATACTGTAAGAAATCCCAATAGCAGCGGCCATCATATATCTTTCAAGTACATCGTTAATTTTGTCCTGATAAGATTCTTCAATTTTGTCTACGGATGTCTTATAAAGAGAAGTATGATTGTTAATGTCAAATTGACTTCTAAGGGCATCTATACTTTCAGTAACTATATCACTGGGTTTCTTGCTTTTTGAAACTTTATCGATTTTAATTTTATCGATTTTCCTTTCTTTTGCAAAAAGAGTCAAAGCAGAATTAACAAGAGTATAGAATTGCTCATAAT
Source organism: Bacteroidota bacterium (assembly GCA_048498515.1). Taxonomy (GTDB): domain Bacteria; phylum Bacteroidota; class Bacteroidia; order B-17B0; family Aurantibacillaceae; genus UBA4416. Next base: position 6,702 of record JBEHXV010000027.1, on the reverse strand, counting down.
GTTCATTAATAATAAGTCCTTCCCTGTTAGACTGATCTTTAAGCATTGAGTTTTGCGCAGAAGATAGATGAACTATACCAAAAATTTGATTCCTTGATACGGTTCGTTCTTTGGGTGAATTTAGACGTGTAAGGTCTAACTCTAACCAATCGTTATCCTGCTCTCCATAAGGCCATACCCTGAAATTATCTCTATATATTCGGACGCCTGTATTCGGTTTAATAATATTGCGATAATAATCAGATAAGCCTGCAACTTTTAATGCTGAAGTATCAAGATCCCAAGCATAAAAAGATACTTCAAAACTACCGGGAGTATTTTTCTCACTAAGTGGATGTTCTTCAAACCAATCGACATTATATTTTATCAAATCATCAAGTTTAGTAGACTCAGACTCACCTCCTCTTTTTATATCCTGATAATCTACGCGATCAAAAGTATAGTCGTATAGAATCTTGCCTGTCGAGTCAATAATAGCTGTGAATTTATAAAATGCAGTATTTAGAACATCTGCTAGAGATTTTAAATCCGCCAATTCTTTGTTCAACTTAGTATCATCTGAGGTGACATGAATACTAATTCCAGGATCAAGTGCTCCGCCTTCTTTATGAAAAGTTATATGTTTTGGTTTAACCGGACTTTCTAAACCTTTTATTTTAATAATCGCATCTTTTACAGATTTTATATTTTTCCAGGGATGTATATTAGTTATTTTTATTATTGTCCCCGACTTCTCCGAAAAAACAACTGGGTCCTCTATTTTTTTAACTTTTACGGGCACTTCATCTAGGTATTTATCTTCTGTGAAAGTATTCCAATCAATTTTTACATTTGTTTCATACGTAAATGATTTACTATTACAAGTCTCCTTACCTCTTGTTACCAATTCGATATTATCTCCAAGGCGATGAGCTGCAAAGCGGCCAATACCTTTTTCACCAAGAAGACGTCTTTGATAGCACAAGCTATATTTTCTATCTGTTTTGCTTTTTTTGTCAGGTGTCGCCGGTTCTAGCCAAACGTTAGTCACTTTCTCATAACTCATTCCCAATCCATTATCTTTTACGGTTATTTCTCCATTTTTGGAAAAAATACCGTTCAATTCTATTTCTATTTCTGTTGCATCTGCATCATATGAGTTTTTAATTAACTCTACAAGTGCAATTACATCATTTGAAATTAGCTCTTGACCAATTACCTGAATAATTTTGGCTCTAGGTTTAAAATTAAAACTGCTAGATACCTGAGGGAGCGGAATTAAACTATTGGTGTCTTCTTTTTTTATTTCAAATTCGGTCAAAAATTTTTCAATATCTTTTTCTTCATTTAAAACATAACCTAAGTAGATATCTTCTGATTGTTTAATAATTACTATAAACTCGTCGACTTTAAAGTGTCTTCCAAGTCGGGTAATTCTATATTCGTTCCTTGTTCCCTGACCATAATAAATAAACCTACATTGAGATTCTGCATTATCCCACCATTTAATAGTCGCAAATTTTTCTTTATTATTTCCCTTTTCTCCCGGTTCATCGAACATAAGTTCAATGGAGTTTTTTGGAATGTATAAGCCTGCCTGATGAGCGCCTGTCTCACCTGCATCATTTGCAGAAATAAATTTGCAGAAGCTGAATTTATTCTCCTTAACTGCTCTAATTGCTAAATCTAACTCTAGGGACATATAAATTTATTTAATATTTAAACTAAATATAAACATACAAAAATATTAATAGTTAATTTTTTGTTTTCTTGAGGTCCTTAAGTATAGCACACTAAGATTACACATTATTAGATTTTAGCTGTAAACGTAATTAAAAAAATAATTATAAAAAGTTCAGTTTACCGCCCTTCCTGTGTTAAAATTTAATTTTTCACGTGAATTAAGCAGAATATTCTTCAAATTCCCCATTGTGAATAACCTTTCCATGGAAATTACAAAAATTCTCCTAAATTTGAAGTTCCTTAAAAATAGTATTAACTAATAATTTTAACCCATGAGTTCCAATTTTACACGTACGAACGCACTCTTCCTGGTAATGAGGCGTAAGACACAAAGCTTTTTGAGCTTTACAACCTTATTGGTGGCCTTAGTCTTTATGGCTGGCGCCGGCAAAGTGCAAGCCCAGGGCAACGCGGCCAATTACGCCTTTGCCATGTCAAACACCGGCTCCTTCACCGATATGTCATCGGGAACAACCACGCTTATTGGCGCCGACCAGGATGACTTCGCATCAGCGCTAACCAATATTGGTTTCGAATTTTATTTAAATGGTGTCCGTGCAGCACAATTCAGTGTTAACTCAAATGGTACACTAAAACTCGGTGCTCCTACTGTTACAACTACGGCGTATGATCCGCTTGGCCAATCCGGCCAATCGTTAATAACATCATACGGTGCCGATCAAAGGACCCATGCCGGTAATGGCAAGGTTCATTATAAAGTAACCGGCACAGCTCCTAACAGGGTTTTGACCGTTGAATGGTTGAACATGCAGGCTAATTTCAATACCGGTGGTACAGCTGACCTCACCTACCAGTTAAGGTTATATGAAACAAGCGGCATTATTGAAAGCGTATATGGCTCCATGAACATGAGTACCGCAGGCGCTGCCGATGTAAACAGCAGCTCGCCACAGTTTGGTTTTAGTACGGGTAACACCGTTGGAACCGTTGGTTCTCTTACAACTGCTCAATCGGGTGCGCCAGCACCTACCTTTAGCGGAGCTTCTGCAACGCCTGTTAACAATACCTATGTAGCCGGTGTCATCACCGCACTGAATTCTTTGGTTGACGGAAGCCGGGTGATGTTTACATATACCCCTCCTCAAACGGCTCCTCTTGCTCCAACAGGATTGTCTTTTACAGGCCTAACTTCTTTTGGGATGACCCTGAACTGGACCGATAATGCAACAAACGAAGCTACCTATGCTGTTTATAGTTCTACCGATGGCATTAATTATAATTTCGTAGCACAAACTGCAGCAAATGCTTCAAGTAATGTGGTGAGTAGCTTAACACCAGGCACAACTTACCAATGGAAAGTATATTCAGGTACAGAAGGCGTATTAAGTAGTGCATTAACGGGAACACAGGCTACGCTTCCATCCCCGGTTGTTACAGCTACGGCGTCCGGCTTATGGAGTGACCCTAACACCTGGTCAACGGGAGTAATACCTACTACAAACGATGCGGTAGTGATAGCCAGCGGGAATACCGTAACCATTGACATGGCAGCGGTTGCTTATAACCTTACGGTTGACGGGACCTTACAATTTGAACAAACAACGGCCCGTACTTTAACGGCTGTTGCTGATGTAACCATTAGCGCCACAGGGATATTCCAGTCCAACCCAGCCGGTACACAAACAGGCCATGTGTTGTCGCTTGGCGGAAACCTGGTGAATAACGGAACACTCGATTTCAGTACCAATGCCGAAACAGCCGGTGCTGGCATTACCTTTACAGGAGCAGCTAATACAAGCTTCAGCGGAACCGGTGCGGTCACCGATATTCGCAACATTACCGTAAATAAAGGAACTTCCAATGCTTCTATAGTAGAGATCACCGTTTCCAACCTAACCGTAAGAGGTGTTACTACCGATACGGTTGCGGGTGGCTGGTTAGTACTTACCAATGGTACACTTAAATTATCGGGAACATTTGCAGGTACCAGCAGGGTGTTTGGTACCGCAGCCTATACCATTCCTGCAACAGCCGGTTTCTGGCTCAATAACCCTAACTATACCGTGGCCGCGCAAAACGCATCACCAACTAATAATGGCTTGTTACGCATTTCACAAAGCACTTATAACGTTGGTACAGCCAGCGGTAACTCTATTGGTTTTGGTACAGGCGCTAACATTATTGTGGAAGGCGGTGTAATGAATGTTGCGGGAAGACTGAACTCAGCAAACAATTTTAACTATACGCAAACAGCAGGTACTGTAAACGTGGCAACGGTTGGTAACGCGGCTTCAGGCACAACCAATGGTTCCTTTGGTATGACAGGAACCGGAGCTGTTTTTGCAATGAGCGGAGGAACTATTAACCTCGTACAGGCATCTACAGGCGGTACGCCTATAGACTGGAACGTAGCAACCGCGAACTTCACCTGCCCGGGTGGGATCCTGAACACAGGAACAGGAGCCACTGCAACAAATTTCAACTTCAGGATCAGGGGCAACATGCCTAACTTATCCGTTGATAACACAACCAATAATAAGACAGCGACTGCAGTAGCACAACTTAATCTTAATGGTACAACTATTATCAATCCGGGTGCTACCATGGTCATCAACGGACAGGTTTGCCTTGTTTTAGGCACGTCTTTTACCAATAATGGTACTCTTACAGGAACAGCTGTCAATACACGCTTTTATTTCCTTGGTGTTGGTGTAGCAAGTACCTACAGCGGTAGCGGTGTAGTAACTGCGCCACTTACCAGTTTTGAAGTGGATAATCCATTGGGCGTAACCATCGCCCCCTCTACCAGCAACCAGATTATCGTAACCCGTTTCAATAACTTTGCCGGCGGTCTTACCGGTTCATCCAAAATGACGATCGGAAACGGAGGAGCTACACTCGGAGTCGTTCAGTTAGGTGTAACTGGCGTTACCAGTGTGGTTAATGGTTTTGATGTGGCACCGGTATTTAATCCAGGCACAGCCGGAATAAATTTATTGTATGCTCCTGAGCTAACAGGTCGTACCACAGGCGTTGAAGTTCCTCCTTCCCGTATGTTGAACGTATTAAGCATCACCAACACCAATGACATCACCATTTCGGGTGGCGACATTACCATAGGTGGTACAGGAGCAACAAACTCCTTCTCTATGAGTACGGGTAACGTTATTACCGGAACCAATACCATTATTTTAGGAACCAGCACTACACAGCTTGGTACTTTTGGATACCCAGCCGGTGGCGGGATCATTATCGGTAACTTTAAACGTTGGTACGATGCAACTGCCAGCTCAAAGGATTTCCCTGTAGGGATTGCCGGTGCAAAAAGAGCCGTAACCATTAATTATACATCAGCGCCAACAACCGGTGGAACCTTATTAACCCGTTGGGTGTCTCTTCCTGAAGGAACAAACGGCTTACCTTTAACCGAAGGTGCCATTAACGTGAGCGGAACCTCGGCTAACGGCTACTGGAGCGTAGTACCTGGCGATGGTTTAGCAGGTGGTTCATTTGCCGGAACATTTACGGCTACAGGAATTGCCGGTGTAACGGATGTGACCAAACTGGTATTATTACAAAGAACAAACTCATCTTCTCCATGGACATTGAACGGTACACACGTCACAGGATCAGGAACTCCTGCTGTACCGGTTTTAGCAAGAACAGGAATGAACGCCTTTACCGAATTTGGTATTGGTTCTTCGGAATTTTGCAACGTCAGTGTAGCTTCTATCTCAGACGATGCCGACAATGTGATCTGTGCCGGAACAGCTGTAACCTTTACAGCTAACCCAACAAACGGCGGAACACCTACTTACCAATGGAGCGTAAATGGTTCGGCTGTACCTACTGCAACCAACTCAACCTATGCAAGCTCTACCTTAACAAACAGCGATGTGGTAACTGTAGTGATGACAGCGGTTGGAAACACCTGCTTCAGTTCACCGGCTACTTCAGCGGGCATTACCATGACGGTAAATGCATTGCCTACAGTGTCAAGCACCAGCAATACAGCTGCATTATGTTTTGGTGATGCCAACGGAAGCGCCAGCGTAAATGCAAATGGCGTAGGTGGTGTTACTTATAGCTGGACACCTGGCGGGGCAATTACCTCTACGGTTACAGGATTAGCAGCAGGCACGTATTCGGTATTAATTACTGACGGAAACTTCTGTTCAACGACTCAAACGGTTACAGTGGCTCAGCCGTCAATGTTAAATGCAAGCTCAACAGCCGGCTCTATTTTATGTAACGGCGGTGTTGCTACGGTAACAGTTGATGCAACAGGCGGAACATCTGCTTATACAGGAACAGGCGTTATGAGCAACGTCATGGCCGGAACTTACACTTACAGCGTAACCGATGCCAACGGTTGCATGGCTACCACAAGTATTACGGTAACCGAACCATCTGCTTTAACAGCAAGCACTACAGCCTCTTCTATTTTATGTAATGGCGGCGTTGCTACGGTAACGGTTGATGCCATGGGCGGAACGGCGGCTTATACAGGAACAGGCGTTATGAGCAACGTCATGGCCGGAACCTATACTTATAGCGTAACCGATGCCAACGGTTGTATGGCTACCAGCAGCATTACGGTAACCGAACCATCTGCTATTTCTTCAAGCACTTCATTCACTAACTCTGCCTGCGGCAACTCAAACGGAGTAGCTGAGGTAACTGCAAACGGTGGAACAGGAATCTTAGGGTATGCATGGGCGCCTTTGGGAGGCAATGCAGCCACAACTACCGGAGTTCCTGCAGGATCATACACGGTAACTATTACCGATGCCAACAACTGTTCATCAAACGCTGTGGTAAGCATTTCTGATATTGGTGCACCGGGCGTGTCAACTGCATCGGTAAATGTATCCTGCAATGGCTTATCAGATGGATCGATTGATAATACCGTAACAGGTGGTACAGGTTCTTATACCTATAACTGGAGCAATTCAGGAAATACAGAAGACATTAACGCATTAGTAGCCGGTGTATACTCGTATACCGTAACCGATGGAG
>JBEHXV010000026.1:0-67251 GCA_048498515.1 Bacteroidota bacterium | reverse complement strand
CTGTTTTTTTTATAGAGTAGTACTACTCTATTTAATAGAGTAGTACTACTCTATTTTAAGATCAACTACTCTATAAATTCCTGATTTACAGATAGGGTAGTTTTACCGATTACTTACGTAACGCTTTATTAGCGGCATTTGTATGGTTTTTGCAGGAAGCCTGTTCTATATTGCATACAATTAATTTATTTATTAACCTTTTAACCCCCAAATCCAAAAATTATGGCATTTACAGGAAACGAAGCGGAAGAATTTCCACTTGAAACAGCAGCAGAATGGACAGCTAACTACAGAGCGACATGCGCACCCGGCGCACCACACGCACATTTCTTTGGCAAGGAAATCATCACACGAATTCTTGAACAGGAAGACTGTATGGGAATCCGGGTTTATTACGCTAAAGATGAGACCGGAAAAAAACAATTGATAATTGTTGGAGCTGACGCAAAAGAAGACGATATTTATGAAGGCATAATTGCGGAACGATCCATTTTATGTCCACCAAATTGTCATTTATCTAGTCCTCTAAACAGTTAAAATAATAATGAGCAGCTTAATATATAGTATTCTTTTAAAGACGTCTATATTAAGCCCTTATGTTACTTTATTCTTTATTATTAAAAACCGCAGGACGCTCAATAGTCAATTGGGCGTCCTTTTTTTTTATCTCCTGATCTCGATAAGCGTGGAGCTTAGAGATATGTTTAAGGAAGAAAACAGCAACACTGTAGCGCTTCTGTTTACAGTCATTGAATATTCCTCCATCGCCTGTATTTTCTGGCTGGAATTTAAAAAGAAAGCTTTCAGGATCATTATTTATGTTTTTTCAATCCTGTTCTTTATTCTTACAGTTTTAGGCATGACTTATTTTAATGCCTTTAAGGATGATATCTCAACAACGTCAGAAGGTATCATTATTATAACACTGGGCATCCTCTACTTTCTCAAAATTTTTAATGATCTCGACATCCCAAAACTGACCAACTATTATTTTTTCTGGCTCAATTCGGCTTTTTTGCTTTATTTTAGCACAGCATTGTTTTTGTTTTCATTTAAAAGCTACATTAAAACTATTGACGATCAATCTGTAAGTAATTTTTTATGGGGTATACATTTAATCATAAACATAGCCTATAATATTTTATTGACCATCGGTATATGCAAACACAGGAAAACATAGCATTTTTTATAGCATTTGCCTGCGCCATCATGTTCCTGCTTGTTGTTGTTATCATTATGTTTGTGGCCATTTACCAGCGTAAAATGTCGTTAAAGGAAGCAAGGATCCAGATCATGGAACAGGAAAAGCAGATAGGGCTTTTCAGGGCCGCTACCGAAGCCGAAGAGCAACAAAAAGAAAAGATTGCCAATAACCTGCACGACGAAATTAACCCCCTGCTGGCCCTGCTGAAATTAAACCTGAGCAGACACCGGATCCAGATCGAAAAAAACAGCTTTACGCCCGAAAGTTTTAACCAGGATACCGAGATCCTGAACAAAGCCATTGAAGGGATCCGAACTACCTGCCACGACCTTATTCCTACTTTTTTAATGCAGTATGGGCTCATTGCCTCGCTTGAGTCGCACACCCGGCAAATGCAGGATAGTAATAATATTGACGCCCAATTTGTAAATGACGCCGAAGAAACAGACCTGGATTGCTTTGAAAAAAAAGACCAGCTTCATATTTACCGTATTTGCATGGAAATATTAAACAATTTGTTCAAACACGCGCACTGTACAACCTTAAAACTTAGTATAAAATGCGTCGATCATAAACTTATCATCGAATTTTTACATAACGGAAAGGGTGTGAGCAACGAGGAAATGGAAGAGTATACGACTCACTCAAAAGGCCTTGGCCTTAAATCCTTAAAAGCGCGCGCGCTCATTTTAAATGCTCATATCAATTACCTCAAGCAGGCTGACTCATCATCCATTACACTAAGCGTACCAAACAAATGAGCAAATACATTAACATAGGCATAGCCGACGATCACCTGCTTTTAAGACAGGGACTTGTTTCGCTTTTGAAAGAATACAGCGACCTGAGGGTGATTGTAGATGTGAACAACGGCCGTGAATTAATGGAAGCCCTAAAAACCAGCAAGCCCGATATTGTTTTGCTGGACATTGAAATGCCTATTATGAACGGCCGCGAAGCTCTTGAAAAAATAACGCTGAAATACCCGGGCATTAAAGTTATTATCATGAGCATGCATTTTAACGATGCATACATTATTGAGTTCATAAAGAACGGAGCCTGCGCCTTTTTGCCAAAGAACTGTGATGTGGACAAGATCCTCGACGCCATCCTTTCGGTATACGAGGTTGGCTATTATTACGACCACAGGGTGTCGCTGGCCATGGCAAACCTACTCAAAAATGCGCCCTTCGATATTGATGGTCTTGTAATTGATACGGAATTCACCAAACGTGAGCTCGATATCCTGAAACTTATTTGCCAGAAAAAAACAAACACCCAAATAGCAAATGCCCTTAACCTGAGTACACGTACCGTTGAAGGCCATCGCTACCGGATCTCGAAAAAAACGAACACCAACAGCACGCTGGAGCTTATTGAGTACGCCATCGATCACAAATTCATAAAAGGGTAAGATCCCGCCCCTAAACAATTTCCTTTTTTGTAACAAACCTGCGAATAGAGTAGTTCCCTTTCTCAATAGAGTAGTATAGAGTAGTCAATAGAGTAGTTCTACCTCATTCAATAGAGTAGTAAATAGAGTAGTAAATAGAGTAGCACTACCTATTGACAAGCTTAACCGCTTGTTATATGTTTGTATAAAGTCGCCTACCTGTTCAACACTACTCAGCCTGCGGCCTGTAATACACTAAAAACCACACATGGAAAACTACTCTGCCATATTAAACCACCAGGTCCGCTCCTACTTCCTGCAGCAAGGCAAAAGCATTACGCTTTTATACACCATTCTCGATTCCAACATTTTTATCCATCATGTCAAAAAATGGCTTTCTTGTATTATCGAGGTCATCATGTACCTGTTTGTTATTGCCGCTATTGCCATTGTAGCGTTTGCGCCCGATTTTTTCCTTAATGAAAACGAGAACCTGATGATTATTTTAAAAAGCACCATTATTGCCCTGGCCCTTCCCACCTTTGCGTTTGCCAGGCTGCTGGCCAGCAGTCGTAAAAAAAACGAGCTGGTACGCGAGGCCTATATTGAAACGGTGAAAATGAAAGAAGAGTTTGAAAGGGCTATAGAAGAGCTTGATTTGTAAACGCAGAGAGCCCTATACATTAAAATAAAAAATATTTTAAGATTAGCTTAATTTGCCATTTACACAGTAAACATAAGGCTTTTAGCCTATTAATGTAAGATTTTAGCGTTTTTTGAAATTTTTTTATGTGCGCAAAAAGTTTAGTTTTGCTTATAGAGCCCCGTTCCCTTTTTTGTCAAGTTCTGATTACACGTTGAAAATTATGTCACCCGAACCGATTCAGGCTACCTTTTTTCACCTGTAATCATCAAGCTGTACTAAAATACCAATTATTAACCATTAAATGAAACGCCATGAAAAAAAGACTTTTACACATGCTTGCCTTGTTGTTTTTAAGCATAAATGCAATAGCCCAGGAAACTGCAACTGTAGCCGCAAACCCGGATAGCGGAGAACAACAAAAGAAAGTGCCGGCAGCACCCGTTCTTTATACAATTACGGATGTAACCAACCTGGACGGTAACACAACAAGCTCTTTTTGCATTGATGCTTATGTTACACTCAGGATCCAGGGCCTGGATTCCTTGATTGGTAATAGAAAGGACTCCTTAATGATTTGGCTCAATGGCGTGGCTTTTCCTAATTTGAAGATCTGGAATGTAAACCTTTGCAACCAGGAAATAACATTTATCCTGAGCCGTGATACCAGTAATAAATCGCCCTGGAACATGTTCTATGCCTACCCTTACCGTCAAACCACAAAACTGGCTCAAGTACAGGTAGGTACCAAATCAAGATGCCTCACAACCGAGAAAGAAATTTCCATCCACATCAGGGAACCCTGGATGATGTGGGCGGGTATTTTCTGCCTTATTGCCTTAGCTGTATTATTTATTTACCTGGTAAAAAAGAAAGAACTGTTAAGGGATTTTATGCTCTTTAGCGATACCGTAAAAGTAGTCGACTCTTATGGAGCCGATCCAAGCAACGAAGTATTGCGCCATGAAATACCGTATAGCCTTGCACGCACGCAGCTGGCATTTTGGACGCTTATTGTTGTGTTTAGCCTTATCTTTATCTGGTTCAATACAGATACCCTGGGCTATATTACCACTACCGCTATTACGCTACTTGGTATTAGTGGCGGTACAAGTGTTGTTGCCAAGATCATTGATGTGTCGCATAAAAACGCGGCACAGACAAACACGTTAATTTCGGCACAACAATTTAAAGACAGCTATAAAAGCAAGGGGCTCTTAACCGATATTATGAGTGATGAAAAGGGCATCAGCGTTCACCGTTTTCAGCTGGTACTATTTACCATAGGCCTTGGTATTTATTTTATATGGCATGTAATTTATTACCTGCAAATGCCTGATTACAGCACAACCCTTTTACTGTTGATAGGTGTAAGTAATACAACTTATGCCGGCTTAAAAATTAACGAAGGTTAAGCGGCTCATCACGCGTATTTAAATTTAAAATCAAACAAAAACCATGAAATTAAATACAGGTGAAACAAGAACCGTAACCGTATCGGCGCGCGATAAAAAGGGTGGCGATGTTGTACTGGACGTGAGTCCGGGTGAAACTTACAGCTTTAAGGTTCCGCAAAATCAGTACTGGAAAGATTGGTACATAAACACCGACGCGGAAGGTTACCCCCAAAAAGCAACTTTTTCCCGAACCAAGGCTACGGGGAGTGAATTATTTTTGTCTTTGTGGTCTTTTGGAAAGTAGCAATAATTTTAGCATGTTTAAAATAGGAAAAGAATTAATTGACTATGAAATAACGCATGAAGGCAAACTTTATTATTTTGCCAACGACTTTAATTATGCTTACTGGAATAATAAGGGAACCATGCAGGTTGAAGTAACAAGAGATAAATAGATCAGAAAAAAGTTCATGAAAACAGGAATCTACATATCAGGCCTCGGGCAATCGTTTCAGCAAGAAACCGTTGTAAAATACGCCACGCGTATTATGAATGAGATAAGTTATAATAATACGGGGATCCGGTACGAGATAAAAACCGAGAAAATCCATTATTCAGGAACCAAAGAAAGCAACCTGGTAAGCATCATCGAAAACAAGGATGGTGTTAAAAAAACCATTTATAAGATCTATGATTTTCCTTACAACGATCTTCTCACCTGCAAATTCAACAACAAGAACATTTTCGCTAAAAGCATTTCTCTTTTAGGGCTGGTTATAAAAAAGATCCCTCTTTTGTTTGTACGAATGTTTACAAACGGGCATTACAACAGGCCTTTTCAAACCTGTTATATTTTTTCCATGTTCTTTATCATTGCCATTTCCATCATCTTTACTGTGCCTGCTGTGCTGCAGGTAACCATGCATACCTTAAACAGCCTTAACCTCGACAAGGTAATTCCAGTTCCCATTGATAACAACCGTGTTGAAAGTATTATTGAAATATTTGTATCGGGTATTGCCGCTTTACTGGTGCTTATGCCGCAATCGCGCAATGTAACCACCAAACTGGCAACTGAGTTCAACTGCATTAATAATTATATTGAATTTGGTTCCCAAAGCCAGGAAATTCTCGGCAACCTGGATTTGCTGGTTGAATATGCTGCAGAGAACGACCCTGGTTCAAAGATCCATTTTCATACGTATAGTTGTGGCAGCATCATTGCCATTGATTACCTGTTCCAGTTTGGCAACGAACCTTCGGGCAATTCCCAAAAATTATCGGAAGTACTCATTACCATTGGTTCTCCTTTTGAGTTCATCAAGGCTTACTATCCTTCGTTTTACCTGCACCGCTGCAGGATCATGGAAAACAAGATCACCTGGATCAATGTATACTCCATTGCCGACGCCATGGCAACCAATTTCAGGCGCGATTCAAAAAGAGGCGAAGCCCAGTTTGGTTTGCCGGGCTTTGAACATAAGCCTCATAACCTGAACTATGAAGTAGCCCCGGTTAAAGGCAATTCCATTTTCAGTTTCCTGTCGCTATACAGCCTTCGTGTACACAACATGTATTGGGATCCAACGGTGGAAGGTCAAAGCTGTATTCGCATGGTGTATAATGAACTGAACAATCGGGGGCTTTTTTATGAGCCTGTATCAGCTAAAACAACGTTAAGCAAAGAGTTAATTTAAAAAGGAGCCAGCCGAAAATCCCATAAAGAGTAGGCCATAAAAACATACTTATGTTATTAAATAACACCGTTATTTTACCAGGCGATAACGCCGAATTATCCCAAAAACTGCTCAAAGCCCTTATTGAAAAACAAGACCTTGTTACGGTTATTATTTTTGGCAGAGACGCGGCCTCAGAAGACGCTGTTCAAAAAGCAGATCATTGCGCCGATTCTCCACCCGCAGGCATTACCCGAAAAGTTGCCTGGATGCAGGATGCCGGGATGCTGGATTTTTTAAAAACGCTTATTCAGGCGGGAAATGGCGGAAGCCCTAATGATATTAATCCTGACGAACATATTGGAGTAGCTATTTCCATGACAGATGTTTTAATGTACATCATCCCTAAAGTACCCCCTGTTGATTTTGTAATTATGGAATTTGCTTTTATAGAAGCCAGTACACAATAACCTTAAATATGAAAAAAAATCTACTTAAACTGATCCTTTCGGTTTTTATTATCTGCCCTTATGTTTTGTTGGCACAAACTTTTACCATTACCGAAGTAACCGATGGCGGCAAGCTCTATACGGTGGCGTCAAGCACCACTAACATTGGCAAAAAAACCATTATACATAACTATAATGCCGACATAAACAGCTCTCTCAAAATAAAGATCAACACAAACAAGATCAATGAGGAAGCCAATGCCTGGATTGGTAACCCGGTATCCATTCCATTTAAGCGAATGGAAAATGTGAAGAGGATATTGGAGAAAAGGCAACAATTGTTGCAGCAAGTAAACATCAGCCCAACAGCTCCACTGCAAGTGCGGAAGGAAGCGCTCAATGATTTTTCAAAGAACGTGTCAGAGATGTTTAAGCTGGTGGTTACTGAAATGCGAAATACCCCTCTTTATGCAAAAGTAAATACCATATTTGCCGGCAAAGGAACTTCAGCTGAAAAATACGCCGCTTTTTTTGACGCCCTCTCAACCGAAATAGATGAGATCACGGAACAATACAAAGCTGCCCTGGAAGCCAACAAAGTATACTTCAGGATGGGCGCTTTTATTAACCAAACCCCGGTGCATATGGAAGGCTTTGATACCTTTAAGGAAAATGAGTATTATAAAATACCGCGTTTTGCCACCACCATCGACGCGGATGAAAAAAAGAGGTTCGACGATGCCAAAGCCTTTGCCGAGGATGCGAACAAAAATATTGGCGCAGCCTTTAAAGCTAAATTGAAAGAAGCCATCGATCCCATATTAAAATCATTTGAAAACAATATAAAAGAAAAGTTCAGCGCGCCACTCGACTCGTTTGAGAGTGGCATCCAAAAAATTGACGCCTTGTCGCTGGATTTTAAAAAGAGAATTGCCGAACGACAAAGCCAGCTAACTACCATTGAAACAAACATTCAGTTGCTCATTAGCGGCGCCGAAAATACCAACGATCCAGATTATATAACCACCATTGAAACAAACATTAATACGCTTATTGACAATATTGAAGCCTTTCAAACGAACCTTGACAGTGACCTGGTGTATATTAAAAAACTTCCTGATGCTGCTAAGCCCATATTTGACAAATTCAAATCAAGTTATGGCTCGGGACAACAAATTGTAAAAAGCACCCTCAATGACCTTAAAACATTTTTTGATGACCAGGCAAGGCTTAATATCAGTATTCCCGACAAGATCAATGAATCGTTATTGAAATTAGGTAGTGAGGTCAATAACGTTCAGCTAAATAACATTCCGGAAGAAACAGAGATCAATTTATTAACTGCCGGGAACCGCAAACAGGGCGACAGGATTTACATAAAAGCTGTTCTTAGTAAACAACCTGCCACTGCAGAAACCAGCGTAGAAAAAACCATTGAATTTACAAATGTAGGAATTACACAAGTTGGGTTTCACAGCACTATTAAAGCCGTATTACTTTTTGCCGACAACACATCTGCCGAATATTCGGCAAAAAAACAATTTCAGCTTGTTCCCTCTTACAGTGTTCTTTTTAAATATGGCACGCGTTATCACAACCAGTTCAACAGGTATATAGCTCCAGGCCTTGGTGTAAACATGGCCACGCTTGATTTTAATAACGATAACACCCCCGAAATTGGCATAGGCGTCGTTGGCTCTCTTTTCCAGGATTACCTGCAGGTAGGATATGGCCGCAACATGAGCGCCGACCAAAATTATTGGTTTTTTGGGATCAGGCTTCCTTTTATTGGGGTTAACCTTAGTGGAAAAACAAAAGTGATCACTGAAGATTAGTATCAGCTACTTTTGATTCCTGAAACAAAAAATCAAAAAATCTTACACATGTAAGATTTTCAATTTATCAGTAAAACAAGGCGTTTCGAGGGTAATTTTTATTCATTCGTCGCAAAACGTATGTCATTTTTTTGTACATTCGGTATGCAACGCACGAACATTTTTTATTTACCTGAATGATTAAATTTTTTTGCAGCGAAAAATTGTCACTTATGTCTTACCAAAAAAATCATAAAGCAGCTTAAAAACTTGTAGTAATTTTTTATGGAGATCAAACAACCCTATACTACAATTAATTATAAGAATATTTTTGATGCTTCTCCTTCCTTGTTTTTATTACTTAAGCCAGATAAGAATTTTACGATCATCGATGCCTCAGATTCTTACCTGGAAGCTACCCTGACGGTGAAACACGAAATTGTGGGCAAACCTTTGTTTACCGTATTTCCTGATAACCCCAACGAGCCCGGAGCAACCGGAACCAATAATTTAAAGAACTCCCTGCTCAGGGTCATTAATCACAAGAAGGCGGATTGCATGCCCATACAAAAATACGACATCCCAATTCCGAAGGAAAAAGGTGGTGGTTTTGAAGAACGTTACTGGAACCCGGTCAACAAGCCGGTGTTCGATCATCACAAAAAAGTTGAATACATTATACACCAGGTGGAAGATGTAACGACAACCGTTTTTTTAAAAAGAGAGCTCGAATCGAAGCTGGTGTTTATTAAAGAAAATGAAGACAGGGTAAATTCTATTTTAAATGCCTTACTGAAATTTACCGCCATGGATTTTTCAGAAAGGCTATCCCTGTCCGACAAGGGCGATGAGCTCGATGCCATTGCTCGTGGATTGAACTCGCTGATAGAGGAATTGGAAAACAAGATAAATTTATTGACAAGCGCGAACAAAAATCTTGAAAACGCCAATATGGAGCTCGACTCTTTTTCCTACTCGGTATCGCACGATTTGCGCGCTCCTTTAAGGGCAATTAATGGGTACTCGCAGGTGTTGCTGGAAGATTATGGCAACAAGCTTAACGATGAAGGCAAACGCCATATTGATACCATTATAAAAAATGCAAAGAAAATGGGTTCGCTCATTGATGACCTCCTGACATTTTCGCGCGTTGGAAAACAAAACCTTACAAAGGTGTTCCTTAATATGAACACGCTTGTAGAGTCGGTTGTGAACGAATTTATGAATCAGCCACAAAAAAATGAAATTGAATTCAAGATTAACCCCATGCAAATAGTGGAAGGCGATAACAGCATGTTAAAGCTTGTGCTAACAAACCTGATATCCAACGCCCTAAAATATTCGGGCAAGAAAGAGAGGTCGATTGTAGAAGTTGGATCATACAAGGAAAATGAGAACCTGGTTTACTATGTAAAAGATAATGGCGCTGGTTTTGACATGAAGTATTACGATAAGCTCTTTGGGGTATTTCAGCGCTTGCACAGTTCATCGGAGTTTGAAGGAACAGGTGTTGGACTGGCGCTTGTACAACGCATCATCAAAAAACACCATGGCCATGTTTGGGCAGAAGCAAAACCCGGAGAAGGCGCCACATTTTATTTTTCATTACCAATAAATTTAACCACATAACCATATGCACGACATGATACATAACATTGAGATTATTCTGGTAGAGGATAGCATGGAAGATGCCGACCTTATCATGCGTTCGCTCAAAAAAAATAATTTGAGCAATAGTGTGATCCATTTAAAAGACGGTGCCGAAGCGCTTGATTTTATGTTTGCCAAAGGGGCCTATTCAAGCCGTAACATCCTTGACAAACCAAAGGTAGTGCTGCTCGATTTGAAAATGCCAAAAGTGGATGGCTTGCAGGTATTACGCGAACTCAAATCCGATCCCCGAACCAAGTCCATCCCCGTAGTTATTATGACCTCCTCACGAGAAGACAGGGATATTATTGAAAGCCATGAGCTGGGAGCAAACAGTTATGTTGTAAAGCCGGTGTCGTTTGAAAATTTTGCCAAAGCTGTAGCCGATCTTGGACTTTACTGGCTTATGATTAACCAATCTCCCAAATAAAATATCCGCCGCCTTATCTGACCTTATGACCAAACCGATACAAATACTCTATATTGAAGATAACCCAGATGACGTGGGGCTGGTTAAACTCGCCCTCAAAAAAGCCAACGTTCATTTTGAAATGCACACCGTAGGATCAGAAAAAGAGTTTGTAGAAAGTTTACAGGAACTTTCCCCTGATCTTATTCTTTCAGATCATTCCCTGCCGGGTTTTAATTCGCTTGAGGCTTACAAAATTGCAACCGAGCAAAAACCCGAAACACCATTCATACTTCTCACCGGAACCGTATCTGAGGAATTTGCCGTAGATTGCCTTCTTTCGGGTATTGATGATTACATTCTTAAAAGCAACCTTATTCGCCTGCCCTCTTCCATTGACCGTATCCTTTCTCAACAAAAAATAAAGAAAGAAAAGTATGTTGTGGAAAAACTTTTGGCCGAATTGCAATACAGTCACAAGGAAATAGAAATTAAAAACAAGGAAATTACCGATAGCATTAACTACGCCAAACGGATCCAGGATGCCATTTTACCTAACGACAAGCAATTTCACCGCGATTTTCCTTCGGGTTTTATTTCCTATAACCCGCGCGATATTGTAAGCGGCGATTTTTATTGGCTTGCCAGGAAAACCACAACCGACGAAAAAAATATACCATTGCGTGTTATTGCCGTGTTTGATTGTACCGGACATGGCATACCCGGAGCGTTTATGAGTTTGCTGGCATTTGCATTGCTAAATGATATTTTAAGCAATGTAGAGATCAATTACCCTTCGGACATTTTATATAACTTAAACCAAACGCTTCCTTCTATCCTGAACAGGAACAGCAAAGAAAGAATTACCGATGGGCTGGACATGGCATTATGCGCGTTTAATCACGAATCCAAAACTTTGTATTTTTCGGGTGCTAACAGGCCTTTATGGATATTACGAAAAAAAAATGGCCTGTTCGATATCATACAATACAAAGGCACCAAAGCCTCAATAGGGTCGCACACGCCACGTTCGCAGGAATTTGAGAACCTTGAGATCCAGTTGGAAAGTAAAGACAGGGTATTTATGTTTACCGATGGCATAACCGACCAGTTTGGCGGTGTTACCGGTAAAAAATTAGGACGTAAGCGCCTAAAGGAACTATTGCTTCATACGGCGCACTTCGATATGCAAACGCAAAAAGAGTTCATTACCGATTTTATTATAAAATGGAAAGGGACCCTGGAGCAGGTAGATGACATGCTGATTGTAGGCATAGAAGTTATTTAACCATATCCAACAACTTCCTGTTCATCGTATTGAACCCGGCAGATTAAATCTTAATCGACCCGGGATTCTGGTTTGTTTATTCCGGTTAAAATACCCAACCTCCATTTAACCATAATTTTACACGCTCATATAGATTTGATATATCACATACTTTGATGACGTAATTTTGGTTAAAAGTATCCGGCATCGGCAAAATTACAAACGGTGGTATTTTACACCCTTGTAAAGCTATAATTCGGGGCAGTAAACATGAAGTACGTATTCCTGATATCCATTATCGCACTATCTGCAAGCATTTTGCATGCCCAGGAACATCCTGTAAACACTTACGACCTTGAAGGCAAGCTCGTTAATGAACAATCGCAACCCGTTCCCGATGTGGTTTTGCAACTTTTAAACGCAAGCGATTCAAGCCTGGTAAAAACCGAGTTTAGTGGCGAAAAAGGGGAATTCAAATTTTTGGCGCTCCCAGAAGGTAATTACTTTATTCAAGCCAATGCAATGGGCTATGCCAACTATCTGGGCCAACCTTTTACGCTCAGCTCTTCAATAACAGTGGCGCCGTTTATTTTAAAAAAAATGGAGCTGGAATTAAAAGAGGTTACTGTAAGCGCCAGGAAACCTTATATAGAAAGAGACCATGGAAAAATGATCCTGAATGTGGAAAACAGTATCGCATCTACGGGCTCTTCGGTGTTTGAGGTGATTGAAAAAGCGCCGGGTGTAAGGATTGATAACAATGATAACATCAGCTTTAAAGGCAAGCAGGGAGTATCTGTTTGGATTGACGGAAAACCAACGCCCATGACAGGTACAGACCTTGGGAACTACCTGCGTGGCATGCCTTCCAGTTCCATCGAAAAAATAGAATTCATTGCTAATCCATCCTCAAAATACGATGCTTCAGGTTCTTCCATTATTAATATAAAATTAAAAAAAGACAAACGCATTGGTACCAATGGAAGCATTTCGCTCGCGGCAGGGCATGGCAAATACATTAAAACCAACGATGGCGTAACGATCAATCACCGCAATAAAAAAATAAACGCCTTTGCCAGTTATAATTATGCTTACCGCGAATTTTTTAATCATTTGAAACTGGATCGTAATTTTTACCAGAACGATACATTTATTGGATCTTACCAGCAGGATAATTATTTGCTATTCGATTTCAATAACCACATAGCAAGGGCTGGCATCGATTATTTTGCCAATGATAAAAACACCTTCGGCCTGGTGGTTAATGGTGTAAGCAATAAATACAACCCTAAGGGCGATAATGTTTCGTACGTGTACGACGGTACCCATACCAATACATCACGATTCGAAACCAGCAACCGCTCGCACGATAACTGGTATAACTACTCGGCCAACTTCAACTATAAGTACAGTTTCGATTCAACCGGCACCGAACTCACCACCGACCTGGACTATGCTCATTTTGGCAATAAAACCAACCAGGTATTTACCACAAAGTATTATGACCTTGATAACCAACAGTTCATTGACCCTTATATTTTATATGGCAATATAAACGGCGGGCTGGATATTTACTCCATCAAAAGCGACCTTGTAAAACCATTAAAAAAAGAGGCAAAAATAGAAACAGGTTTTAAATCGAGTTATGTGATTGCCGATAACAACCTGGAATTTTATAACCGAAGCAGTGGCTCCGACATTTATGACTCCACAAAAAGTAATCATTTTATTTACCAGGAAAATATCAACGCAGTTTATGTCAATGCCGCGAAAGAATGGAAAAAATGGAGCTTCCAGTTAGGGCTTCGTTGCGAACACACCCATGTTACCGGAAATCAGTTGGTGTATAATACCAAATTCGACACCAACTATGTGCAATTGTTTCCAAGCGCCTTTGCCGGTTATAAGGTAAACGACAAGCATACGGTGGAACTGAATTACAGCCGCAGGATCAACCGCCCGGGATACGACCAGTTGAACCCATTTAAATTTTACCTGGATCCTACCACTTACAAGGAAGGAAATCCTTACCTGAAACCACAAACTACCGAATCGATTGAACTAAGCCATGTATTCAATCAAAAGATTTACACCACCCTGGGCTTCGGAAGAACCTACAACAATATTACCGAAGTAATTGCACCGGCCGAAAACCAGTTAAAGCTTACCATACAAACCAATAAGAACCTGGCCATAGTAGACGTATATGCCCTAAGCGTTTCCATGCCGGTTGAAGTAACGAAATGGTGGTATACCAGCAACGATGCCAGCCTGTATTACGCCACCTATACCGGTAATATTGCTAATACCAGCATAACAAATGTTGGGAATGTTAACTTCAACATTAATTCGGTCAATACATTTAACATTACCTCTACCCTATCGGCCGAGCTGAGTGGCAATTACAGGGCAAAAGAAGTGTATGCCTATGAAACCGTAAAGCCCACCTGGTATGTCAACGCCGGTGTTCAAAAAAAATTATTCAATAACAAGGCCACTCTTAAATTAAACATCAACGATATTTTTTGGACAAACAGGGCCAGGGCTACTGCCGTCTTCACCGGCTACGTGGAGTCGTTTGATGTAAGAAGGGAAACCCGGGTGGCAACGATTGCATTTACCTACAAATTCGGAAAAAATTCGGTGCCGGGTTACAAAAGAAGACAAGGCGGTGCCGACGATATAAAACAAAGAGCAGGCGGAAGTGGAAATGGCTGATTTTAAATTAAACAACTATTCTTTTCTTTCAGAGACTTAATTTCCATCCGCTTCTCTTTGTTTTTGTTCCTTATCACTTCGAGCACGGCAAAAGTCCAGCGGACTTTTGAGCGAGATTGTGCAACAGAAGAAGTGTTCCAGAGATATATTTTTAGGTTCTCGACTCCGCTCGAACTGACAAATCAAACACAAAGTAATAGTCCAAATTAAATTTATTTTATAACTTGGTAACATGTTTACCGAGATTGACAATTATGTAGCCAAATGCATTACACTGGATGAAAAAGAGCAAGCGTATTTTCATTCACTTCTGCATCATCAGCTTGTAAAAAAGAAAACCTTTTTGCAGGTTGCCGGCGAAGTGTGCGGCTTTGAGGCCTATATTATTAAAGGTTGCATAAAATCCTATTACATCGACGAAAATGGCTTTGAAGTGATCTTACACTTCGCGGTAGAGAACTGGTGGGTGGGTGACATTGCCAATTTTTCCGATCACAAAAAATCAACCCTTAACCTTGAGGCGCTGGAAGATACGGAAGTCCTCATCATTAAGCTGAAAGACAAAGAAGAACTTTATAAACGGGTGCCAAAATTTGAGCGTATGTTCCGCATCATGATCCAGCGTACGCATGAAACCATGATGAACCGTTTGATCTCTACAATGGCAAGGCCGGCCGAAGAACGTTATATTAACTTCATTACCAAATACCCCACTATTCCGCAGCGTGTTCCCCAACACCAGATTGCTTCTTTCCTTGGGATTTCGCCTGAGTTTTTGAGCAAGATCAAGGCAAAGCTGGCCAGGAATAAATAAAAACCGCTGGCATTTAATTTTAAGACTTTAAGTATTTCTTAATCTAGTTCAATGTTTCGCAATGAGCGGATGTTGTAATTTTGACCTGTAAATCAGTTCGGGCTTGTCATCAGCTCATGAGAGTGGAAGGGCACGAACAAAAAAACAAAAAGCTATGTCAACAAAATCAATCAAACAAATCTATACCGGAACCTCGCCGCATATGGTGGGAGATGGATTCCGCGTTGCTAATTATATTCCGGGAACAAATAATTATTCAGGCAATGAGTTGAGTCCCTTTATTATGTTGGATTATAATGCGCCTCATGTCTTTCAACCGTCCAATAAACGAAGGGGTGTTGGTGAGCACCCGCACCGTGGTTTTGAAACCGTAAGCATTGCCTATGAAGGCGAAATACAGCACAGGGATTCCGCAGGCGGTGGCGGTACTATTTATGCCGGCGATGTGCAGTGGATGACTGCCGCTGGTGGACTCATGCACGATGAATTTCAAACAGAGAACTTCTCGAAAAACGGGGGAACTCAACATTTCATCCAGCTATGGGTAAACCTGCCTGCAAAACATAAAATGGACAAGCCGCATTACCAGGCCATTACCAAAGAGCAGATCAACGAATATAAAGTGGATGAGAACGGAAGCCTGGTGAGGATCATTGCGGGAAATTTTAATGACCTGAAAGGGCCTGCAAGTACTTATACGCCTATCAATATGTTCGATATCCGTTTGAAAAAAGGAGCCAAACTAAGTTTTGATGTACCTGCAAGCCATAATACCATGGCATTGGTTACAAAGGGCGCGGTTACTGTAAATGGGTCGCAAACGGCAAAACACATGGACTGTGTTGTGTTTAATAGCAATGGTGAAACAGTAAGCTTTGAAGCGAACGAAGACGCGATGGTTTTCTTTATTTCGGGCGAACCTATTAATGAGCCTATAGCGCGTTATGGCCCCTTTGTCATGAACACCAGGGAAGAGATCATGCAGGCCATAGACGATGTGAACTCAGGAAAATTCGGAAGCATTTCTTAATGTAGTTCAATGCTTTTGAACGGTCTCTTCATGTAATTTTACACTCAAATTAAACATACAAAACCGATGGATAGAAAAGATTTTTTGAAAAAGGGCTTGCTGGGAACAGGGATGTTCATTACCGCAGCCATGCTTGGCGATGTGATTAAAAATGACGTCGATGAGCTCAAAGAACTTGAAATACTTGGATTCAATCATATACCAAACACAAAATCAACCATTATGGCAAATACAGTTCTTCACAAAGCGGAAACCCGAGGACATGCAAACCACGGCTGGCTGGACTCCCACCACTCTTTTAGTTTTGCAAATT
Organism: Bacteroidota bacterium; assembly: GCA_048498515.1. Lineage (GTDB taxonomy): Bacteria > Bacteroidota > Bacteroidia > B-17B0 > Aurantibacillaceae > UBA4416. The sequence goes on along the minus strand of JBEHXV010000026.1, from coordinate 50,474 downwards.
ATTATAATCCTGAGCGCATGCACTTTGGCGTATTGCGTGTATTGAACGACGACCGTGTAGACGCGGGCATGGGTTTTGGAACCCACCCGCACGATAACATGGAGATCATCTCCATTCCTTTGGAAGGCGACCTGGAGCATAAAGACAGCATGGGGAATGTGGCCCTCATTAAGCATGGCGACATACAAGTAATGAGTGCCGGAACAGGCATACAACACAGCGAGTACAATAAGAATAAAGACAAGCTCACCAAATTCCTGCAGATCTGGGTATTTCCCAATAAGAAAAACGTCACACCGCGCTACGACCAGATTACCCTTGACCTTAAAGACCGTCACAATAAACTCCAGCAGATCATCTCTCCAAATCCTGATGATGCCGGTGTATGGATTCACCAGGATGCCTGGTTCCACCTTGGCAAATTTGATAAGGATGTATCTGCAGAATACAAGATCAAAAAAAGCGGCAATGGCGTGTATGCCTTCATTATCAGCGGTGAATTTACCGTTGCAGGTCAAACACTTGGAAACCGCGATGGGCTTGGCATATGGGATACCGATACAATAAGCATAAAAGCAAATACACCCGGTTCCGAGATCTTAGTGATGGATGTTCCGATGGCAGTTTAAAATACTAACAACTAAAACATAAAAACATGAGCACAACAAAATGGGCATTAGACCCTACACACAGCGAAATAGCATTTAAAGTAAAACACATGATGATCTCGAACGTAACCGGTCACATTAACAGTTTTAACGTGGATGCGGAAACAAACCACGACGATTTTTCGAAAGCGAAGATCAATTTCTCCGGCGACATCAATTCAATTGATACAAACAATGGTCAAAGGGACGGACACTTAAAATCGGGCGATTTTTTTGATGCCGAAAAATACCCGCAGGTAAAATTTGAAGCGACCAATTACGAAAAAACAGGCAATGGCCATTATGCTTTGGCTGGTAATTTAACCATACGCGATGTCACCAAACCCGTGAATTTAAATGTTGATTTTGGTGGCGTAGCCAAGGATCCTTACGGGAACATTAAAGCGGGTTTTACAGTGGAAGGAAAAATAAACCGTAAAGACTTTGGTTTAACCTGGAATGCTGCCACAGAAGCTGGTGGCGTGGTGGTTGGCGAAGACGTAAAAATTCATGCTGAGATCCAGCTGGTAAAACAAGCGTAAAAAACATGGCAAACATTCATGCCTGCATTGGCAAAGATCATTATAAAACCATACTGGCCAGCAGCAGCAATACTATACTGGCCGATGAACCTAAAGAACAGGGAGGGGAAGACCTTGGGTTTTCCCCTTCCGAGATCTTAGCTTCTTCGCTGGGGGCCTGTACCTGCATTACCTTGCGCATGTATGCCGACAGGAAGAACTGGGACTTGGATAGTATTGAAGTATCTGTTATTTTTACAAGAGAGCAGGAAAAGAACGAATCGTTTTTAAAACGGGAAATTACGTTGATTGGCGCGCTGAAAGAAGAGGAAAGACAACGCTTATTGCAAATTGCCAACCAATGCCTTATCCATAAAACGCTTTCCAATCCTATTCATATCTCAACGTCATTAATATGAAAGATATTACAAAGCATTACACCAACGGCGAAGTAACCATTGTATGGAAACCAGCCACCTGCATTCACTCTACCCTTTGCTGGAAAGGAAATGATGCCTTAAGAGCTGTGTTTAACCCTGCCGAAAAGCCTTGGATAAAACCCGAAGCGGCTACAACGGAACGCATCATTCAACAAATAAAAAAATGTCCTTCGGGCGCTTTAAGTTATTACATGAACAATGAGCAGGAAGATAATAAAGACGTGAACGCTGAAAGCATTGTGGAAGTAATGCCTAATGGTCCGCTTTTGGTGTACGGCAATCTTTCGGTAAAAGCCAACGATGGTACCGAGCATCATAAAAATAAAGTAACCGCGTTTTGCCGTTGCGGCTCATCGGCCAACAAACCCTATTGCGATGGTACGCATACAAAAATTGAATTTGAAGGCTAGTTTATCATCCCTGTTTTTCACCACAAAGATCCAGAGAGCACAGAGTGTGTAAATTCCGTGCGTTAAAGTCCCGGAGGGACTTAATATGAATAGAAAGATAAGGTATTGATTATTATTCGACCCCATTGGGGTCATATGTAATATTGCAGATATTAACTATTATTTCATCCTGTATTCATAAAATCGCATAAAAAAGGCTGTCACAATAAATCGTGACAGCCTTTTTTATTATTGAATCTCAAAATTATTTACCTACAACAAATTTGTTGGTAATGGTTTTATTGTTGGCAATTTTAACCTGATAAAAATAAATACCGCTGCTTAAGTTGCTTAAATTAACATCTACCTTGTTGCTACCGGCGTTTCCGTTTACAGTTGTTGTATACAATGCTTGACCTACAGAGTTCATAACGGTAATATCCATTTTAGCGTTCTCTTTTAAGTTTACGTCAATGGTTCCGTTAGTAGATGCAGGGTTTGGATAAAAACTTAAAGACGCAACCGACGAAGCATCTTTAATACCTGTTACGCTTGTGCAGGTTAAATCAACCGTTGGTACATTTACATACACAAACTCGTTCTCTCCATCAATGTTCTCAGCATCAGGGCTGGTACCCGAAGTTGGAGGTACACCAAATCCGCAGAAAAGATCGCGCTGGAAAACGATGTGCACGCTGGCATCAACCGTTTTTGCCATCGACCCATAAACGCCCTCATAATCTATTCCTCCCGGCGCACCAACTAAATCCAGGGGATTGGTCCAGTTAACGCCACCATCGCATGATTTAATAATATAGGTATGTCTTAATACTTTTTCTGAATTTGACAATGATAGCAAACCATCAACAATTGAGGCGTATGAAAGGTACATATTATTTTGCGCGTCAAAGGCCACGCTTGGGAAAGACGTGAGGGAGTTTCCGAATCTTCCGAAAGGAAGGTCGGTAGCAACGGTAGGAGAAGGAAGATTAATAACACCATCTCCACCCAGGTCTTCAATTTCAGCAACCAAAGTACCGCCCAAGTCGGCAGGCATGGTTTCGTTCCACATCATTAGGCCATCGGTATAAGGAAAATAGCTGTACCCGCTTGTTGAAGGCGCATCGTTTAAAATTCTCATTGAACCATAAAAAGCGTAAGCCATCCCGTTGTTATCTAGGCCAAGCGCGAAAGTTCCGTCGTTTGTATCCAAGGTATCAGCTATATTGTCGTTATTAATATCACTGCTTATTATTGTCCAATCCCATTTTTTTATCGGGAATTTCAAAATTGTTGTTTTTGTCCAGGTCACACCGCCATCAATCGATTTGGAAAGCGTAAGGTCTTTGTCCGAATCGCCTCCAAGAACTGCTACTGTAGCACCTCTTGCCGCTATAGCGTAAGCGTCGCCACCAAAGCCCCTGAAACGCGATGTATCCAGGCCTGTAGGAATGGCATTATTAATATCCCAGCTCATACCAGCATCTGTTGAACGGGAGAACACGATGGCCCCATCCAGTGCATGGTATACCGAACCACCCGATGCTGTAGGATACGTTAAAGCAATGCTATAGATCGTATCGCTACCACCGGCCCAGGCAGTTACCATTCTTGGCCAAAAGTTGCCTCCGGTAGTTGCCGTTGCCACGGCATTGATATTGTTGGTCCAGGCTCCTGTACCTTTCGCAGGCCTTGAAGCCATGTTCATTTTTCCCGCAGCATTGGCTCCGTGAGTAATCACAATCTCTCTTCCTGAACGGCTTTGAACAATATTTCCCCAGCCTACCCTTACATTCTCAATTCTTGCAGTTGGAGCAGCCGACCAGGCCGAACCATCAAAATAAGCATATCCTGTACCGCGGTTTGGGTAAGCTGTATTTCCCGAAACCGGTTCCATGGTCCAAACAGCCCCAATAGTGCCATCGCGGTTTACAAATACCCTGTCGCCAACACTGCTGTTGGTTTGCAGATCATAATATGAAGTACCAATAACGGTTGAATTTGTAGCTGATACACGTTTTGATTTAGCAACCTTTTCTTTTACCCCTGCAGATAAATTTACCGGGTTGTTATCTCCCACATTTTTGCTTCTTAGCATTGCTGTATTAGCAAGGTTGGCTGGTATTTTTGCGGCTTTTCTCGATGCTACCTGTGCACCAAGCATTCCTGTAATAAGGATGCCTGTAGTAAAAAGTAATGGTTTCTTCATGACATTAAATTTGGCTTTAAAAAATTAAACACTTCTAACAAACATACTCATTTTTTGTCTAAAAACTGTCCTGCTCCCTATGATATTGACCAAAAAAAAAGCCCTTCGCCAGCTGGCGAAGGGCTTTTTTCACGTACTTAAAGATAATTATTTTCCTACAACAAATTTATTAGTAATAGCCTGGTTATTTGCTATTTTAACCTGGTAGAAATAAACACCACTGCTTAAGTTGGTTAAGTTAACATCTATTTTGTTGCTGCCTGCGTTTCCGTTTACAGAAGTTGTGAAAACAGTTTGTCCAACAGAGCTCATCACAACAATATCCATCTTAGCGTTCTCTTTCAATACTACGTCAATAGTACCATTAGTTGAAGCCGGACTAGGATAGAAACTGATATTAGCAACAGAAGAAACCTCATTTTTAATACCGGTAATAATAGGGCAGCTAATATCGGTAGTAGGTACCGTTACATAAACGATATCATTTCCAGCGCCATTTTGCGCCCCATCAGGGTTTGTACCAGATGTTGCCGGGATACCATTACCTGCATAAAGATCTCTTTGGTAAATGATGTGGATATTTCCATTAATGTTTTTAGCCATAGAACCATAAATACCTTCTTGAGGTAAATTTGGATCGTTTGGATCTAAATCCAAAGGATCTGACCAGTTTACACCACCATCGCATGATTTGGTTATATAAACGTGTCTTAACACTTTTTCTGCCTCAGGTAAAGACACTAAACTATCAACAATAGAGCTGTAGCTTAAATATAAATTGTTTGATGCATCAAACGCCATGCTTGGGAAAGAGGTTAAAGAGTTAGCTCTTGTTAAACCAAAAGGCCATGATCCAGATGGAACTGCCGGGAATGAAATATAATTATCACCATACAAATCCTGGATGAAAGCCGCGAAGTTTGTGCCTGGGTTTAAACCTGCCATTTGCATTGGCATACCTTCAGACCAAACATATAAACCATCAATGAATGGGAAATAGCTGTAACCAGTTGCTGAAGGTGCATCGTTTAAAATTTTCATCCTTCCGTAAGCAACATATGCTTTACCAAAATTATCAAGTGCAATAGCAAGGTTACCGTCATTGGTTTCAAGTGTATCGGCAACAGAGTCACCATCGATATCTGAAGTAACTGTAGTTGGGTCCCATAATGCGATAGGGAACTGCATTACAGTTGTAGCTAACCAGGTAACACCACCATCAGTTGATTTTGACAGGGTTAAATCTGTTCCTGAATCACCGGCAATAATTGCTACTGTACTTCCCATAGCTGCAATAGCGTAACCATCTCCGCTAAAGCCTCTGTAGTTGGTTGAAGTATATCCTGTAGGACTTTGATTGGAAATATCCCATGTTACACCACCATCGGTAGAACGTGAGAATAAAAGAGCTCCATCCAATCCATTATAAACAGCTCCACCGTTGGCAACAGGGTAGCTGATGCTGATGGAATAAATAGTATCTCCACCACGCGGGTTAGATGATACCATTCTTGGCCACCAGTTACCACCTGAAACATTTGGAATTGTGGTAGTACTGTTTGCCCAGGTTCCTGTACCTTTTACTGGGCGTGTAGTTTCATTTAATTTTTTAACAGTTCCTGTACCGTCGTGAGATATCACAACATCACGTCCTGAGCGGGTATTCACAATATTTCCCCAGCCTGTTCTAACAGGCTCAATTCTTGCAGTTGGTATTGTTGGGTACCAAGCAGATCCGTCAAAATAATTGTATCCTGTTCCACGATCAGCATATGTTCCGTCGGTAGCATATGTCCAAACTGCAGCAATTGAACCATCCGCGTTTACAACGATCCTGTCGCCAACGCTACCATTTGATTGTAAATCGTAATTAGTAGTACCGATAACCGATTCAGAAACTGCGTTTACCCTTTTTGTAGAGACAACAGCTGGTTTGGTTTTTGCTACCGCAGCAAACGGCAATTGTTGATACGTATCAGTAACAACAGCCGATTTTTTTGCAGAAAGTGTCTGAAGGTGAGCAGGGACTTTAGACATCTTTAGAGATGCTTTCCCGGAAACCTGGGCCGCAAGTAATCCGGAAACGAATATACCCGTAGTTAATAGTAAGTGTTTTTTCATGATTTTGATTTTTTTTAAATTAAACAACTGTAACAAATTTAATCATTTCATAACAGAAACCTAAATAATTTAACAGAAAAATAATTACAAAAACTCTACAATTTTTTCGAGCTTAATTCCCCTGGATCCCTTAATTAGCACTGTTCTGTTTGACGCCTTAGAACGCTCAAAAAATGATGCCAGTTCATCGGCTGTTTTATAAAATGCAAATTGTGGATATTTATGTTTTAATTCGTAAAACAAATTGCCCACAAAAACAACGTCCTGCCCGCTATCTTTTACTTTTTCAATAATTTTTTCATGCTCCATGTAGCTGTATTCTCCCAACTCCAGCATATCGCCCAATACCAGTAATTTTTGTTCAAAAGGCTGTTTCACGAAATTTTCTATGGCCAGGCCCATGCTGCTTGGATTGGCGTTATAAGCATCCAGTATCAGCGTATTGTTTTCGGTTTTCTTTACCTGGGAACGGTTCATTTCGGGCACATACTCTTCAAGCGCTTTGTTAATAGAGGTCTCATCCACTTTAAAATAATGACCAATACAAATGGCGCATAACACGTTAATGAAATTATAGTGGCCAAACATATTTGTTTTTACCACTGGACGATGGGCAAGTTCATTGTTTTTTGTGTTCCATGTTAACTCCACAAACTCCGAGTTCTCAATCAAATTTCCATACACATCGTACTCCCTTTGTATACCATAGGTTATTTTACGAATAGTACCCGATAGTTCAAGCAGCACTTCATCATCGGCATTTATAAAGATTTGCCCATTTTTCTTTTCAATCTGCCTATACAATTCGCTTTTGCCTTTTTTTATCCCTTCTACCCCTCCAAAACCCTCGAGGTGTGCCTTTCCTATATTCGTAATCACCCCATAATCGGGGTCGGATAAATCGCTCAACAAAGCAATTTCGCCCTGGTGGTTCGCGCCCATTTCAATAATGGCAATTTCATGCTCCGCGGTTAGCGACAATAATGTAAGGGGTACGCCAATGTGGTTATTTAAATTGCCCTTTGTAGCATATACCTTGTATTTTTTTGAAAGCACCGCGTTAATCAACTCCTTATGCGTTGTTTTAGCGTTGCTGCCGGTTATACCTATTACCGGCAGGCCCAGCTGTTTCCTGTGGTGTTTTGCCAATTGCTGCAGGCTTTCCAATACATTATTGACGAGCAATATGCTTGTTCCGTTCGCTACCAATTCGTTGTCCACTATGGCATAACTACAGCCGCCATCAATGGCTTTTTGTGCAAAGGTGTTCGCGTCGAAATTGTCTCCCTTTAAAGCAAAAAAAATGGAACCCGGTTCTAATTTCCTGGTATCGGTTGTTATTTTTTGTTTACAGTTGGTAAACAACGCATATAATTCTTCGGTGCTTTTATAGTTCATCATGCTATAAAATTAAAAAGCCTCCCCGATTACTCAGGGAGGCTTTGATTATTTTTTCAACAATATTATTTTCCTAAACCAACAGGGCTTCCAAGCCTAACCATGGCACAACGGAATCCGATGTAAGCCGTAGCTTGTCTTTGGTCGAGGTAACGACGGGTACCAGGGTTTAACCAATATGCACGGTCTCTCCAGCTACCACCTTTATAAACACGGGCCTTGTCGTTAATTAACGATGTTCTTGCGTACTCGTACATTAACTTATCCGCTTTATCACCATAGGCATCTTCGCCTTCAAGGTAATAAAGACTGGAGTTCACATCACCATCAAGGTAGCTGATGTAATCAGATGTTTTGTAGTTACGACGCTCATCCAGGTTATCAGAAGAAATAGCAGCGTTAACTTCTCTCCATTTTACACGGCCGGGAATGTCTGATTTACCATCAGAAGGCGCGTTGCTGTAGTTTTGGGCATCTTTTGTTAAGATCGTTAGTACTGAATCGGTAACATCCGATGTTTCCTGGCTCACACCGTGAGCAGTAGGTACGTTAACTTTATGAGTGAATTTTTGGAATACAGGGCCATCAATGTTAGTAGCAATGGTACCATCTGTACTATCCTTTACCTGTGTTACAAACACGTTACCACGGAACGGACGGAACTCATCCGCATCCTGTGCTGTAGAAGCTCTGTAAACATCCATCACCCACTCCGATACGTTACCGGCCATGTTATACAAACCATAATCGTTTGGCCAGTATGAGTAAACCGGTGCTGTAACGTCGGCGTTATCATTCAGGAATCCTGCAGTACCCATCATATCACCACTTCCGCGTACAAAGTTAGCATTGATCTGACCTATGTATTTATCGTTTGAGTTACGGATACCGTGACCGTTCCAAGGGTAAATTCTTCTGTCGGTAATACGCTCACCAATGGTGTTACCAATTAAGCCATAAGCGGCATATTCCCACTCAGCTTCGGTTGGTAAACGGTATTTTGGTAAAAAGATCCCATCTTCCATTTTCACATCCCTTTCAGGGTTTTGTTCATCAAAAGAAGGTAATTTTTGTTTTAACTGACCTTGCCATTTCCCGGCCAGGTAAGCTTCGGTACTAAAGTAATCCTGATCGGAAGGGTTTGGAACGTGCTCCAGTAAACCTTCACGAATTAAAATGAACTCATTCACACGGTCGGTTCTCCAGGCACAAAACTCATTGGCTTGTAACCAGTTGATCCCTACTACCGGGTAATCCCTGTAGGCCGGGTGACGTAAATAATATTCTACATACGGTTCGTTGTAAGCTAATTTCTCTCTCCAAACCAATGTATCAGGTAATGCTTTTTGGTAAATATCCGGGAATGTAGGGCCAAATACACGGCCTGTCCACCACAGGTACTCTAAATAAGACATGTTGCTTACCTCAGTTTCATCCATATAGAAGGAAGAAACGGTTACCCTGCGCGGTACGTTGTTCCATTCATAGGTTACATCCGTTTCATTACGGCCCATGGAGAAAGAACCACCTTCAACCAGCACCAGTCCTGGGCCGGTTTCCTGCTCTTCATAAGGCATTTTTTCAAAACCACCGTTATCAGGGTCGTTGTATGACCAACCGGTAACTGGTGAGCGTTCATTAGAACATGATACAGCTAATGCTGACAGGATAATTACTAATGATTTGCGGCTTTTGATGAAATTAAAGTTCATGTTTTGATATTTAATGTAAGGCTATAACGAAAGTTTTATGAAAAGGTTACAAATTTTTTAGAAAGATGGACAACTAATCGTTCTGTATTTCTTTTTCTTAGGACGGCACTCGAACTGAATTTGCAAAGAAACCTCGTGAGAACCGGCTGTATTGCTCGATAATTTGGATACGGTTACGTCATAACTGTAACCTACCTTCAAATGATCTGTTTGCACCCCAATTAATACGATAAAGGCATCGGAGTTACGGTACCATAAACCACCCACGAAATTCCCTTTCACAAAATACAACCCAAGGTTTAATTGTGTAAAGTTTTGCTGTTGCTGGAATAATACGTTTGGAGAGATGTAAGATTCATTTCCTTTTTCCAATGGAATAATGGCTCCGGCATGTCCTGTGATCTTTAAAGGCAATTTGGATGGGCCTTGTAAACCTTCATCGGGCTGGGTAATGTGGTGTGCCGCAAAACCAATGAAATAACGTTTGCTATAACCCAAAAGACCTGCCGAAAAGTCAAGATTGGTTTTATTTTGCGCCGGGATGATCTCATTGGTGTTCCAAACGAAACCACGACGGGCATCAATCATATCGCCAAAGTTAAGTTTTGTACGGTCTAATGTTTTTTGAAAGAAACCTGCCTGCAAGCCGGCTTTGATAGAAAATTCGCGGGTTACAGGTAAAAGGTAAGAGTAAACAAGTGCTGCAGTGGTTGATTTCAGGGTTCCCCTGGCCTGGTCATCCTGTGTGACAATAACTCCCAATCCACCGCTAATAGCGTCAATATGCTGGTCGTAAGAGGCGCTGTAGGTAACATAGGTTCCCGATAAGTTTGGCCACTGGTTACGGTAGTTCATGCAAATACGGGGACAACGGGCAGTACCAGCAAATGCTGGGTTTAAGTATAATGGGTTGGCATAGAACTGAGTAAACTGAGGATCCTGAGCCTTTAGGTCTTGTAGAATGCCAATAATACAGAGATTCGAGAGTAATAGTATAAGTTTCCTTGCCATGTAAGTTGTTTTACTTAGTCTTTTCCTAAACACAAATATAACAGTCTGTTTTTAAAATAAAAACTTTTTATGCAACAATATTTTATTTTCTTTGTCGTTTTAGTGTAATTTTGGAGTAAAATAATATCGAAAAATGTCATCCAATGCGTTCTACCAGTAAATTTCACCTAACTTTTTTAGTTTTATTATTTTCTAGCTGCTGTTCTGTATATTCTCAGATAAGCAGAACCCCTGTTGCTGAAACTGCTGTTTTAACACATTCGGTGTCCCCTGCCCAGCCATTTTTAAGCAATGTACTTCGCGATGGAAAAAAACAAAACCTACCCTATGTGTTGGAGCATTATGTTGTTCAAGGAAATTCAACCATACCCGGTTTTAAATTACAACAAATTGTTACACGCGAACTTTCGTCAAAAGAGCTGGAAGAAATAGCGCCCTTTAAATCGTTTATCACCACTAATTTTGAGCAGTCTTCTTATGCAGGAAGATCAAGGGATGAGCAGGTGGTGTATGAAAAAATAGTACCGCTAAGGCTCAACGCCCAAACAAACAAATACGAATACCTGGAAAGTTATTCACCTCTCTGGAATTTTCAAACTCCCTCTACCATTAATAGTTTCGATGCGTTCAGGAAAAATAAAAGAACCACAACCGCTTCATCATCCGTATTGGCCAGTGGAAAATGGTATAAAGTGGGAGTAACACAGGAAGGGGTTTACAAAATGGACCGGGCATTTCTGGCGTCATTGGGTATGGATGTGGCAAATATAGATCCAAGGAACATCAGGGTTTATGGGAACGGTGGCAAACTAATGCCTGAAAAAAATTCGCAGTTCAGGTACGATGACCTGCAGGAAAACGCCATTACCGTGGCAGGCGAAGGGAACGGTGTATTTGATAACGGGGATTATGTTTTGTTTTACGGACAAAGCACCGATATATGGAAACATACACCGGGTTCAAAAATGCCATACGATCATCAGATGCATTACTTCAGTGATACGTCGTTTTATTTTATTACCGCCGATCTTGGTTTAGGTAAACGCGTTTCCCCGCAAAACAGTTCGCCCAATGTTGCCAATAAAACAACCAGCTCACAGGATTATTATGGTGTTCATGAGCAAAATACGGTAAATGTTGTAAAGAGCGGAAGAGAGTTTTATGGCGAAAAATTTGATCTCAACACCTCCTACTCGTTTGCCTTTAATGTGCCTAACGCCGTAGTTGGAGATAGCGTATATGTTAGAGCCGGCGCCTTATCGCGCTGCGACCTGGTGTCTTCTTACCAGGTAAGTTTTAACAGTGGCTCTTTTAGCTTTACTTGTAGTCCTACCAATACCTCATCCTACTTAGCTGATGTTGGCATGTATGGCGAAGGGATGAAAGGCGGCCTTTTGTCTTCGGCTTTTCTTTCGGTAACCGTAAGCAAGCAAACAGCGGTAGCCACAGGCTGGCTCGACAGGATTGTGTTCAATTGCCGGAGAGCTCTTACCTTCAATCAAACACAGTTCAATTTCAGGGACCGGAAAGTGATTGGAGGAACAAACACTTTTGCCCAGTATAATTTAACCAGCACCAGCGCTACGCCGCCAACCATATGGGATGTTACCAATCCCTTAGATCCAAAAGAGCAGCTGTACAATACCGCCGGTACTGCCCTTGATTTTACAACAACTTCCGATTCATTAAAGGAGTTCTGCATATTTACCGATGCCCAGGCTTATACGCCAAAAGCATACAGGCTCATTACCAACCAAAATTTACATGCCCTTAGCCAGGCCGATTTTGTGATTGTAACACATCCTGATTACATGGCCGAAGCCATACGCCTGGGCCAGATTCATGAAACCTTCGATACACTCACTTACGCCATTGCCACTACTGAGCAAATATACAACGAGTTCTCATCGGGTACGCCGGATATAGGCGGTATCAGGGATTTTGTGAAAATGCTTTACCACCGTCCTGCAAACCGCGATTTAGCTACTAAATACCTGTTGCTGTTGGGCGATGCCTCTTATAAAAACAAAGATATCAATGTGTCGGGCAATACCGCGCTCATTCCTTCTTACCAAACGCCAAGTTCTTCTTCATGGACAACCTCATTTGTAACGGATGATTTTTTTGCCATGATGGATGATGGCGAAGGTGACCTTGATAGCGGGAACAATGATTCGCTTGATGCCGGGCACGGCGATTTGCCGGATATTGGTGTTGGCCGTTTTCCGGTACACAGCAGGGAAGAAGCGGTTGCGGTGACCAATAAAATTGAACATTATTACAAGCTCAATTATGGTTTTGATGTGAATGCCGTTGAATCTTCCTGCTCAACAGCCGAAAACGATTATCCGCAGGGCGACTGGAGGAACTGGGTATGTTTTATTGCCGATGACGAAGATAGCAACGAACACTTTAACCAGGCAAACGCTTTATCAAACATTGTATACAATGGTTTAAAGAATTATAATGTGGACAAGATCTTCCTTGATTCTTATGTGCAATACTCCACACCGGGTGGCGACCGCTACCCTGATGCGGTGAATGACCTGAACAGGAGGGTTGAACGTGGTGCGTTAATTATTAATTACACCGGCCATGGCGGTGAGCTGGGTCTTACCGAAGAGCGTGTGGTTGAGGTTGCCCAGATCCTTGGCTGGAAAAATAAAAACAATTTACCCTTAATGGTTACCGCAACCTGCGAGTTTAGCCGCTTTGATGATCCCGACAGAACATCGGCCGGAGAGTATTGCCTGTTGAACCCTGATGGTGGTGCCATAGGTTTAATGACCACGGTGAGGTTAGCGTTTTCGGGACTGAACTACTCTTTGAACACGGCGTTTTACAACCATGCCCTTGTTCCTATGGCCAATGGGCGAATGCCTCATATTGGCGACCTTTACAGGTTAACCAAGCGCGATATTTATTTTGGCGAACAGTATATGAACTTTGTTATTTTAGGTGATCCGGCTTTACGCTTGGCTTATCCTGAGCAAAATGTATATACATCAACCGTAAATTCGCACACGGTTAATGCCAGCTCAAGCGACACGCTGAATGCCTTGTCGAAAATTACGGTAACAGGTTTTGTAGGCGATAAGTACGGGAACAAGATCAGCAATTTTAACGGCGTTATTTACCCTACCGTGTTTGATAAGGAAACCACTTTAAAAACACTGGGTAACGATCCAAGCTCATTCCCTGTTACCTTCCTGCAACAAAAGAACATTATTTACAAAGGCAAATCGGTTGTTCAAAACGGCGATTTCAGCTTCAGCTTTTTAGTACCAAAGGACATCTCCTACATTTTCGGGAAAGGAAAAATAAGTTATTACGCTCACAACGGCATTCATGATGCCGCGGGGTATTATGACAAAGTAATTATTGGCGGTTCCAATCCAAACGCCGTGGCCGATAACCAGGGGCCAAGTGTGGGACTTTACATGAACGATGAGAAATTTGTATCGGGCGGTACAACCAACGAAAATCCTAAAATGTACGCCATAATTGCCGATTCCAGCGGTATCAATACCATTGGCACAGGCATTGGGCACGACGTAGTGGCTGTATTGGATGAAAACACCAGCAAGCCTATTGTGCTGAATGATTATTATGTAGCCGATTTGAATACCTACCAAACCGGAAAGATCCGCTACCCTTTTAATGAACTACCGGAAGGATCGCACCGCCTGAGTTTAAAGGTATGGGATGTGCAAAATAATTCATCGACCTCCTACACGGATTTTGTGGTATCAAAATCGGCCGAACTGGCCCTGACCCATATTTTAAATTACCCTAATCCCTTCACTACCAAAACCAAGTTCTTTATTGAGCATAACCAGTGTTGCGTAAGCCTGAAAGTGCTGATCCAGGTGTACACCATCTCCGGAAAAGTGGTAAAATCCATTAATCAAACAATAAACAACGAGGGTTTCCGTTTTGACGGCATAGAGTGGGACGGAAAAGATGATTTTGGTGATAAACTGGCAAGAGGCGTTTATATTTACAGGGTTTCTGTAAGCGATGGACAAAAGAAAAAAGCTGATAAAATAGAAAAGTTAGTAATTCTAAATTAATCTTATCTTTGATGCTCTCTTTAATAAATTAAAGATACATAAAATGCAAAAACGAATTTTAGGAGCTTTTGGTACTGGTATAGTTTTGTCTTCACAGGCAATAGCTCAAACCGGCACTACGTCAAAAGCATTAACTACACAAGAATTAAGCGGAAGAGTAAATACCATCACCACAGCGGTTCCCTTTTTAATGATCTGTCCTGATTCACGACAAGGTGGTATGGGCGAAGTAGGAGCTGCTACACCGGCCGATGGGAACAGCATACACTGGAACGTTGCCAAAATGGCCTTCTCCGAAAAAAAATCGGGTGCTGCTATTTCCGTTACACCCTGGTTAAAACAACTGGTACCCGATATTTATTTATACTACGTGTCAGGTTACAGCAAGATCAGTAAAACACAAGCCATTGGCGCTTCGCTGCGGTATTTTTCTTTGGGTAACATTACCTTTACCGATATTGTTGGTAACACCACCGGGCAATTTAGACCAAATGAGTTTGCGGTTGACCTCGCCTACTCTCAAAAATTATCCGAAACATTTTCGGCTGGTTTGGCCATGCGCTATGTGCGCTCGAACTTAACCGGTAACTACACCTTAAGCAATGGACAAGCTACAAAACCAGGCCAAACAGGCGCGGTGGATGTGGGTTTATATTACCAAACCAAAAAGAACTTTAAATTAAACGATAAAAAAACGTCTATCAGTGCCGGATTGGTGGTAAGCAATATTGGCGCTAAGATCTCTTACTCTGTAAAAAAAGATTTCATCCCTGTTAACCTGCGCTTAGGTGGTGGTTACAAAGTTGAGATCGATGATTACAACACCTTTGGCATTTATGCCGA
Source organism: Bacteroidota bacterium (assembly GCA_048498515.1). GTDB lineage: Bacteria > Bacteroidota > Bacteroidia > B-17B0 > Aurantibacillaceae > UBA4416. The sequence goes on along the minus strand of JBEHXV010000026.1, from coordinate 35,110 downwards.
TGTGAATAAATTACTGGTACCAACACAACCGGTATACCTTAAAAACGCGGCCGGCGGCGATTCCATTAACTACTCTACCAACGAAAAAATAATTGTGGCGGGTAAAGACCCTAACGTACCTTTGGCCAAAGGCATGCTGCAATCGTTTAGCGACGCGCCGGGTGGCGGGAAAGAAGAGCTAAAAGAAATTAACTACAGTGTTGGTTTTGAGTACTGGTATGCTAAAACATTTGCGGTAAGAGCGGGTTATTTTAACGAAGCAAAAACAAAAGGTAACCGTAAATTCTTTACCGCCGGTATTGGTTTGCGCTACAATGTATTTGGTTTGGATATGGCTTACCTGATCCCTATCACTCAACGTAACCCATTGCAAAACACTCTACGCTTTACACTCACCTTCGACTTTGGCGGATTGAATGATAAGGGTAAGGAAACCGCCCAGCCCACTCAATAATTAAATATTAAAAAAAGAAAATCCCCGGTCATGTGATCGGGGATTTTTTGTTTTGTACGTCATCGCGAGGGGGTAAATGTCAAAGTTCTTGAGATTTTGTCACTTCGAGTAGTCCTGACGAGAGGAAGGACGTATCGAGAAGTGATACTGGCGCTATCAGTTCTCGATATGCTCCACTGCGTTTCGCTACTCGAACTGACACTATTCTCAGAGTGACAACATAAATTTATTTCTTCCTTCTTTCCTTTTCTTTAATAATAAGGCTCAGCTCGCGGCCTGTTTGCCCTTTTACCGATGTGTTTTCCTGCGCGCGGCGAATCAGGTAAGGCAATACTTCTTTTACAGGCCCATATGGCACGTATTTAGCCACATTGTAACCTGCCAGCGATAAGTTATAGCTGATGTGATCGCTCATGCCAAACAGCTGCGCAAAGGATACGTGCGGGTTATTATTTTCCAGTTTGTGCGAGGCCATCAACTGTGCAAGGTACAAGGAACTTTGCTCGTTGTGGGTACCGGCACAAAAGGCAATGCGGGAACCGTTATCAATGCAAAACTTGATGGCCTCATTGTATAATTTGTCTGTTGCCGCTTTGTCTGGATTAATAGGGCTCGGGTAATTTTTTTCGGTGGCGCGCTTCCGTTCTTTTTCCATATAAGCGCCACGAACCAGCTTAGCGCCCAGGTAATAACTTTGAAAAGCGGCTTTTTGCAGCGACATTCTTAAAAAGTCCAAACGGTCGTGGCGGTAAAGCTGGTAGGTGTTATATACCAGGGCTTTTTCTTTATTGAACAACCACATCATTTCATCCGCCAAATCGTCAATGGCCTGCTGAATCCAGCTTTCTTCGGCATCAATAAAAATAGCCTGGTTGGCCTTATGCGCTTCGTTGCAGATAGTGTGTACCCGCTTTTTAACGCGGTCGTACTCTTTCTTTTCAAGATCGCTCAGGGCTTGCCTGGCGCTTACTTTTTCCAGCAGGTCAAAACGCGCAAGGCCCGTAACTTTAAACACGCAAAAGGGAATGTGTGCTTCGCCTTTGGCTTTATGAATGGTTTCAATGGTTTCCTTAAGGCAGGCGTCAAAATCGGCTTCACTTTCTTTCCCTTCTACGCTGTAATCCAGGATGGTGCCAATGTTGTATTTTCCAAGTTCTGCAATGGTTCCATCGCAATCGTTAATGGTTTCGCCACCAACAAACTGCTTAAAGATGGTGTTTTTTATCAATCCTTTAAAACCAATGTTCAACGCAATTGGCGCAGTTTTTGCTCCCATGTTCACCAAAGCGGGATTGCTTACCAGCTTAAACAACCAGTACGAACGGTTGAGGTCGCGGTTGGATTTTGCTTTAAAAGCGTTTTCAGTATTGTCAAAAGAAACCATAAGTAAATTTAGCCCAAATATAAAGTTTATACACTTAAAATAATAACGATAAGAGCAGTAACCTTTTAATATTTTTTGGGTTATAACTGGTAAAAACAATATCCTTTTATTCCCCGCGTTATCCAATAAATAGTATTTTTGCCTATGCTTATTGCCGATTTAATAACAGACGAAATCCCTCCGTTAAAACAATCCGATACCGTAAAAGTGGCCCTGGATTGGATGGAGCAGTTCAAAGTGTCGCACTTGGCGGTGGTAAAAGAACGGGAGTTGATTGGGATCGTTTCCGAACACGATTTGATCGACTACAATAATCCCGACGAAAAACTGGACGCGCTTAAAGTCCCTTTACTCAGGCCCATTATTCATAACTACCAGCATACCTACGATTTGTTAAAGCTCATGATGTCCTTTAACCTCACCCTTATTCCGGTGCTGGATGATAAGGAGCTGTACAAAGGCTGCATTTCCTTAAAAGGGTTGCTGCAAAACATTTCCACCATGGCCTCTGTACAAAACCTGGGAGGCGTGATTGTGCTCGAGGTAAACCAGGTAGATTATTCGCTGACGCAGATTGCCAGCATTATTGAAGGAAATGACGCCAAGGTGCTCAGTGCGCATGTGTCTTCCATTCCCGACAGTACTAAAATGGAAGTAACCATTAAGGTGAATAAGGAAGATCTTTCGCGCATCCTGCAAACCTTCTACAGGTACAACTATACTGTTAAAGCCTCGTTCCAGCACAGTAATTTTGAAAGCGGCCTCAAAGATAAACTCGATGAGTTTATGCACTTTCTCAATATTTAATGCCTGAAAAATGCTGTAAATAAGCCCGGAGCCATAAAATTAAGGCTCGTATGCGTTAATTTCGTACTTTTGTGGCCGATATGACCATTGCCATATACGCCAGAAATACACACGATAATTATCCTGATTATTTGGAGCAGCTGGTTTTACTATCGGCACAGGAAAAGTTTAAGCTGTTGGTTTACAAACCTTATCTCGATTTCCTGAAAACCAATTATAATACGGCCTTTAACCTCAACACCTTTTCCACTTCGGCCGAGCTGATTAAAAAAGCCGACTACACTATATCGCTTGGTGGCGACGGTACCATGCTGGAAACGCTTGAGTTTGTGCGCAAATCGGGCATCCCGGTGCTGGGCGTAAATACAGGCAGGCTGGGTTTTTTGGCAACGGTATATAAGGAAGATTTTGCCAGATCCATACAGATGCTCATCAACGAAAAATTCACGCTCGATAAGCGCGAATTGATTGAGCTGGATAATGAATGTAATTGCTTTAACGAGGTGAATTACGCCCTCAATGAATTTACCATTCATAAAAAAGAATCGAGTGCCATGATTAACATCGATACCTATGTGAATGGTATTTTCCTGAACTCCTATTTTGCCGACGGCTTAATCATCTCTACCCCTACCGGTTCCACCGCGTATTCGTTAAGCTGCGGCGGGCCCATTATGGTGCCCGATTCCGATAATTTTATTATTACGCCCATTGCTCCGCACAATTTAAATGTAAGGCCCATTGTTATTTCCAATAACAAAACCATCAGCTTTAAAGTAAGCGGGCGCAGCGATAGTTTTAATGTATCGCTCGACTCCCGTTCGCAAACCATCAAAAACCAATCGGAGCTCATTATCCGTAAAGCCGATTTCAGGTTCAACATGATTAACCTCGAAGGCCAGCATTTCTTTGAAACCCTGCGCAACAAGCTGTTGTGGGGTATTGATAAGAGAAAGTAGACTGGAATTTAGTTTAAAATAATTCATTTTTCTTACTACAAACGTTATTTGAACAGCGCGCAGGCCTGCCAAAACGCGGCGCCGGTGAGCTGTGAATTTTATTTTTTTAGTTGAGCCTGAAAAACCTTCCGTGTTTTTCAGCTGCGAAACTTGAAAATTGAAAGAGCGGGCCGCGATCGTTTTGGCTTGATTTTTTTGTTACTTTTTTCATCAAGGAAAAAAGTAAGCGAAAATCTTAAATGTATCAGATAAATATGCTGTACTTACAATCCTTTACTTAAAATAATTAGTAAGGGTTGATAATTTTTAATGATAACTATTGAATCCGGGATTTAAAATAAATAGTTATTTTTAGCGTTATTAATCTTATCTAAACAATACATATGTCATTTATCCACACCATTGTAGCGCGCCAGATACTGGATTCACGCGGAAACCCAACCATTGAAGTAGATGTAGTAACCGACCAGGGAATTTTAGGAAGAGCTGCCGTTCCATCAGGCGCTTCCACCGGTATTCACGAAGCAGTTGAACTAAGGGATAATGATAAATCGCAGTATTTAGGAAAAGGCGTACAACGCGCGGTAAATAATGTCAATACCGTTATTGCTGAAAAGCTGAAAGGTATGTACATTTTCGATCAGAACGCGATTGACGCTGCCATGATTGAGCTGGATGGCACTGCCAATAAAGGTAATTTGGGCGCTAACGCCATTTTAGGCGTTTCGCTGGCGGTAGCAAGGGCAGCGTCAGAAGAATGCCGCCAGCCGCTTTACCGTTATGTAGGCGGTGTTAACGCCGGTATTTTGCCAATACCGATGATGAACATTTTGAATGGTGGTTCACATGCCGATAACGGCATCGATTTCCAGGAATTCATGATCATGCCTATTGGCGCCGAATCCTTCAGCGAAGGTTTGCGCATGGGTACCGAAATTTTTCACCACCTGAAAGCGGTTTTAAAATCGCAGGGCATGTCAACCAACGTGGGCGACGAAGGTGGTTTTGCTCCTAATTTTAAAAACAACGAAGACGCCATTAAATCGGTGATGCAGGCCATTGATAAAGCGGGCTACAAAGCCGGCGACGATGTGTACATTGCCATGGACGCTGCTGCTTCTGAGTTTTACAATACCGATGAAAAAGTGTACCACTTTAAAAAATCGACCGGCGATAAATTAACGGCCGCGCAAATGGTTGATTTCTGGGCCGACTGGAGAAAGAAATACCCGATCATTTCCATTGAGGATGGTTGTGCCGAAGAGGATTGGGACGGCTGGAAATTATTAACCGATAAAATTGGCAGCAACACCCAATTGGTGGGCGACGATTTATTCGTTACCAATGTGAACTTCCTGAGCAAAGGAATTGAACGTGGTGTGGCTAACTCCATTTTAGTAAAAGTAAACCAGATCGGTACCTTAACTGAGACCATTAATGCCGTTCAGCTGGCACATACCAACAGCTACACGTCGGTCATGAGTCACCGGAGCGGAGAAACCGAAGATACCACCATTGCCGATTTAGCCGTTGCTTTAAGCTGCGGACAAATCAAAACCGGTTCGGCTTCACGCAGCGACCGGATTGCTAAGTACAACCAGCTGTTGCGCATCGAAGAGCAATTGGGCGCCAACGCGCGCTATATTGGCAGGGATTTTAAATTTTTGAAAAAGAAATAAAAAACAGGTAAATGATTACGAATTGATACGAATATACGAATAGCCCTTTGTATTGGCTGATTCGTATATTCGTCATTGTTTCGTAATCATATTTTTTATGCCTGTACACTGCCAACAGCTCTCTACTTATTAAAACCTTTCAACTTGTTCTAACAACTGCCTCCTGCCAGCTAAAAAAACTGCCAACTGACTACTCCCTTACCATTTTCTTACTATCCACCACTTTACCATCGGCTACCAAAGTATAATGATACAAGCCGCTCGACAGATCGGAAGCAAACACATTTACTTTGCCTTTGCCCCGTGTTTTAATATCGACACTTTGTATGAGCTGCCCATTGCTGTTGTAAAACAACAATTGCGCTTTGCCCACACTTTGTGGTATGTTATAGATAATGGTGGTTTGTTCGGCAAAAGGGTTTGGTACGTTTTGGTTCAACACAATGGCATCCTTATCGCTCAGTTCCACATTTAATTGGTTGCCAACTGCTTGACCTGAACTATTATTTGTTCGTGCATTATTATTGGAGCAGCATTGCGCTATGGCATTTTCCAAAGCTGTTAAACGGGCATCCTGGATACTGTCTTTGGTATTGGCACTTTGGGTTAAGCTATCAATTTTAACCTGTTGTTCCTGTATGGCTTTGGTTAATAACCCAATAATAGCCGTATAATTTACTGTTTTATACTTCAATGAATCCGTTACAAGATTTCCCAATGTATCAAGCACCTGTGGTTTTGTAGTATAGCCAATTAACTCCGGCAAAATAGGTTCCAGATCCTGCGCAATAAAACCATATTGTTTTTTATTGTTAAAATTTATGCCGTAAACATTGGCTGTATCATAATAAAATTCACGCGGCTTCATCTGGTTAATAATTGCCAGGGCATTGGAGATCGTATCAATATTGGTTTTAAGCCTTGAATCGGAAGGTGCAAATACACCACCCGTGCCGGATCCAATTCCATTGATAAATACATCTCCTTCAAAATAACCGGCATAAGAGGAACCATCCTGAATAGCTTTGGCATATACGCCATAGTTTAGTGTAAATGGCGTTATGGCTTCAAAATAACCACCGTAATTAATCCGCGCATTTAGTCCATAGCCGGCAATACCATAATTGGCATAATTTGAAGGTGACGCTGCATTCCCTCCACTGCACACATAATATCCGGCATAAGCATTGTTGCCTGGCGATGGCGACGAATATTTGTCACGGTTTAAACTTCCTATACCAATTAAGGAAGTTACCCCCGAAGGAAATGTTGTAGGAAGCCTGAACACTTCAAATTTTGCTGTGAATGGCGGATTATTGCACGCTGCACCAACCCTGACTGTATTTTGTCCGTAATTTAAAGACGCCGGATCACTGAATGTATAATTAAATCCATTCATTGGGATCTCAAAATTGGCCGTTAAAGGGTTTTGGGGAGTTGCTCCGCAGTTGTTGCCTATTGCAGGGCTATTATTTCCAGGTACATAAATTACATTACCATTAATATCAACTGCCAGTACGCCTGGTCCAGGGTTAGTTGTAACCGGTGATACGGATGTCAAGTCCCTAAACATAAGCCCTGAGGCTGCCAGAGAAGGGTCACTGCTTTGAGGGCCTGTGTTAATTTCCAGCCTGTTGCGCGGGCCGTTGAATACATTATCATTACCCAAGCCAATCCCTACATTTATATTATTCCCAAGTATCATTCGGTTATTTCCCCGAACTGTAGCTCCGGTACCAATAGCTACTGCACCATTTAAACCAGCTATAGCTGCGCCTGCGTTGGTACCTATAATGATATTATCATCTGCAAGCTGCGCTTGCAGTCCTCCAAAATTTGCCCTACCACCTATCACGATGTTATTGCTCCCTATTCTTTGACTTGAGTTTGCTTCACTCCCTAATACCACATTGTTAGTTCCAATCGTATTAGGTGTAAGATAAGCCCTATCGCCCAGTACCGTATTTAAGTTTGAGCTGGCAGCATTTTGCATGGCATTATGCCCGATAGCCACATTCCGGTCTCCACTTGCAGTATTGGTTGCTGCATTGGCGCCCACATAAGTATTAAAATCACCACTCGATAACTTATTTCCAGCCTCTATTCCCACCGACACGTTACCATCTCCTATATCACAATTTTCTCCCGCTCTCGACCCCACAAAGGTATTACGCCTGGCGGTGGCAACACCAGTGCTTGCTGCACCTGCAAAATTGCCAACAAAGGTATTGTTAGGCCCCACATTTCCCGTTCCCACGCCCACAAATATGCTGGTGGTAATGCCATTATGCCAAAGAACCCTGTTGCCTCCAATTCTATATGCCTCATTACTATTAGCAATATTTCCTGCGGTACCTGAACCCACATTTATATCACCATCACGGACATCAATAAGATGTAATGGTGCAATAAAATTTGTTCCAATTCCTACAAACCCTTGTGTGGCTCCCGATGCAGTTCCTAAAATGGTCATCCTTTGAACGCCTCCCGTTTGAAAAATGATATTATTTGTGCCTCGGTGTTCTATGCTTAGCGGAATGGTGTTGGAAGGAATACTCGCATCCCATCCGACATATCTCACAGGTACACCACCAGCACCAGCGGTATGTCCCAGAAAACCAAGTCCTGTTTGGGTTGATTGGGCATTAATAATTGAATTGCAGCAAACAGCGAAGCATAAGAGCATAATTCTTTTGAATGGTTTCATGGGCTTGAGTTTAGGGGTGATTAATAATAATTTTAAGTGAACACATATCTGTTTTGAGAAAATACAATCCAGAGGCAAGAGAACTAACATCCATTTTAGAATCATTAGGCGTTAGCTTGCCATACATACAAACCTGCCCTAATCTATTAATTAAAAGGTAGGAGGTTGAAACGGTTAAGTTTTTTAACTGAATGTAATTGTTGGAAGGGTTTGGATAAACATATAGTCCAGTTTGCTTTACTGAATACTGTTGAATTGAAGTAGGTAACATACAAGTTGCTGAATCGCTTGATACACAAATTGCATCAATGTAATAGTAAGAAGCGTCAGATGCGGTACAATGTAATGTATCAGTTTGGGAAAGGTTAAAGAAATTTCCCATTACTATGTATTGATAAGCAGAATCTGCGATAAAAGAACCACCTACAAAATTCCAGTTCAAACTATCAGAGTTAATAGTAGCTGAACGTATATGGGCAATATTATCAAAGGGTGGCGGGCTTCCAGCAGAGAAATACATCGAATTGAAAAATCTAAAGCAAAAATTATTTGTTGAACAACGATAGTCATCTGCTCTTGATATATATCCCGAAACATAATACTTTGTTCCAATCGTTAAAGGCTGGCTTAGTTGAATGCTAATAAACTCAGCTGGTTGTTCTGGTATTGCCGTAAGACCTATACCTGCAAAAGCGTTTCCATGAAAAGCATTTTGGTAGCCAGTAAAAAAACAGTTAGGGACACCAAAGCCAAAACCATCGCTATCAAATCCAGCATTGTAATAATCTGGCGTATTGCCACAATTTATCCAGCCCGTAGCGTCTTCAATTACTCCTCCTAATGGTGCTGATACTGTATCTTCAAAGGAAGGATTCGGAACTAAATTAATTTGAGCATTAACCATTACATTAAATGCCATTAAAAAAGCTATAATTCGGTTCTTTTTCATTTTAGTTAGGATATTGGAACAAACAGAGAAGAGCAAAGTATTCTTATACTAAGATATGATAAAAATTGAAAGAGGCAAATAGATGCTGTTGTTAAAACCGTTTTTTGGTAACTATACTAAAAGGGAAGGCCCGCCTCGTCTCCCACCGACACATTACCATCTCCTATATCACAATTTTCTCCCGCTCTCGACCCCACAAAGGTATTACGCCTGGCGGTGGCAACACCAGTGCTTGCCGCACCTGCTAAATTACCAACAAAAGTATTATTAGGCCCCACATTTCCCGTTCCCACACCTACAAATATGCTGGTGGTAATGCCATTATGCCAAAGGACCCTGTTGCCTCCAATTCTATATGCCTCATTACTATTAGCAATATTTCCTGCGGTACCTGAACCCACATTTATATCACCATCACGGACATCAAAAAGATGTAATGGTGCAATAAAATTTGTTCCAATTCCTACGAATCCTTGTGTGGCTCCTGCTACTGTCCCTAAAATCGTCATCCTTTGCGTTGCACCCGTGAAGAAGTTGATATTATTTGTTCCTCTATGTTCAACACTCAACGGTATTGCATTAGATGCGGCAGTAGCATCCCAGCCAACATATCTGACTGGAACACCCCCAGCTCCTGCTGTATGTCCAAAAATTCCTAAGCCAGCTTGAGTAGCTTGTGAGTAGCCGTTTGAATGGCAACAAAACGCTATAAGTATCACAGCGCACATTTGTAGTTTTTTTTTAATGTTCATGCTTTATGTGTTTAGTGGTTATTAATTAAGACTTTAAAAAAATATCTTTGGTCAATACTTAGCAAATACACGCCATTTAAAAGTGAATGAATATCAATAATGTTTTGATTAGGATTAAATCTACCATTTGCGCAGTTAACTCCGAGGCTATTAAAAAGGGTATACGCTTCAGCCGAGTGAGGTAAGTTTTTAAGGTAAATTTCTCCGTTTGCTGGGTTTGGATAAACATAAACCTCGTTCTTTCTTTTCGACAGTTGCTGAATTGCTGTCGGAATCTGGCAAGTCAGTGAATCAGAAGAAACACAAACCTCATCAAGATAATAGTAGGAGGCATCAGGATTTGAGAAACAATTTAATGTGTCTGTTTGAGAAAGATTGTAAAAATTTCCAATCACAAGGTATCGGTAAGCAGAATCCGCAATAAAAGAGCCTCCTATTAGCTGCCAATTCAAACTATCAGTTATTAAAGCTGATGAGTTTACATGAGCGTAATTATCTATTGGTGGAGGATTGAAAGAGGTTAGAAAATAAAGTGAATTAAAAAATTTGAATCCAAAATTATTTGACGCACAAGGATAATCATCAGCTCTTGAAATATAGGCTGATACAAAGTATTTAGTTCCTATAACCAGAGGTTGCGTAAGTTGTACGCCTATAAATTCGGCAGGTTGCTCAGGTACTGCTGTTATTCCTAAACCAGCAAAAGCATTTCCATCAAAGGCATTCTGGTAGCCAGTATAATAACAATTAGGTACCCCAAAACCCAAGCCATCACTATTAAAACCAGCATTATAATAATCGGGGCTAAGATTGCAATTTATCCACCCATTAGCATCATCAATTAAACCGCCAGATGGATTCGCAATAGTATCTTCAAACGAAGGATTAGGCACCAAGTTTGTTTGAGCTTTAATTATATAATTAAAAGCCAGGAGCAAAATAAAGGATATGATAAAATGTTTTTTCATATAACTAATATACTCAATTTTGCCCTTATTAAAAAAGGCTTTCTCACAGTTGAACCACTTAATCAAAGCTATGAAAAGGCTTTCATATAAAAGGGCGGGAAACCGCCCTTTTGGTATTTTAATTGTTAAATCTAAGAAACTATTAAATGGCATTTTATTAGTCTATCACTTAACTCAATTTTCTTTACCTTTAATGGAGTTAAACTTAACAGCTAACATGCATTGGTTTTATACCTGTCTTTTTATTTCTGCTTCGATTATTACTTATTCGCAAGACTGCAGTAAGAAATCTATAAAAGCAGCAAAAAAAGAATTTAATAAAAAGAACACCAGTTTTTCCAGAAAAGCAACTATTGCCTTTAACATGGCCATGTGTTATCAAACAAAAAACGACTCTGTTTACCGGTATTGGTTAAACGAAACTATTGAAAATAACAAACAGGATTACGGACACCCGAAGCAAATAGCTGTGCGAATTAATAAGCTTTATCAGACTGGCTTTGCCTACTATGAATTAAAGGATTATAAAACTTCGGAAACTTATTTGACAAAGGCAATTCGTGCAAACCAGGGATCGATTCCTTCCGTTTTAGACTCTACTGTTTACCTGTATTATGGTGTTTTTCACTTTTTAATAATAAAGATTACCATGGCGCAACAGAAACGCTTACTATTTATAAGAAAAGCCAACCTGCGGACACCTTAGCTGATAGTTATTTAAAAAAATGTATTGAGAACAAATAAACTAAACCATAAAAAAACACCCGCCTGTGTAAAGCGGGTGTTTCACTATCTTTTTTGTTTGCATTAGAACTTCGCCCTGATCTTACGGATCTTGCCACGGCCCCTGCGGTTAAAGAAGTGTCCGTAACGTCCGCGGTAAAAGCTCGATTTACCCCTGATAACATAACTGTAGCTTAGGCTCATGGTCATGTAAGCATCCTTGTGGGTTTTATCGCCGCGTTTTTCGCCCCAGTTGTGCGAGGCATATAAACCTTTGTCTTCAAAAGCTGCCGGTCCACCTAGTTCATCAATTCTTCTTGTTAAGTTAGGGTCGCCCGATACGCTTGGGTCCTCAGGGTAATTACCGCTAATGTCATCCAGGTAATCGGTAAAAGTAGTGCGGTAGTTCAGCTCATAGCCAATGCGGTGTTTTTTATGAATGGTAAAGTAAAAGCCCAAACCTACCGGGATATTAAAACCAATAGGACTGTAAGCTACGCCTTCGGTATGCAAAGGGCGAAGTTTTACCCACTGCCCATTGTAATTGGCTTTAGGGTTGCTGTAAAAACCACCGATCCCGCCAAAGAAATAAGCCCTGAAGCCGTTCTTATAACGGTAGGTATTTCCTAAATCATTGTCTTCGTAAAAAAATACTTGTCCTGTAAGGGCAAGGTCAAACATATCGTTCCTGAAATTAAGGTTACGGGCATTACGGGCCGGGTTGCTCGACAGTTTATCGTCGCCCTCGATCCTTAAATAATCCAAAGCCAGTTTTAAAGATAATTTCTGATGCACTTTATAACGGGCAAAACCACCTACATTCCAGCGGGTTTTGGCCAGTTTCATATCGGCTACGAAATCTCTACGGGTTTTTTCCTTTCCGCCAATATCCCCCAGGTAGTTCGATACCCCTACGGAAACACCATAATCCCAAAGCCATTGCGCCTTTGAAACCGAAGTGAAGCATAGTATGGAAAGTAAAATATAAAGTTTTTTCATCGTAGAAAACCAATTAAAGTATACAAAAATAATAAAATCTTTAACTTTATACCAAAAATAATACCAATGAGCGCTATAAATCAATTATTTAACATAAAGTACCCCATTATTCAGGCAGGCATGATCTGGTGCAGCGGCTGGGAACTGGCCTCGGCCGTATCGAACGCCGGCGGACTGGGATTAATAGGCTCAGGCTCGATGTACCCTGATATTTTAAGGGAGCAGATCCGCAAATGCAAACAAGCTACCGATAAACCATTTGGGGTTAATGTTCCACTGCTGTACCCCAATATTGAGGAGCATATTAACATCATTATCGAAGAAGGCGTTAAGATCGTTTTTACATCGGCCGGGAACCCCAAAACCTGGACCGCCAAATTAAAAGAACAGGGCATTACCGTAGTTCACGTGGTATCAAATGTTAAATTTGCCCTGAAGTGCCAGGAAGCCGGCGTAGACGCCATTGTAGCCGAAGGATTTGAGGCGGGGGGCCATAACGGCCGCGAGGAAACCACTACCCTGGTGCTAATCCCCCAGGTTCGAAAAGCTATTACTATTCCTTTAATTGCCGCCGGTGGCATTGGCTCCGGTGCTGCCATAGCCGCCGCTTTTGCCCTGGGTGCCGACGGTGTACAGGTTGGCAGCCGCTTTGTAGCCACGCATGAAAGTTCGGCCCACATTAATTTTAAAAACGCGGTGGTGAATGCCAAAGAAGGCGACACCCAGTTATCTTTAAAACAACTCACCCCGGTACGGCTCATTAAAAATGCCTTTTTCGAAAAAGTAGAGGCCCTGGAAAAAAGCGGCGCTTCAAGCGAGGCTTTAGCAGAACTATTGGGTAGGGGCCGGGCCAAAAAAGGTATGTTTGAGGGCGACATGGTGGAAGGCGAACTGGAAATTGGCCAGGTGTCGGGCAGCATTACCCAAATTCAATCTGTAGCCGAAGTCATGGAAGAACTGATTAGGGAATATAATGCCACCATTAAACACTTGGGCACAAGGCCAATGTAAACTTTTACTATACTAAGCGCCATACATGAGCCATATGGAATAAGCATTGCCAAGCAGCAGGATCACAAAAAACCAAATGGCAAAACGGTGTTGCAAATAGAGCACTAAGAAATTGGAAGCCGATAAAATGCTGTTAGCCATGTAATAAAACAACAAGGGCATAATGGGCATCAATTGCCTGAAAGCATTGCAGGGTATTAACACCAGGCCCATCACATAAGCCAAAAAGACGGTATCGATAAAACCGAATTGATTTTTGAGGGAGAAATACAGGCCAATAAAAAACATCAGGACACTCACAACCTGGATGGTAACAACTATAAAACCGGGAAGATCTTGCTCAAAGAAATTGAGGATACAACCTGGATATAGTTTAACATTGAATAAAAGTTTTGCCAGTACCGTATCCCAATGCTGTTGTGCCAGCTCGGCATATCCCGACATGTTCCAAACGTAGCGGATCATACCCTGAGGTAAGCATCTATAAAATACAAATACTGTAAGTGCAGCAAGAAGAAGAACAAGACCTGTCTCCAAAAATTTTTGCTTTTTAGTCTGCAGCCTGAAAACGACCAGGTAACCTACATAAGCCAATAACAAGGCTATGCCAATGGGTTTAAGCATTAACACCATGGCAATTAATACCGGGATCACATACCGGAGATTTCTTCGGTTAAGCAATATTAAATGAACTGTGGAATAAAAAAATGCCATGAATAAAAACTCAATGAACAGGTCGTTCTTATAATGCAAAAACAAAAAGTTATAAAACAAGCTCAGCACAATAAGGCAGCTGATCTGGCTTGTGAAGCGGACACTGAACAGTAAAAAACAAAAAACGGCAGCCAGCATGTATATTGCCTGTGGCTGGTAATTGTCAACAGGCGTTTGATTAAGAAAAACAGTTGGCAGCAAAGCCAATAATAAAATCCCAAGGTATTTGAACCGCAACAGGTTTGACAAAATGAACTGGATAAACCTCATTTTATTTTGCTTTCATTAGTTTATGAATAACCTTGGTGGTATTCTTTATGCGGCTTCGCATGGCAGCGCCATCTTCATGCGGGCTTAATTCGTTAAGCACCATCAGCAACTCCTGCAACAATTCGGGATAGGGTTTTGAAATGTTATAGATCACCGTAATGGAAAACGCCCTCACCGCTATCGCCTCGGAAGGATTTTTGAGATAGCGGTAGCACAGGTCGAGCATAAACGACTCGTGCTTTTTGGGAACAGGATGCTCCTGGAAAAAACGCAGGGTTCCCCTCACCACTCCCGGATGAAGGTTTTTGTTCTTTAAATTAGGGATGAGTTGTGCATGAAAGGATTTAATACGTTCGGGTTCCATTTCGTCGCAATAACCCAGCACCCACAAAGCACGACTGCTTACCGTTTGATCTTTATCAAGCGCTAATGCAGCCAGATTTTTTTCCATCCCCTGTTTTAAGATCTCCTTCGCCAGCTCAGGAGCTTTAAAGGTCCTGGTATCTGCAGCAAGTTCGGCCCTGATATCCGATAATGTCAAACTCATAAATTTGAATCGAATTTAATAAGAAGTTTTAACTATTTTAGCTTTCTGTAAAAAAATGAAAACTACTATTCCGGATATTGAACAAAAGACCTACGAGGAGATCACTGCCTTTCAGCAAAAAAAGCTGCAGGAACTTTTGGCTTATGCTTCAACTTATTCCAAATTTTACCAGTCACACTTCAAAAAAAATAACATTGCCGTTCCTTACATTAAAACGGTAGAAGACCTTCAACAAATTCCCGTTACCAGCAAAGACGACCTATACAATCACAATCCCGATTTTATTTGCGTTGACACAGAAAAGATCATTGATTATGTAACTACCAGTGGTACCCTGGGCGACCCATTAACCTTTGTATTGACCGACAAAGACCTTGAACGCCTGGCTTATAACGAACATATTTCGCTGGCCTGCGCGGGCGGCACCAAAAAAGACATTTACCAGCTCATGACCACCATCGACCGTCGTTTTATGGCAGGCATGGCTTACTTTTTAGGCATTAAGCAAATGGGTGCCGGTGTGGTAAGAGTCGGCAATGGCATGCCCGAATTTCAGTGGGATACCATTAAACGCCTGCAACCAACCATTGCCATTGCGGTGCCTTCTTTTTTAATTAAACTGATTGAGTTTGCCGAACAAAATAACATCGATTACAAAAACTGCACCATCAAAAAAATTGTGTGCATAGGCGAACCCATTCGCAATGAAGATTTTAGCTACAATACTTTAGGTAAACGCATTACCGATAAATGGCCGGTGCAATTGTTCAGCACCTATGCCTCCACCGAAATGGGCGCGGCCTTTACCGAATGTGAGGCCGGCAAAGGCGGGCACCATCATCCCGAACTGTTAATTGCCGAATTTTTGGACGACAACAACCAACCGGTAGCTAAAGGCGAAGCCGGCGAACTAACGGTTACCACCTTGGGTGTGGAAGGCATGCCGCTCATTCGCTTTAAAACAGGCGATATTTGCAAGGCGCATTACGAACCCTGCAGCTGCGGGCGAAACACCCTGCGCATAAGCCCCATCCTTGGCCGCAAGCAACACATGATTAAGTTTAAGGGCACCAGCCTGTACCCTCCTGCCCTTTACGATATTTTAAACACCGTGCCATATATTAAAAATTATATTGTGGAGGTATATACCAACGATATTGGCACCGATGAAATTGTGATCCATATTGGCGCGGTTGACCCTCCTGAAAATTTTGACAAGGAATTGAAAGACCACTTCAGGGCCAAGCTCAGGGTTGCTCCAAACATTGTGGTAGAGTCGCCGGAAGCGATTAATAAAAGGCAGTTTCCTGAAATGAGCCGCAAACCCATTACTTTTATTGATAAGCGCAAATGAGAACTCTTTTTTTAGTATTTCTCGTAGCATACACTACAAGCTATGTTTCGCAAAACAAAGTAGCATTAGTTACCACCAAAAAAGGAGAAAACGCTTATTTCAATTTGAAAAAGGGCATTACCTATATTGAAAAAAATCCCGATCCAATTCCAAACGAGGCTATCTGTAAGTTCAACAATGGCTTTGCCAGGGTAAGACGGCTTAATTTGTTTTATTTTATTGATGAAACAGGAACGCCTATTATTAATACAGCGTTTGAAAAAGCGGAAGATTTTCATGAACATTTTGCGCAGGTAAGAATTGACGGTAAATGGGGCTTCATTAACCGGAAAGGCGAAATGGCCATAAAGCCGCAGTTTTACGAAGCAGGCCCTTTTTCATCGGGATTGAGTGAAGTAGCCTTAAGTCCTAAAGGGAAACATGGCTTTATTGATACATTAGGGAATTTTGTGATTGAGCCGCAGTATGATAATGCCATGCCTTTTACAGATGACAGAACATGGGTATCGTTAAACGCCAAATGGGGCATCATCAATAAACAAGGGAAATTTATTATCAGTCCAACTTACAAAGTGGTGAAAGATATTTTTGATCCCTTTAATCTATGGATTCCCGAGTATGATTATGTAACGGGCATCATCAACCAACAAAAACAAAAAGCCAGCGACCTGGCCTGGATCATGTCTGACGGTAAATGGGGGCTCATCAATAAAAGTGGGAAAACATTAACACCTGCTGTATATAACGAAGTAAAAGATGTGCATGAAGGTTACACCTGGGTAAAAAAAGATGGCTTGTGGGGAATGCTCGACTCTACAGGTAATTACCTCATTAAACCTAACGAACGAAATCCTTTAATGTATGCGACCAACGCTACGTTCAAAGTTTTTTCCGAATTTCACAATGGCTTGTTAAGGTACCAGTCACGAAATTTATACGGATATTTGGATAAGCAACTGAATGTGGTGATACCTGCAAAATATGATAAGGTAAGCGATTTTACGAACGGCCTGGCCTGTGTACACCAGGACGGTTATTGCGGGCTCATAGATATAACCGGAAAAACGGTGATACCAATTAACTATAAGGAAATCATTATTGACAACGATGATCTCTTCCCGGTGAAGGACGATAACGGAGATTGGGGCTACCTGAATTTAAAAAATGAATGGGTTGTGAAACCGCAATTTAAAAACGCGTCACCTTTTGTGATCACCAACTATAATTAAGATTATGAAACTATACAGGTCGGAACCGCCAAAGAACATCAGTGATTTTGCAAAGGAGTTTAACTTTGAAACCCTGAGGCCCTATTATGATAGTGAATCGGATGTGGTGATGAAACGCATTGCGCATCATGAATACTATCATAAAGCTATGGCCTATCTATGGCCCGAAATGAGCAAAGAAGCGGTGATTGAAAAAGCCCTGAACACCAAATCGCCTTACGAATTTCAAACAGGCTATATGCGTGAAGCCATCTGGAAGATCGTGAACACGACATCGGCCGGATTAAGCTGGAGCGGGCTCGAGAACCTGGACAGGAACAAGGCTTATTTGTACATTGCCAACCATCGCGATATTTTATTGGACAGCGCTATTCTGCAGATCATTTTAGACAAGGAAGAATTTGAAACCTCTGAAATTACGTTTGGATCGAACCTGATGGACCAGGGCTTTATTACCGATTTTGGCCGCATGAACCGCATGTTCACCGTAAAGCGCGAAGGCAACGTAAAAGAACTGTACGACATCTCACGCCAGTTAAGCGCCTACATACGCCACACCATTAGCGACAAGAATGTAAGTGTTTGGATCGCGCAGCGAAACGGAAGAACAAAAGACGGGAACGACCTCACACAAACCGGCCTGTTAAAAATGCTGAACATGAGCGGGGATAAGGATTTTAAGAAAAGTTTCTCAGAGCTGAACATTGTACCGCTTACCATCAGCTTTGAATATGAACCCTGCGACGCGTTGAAAGTGCAGGAATTATATTTATCGTCCCTGCATACAAAATATGTAAAAGCGCCCGGCGAAGACCTTAACAGTATTTTAACCGGCATTACACAACCAAAAGGGAAGATTCATGTGTCTTTCGGAAAACCAATCCAGGCCGAGCTCCAGGAAATAGATAAAGCGCCTAATGAGAACGAAAAAATAAAAGCCTTGGCTAGCTACATCGACAAGCAGATATACCACAATTACAAATTAAACCCGGTAAACTATATTGCTTACGACCTTTTAAATGAAAACGCGGTTTTTGAAAATAATTATACCGCAAAAGAAAAAGCGGATTTTATAGCTTACCTCAACTCCATGGTTAACGCTTTGAGCGGCGAGCAGGAAGTTTTAAGGCAACTGTTCATTACAATGTATGCCAATCCCGTTATCAATAAACTGAAATAGGATTTTCCAATCCAAATTTATTCTTTCGCTTTTTACCCGGAATAAACGCTTTCCCAGGATTGGCGTGGCCATAGCGTAAAATTACGCTATAAAAATACCCTGTGCAGGGTATCATCAAATCACCATTGCAGGGTACCAAAAATAAGTAGCAGCGGCATAATTTTGTTCCGTAAAGCATACCTATTACTACTTATTTAAAAAACATAAAAGCTATGAAAAAAATTATTTTATTCTCCGCCCTGTTAAGTTGTCTTGCCAACCCCCTAGTTACACTGGCACAGGTGCCTATTCTTGAAAAGCCATATGATGTGTCGAGAAAAGCAAAGAATGGTTACCTGGGTGGAATAGAAATGAATAAGGAAAAGGAAACCATCGACATGATCTATGTATTGCCTTCTTTAATTGCCCGTAAAGTAAAAACCGAAATTTACACTTACGATAAAGACCTGAATTTATTGAATACCGTAAGGGAAGAAGAATGGATGGACAAAGTAAAAGCGCGCTGGAAATGGTTTAACTTTAAAGGCGACCGTTACACCACCCGCAACCTTACCGCCTCGGTTGACATGACTGGTAAAGTAGTGTTTCGTCAGAAAGAAATTTCGTATTCTTACAACTGGTATTACGGGCGTTACACCAAAAAAGTAAAACAGCTCGAAAAAATAAAACCAAAAACCGATACCGATTCAAAATACGCGTACCGTGCGTCGTATGAAGTGGAAGCGGACAGCACCGTATTGGTAGTGGCCGGAAGAACCGAAAAGAAAACACACAAAGACTATACACACTTTGATATTATTAGCTGCGATAACCAGGTAAACATTAAAACCCTTGGAACACTCGAATTCAAATATCCCAATATGGTATGTTTCTCTGCACCCTTGAAAGATGATAACGAATCGTTGAGCAACGATGATTTTCCGCGCGACTGGATTCTTGTATTTGCACCGATAGGTATGTTTAAAGATGATAAAGATCCTAAACCAACCAATTACACCTATGTGCGTTTATCGCCACAGGGACAGGTTGTAGAACGTTTCAACTTTGAATCAAAATCGAACGGCTGGAGAATTTTAGGAGCCTATGAAAAAGATGGTTCTGTCTTCCTGTACGGTCCTGGTATTACCAAAGATCCTTCTGAAAAATACATTGAGAAATTATACAACTTCGCGCCAATGGCTCCAACCACATCGGCATCAGAAGAAGAAAAAGCACTTGCTGCAGCGCAACCTGCCGGTGGCTTTGGCGCCTTTGGCGCCATGGGTCAGGTAGATTATGGCCAAACACAGGAGGCCTTGAATACCGTTCTGGACGAATTAAAATATACCAATTTCCAGATCGGTAAAATTACCGATAGCAAGTTTGATTTCATCAGCTCACCAAACATCGAAGAGTTCGCGCAAAAACAAGCCAAGCCTGCCGATCAAAAGAAATTTGTGGAATTCGACGGAAAGAAATTTGTGGTTAACGGCATCTCATTCACCAGCTCGGGCGATATCTTCATCAGCGGACAGGATTTCACTAAAAAGGACAATGTAAAACTTTACAGAGGAATTTATATGTTCCAGTTTGAAGCGAACGGGAACCTGAAAAAAAATTATGGAGTACTGGTTGACCAAAAGAAAAAGAAAGGGTTTATGAGCGGATCGAAACTTACCTCCGATATGATTATGGCCGACAACTCCATCTTTGAATCAGGCGACGGCAAAAGCTTGTACTGGCTGTTACGTTCGGCAAAAACAGTTGATTGCAATACGGAAACTGTAGGCAATGTGAGAGTGGAAACCTGTGAGCCTTTATACGGTTTTGATTACGGCAGCATTAACATCGCTACAGGAGAACTATCAGAATTTAAAACCTTTGGCGATGAAGAGAAAAGGGCGTTCTATCTTTTTAAAAATACATCCAGCTACAAAATGGGTAACAATCTTTACTTCTTCAGCGAAACTAAAAAAGGAGACAGGATCATGTTAACTAAAATGGATCTTACTAAATAGAATAGTAATAACTATCAGCATCAGCGTCATGCTGAACTTGATTCAGCATCCCACAAGACCCTGAATCAAGTTCAGGGTGACGTTTAAAGCTTATACAACTTTATAAATGCAATGCCATGAAAAAATTACTTCTTTTTTTGCTCACTATTGCCTGTCATTTTTTAAACGCGCAGGATGCATACGCGCCCATAAATCTTGGTCCGGCTATTAATACAAAAAATGGCGAAGGGCAATCGGTTGTTTCGGCCGATGGAAAGGAGATTTATTACTGGCGAGAACTGTACCGGCAATCGGCCGGTGAAACCGTTCAGAGCATCTGGTACTCAAAGCAGGACAGCGCGGGTAACTGGCGTCCCGCAAAATACATGAACAAACCTTTCAATACAGGCACACTGAATTCAGGGATCTTTAATGTGTCGCCCGACAATAATACCATCCTGATAAGAGGTTATTTTAAGAACGGAGAACGTTTGAAAGGTGGATTTTCGTTGGTAAACAGAGGACAAAGAGGCTGGAACGACCCGATTGGGCTGGAGATCCCTAATTACGTTGATCTCACGAAAGGTCGGTTCTCGGGGGCGTTTTTAATGCCCGATGGTAAAGGCCTTGTCATTTACCTTAGCGAAACGGAAGGCGCCACGGATAATGATCTTTATGTAACATTTAAAAAAGAGGATGGCACTTACACACCGCTGGCCTACATAAAAGGTTTAAACACCAACGCCGACGAATCGACTCCCTTTATTGCATCGGATAATAAAACACTGTATTTTTCGAGTAACCGCGAAGGGGGCTTAGGCAGCAACGATGTATGGAAAACCACGCGCCTTGACGATAGCTGGCAAAACTGGTCGAAACCGCAAAACCTTGGGCCAACCATTAATTCGGCCGACTGGGACGCTTATTTCTCGCTCGATGCCAAAGGTGAATACGCCTACATGACAAGCTCTAAAAACAGCCTGGGGAGCAGCGATATTGTAAAGATAAAACTGGCGGTAGAAAATAAACCCCAGCCTGTGGTATTGATAAAAGGAAAAGTATTGAATAAGAAAACCTCTTTGCCTATTGAAGCCAAGATCAGCTATGAGAATTTAAGCACCGGCGCCAACCAGGGCGTAGCCATCAGCAATCCTGTAACGGGTGAGTACCAGATTGCTTTGCCTTACGGCATCAATTATGGATTTAATGCCAGCGCCAGTAATTTTATTTCCATTTCCGATAACATCGACCTCACCACCGTATCGGAATATAAGGAAATTGTGCGCGACCTGTACCTTGTACCACTGGAAACCGGGCAAGTGATCCGCATTAATAACATCTTCTTCGAGTTTGCAAAAGCCGATCTTAAAAACGAATCCTTTTCGGAACTAAACCGCCTGGTAACTCTCATGCAACAAAACCCAAGCATGGAAATTGCTTTAGCAGGACATACCGATAATGTGGGCTCCGAGGAATCCAACTTAAAATTATCTACCGACAGGGCAAAATCTGTATTAAATTACCTGGTATCAAAAGGCATTGCGCAAAACCGCATCAGCTCAAACGGTTTCGGAAAAACGAAACCCGTAGCAGATAATGAAACCGAAGAAGGCAGGGCTATTAACCGCAGGGTTGAGTTTACTGTGGTAAAATTGTAATTTATTGCTTGAAATTATGTATTAAGAATGATTTTCTATTTCTTTTTTCTTAGTCAAAAAAGAAATAGAAAAATAGATCAATTAAACCTATAATTATTCCTACAACTAGCCTTGTTTAAATAAGAACTCCTATTCTCAGGAAGGCGTTAAAACGGTTCACGCCACGAACCCTCCATGGCGCTGTTGTTTCAATATAGTTTGTATTGGTAGCCCAGTTGGAGGAAAAGAGCTCCGGGTTATCTGACACCGCATCAAAAACCGTGCTTGCCAGGGCAAATAGGTTTACGTTAAACCCATAGTCGAGGGTCACGCGGTTAAACAATACACGGGTTCTTCCAAAACCAAATAATACATCAAAGCGGGTAAAGCTTTGCTCCTTTGGCCCAAAATCGGTTATGGCGCTGCGAGGGTCATAGCCATATCCATAGTCTTCGTACAATTTCATTTCGGCCGGATCATAGGTACAGGTATAGTGCTTTACGTTTACGCCAAACATCATGTACCGTCCCCATGGCGCAATAAAGCCCCTGTTGAATACTTTTCCATAAAGCGCAAAGTTCTGGCCTTTGATAGCATATAAACCTTCAGGCCTGCCAGAATAGTACATGGTAGTTGTATAGCCATACTGGTCGACAACATTTGACGTAGCGCTAAGGTTCTTATGGTTGTCGTAAGTGGTTTTATAAAATTTAGCGGAAAAACCAAGAGAAAAACGCTTGCCCAGCGCGTACTCCAGGTAGCCTTCGTGCAGGGAATTGAATGCAAATTCACCGGTTGAGGCATTGCCGCCTTCTTTGCCAAACAAAGAACTTCCCTGACCGTTAGAGCCCAAAAGTGCCGGACTGAAATGAAAGCCATAACCTATTGTCAGTTTTTTGCCCATGTAGCCGGGCGATTGAGAGAACATCGTATTCACCAGGCATACCCCTATCAAAAGTACGAGCCTGCTCCTATTCATTAATTGCAATAACATAGTCATCTTATTATAAATGTTTTAAATCAAAAAAGGTTTGATAAACTTTTGCATTTATCAGGTCCTTTACATCATTTCCCCTGAACACCTCATACTTTTTATAAGCAATCTTATTGAGTTTAATGTCAAATATAAACGCGTAGTAATAAGTTTTTTTTCCGCCCCTGCCCGGTTTGTAATTTACCACACCTGTTCTTAAAACATATTGGGTGCCGTATTTTAAGATGAGGTTATCAATGTCATCCGTATTGAGGATCAGGTTACGCTCATTATCGTCGGCATCAAATTTTTCGGCAAACCAATCGTTCATCACCGAGTAGTCATTCATCTTATCCACATCCGTTGTCGAAATAACAGCCGGATCGATCGTAATCAATTCAAAGTTTTGCTTTTTCGCGCAGATGTTCACTGTTTCCGAATACTTTTCCTGTTTTTTGTCGGAGGCCACATACTGCACCTCTTCTTCTTTTGTTTCATCAATCTTTAAATAAAACGGTTCAAGCAACAATACTTTTTCAATTTTGTTCTCCGCTTCTATATTCTCATCCTTACTCTTACCAGATTTACGGCTATACGTACTGCGGTTGTAAGTGGAAAAACCACCCGTTGAAGAGCTATTGTTAGTTCCCGCTGAAGGGAACTTACCTATAAACTCCTTGTCGCCCTCAAAAAGGTCAAGGAACATTTCCTTGTAATAGGCCGTATCGGTATTACTGATGCTGTTTTGTTTCTGGATATCGGCAATGAGCTCTGTTTTGGATTTTACTTCACTTCCTTTTTCAACAGAGTCGGATTTTACTGGCAAAGCTGTTTCTTTTTTAGTTGCCCTCACAAAATCAACAATTCCCCAGTTGATCTGTCCCATGATCTTAAACAGGCTGTCGGAGTAACTTTCAATTTTACGGTTTGCCGGAAATTTTTTATGGCTCCTGTAAACATAGTTAAGCGATAGCATGGCCCACTCGTTAGAAGGCATTTTATTAATAAGGTAATACAGTTGTTGCGGGTAGCTCTCCACATCGGAATGCGAAGGAATGCCATGTTCAAGATACGAATCACTGTTATACCTTAAGGCTCCTTTTCCATACAGGGTAATGGCGTACAGGCATTTTGAAATAACTTCGGTTACGTATTGGTTATCGGGGTATTTATTGGCCAATATATAAGCGGCATATAAGGCGTTAGGATAATCCCTGCGCTTTAAATACAAGCGACACAGCTCCATACGTGCCAGGTCCCTGCAATACTCAAACTGTTCCTGCCCCACAATAGCGTTTACCTTCCCCGAATTACTCCTGTTTGCAATAAGCGTGGCAATGGCTTCTTTACGCTTAGCCGTGTTGGGATGCGTTAATTTAGTATCGTCTTCGTTGGAATTGTTGCGAATAGAAGACACACTCTTTAAAAAATAGCCTTCGGGCAACACAAACTTATTGGTTTCAAAAAATGTTTTTTTAAACTCTATCAGCTCAAATGGCAGGTGCGCGTATTGCAACACATCAAAGGCTTTTTCGGCTTGCTTTAAATTATAATCGCTTTGTTCAAATAAGCGAAAGCCTTCTATGTCGGCCTCACTCTCACTTTCCTTCGAGTACTGGCATTTTTCTATCAGGCGGTCCTCGCTGCTTTTTCCGTTGTAATTTTGCCGGTCAATTTTTTTATTCTGAACATAAGAATTGATGTGGTGTTTTTTGGTGTAATGCGAGATCTCGTGGCACAGGATATAAGCCAGTTGGGCTTCCGTTTCCGCCTGCGCTATCAGCCCCACATCCACAAAAATATAACCCTTATCATAGCTATAAGCATTTACTACAGGCGACTTAAGGGTATAGATGTGCAATTCGCTCCTTAAGGCAGGATTGTTTTTAAGGATCACATCCGTGATCTTGTTCAAATAAACCGTCACCTCATCATTGATTAAAGTGTTGCCGCTTTTGACGATTTTTTCTATTTCATAATTTGCTTCCGTCAGATAAGTCGTCTTCAGGTTCTTATCGGTATCCTTTTGTTTGTTTAATTCAATCACATCATTTTCAATAACATTGCTGATGTTTTGTGTAAAAACATCGGGCAGGGTTCCTGAGGATTTCAACGGAATGTAGTTTTCTTTCAGGTTTTGCTGCGAGATCAGGTGCCCGGCAAAGAGCACCAGGGGGAGGAGGAACTTTGTCATTTTCAGTTATTAAAATATAAATATACTAAAAAATACGGCACCTAACTTCATAAAAAAACAGCCCCATAACCATGAGGCTGCTTTTAAGAAAGGTTCTTGTTATTCGAATTTTATACTCGCAAAGCGGTCCCTGCCCCTGTCTTCTGTATAAATATAGATCTTGTTATTTTTGCCCGGTACAAAGATCTCGCAATCGGAAGGAGGAATGAACGAAGGGTTGCGTTCCTGGATAGGCGCAAAACAATAATCATCATTCTTCATCAGCACCGTACGTTTTACCTCCCCGGTTTTAAGGTTAAGCTGGTTGCACACAAAATTTGAGCCATGGATGCCCGATACGGATTTCAAATCTTTTGGTTCAAAATCGGCTTTTTCATAGCGTTCAATGTTTTTAGGATGATCGTCGCACAAAACATAAATATTATTGTTGGTAGCCACAGCTATGTATTGTTTAAATACGTGCGGTGCATTTTCCAGTTTCATCAACTGCCTTAATGGTAAATTTTTTATCCATTCAAACTCCCCTTTGCTGTTAAGCTTGGCCACAATCACGTCCATGTATTCGTACTCCCAGTCCACATCACTTACCCTGGTGCCGCCCATGCCGCCACCCATTGTTCCCATACCACCCATGCCGCCCATGCCGGTATTGGTGGTATAATGTACAATCATTTGTTCCCTGTATTGCTCTCCCACATAATAAACCGCGTCGCCAACCGGCAATATGTAATCCAGCTTGTACTTGAAGCGTTTCGCTCTTTTTGAGCTCGACTCCAAACGTGTCAGCATCTCATCATCAAAGAATTTTACGGCTTTTGCTTTAATGCTGTTGCTTTTCAGGTCTACCGAAAAACTAAAGATCCCTACTTTTATCAAATCCCTGCCTTTTCGTTCCACCACATCCTTAATATAGCCACCCACCACGATCTCGTTGTTATTTGATTTTGAGAACTCAATGTCCCTCACAAAATAATCCTCATCAAAAGCCAGCTCTACATATTTGGCTTCATTATCATTCGCGTTTAAAATCCCTAATGTCAGTTTATAATGTTCTTCTTTTGGCGACCATAATTTAGATGGGGCTGTATAACCAAAATAAATATTATCGTTATCATCAAAATGAAGTCCGATAAAACCTACATCTTCCAGGTCAACCATGCTGGCCGAACCGAAGCCACCCGAATAAAAATTAATGGTTTTCCCTTCGGTGTTGGTAAATAAACGCTCGTCTACCGTTTTGGTCCAGAGTTTTTTCTGGCTCATAGCATCCATCAAAATAAAATCGGTTTGGTAAGCCGATTGTTTATCCGGTTTATGGGACGATTTAATTAAAAACTTTGTATTACTCGGGTTAGGATAAATATCAAAATTCACAAACTCATAATGATCGGTTTTAACAGAAGCAACTTCTTTCAGGTTCTCCGAAACCTCACCCGATGAAGAAACAGTTTGGTAGAACAAGGTCATAACATCCGCTTTCTTATCATATTGCCTTCTGAAGATAAACACATTGCCATTGGAGTACTCTACATCCTCCATTTTTGTTTTTTTCTCTTCGTCCAGGTTTATTTCTTTCGAGAAAAGAGGTTTTAAGCTTGTGTTATCATATTTCTCAATAATAAAAGAAGTTCCTTTTCCCTTACTTCTTACCCTGTAGGCATAAAAGCTATTGTCATCGCCTTTAAGCATGCGGTTCATTTTACTATCCCTGTCATTGTCAAGCTCAGGGCCATTGGTCATGGTTGCTTGTGCAAAACCAAAACTACTAACTACAGCCAAACATAATGTTGCAATTGATCTGTTCTTCATATTCTGAATTTTATGGGGTTATACTATTTTATTTTCTACACATGTAAAGCAGTTCGCCTTTTGGCAAACGGTAACGTTCAACCAGGGCTTCGGGTATTTCCTTCGTATAATCTTCAACCGTTACCTTAAACCCAGCCGCTTCCAGTTTATCTTTATAATCCAATCCAAACAAACGCACATGGTCTTTTTGCCAGAAATGGATTTCCCTGTCCCTTTCACTGGTAATGCTTTTGTCCTCGTAGGTTTTATAACGGTTCACATCCTGCGGGATCTGGAAAATACCAAAGCCTCCCGGTTTCATCATGCGGTACAATTCCCTCATGCACTGATCGGCATCTTCAACATGCTCCAGCACATGGTGACAAAAAATAACATCAAAACTATTGTCCTCAAAAGGCGCTTTATGCAGGTCGAAATGATGATCGGCAATGGGCGAATTATAATCGCCGGTTACATACTCCAGGTTGGGCATGGCCCTGAATAATTTATAAAAACATTGTTCAGGCGCTATGTGAAGCAATTTATGTTTCGCGGTAAAAAAATCGGTTTTGTTTTTCAGGTACAACCACAGCAGGCGGTGCCTTTCCAGAGAGAGGCTTCCAGGACATAACACATTGTCGCGCTTGGCTTTACCACTGTAGCCATAAGGCAAAAATTTACGGTAGGTTTTACCGCTAATGGGATCTTCGTATTTTTTACCGTAATAAATTAATGGCGCAATCTTACTAAAGATGAGGCTTAGCTTAATCAAGATCGGCCGGGGAACGGTTCGGAGAATAAAATGAAACATGAATGTTATTGTAAATGTGTGTTTATAAATGTCTTGATCTGCGCGCGCGCGTCGTCGTCAGCCAACGGCGAAAACGTATGGCCTTGGCCGGTATAGTCCTTGTAAGTATAAGCAACGCCTGTTTGTTGCAACTTAGTGCTTAAAAATTGTCCCTGGTAAAAAACCGTTACAGTATCGGTCAGGCCCTGAAGGATAAGTGTTGGCGGGCTCGCGCTTGAAACATAATTTATGGGACTTGAACTGATGTACGTTAAAGAATCGGCAGTTGTTATATTTCCCGCTACGTCAGAGATCCATCCTTTTACAACCTGGGAGCTGCTTTGGTTATACAATTTCATCAGGTCGGTTTGTGCGTTCCAACCAGCCACCACTTTAGGCATGTAGGAACTACCGCCATATTTGTAGGCATACAATAAGCCAAGCTGTCCTCCTTCGTTAAAGCCTATGATGGCAAACTTGGAAGAAACATCGTAATCGGCCCTGTGGATCATCACATATTCAATGCAGGCTTTTACATCCTGTTCCTGCACCGGGAACTTGTTGTTTCCGGCCGCATACAACCTGTAGTTTACGGTAACAAAAGCATACTCAGGGAACATCTCCTGGTATTTATAAACGATGGTATTTATATCCTGCTTGTCACCCGATCTCCACCCACCGCCATGGATGAGGAATATTAAATGCGTAGAGCCTGTTGCCCGGTTTGCCGGAAGAAAAATATCGAATTTTTGCTGAGGATCGGAACCGTATCTTTGGTCGGTTAATATCAATGCTTCACCGTCATCGGACTGTGTGGTCGGGTCGTCTTTTTTGCAGGAAGTTAAAACAACTGCCAGCGCCGCTAAATAATATAAAATGGTTTTTCTCATGTTAGTTCTTGGTGATCTCAATAATGATTGGGACAATGTTTTTTTCTTTTGTATCAGCTGTAAAATTAATTTTACTGTCAACCCTGTATTGCACATCGGTGATGATGCTTTCCTGTAATATGTCGTTGATGCGTTGCTGGTAGTCTTTTGATTTATTGGCATTGAATTTTTCATTGAGCGCTTTAAAATCCAAAGCTGTTTTTGATACCAGTACTGCAATGTAATCTTTTGTCCCTTTATCATCCGGTGTCATGCTTTTATCGCGCGGAAAAACACGCGTGCCCGTAATGCCGCAATAGGCCGAGTGTTTTGGGGTATAAGGGAACAGGACGTAACTTCCATTATCGGTTTCCTTCCCAAAAACATACACATAACATTCAATATTATTGGTTAGTCGAACTTTAAATTTGGTTCCGATCTTCATCGGACTTACGGTGCTGTAAACATTGTTTCCTTTATTCACAAGCGCAATGGCTTGCTTGCTTTCTTTTTCAATAAGGGCTATGGAGCAGTTCAGTTTTGTTTCGTTCACTTTATCGGGCATTGGGTACACGCCATAAGCCTCGTTGGTAAATTGTACAAAATCGCCATAGCTCACCCATGCTCTGCCATTCTTGCCCCATTTCGGTCCCCAGGAGTTCTGAATTAAAAAGGCACCGTCGTTCTGAAATTTGTAATCATCGTAGCCAATCACACACATGCAGTGCCCGCCAAAACCATATTTATCATAATCGCTGTTGGTGGGTTGCCAGTATTCCTTGCCTTCCATTTCCTGCATAAAGCTGCCACCTACACTCATCCCTATCACCACCGGCGCGTTGTGGGCCAGGTTCTCGCGAATGGCTTTTATATCAACTGTATAATCGTCGCCGCTAATAGATAAACGATTGGCGCCTTTCATTTTAAATTGTTCGGCTTCTTTTAAAATATAATTATCCGGCTGCTTTGAACAGGAATTCTCATCATACGGAAATTTAGTATAAGGCACCGAACCCTCGGTTGTCATCAGGTCCATGGCCCTGTCGATATAGGTACCCTGGCAATCCTGCAAGCCAATTTGGTTATAGGTAAATGCCGGGCTGAAGACAATTTTATCAGGGTCCTGGCCGGTGGTCACCGATTCTAAAATGGTACGCGCAGCATAGGTGCTTCCCCAGCCTACGCAGGAACCCTGCTGCCCCTGGTCGCCGGGCGACGGTGCAAAGCGTTCCAGCGAAACCCTTTCGGGCAGTTGTTCATCGGGGCTAAGCGCATTGTACACATCCGTACTGTCATACACCCTGTTATCGAGCGTAGCCCCGGTACCGTACGACGAGCGTTGCTCATGCGCGGCGCCATGACTGCAACCTCCCCTGAATAAATAAAAAGCGCCAAGAATAAGGATAGCAGGTATAACCAACTTAGGATACCTGAACAACAGCGGCAATAACATCCCAATGATATTTCCTCCTCCACCATAACCGCCACCCGAACCCGAATTTCGTCCCTGGTTGCCGTCATAACCCTCATTAGAGTCGTCGTCATCCGACATTCTTATTGGCATAGCACTATCTTTTTATTAAAGTATAAAAATACAAAAAACATGGGCTTATAAAACGTGGCTGGCTCAATTAATTTGTTATTTTTGCCTAACCTAGTTAAAAATCATGGCTAAAACAGTTGCACAGGCAAGTACAAAAACTAAATCGGCAAATAATACATTATTTGAGAAACTAAATGCTTATTTGGATAAGAATGAAAAGGCCTGGTTTTGGGGCTTGCTGATCCTGGGGATCGTTCTCGCTTTTATGAGCTTTAACGCGCGCATGAGCGAGGCGCATGATGACTCCTTATACATTGAGGCGGGCTACCGTTATGTACATGAGTTTCCAAATTATTATTACACCTCCAACGCGCCCATGTACCCCATGTTCCTGGCTTTGCTCACACTGGTATTTGGCACTAACCTTGTTTACTTCAAGCTGTTTTCCATTTTATTTTATGCTTTAGGCGCCGTTATTTTTTATAAAGCGCTCGATAAAAAAGTAAGCCCTGTGCTTAAATTCTTTGTGTATGCTTTCCTGTGCATTAACTACCTTGTGTTGTATTATGCCAGCCAAACGTTTTCGGAAGCGTTTTACATGCTGGTACAGGCCACTTTCTTTTACTATTTCACAAAATACAACTTTGCCGAAAACCCAATAGGCACGAATATAAAAGAAGACTGGAAAAAATGGATGGTTCTTGGTTTTTTAATGATGCTCCTCACCCTGGCTAAAAACATTTTAGTGTTTGGCATCATTGCCATTGTGTTGTTTTACGCGGTAAAAAAAGAATGGAGGAAAGCCGCTTTCGCGCTGGGCTTTTTTGGTTTGTTTAAAGTATTGTACGAGTTGATTAAAAGCATGGTCTGGGGAAAATCGGCCATTCAATACGCCTCGCAGGTAAACATTTTATTTAATAAAGACCCCTATGACGCCAGCAAAGGGCAGGAAGACCTGGCGGGTTTCTTTGGCCGGTTTACTGATAACATAGCACTGTATGTGGGCAAACGTTTTTACCAGATCATTGGTTTTTTTGATGAGGAGTTCCTTTATAAAAAAGTAGTGGAGCAGGATGGCCAATTGATGGAAGTGGCTAATAACAGCATTTACTATTTTTTCGCTTTCATTGTATTAGGGCTTACGTTCCTGGGTTTGTATAAAGCATTTAAGACCAAGAACGACATTGTGCTTTTCTTTGTTTTATTTGCCGGCACTATTTGCTTTGGAACCTTTTTTGTGTTACAGGCACGCTGGGACCAACCACGCTTTATCATGGTGCACATGCCAGCTTTGTTATTGGCTATTATGTATGGCCTGTACGTTGTATTTACAAAGAGCACCAACCAATGGGTGTTCCTGGGTGTCATTCTTGTACTTTCCTCTTCCTTTCTGATCTCTTCTTCCAAAAGAGCATTTAAAAACTTACCCATTGCCAGCAAAAATTTAAAAGGTGATATTTATTATGGCTACACACCCGATTGGAAAAATTATTTACAGCTGAGCGCGTATTGCAAAGACAGCTTACCCGAAACCAGCCTGGTAGCCGCCCGTAAAGCGCCCATGAGTTTTGTGTACGCAAAGGGCAAGCATTTCTATCCTATCTACTCTGTTATTGCAAAAGATACGCTGACACAACAATCCAATCCCGATTCGGCCCTGGCTATCTTTAAACGGAACAAGGTTACCCACCTGCTTATTGCCAGTTTAAGGATAAACCCTGCCAAAAACACCGGCGATGTCATTAATACCCTTCATAACATTGCCGCTCCTATCATGCAAAAATATCCTGAAAAACTGGTCATGGTAAAACAAATAGGTACCAGCGAACCGGCTTATTTATATGAGATAAAATATTAGCATGGACTTTAATTATACTAAAATAAAGATTGGCAACTTTTTATATAAATATTGTTTCCCGCTTTATAACATTTCCTATTCACGGTTTAAAAAAAAGAACGATAGAACAGAGATCGACCTTCTGAAAAAGATCATCCAACCGGGAGATACGGTTCTGGATATTGGCGCTAACATTGGGTTTTACGCAAAGATTCTTTCAGCGTTTACCGGCGATGAAGGACAGGTATTTTGTTTTGAACCCGATTCGCAAAATTTTAAATACCTGGTAAAAAACACCAAGGGCATTCGCAATATTACCTTATTCAATAATGCTGTTTCCGATAAAAGCGATGTGCTTAAAGTCTACAAATCGAAATTACTTAATGTAGACCATAGGACCTACCCTGTAAATAATTACGACAGTGTGGAAGAGATCAGCTCTGTATCGATTGATGAATTAATTGAGAAGAAGATCTTTGAAAAAGTGGATGTGATTAAAATAGACATACAGGGTTACGAGCTCACTGCCTTTAACGGCATGAAACGTTTACTGGCCGCCAATAACCACATAAAAATAATTGCCGAATACTGGCCGCATGGCTTTAAAAGAGCGGGCACATCGGCCATTGCTTTTTACGATTTTTTTGATGCCATGGGGTACTCTTTTTATTTAATTGATGGCGATGCCTTAACTAAAATCTCAAAAGAGTATATCGTTACCAACAACGAAAAACCCTTTGAATTTAGTTTTAACGTACTAATAAGGAAAGATTAATTATTTAGGTACGGCAATCAGGTCGGTCGATCCTTTTTGTGGAATGTGTTTTCTGTAATTGCTTAAGCTTATTTCCGCATCCGTTTTTGTATCGTACAGCACATAGTTCAGGTCCTTGAAATAATTGTAGTAAAAGTCGAACGAAATATTCTTTTCATCCATTACGTACAATCCTATTTCAAAAATAATTTTCGGACGGTATTTGGCAATGGCTTTTTTAGCGCCTTTAAACACTTCGTACTCGTGCCCGTCGGTATCTATTTTAATGAAATCAATTTTTTCGATCTTGTTTATTTCCATAAAATCATCGAGCGAGATTGCCGGAACACCATCCGCCGCTTTTGGCGTACCCAAATGTACCGGGTGATCATTGGTGCCACGTTCGCCGTTTACTTTCCAGCTCGAAAAAGCTACAATGTTGGGATTATCGGATGATTTTTCGGAAACAAAAGAGTTAATAACCGTTACATTTTTGGCAATGGACTCGTTAAGGCTCAGGTTCTTTTTAAGCCTTTCGAGCGCGTAAAATGTTGGTTCAAAAGAATACACTTTGCCATTAGGTACCAGTTTGGCAAACTGCAGGGTCATTAAACCCACATTGGCGCCAATATCAACAATGGTAAAATCGTCCTTAATGGTTAAAAATGAGTTTTTAGTAATATGCCTCTGGAAATTACCAAACAGGTACAGCGATAGTTCTATTCCTTCGGAAAGGTCTACCTCATAGTTAACGCCGCCTTTCTGGATCACACGTTTTTCTTTACCAACAAAAAGTGTCACGGTTTTGTATAAAATCTTTGCCAGGAAAATCTTAATTCGTGTTATAGGAAGCCAACTGTTAAGCATAGGTATTAAATAAGCGTAAAGATAATTTTTTTAGGATATAAAGCGAAAGATTTATAAAGAACAGTTAACCAATTACTTAAGCAAAGTAACATGGCCGGTCCGGTTTTCCTCATGGTGGTTCATCGTCGTAAAATTTACTTTATAAACATACACATCCGCTTTACATAGCACGTTCTTGTAAGTCCCATTCCAGCCTTTGGTTTTATCGTCGGATTTAAAGATGAGTGCTCCCCAACGATCAAAGATCATCAGTTCAATTTCATCTATGCCATAACCAACCGGTATAAACACATCATTTATATCATTGTTGTTGGGTGTAAAGGCATTGGGAATATAAATGTTCCAGTCTTCGGTAACCGTTACACACACCGTATCACTGTTCCTACAATTAAATGCATTGTATGCTTCCAAAACATAACAGGTATTTTGTTGTGGATTTTCGGTAATGGTATGGCATAAATTGCAGGAAAGTGCAGCGCCGCCATTCATTGGGATCCATCCATAAAAATCAGAACCCTGTCCTACAAGTGTGATGGGTTCATCCATGTTCACTGTAGTATCCTTACCGGCAAAAGCGAGCGGATAATAGCTTACAAAAATGGATGCCGTAGCTGTATCTGTGCATCCATAACTATTTTCACCAATAACCGAGTAGGTAAGCGATGTTGATGGCGACACATTCATTTCTTGGGCATGACTGTTTCCCGGCAACCACGTATACGAGTTCGCTCCATGTACAGTAAGCCCCGCCTGCTTGCCCGGGCAAATGGTTGCACTGTTGACACTCAGGGTTGGCGAAGGCGCAGTAACAACCGCAACCGTAACCGTAGTGCTGCACTGATTATTATCGGTAACCATGCAGGTATAGGTTCCTGCAAGTGTTATTGATAAGGAAGAAGAATTTATTCCCGATGGCACCCATGTGTACGAATATGGCGCCGTACCGCCACTGGCAAGCACTTCTGCCTTTCCGGTAGCTCCGCCAACACATGAAACGCTTTGTGTAATGGCCGAACTGCTTAACACCTGGGGTTTATTAATGCTTACAATGGCCGAGCCTGTGCAACCTTCGGAACTTGTGATTTGTACGGTATATATTGCCGAAGCCAGGCCTGTGACGCTTGCCGTATTTAAACCAAGAGGTGTCCATGTATAAGTGTAAGGCGCCGTGCCACCACTTACAAATGCTTCGACGC
>JBEHXV010000025.1:0-67676 GCA_048498515.1 Bacteroidota bacterium | reverse complement strand
CAAGTCAAAACGATCGCAGCCCGCTCTTTTAATTTTTAAGTTTCGCAACTGAAAAACACTGAAGGTTTTTCAGGCTCAACTAAAAAAATTAAAATTCACCCCTCACCGGCACCGCGTTTTGACAGGCTTGCGCGCTGCTTTGTAAAGGCTTATATATTACTATAAGGTATAAACTAACAAATAAATTGCTGAAAAGAGAAGAAATCTGGCTTTAAAATTAAATATTAATAGGACAGCGCGTGGGAGTGAACGAAAAGTGCGAACCGCCATTTTTTACTCCGTTTCCTGGGCAGGCTTGTGCGTAAAAAATGGCGGTTGGTTTTCGTTCTTGATTTTTTTGTTACTCTGTACACATGCCGGCTCAATTGTGTACTACACAATTGCCCTCATCAAGGAAAAAAGTAAGTGAAAATGTATAAAATAACCCTACATTATTTTAACACATAACCATTTATATTAAAACAAGTTCTGCTTTACTAACGCCATTGTATTGAATAATCAGTGGCTTGGAATCATTGATTATCTTTTGTTCAGTTTTAAATGCTTTAAAATCAAAATTGAGTGGTAGTACAATGTAGCGGTACTTATGATGGTTGAGTTTTAAATCCTCGATCAATTTACTTTTATCACTGAAATCCATTTCGTCGAGGAATAAGTTTTTCGGTTTCACTTTGAAATGCAGGTAATAATCAACCGCGATCAATTGCTGCAAAACGGCATCGGTTGGAAATTCCTTTTTAGAATAGGCTGTAATGATCTCAAACACATCGGTAAGGGAGTACTTATGAAAATCTTTTTGTGTACCAAAGAAATGTCCAAGCCCCAAAAGGAAATCGAAAATGCTGTAATGCTGCGTTACATACTTTAAGGTGTTAATGGCTTTTTTTCCGTTCCAATAAATCTCCAGGGCATGTTCCAGTTCTACGATCTGGTGCAGCTGTTCCTTTGATAAATAGTTGCTTTCAATGATCTGGTAAGGCGGATTGGGGTCAAACACAAAACCGTGTTGTTCTGCCTTATGCCTAACAGGAGTGCCTTTCAAAAATTTCAAAAAGCCCAATTGCATTTCAGGAGCAAATAATTTAAATACTTCCTCAATGCTATATTTTATGTCGTCCCAATAATCCAAGGCCATGCCTACAATCAAATCCAGGTGCATCTCCACTTTATAATCCAGTTGCTTAATGATGCCGGTTGTTTTTTCAAAACTTTGTTTTCGCTTAACTTCCAGGTTAGCCTTTTGATTTACGGTTTGGATCCCTATCTCAAAACGAAATAAGCCATCGGGAACTTGATCGTGGATAAATTGTATGATATCGGGATGAAGAATATCCGCCGTAATTTCAAATTGAAACACATTTTCGGAACGATGGTTCTCTAAAATAAATTTAAAGATATCGATGGTGAAATCCTTTTTAATGTTAAAGGTCCTGTCTAAAAATTTAATGACCCGGCCATGTTGCATCATGTAAAGCAACGTGGCTTTAATGGATTCGTTGGGCAGGTAGCGCACTTTATTATCGAGGCTTGCCAGGCAAAATTCACACTTATACGGACAACCGCGCGACGTTTCAATATACAATACTTTATTGGATAACTCTTCGGGCGGGTCGAATTTATAAGGCATGCTGTTCTCAAAATTCTTCAGATCGAACATTGGGGCCATGTTGTTTTTTTTGACCTCTCCTTCTTTTTTATACACCAAACTCGGAACAAGATCAATAGTTGGGAAAGACCGGATAAATTCACTGAAAGGTGTTTCGCCTTCACCCAAAATAATATAATCTACATGATGCAGAGCGATAATATCTTCATATTCATAACTCACTTCGGGACCACCCAACAAAATCCTGGTATTGGGATTTAGCGCTTTTATTTTTTCGGTAACTACTAATGTTTGTGATATGTTCCAGATATAGCAACTAAATGCCACCACATCGAACCGGGCGCATTGTTTTGCCACTTCATCCTTATCTTCCTTAATATTAAACTCCTTCCATTCAAGCCCTTCATGAGCATGGTTTAGTTCATACAACAACCGGATGGCCAGATTGGTGTGAATGTATTTGGCGTTTAATGTGGTTAATAAGATGCGCATGTGCAGCAAAGATACAAAATTTAATCGGCCTAAACTCTCACACCTATCACCAATACATCATCCACCTGTTCCAGGGAACCTTTCCACTCTTCGAACCGGCGGTCGAGAATTTGCTTTTGTTCCTGCATGGAGAGCCCTGCAATTGACAACATGATCCCTTCCATTTGCTTGTATTTTAGTTTTTTTCCTTTTGGCCCGCCAAACTGGTCGGCATAACCATCGGTAAACGTAAAAATCATATCTCCTTTTTGCAAAGCTATTTCATTGAAAGTAAATAAAGCCGAGTCATCATGTCCTTTTCCCACAGGCATTTTATCGGCTTTACAAACAAGGATCTCTTTGCCCCTGATGATATAGCAACTGTTATTGGCACCGGTAAATTCAAGCTTCATGTTTGTGGTATCAAGCTTGCACAGTACGGCATCCATTCCATCCTTGCTTTCTTCCACGCTGCCCTCAGGGTTTAAGGCATTTATTATTTCTGTCCTTACATCGTTAAAAATAAGGTCGGGACGGAAAATATGTTTTTGATTGATGGTTTCGTTGAGCTTACTGATATTTAACAAGCTCATAAAGGCGCCGGGAACGCCATGTCCTGTGCAATCGGCCGTAATGTATAAAAATCCTTCGGGTGTAGGCGCGGCCCAGTAAAAATCGCCTGCCACAATATCCTTTGGTTTAAACAATACAAAGTGTTCGGGGAGATGCGCGCTTAACAGTTTAGTGCTGGCCAGTAAAGCCGTTTGAATTCGCTTGGCATAATTGATACTGTCAATGATCTCTTTTTGCTTTTCTTCAACCAATTCTTTTTGATGTTCGATCAATTTATTCTTTTGCTCGAGCTCAACATTTGTTTTTTGTTTTAACCTGGATGTTTTATATACCATGAACAAGAGACCCGTTACCAATAAAAGTACTCCCAAAACAGCAACAATGAACGTGGTTTTGCGCTTTGACTCGGCTTCATTTTTGGTAGCAATGGCACGCTGCAGCAATAATTCTTTCTCCTTTTTATCCGTTTCATATTTTTCTTTCATCTCTAACGTTTGCTTGCTTTTCTCAATGCTAAATAAGGAGTCGCTAAGCCCTATGTATTCTATACCATAGTTCAGGGCTTTTTTATATTCGCCAAGTGTATCGTACATGTTAATCATGCCACCAAGAGCCGATAATGCACCTTGCAGGTTATCGAACTTTGATGCCCATTCGTAAGACTCGTTATAATAAGCTACTGCCTGTTTAAAATTCCCCCTGTCTTCCTCTATAATTCCTAAATTGTAATAAGATGAGTTGATGTCTTCATAGATCTTATAGTTCTTTTTAATTTCCAGCGATTGTTTAAAATAAGCAATGCCTTTTTCTGCCTCCCCGTTTGTGTAGTACATCCTTCCCATATTACTGGTAATGCGGGCTACACCGGCCCAGTCGTTCACCGATTTTTTAAGGTCAATGGCCTGTTTCAGGTAACTGGTAGCTAATTCCTGGCTTCCGTTTTTAATATAATAAGCGCCAATATTAGCATAGGCACCGCCAATAGCCTCAGTATCTTTTGTTTTTTGGGCATATTCCAGTGATTGCATGTAATATTTCAACGCATTCTTAGGATCGTCCAGGTCTTCATAAATAACCGCTATGTTATTGCTGACCTCCTGTATGCCATCGGCAAAACTAAATTCATTAAACACATCCAGCGCCATAAAATTATACTTCAGGGCCGATTGATAATCCGCTTTATCGTCAAAACAAAGCCCCAATGTAATGTAAGTCCTACCCAATAACTCTTTTTCATGAATACTTTTAAAAATGGTCACCGATTTCTGCAACAGGTCAATTACTTTTTCGGTACTACCTCCCTGATAACGCAGCGACGAAGCCAATGTTGACATACTTTTTCCCTGCAGGTAAGCATCGCCCAATTGCTCTGACAGAGCCAACGCCTTTGTAGCATATACCACCGACGAATCTACATTGGCATGACGGATGGTTTTTGCATGAAGAAGAAGGTTCTCAATTTTAGGGTCATGGATCTCGCTACAGAAAAAAGCGGGGCTTAAAAAGCAGCACAATAGAACAAGTAAAAATTCAAAGGGATTAGCGACGCGCTTATAACCAGGTGTGTTACTCATACAAAAAACTTAGCGGATTGATACTTAGGGAACGGAATTGTTACATAAATATATGCTATTTATTCTTTTCATTTTAAATAATATCTACATTTGAACCATATTTTTTCTCCCATGATCCTTAACCATAAACCCTTGATTAAATTGTTGCAAATGGCCTACTCTGCCGAAAAAGCGGCCGCATTTGCCTACCAGGGTCATGCTGCTTCGGTAAAAAGCAAGATTGAAAAAACGGACATCAGACAAATAGAAATGGACGAATGGGGCCACCGCGCCGAAGTATTGAAGATCATGCAACAATATGGCATTTCTCCTTCAAGGTACTATGAATTGAGATTCCACGTTGTAGGAAAGATCATTCATGTGAGCTGTTTTTTAATTGGCTGGTTCATGCCATTTTACTTTGCAGGAAGGTTGGAGAGCGGAAACGTTTGTGAATACTTCAGGCTTAAACAGTATTTTAATGAATTAGGAATTACAGAGCATGACCACATTTTGTATGAAATGGGAATTAAAGAAAAAGAACACGAAGTATACTTTTATGAGCAAATAAAAGACAACAGGTTGTTGCCTTTTTTTGAAAAGATATTTTCGTGGGGTGCTACACAAAGCATGAATGACATAGACATTAACAATAAAGCCAGTGTTGAAGAATCGGGAAAGTATTGTAAAAAGTAAATTACTTTTTTATGTAAAATTTCAGAAGCCCTGTTTTATCTGCGCTTATGAATTCATAGGAAGCAGGGATCTTATTTTTAAACGTATAATAGGTTACTAAGCGGGTGCCTGATTTGCATTCCTCCAGCTTCTTCATTAAAGCTTCGTGGTATTGCCTGTATTCTTTTAGCGACACTTTTGAAGTTTCATCCAATACACAGGTTTCATCCAGTTGTTCCTGGAAGGAATTAAAAAAATAGATCCCATTGAAGTTTGAGAAATCCAGCTCTGTAAAATCGGCATTCATAAAATGCGCATTCTTTAATTTGTACAGCCGTTTTATTTTATTAGACAAATTAGTGAGCGTTTTTCGTTTCTCCACACCATAAAACTGCGCATTGCTAATGCTTGCACCAATGCAACAAAATTTTCCAACACCTGAGCCAATATCCAGCACTTTAGCGTTGGGCCCCTTAACCAATAAGTTAGCTGCTTTAACAGCCACCTTTACCGGTGTGAAATGCCTGGCAGACTGTTGCTGGTAGGCTTTCGGGTATATCGCATCAAATGCAAGGTCGGAAGGATATTTCTTTTGTTTTAACTGTTCAAAAACCATTTGTTATCAAATCAACTTTTCTTTGGGATCCTAACCAGTGTTTCCAGTAAAAAGCCCCAGTACTTTTGAACAGAGCTGATCTGAACTTTTTCATCGGGCGAATGTGCTCCCGTAATGTTAGGTCCGAAAGAGATCATTTGCATGTTGGGATAATTGGTTCCCAGGATACCACACTCCAGGCCGGCATGGCAGGCACTCACATTTGCTTCTTCTTTATAACGCTCTTTATACAATTCGCTCATGAGTTTTACAATTGGCGATGATGGTTTTGGGGTCCAGCCCGGATATGAGCCGGCCGTTGTAATTTCGGCGCCGCATAGTTCAAAGGCGGAAGTAAGGGCCAGTTGAAGATCGGTTTTTTCAGAATCAACCGAGCTACGGGTTAAGCATTGAATTTGCACTGTGCCATCATTTACAATTACGCGGGCTATGTTATTGGATGTTTGCACCAGGCCAGCAATATCAGGGCTCATGCGGTAAATACCATAGGGGCAGGCATAAATGCTTCTTAGTAATTTATTCTGAAAATTGATATTTAATACCTGTGCCGGCATCTCTGTATCTTCGAGTGTGACTGCTAAATTAGGGTCGGTGGTTCCATGCTCTTGTTTTAAAACAGCTTCAAGGTCTTTCACCTGTTTCTTTAACATCTCTTTATTCTCATCGGGAACTGTGATTACAGAAACCGATTCGCGTGGAATGGCATTTCTTAAACTACCGCCATCAATGGATGCAATTTCAATGCGCAGGTATTTGTTTAAGGCAAATAATATGCGGTTCATTAATTTGTTGGCATTACCTCTTCCCTTATGAATATCCATCCCCGAATGACCACCGGTTAATCCCTTCACTGTTAATTTAAAGGCAACTTTATTTTGTGGTTTTGCCTGGTCGTATTTTCCATTAGCCGTTACATCAATACCACCCGCACAACCAATCGTCAATTCATGATCGTCTTCCGTATCCAGGTTCAGCATGATCTCTCCATCCAATAAACCGCCTTTTAAAGCCAGGGCACCTGTCATGCCTGTTTCCTCATCAATTGTAAACAACGCTTCAAGGGCTGGATGAGGAATATCGCTTGATTGCAACAGTGCCATAATGGAGGCTACTCCTATTCCATTATCCGCTCCCAGGGTAGTACCATTGGCTTTAACCCAATCGCCATCCACAATCATTTCAATACCTTGTGTATTAAAATCAAAATCAGTAGCGGCGTTTTTCTGGTGCACCATATCCAAATGGCTTTGCAGCACCACTGTTACCCTGTCTTCCATGCCTTTGGTGGCCGGCTTTTTAATGATGACATTTCCCACTTCATCCACATAGGTAGGGAGTTTTAGTTTTTCACCAAATTCTTTGGCAAATTGGATCACTCTTTCTTCTTTCTTTGAAGGGCGGGGTACAGCGTTTAAGTCTGCAAAATTATTCCACATGGCTGTGGGTTCCAGTTTTCTGATAGCTTCGTTCATAGGTATGGTATTGAATTGAGCTATAAATATAGAAGTTTATTTCTATTTCTTTCGGGGCAGTTTATAACCTATTTTGGTTCTTTTCTGTATTGCAGCAGGCTGTAATTCTTTCTTTTCCAATAATTCGTCCAAATACCTAAACACAACTTCCATGTTCTTATCCTGGTTATCCAGTTTCTTTTTGATTTTTTCAATATCCAGGCGCAATTTGGTGTTATCAGTCAGCATTTGCCTCACTTTTGTAAAGATGCGCATGATTTGGATATTGACGGCTATTGCCCTGTCGCTATTCAGGATGCCTGATAGCATGGCTACGCCCTGCTCTGTAAACACCAAAGGTAACTTTCGTGTACCTCCCCAACTTGAAGTCACAAATTGTGACTTCAAGTTTTCGAACTCTGTAACCGTTAACTGAAACATAAAATCGCCTGGAAAACGTTTTAAATTACGCTTCACCTGCTGATTTAACACTTTTGTTTCAACCTGATAAAGGTTCGCTAAATCAACATCCAGCATTACTTTCTGTCCTCTGATAATGTAGATCTTATTCATCACCACCTCATCAGGAATTACCAATAAACCATTCTTCTTTGCCATAAAATTTTGCTCTCTATAAAATATAAAGCGAAGTACGGCAATTTTAAAACAGGTGCTTGCTACAAAGTATAGCAATTAAAAATAAGGGGATTATTTTCCTTTCTCGAACTGCTCCATGAGCTCATCCTTTTTATTTGGCGACACATCAATCACAGCGCCGTTACTCATGGTAAGCTGACCACCTTTCCCTCTTTTATATTTCATGACATGGTCGAGGTTAATAAGGTGCGATTTATGAACCCTCATAAATCCCGATTCGCCAAGCAATTCCTCATAAAATTTAAGGGTCCGGCAAATCATCATTTTTTGTCCCGACACAAAATGAAAGTCGGTAAAGTTATCGTGCGCATCGCAGTGCACTATGTCTTTCAGGTTCACTACTTCAAAACCATCCTGCAAAGGCAAGACGATCTTATGCTGAGAAATGGTTTTATTTTTTATATTCTCCAATAATACTTTGGTATGGACGCCGGCCGTATTTTTCTGCTTCTGGTTTTTTATTTTATCCACAGCAGCCACCAGTTCATCAATACTTACCGGTTTCAAAATATAGTAAGCCGCGCTATAGTTCAGAGCCTGGATGGCATAGTTATCAAAGGCCGTTACAAAAATAGTTTCAAACTGAATGTCCTTTACCTGTTCCAATAGATCAAAACCATTTCCCTTAGGCATTTCCACATCCAGAAACACAATATCGGGTTGGTGTTTCTCTATTGCCAGCAGGCCTGTTTTCACAGAATCGCACTGCGCAAGAACCGTCACCTCAGGGCAATACTTTGCAATGTAATCGTTCAGGATATCCCTGCTTATTTTTTCATCGTCTACAATGATGGCTTTCAACATAGGTTTATTTTTTCTGGGGGATGAATAAGATTACTTTAGTACCGCAGTTGGTTTCGCCGGGAAATGCATCTGTCACTTCCACACGGATATTGGTATGAAACAAATCGTTCATGATCCCTATCCTGTTTTCAATATTCTGCATTCCAATAGATACGTGCTTTTTTTGGTTCAGCGTTTTTAACTCAAGCGACTTATTCCTTCCAATGCCATTATCCGAAATAGTGACGATCAACTCATGGTTGTTTTCTTCAAACGCCAGGGTAAGCTGCCCCTTGTGATCCAGGTATCGTAAGCCATGCCAGATAGCATTTTCAATATAAGGCTGTATCAACATAGGTGGTAATTCAAAATCAGAGTCGGCAAGCGCACTGCTCACATTAAACGTATACTCAAATTTATCGCTAAAACGGGCATGTTCCAATTGCAAATACAACCGCAGCATATCCAGCTCTTCGGTTACGAGCACCTGGCTATGTTTTGAACTATCCATCACCATGCGCATCAGCTTTGAGAAATCAGAGAGATAGCGATTCGCCTTTCGCTCATCATTTTGGGAAATATAATGGTTCACTGAATTAAGGGCGTTGAATATGAAATGCGGGTTCATTTGTCCGCGTAATGATTTGAGAGCAAGCAATTGGTTTACCTTACGCTTTTCC
The DNA here is from genome assembly GCA_048498515.1 of Bacteroidota bacterium. Classification (GTDB taxonomy): domain Bacteria; phylum Bacteroidota; class Bacteroidia; order B-17B0; family Aurantibacillaceae; genus UBA4416. Next base: position 58,611 of record JBEHXV010000025.1, on the reverse strand, counting down.
TTAGCGCTTCGTATCACAAAATAGCCGGCCAATAAGGTAAAGACCAAAAAGGCCATCAGGGTATAAATAATGACGTTTTTAAAATCCAGTTGTTCCTCTTTCAGGTTTTTATCCTGGTTTAAAACCTCTAAGGACTTTTCTGTCAACTGCCTCTCTTTTTCCAACAGATCGATGCGTTGCTGGTTTTTGCCAAGGCTATTACTCAGGTTAATGGCTTCATCCAATTCACGCTGGCGAACATGTTTTATGGAATCCTGGAGTTTAGCATATTCATTAAAATACAACAGGGCCTTTTCAGGATTTTTTTGTTTGAGGCATTGTTCGGCTAATAATTTGTAGGCTTTTGCTGTTTCATCAAGGTCTGTACTTTTTATAAAAAGTCTGCTATCCATAGCTGTACCCGAAAGTTGAGTTGAAAATTCGGTTAAACCCTTGTCATAATAGGTTTGCGCCTTATCCATTTGATTGGTATTGAGATAGGCATTTCCAATTTCTATATTTTCTTTAACAACTGCCTGCTTATTATTATTACCGGCATTAATGGCAATATTGCTGTTACGGGTTTCTATTTCCTTGGCAACATTTTTTTGCTTTCTGAATAGTTTAGCTAGTTGATCGTTTGCCCTGAGTGCCAGTTTGGATTGATTATTTTTTTCAGCCAGTACCTTTGCCTGCGTAAAATAATCTTCCGCCTTTTCATCATTTTTTTGCTGAAGGTATAGTTCGCCAAGCGACAGATACGTCTCAATTTCTCCAGTTACATTGTACAACTGCTTCTCCTGTGTCAGCACATCCATTAAAAGCGAAAGGCTTTCCTGCGGCTTACCCTGCTTAAATTTAATGGCAGCCAATAAACGCCTAACCGACAAGAGATCCGATAAAGGAGCCAAAGAAAAGTCAAGGCAATTATTGATGTTTTCTTCCGCCCTGGCAATGTTATTCAATTCAATATAAGAAATGGCCATTTGCCGGTTGGCATTAAACACATTGGGTTCAGTAGTGTTATTAACCGAACCGTACTTTGATTTACTTCTGTAATTATACACAGCAATGCATTTCCTGTAATTTTCAATAGCAAGGTCATGTTGTCCCAAACTTTGTTGAATGTTGCCAAGAATGAGATAAGCAGAACCTTCATTGGCTTTATCATTGAGTTTAATACTCTGTTCAATAACCTTGTTTAAAAATTCAATAGCGCGCAAAGGGCTTTTATCTGCCAGGTATTTGGCAGAATCCAAATCGGGTGAGCTGTTAGAAACAGTTCTTTTTTTAGTATAGCTCTGTGTTGAATTTTGCGCAGGCACCTGGCTTTGGTTCTGGTAATTTTGGTACTGCCCGTTTTGGCTTTGATTAACCTGGGCAAAAGACACAGGGCTTAGGCCAAGGCATATGAGAATTGCCAATGCCCTGTGGTTAATCTTATGCAAGCACTTATTCATTTACGCTACAAACATAGTGAGGAAAGCGCGAATATTAAAATTTATATTCCGGCAAATTGGGCTAAAAAACCCTGATTTTATAGGGTATACAGTATTAAAAAGCCGTTTCACCAAGTCAAAAAGACCGTTCACTAAGTGCCGCTTTTTAACAGGCTCTGCCCTGTCTAATTTTACCTCGTTATTAATTAAAACTCAAGATCATGAAACATTTTAAAACTAAAAAGAACAGGAAGTACTATTTGGCCACACTATTATTTAGTGCCTCATCGTTTATAAATTTCGCACAGGTAACACCATCACTGGTTGACTTTGATGCTTATGAAGGCCTGGTTGCCGAAGTAAAGGAACACCGTAAAAGCCGGATGCTGAACGCGGAAGAGTTTGTAAAAACAAGCAAAGAAGAAAGGGTTATTGTTTTAGATACCCGCTCAGACTCCATGTATGCAGCCGTGCATGTAAAAGGAGCTATTCATTTAAACTTTTCTGATTTCACACAAGCCAACCTGGCAAAAATTATCCCTTCGAGTGATTATAAGATCCTGATTTATTGCAACAATAATTTCATAAGTAATCCTGTGGCAAATGCGACTCAGTTAACTGTAAAAGACTTCAGCCCATATTTTGCTACAAAAATGGCTATGCCTGCAAAATTCAATCCGCTTATCATTGACAGTAAAAAGGGTGCAAAAATAAAAAGCAAAATAAAAGCAAAAGGGAAACCCGGCCCTGTATTGAATGAACTTGAAGCGGTAGAGGAACTACCTGCCACTGCAAAGCCACTCACTTTGGCCCTGAACATTCCTACCTACATTAACCTGTATGGTTATGGCTACAAAAACGTATACGAGCTTTCGGAGTTGGTTAACACCTACAACGATACAATTGAATTTGAAGGAACGGCTGTAAAACAATAACACGAAAGAACATGAAATACATCAAAACATACATCACAGTATTTATCATTACGGCGCTGTTTAATTTGAGCTGTGCACAAACCCAATCCGAAAACAAATACATAGAAGTAACCGGAAGTGCCGAAATGAGCATTCAGCCCGATGAAGTAGAAATAGCCATTGTGTTGCAGGATAAACGAAGCGATTTTGAAAAAAGAGAAAGTGAGTTCATCGACATCTGCAAAAAATACAAGATCGGTGAGGACCAACTGGCGTTTAAAACTGCCAACTCCGAATGGGGTTATTGGAACTACTGGTGGTATTGGTGGTATTACCGGGGATCCAGTGAACTGATGCAAACGTACAGAATAAAAGTTACTACAAAAACTAATTTGCTGGAGCTTGTAAAAGAATTAAATAAACCCTGGGTGCGAACCATTTCTGTTGGCACTACCTCCAATAAAGATCTGCAAACGTACCGCAAAGAAGTAAAAAAAGAGGCCATTCGCATGGCAAAGGAAAAAGCTGCGTATTTATTGGAAGCTATTGATGAAAGCATTGGTTCTGTGATCTCCATCGAAGAAGTTGTTTCAGATAACAACAACGCCAAAACCGGCCCCAATGGGCAGCGTTATTGGGATGGTTACGGCTGGTACTGGGGCAATCCATACTACGGAAACGGTTATAATGCCTCAAACAGCAATATGAATATGAGCTCCAATTCAGTGATGAACTCCGGTGGTGGAGCCAATGGTTCCAATTCGGGAGATAATGAACTGGCCGGTCTCTCAAAAATTAAACTACGTTACGAAGTAAAAGCGAAATTCTCTATTAAATAACCTAAAAAGCATAGAAATCATGAACAGTAAACCAATCATCAAACTCAAATCATGCGTGGCGGTATTTTCCTTATCATACATGTTATGCATGTCATGTACATTCAATTCTGAAGCCAAAACCAATGATGTTTTAACGGAGCACGGAACTAATGTTAATCAAACCAACATTGCGGCTTTACCAACAGCCTTACCGCCAACAGGCAAAAAGAAAATAAAAATTGCTTTGTTGCTTGACACCAGCGGCAGCATGGAAGGATTAATAAACCAGGCGAAATCACAATTATGGAAATTGGTGAACGAATTGTCGGGAGCCAAATGCGACAATGAAAAGCCCGAGCTGGAAATTGCCTTGTATGAATATGGCAATGATGGTTTACCTTCTTCGGAAGGATACATTCGCCAGATATCCCTATTCACAAACGACCTTGACCTTATTTCGGAAAAACTTTTCGCTTTAACCACCAATGGCGGCAGTGAATTTTGCGGCCAGGTCATCAGCACGTCCCTTAAACAATTGGATTGGGCGGGCGATGACAATGATCTAAGGGTGATATTTATTGCGGGGAATGAAGAATTTACGCAAGGCAGCGTAAGTTACACCTCGGCTTGCGCCAACGCCAAAGAAAAAGATGTGGTGGTGAATACTATTTTCTGCGGTCAGTTTGATGAGGGCTTGCGCACCGGCTGGAAGAACGGCGCGGTATTAACAGGTGGCGAATACATGAGCATTGAACAGAACAGGCAAACAGTGTATATCGAATCTCCATACGATGCGGAAATCGCAAAGCTGAACGACCAAATGAACGACACCTACATTTCATACGGTACCACCGGTTATAGCAAAAAAATGAACCAGGTAACACAGGACAAGAATGCGGCTTCATATGGAACTGCCAATACAGCTAACCGAATCGTATCCAAAACTTCCTCCTTTTACTCCAATAAGTCGTGGGATATGGTAGATGCTTCCAAAGAAAAAGATTTTGATGTGAGTAAGATCAAGGAAACAGAATTGCCGGCAGAATTAAAGGGCAAAACAAAAGAAGAAAAAGAAAGGTTCATTGCCACCAAAACAGCCGAACGAGAAACTATCAAAACAAAGATCATTGAGTTGAACAAATCACGTACAAAATACATTCTTGAAAAAGAAAAAGAGAAAGAAACCGAAAAAACCTCATCGTTGGATGGTGCCATGCTTAAAGCTATAAAAGACCAGGCCAGAAAAAAGAAATTTGTATTTGAATCTTAAAAAAGAAAAAGTCCCATCACGATTAACCGTGACGGGACTTTTTTAAAAATTGGCAGAAGCTAACCTGCCCATAACGGCCCTTCGTTTTTTTCCCGACACGGAAATCAGGATGTTAGCCGACCTTTCATCAAAAGTTATTTCCTTTATTCTTTCCAGGCGAAAAGTTTCTGCGTCGATGTGTATTTTTTCTTTTGCATCCGATAAATTATTAAACTGCTCTTTTGTCAATTGAATTTTAAATTTACCGTTCGCGCCTAGTTTTCCTACGGCAAGAGTATCCATGCCATAGCCCCCTTCCTTATAATGGTAAATAGTGATCTCTTTGCCCGCTTTCATCTTCATTTTTTTATCGCGAATGCTTACCCTTCCTTTTACAACATATTTTGTGGTCTCAGGAACTTTCTGTTCGGCTTGTTGTTCCGTTGGCACCTGGTTATCCAGGGCCGGCAAAGCAACGGGTTTAATGCCTACTGTTTGAACATTGGCCCTGATCTCGGTTTGTGCCAGGCTCATAGAGGGCAATAGGGAAACCGCTATTACTCCCGCCGCGTAAGGCAAGTAACGGGGCTTGCCAGCTTGTTTATTCAATGATCTTCTGGGAAGCCTGTTCAATTGGTCCTGGTAAATAATCACACAGGGGCTGATATTGGTTTCGAAAAACGAGGCGATTTTCTCATCGCTTTTACGCCTGAGATCAACAACGTGTTTTTGACAACTGTCGCAAAATTTTTTGCCTTTAACCGTTGGCATTGACTTGGGATCGAGCGTGCATTCAAAAGAAAGTTTCATCTTTAGTTGTTTTATTATTAAAATAAGGCGCCTACTATCCTGTATCTTCTTCCCGAAACAGAGATCTTAACCTTAATGGTGTTTTGTGCATAGCTTACCTTCTCGAGCATTTCCCGCGAAAACCCGTCAATGTTAAAGTAAATACTATCTTCCTCTAAAAGTAAAGCTTCATAAACCGGCTTGCTAAGTTCTAGTTTAAAATTGCCGTTCGCGCCTGTTTTTCCAAACGCAAGCGTATCTTCCGAATAGGTCCCATCATTATTTGATCTGTAAATAACAATATCCTTTCCTTTTTTGATCTTGTATTTCTTATCGCGGAGACTCACCTTTCCCTGTAAATAATACTTTTCGGTGCTCTTAGCTGCTGACTCAACTGTTTTTACCTCTTTGCTTTCAATGCCAGGCAGAACAACCGGTTTAATGCCTACTGTTTGGACATTTGGCCTAATTTCGGTTTGCGCCAGGGTTAAAGAGGGTAATAATGAAACAGCAATGATCCCAGCCGCGTAAGGCAGGTAACGAAGGCCACTTTTTTGATTAGGCATAGGCCTTTTAGGCAACCTATCCAGCTGGTCCTGGTAAATGATGACGCAGGGATGGGCATTTGCTTCAAAAAACGACGCGACCTTCGCATCGCTCTTGCGCCTAAGATCAATAACATGCTTTTGGCAATTGTCACAAAACTTTTTGCCATGCCTTATGGGCATTGTTTTTGGGTCGAGGGCACATTCAAACGAGAGTTTCATGATGCACAGTTTTATGGTATACTAATATATAACAAAAAACGGTAACAGCAAGCCATTTTAAGTCCGTGTTCAAGGTACCCGGGGAATTAATACGCTGCCGATTGACAAATTTCAGACGTTTTTTTGTACATTTATCTAAACCATTAAAAAAACTGCCTATGAAAAAAATCTACTCTCAATTTCTCTTATTGGTAATTATGATGTCTGGCTCAAATGCCGGAGCACAATCGCCTTACCAAAAAATGATTGCCTCCAATACCACCGACTGGTATATCTTCCAGGTTTACTTTGCGGTGAAGCCTGCCGGTAGTAGCAATACCAGTACTATTTACCTGGAGCAGGGTAAATACTCCGCAATGACTGATACTACCTTGCTTGGCAATACCTACAAGAAAATGTATCATGTGTATTATACCCCAGGCTTTAACCAAAACGACCTCATGGGTTATATCAGGGAAGACAGCCTGCAGCGAAAAGTATATTTTCTCGAAAAAAATGCCACCGCAGAAATTCTCCTTTATGATTTTTCTTTGGCCCAGGGCGATGTCAGGGTATTGAATTTTCCGGACAATTTCGGGGAATTTCCAATGGCAAGTTATACCGTGACAACGGTAGATACTGTTTTGACAAGGGTTGGCTACAGGCGCCAGTTTAAGTTAAAAAGCGCTGCAAGTGATACCTTAACCTACATTGAAAGTATTGGAAGTATCATGCATCCACTTTACTTATATCAATCCTCTTATGGCGCAGGTCAGTTTTCCTGGGGCGGAGGCCCTTCACCCTGCAGTTATCCATATGGTCTTGGCCTGGCCTGTAAAGAATCTGATAACGAAAAGTACTACCAAAGCTGCACCTATGAACTCGCCCAAATGAATGGCTGCGTGTATGAATATGATTCGTGCAATTATTACAATAGTTGCAGTGCGGTTAAAGAGCTTAAAAAAGAAATCAACTGTCGCCTTCTTCCCAATCCTGCATCAGAAAAAGCAAGTCTTGAGCTCGAAATAAAGCAAACAGGTTTTGTAACCATTGACATATGCGATGTGACAGGCAAAAAGACAAAGACAGTATTCAGCGGAAATGTTGCATCAGGCAACGCTACCATCGACCTGAACATTGGGAATTTTGAAAACGGTTATTACTTTTTGAAGGTCTATAGCAAGGATTTTAGCATAGACCAACCAATGATCATATCCAGGTAAAGGCTTTATACACTATGTTAAAATAGTCCTGGTACAGTTACCTGTACCGGGACTATTTTCATAAAGACGTTTTCATCGGAACAAGCAAATCGGGCACTACAAGCGGCTAAGCCTGTATGCAAAACTTAAACCCTACTCCATGCACGTTCTCAATAGAAATGTTTTTTTCGTCGACCAGGATCTTCCGTAGTCTTGATATAAATACATCCAGGCTTCTTCCCATAAAATAATCGTCATCGCCCCACAAGGCCTTTAAGATCTCCTCTCTTTTTAAAACAACATTGGCATTCTCTATAAACAATTTAAGCAGGTCGGCTTCACGTTTTGTGAGAACAATTTCCTTAGGCCCTTTCTTCAGGGTATAGTTCATGGTATCAAAACTGTAATTACCTATCACATGGGTTTTCTCCTGCAATACACTTTTCTTTGAGGATCGTTTCAGGAATATTTCGATCTTGAGCAGCAATTCCTCTATGCTGAAGGGCTTCACCAGGTAATCATCGGCTCCCAGCCGCAGACCTTTTATGCGGTCTTCTTTCAGGGTTTTGGCCGATAAAAAAATAATCGGCACATCCGTATTGATCTTTCTCACCTCTTCCGCCAAATCAAAACCATCGAGTTTAGGCAACATAATATCAAACACACACACATCAAACGTGTCATTTTTAAAAGCTGCCAGACATGACAACCCGTCTCCAAAATGCGACACTTCATAATTGCCCTGTTCCAAATTGTCTTTGGTTAAATAGGCCAGCGTAGCGTCATCCTCGGCATATAAAATCTTATACTTTGTCATGCTGTGGTATTAAAATGGTGAAGGTCATGCCTTTTGCCGTGTTATTTATTGCCTGTATTTTCCATTTATGCAGGTCGCTAATTTTTTTAATATAGTACAACCCAAGACCCAGGCCGTTTACCTGTCTTCCCTTGGAATTGCGGCTCCTGTAAAATTTATCGAAGATGAGTGGTAGTTCTTTACCTGAAATGCCAATCCCGTTATCAATGAATTCAATCTTTTTAGCCCCCTGCTCCTGTAACAAGCGGATAGTGATTATTGGTTTTTCATCGCAGTATTTAACAGAATTATCGAGTAAATTATATACCAGGTTAATGAAATGAAATTCATCTGCAATGATCTTGTACTCATCATATTTGCAGTCAATCATAATTTCCGCGCTTGCGTATTTTAACCGTATGTTCTCAATCACATGGGTAATAAGCGGAATTACTGAAAGTTCTGCTTTGTTAAGCTCAGCCGGGGAATTATCATGTTTTGCAATGTTGAGCACTTTTTCGATATGCAGGTTCAGTTTGTTACTCTGGTCAATAATGATCTGCGTGTATTTTTCAAGTTTCTCATCCCCGTGGATCTTCTCCTGCTTTAAAAGATAGTTCGAAGCGATCAGGATGGATGAAAGCGGTGTTTTAAATTCGTGGGTCATGTTGTTAATAAAATCACGCTGTAGTTCTGAATATTTTTTCTGTTGAATAATGGTAAAAATAGAATATACATATACGAGCAAAATAACAATAAGGGCAATGGATAGGATGAACCAGAAACGCAGGGAACTGAAGAGGTAACCAGTCTCTTTCGGAAAACGAATGGCAAAATAATACACCAGGTTTTTATTCTTCGGAAAATTGAAACTGGGTTTTGATTTGGCATCGTCTGATAGCGACACATAATTTCCGTACACCATCACATCGCTCTGGCAATTGTACATGGCATACTCAAAATCGGTATTAATACCGGCTTTCTTGAACTCTGATTTGAGATAATGCTCTAAAATAATGGGATCAAAATCGTTGGCAATGTTCACATAATAATAATCGTTCGAAATCTTTTCCACCGGGTTTTCAGAAGGAAGGTCGTTATTGGTGCTCTCGTACAGTTTTTTTACCACTTCCAGCAAAGCCACATGCACCTTTTGGCTGAATTTTTTTTCCTCCAGGTTAAACGCCTGTTTGGTCCAAATGAGTTGCGCTATTAAAATGCTGATAATGGCAACAAGGCCAAGGATGATGATAAAGTTTATTCTTTTCGTTTTCAGCATGCCATTCAAAAATAGCCAAATTTGGCTGCTTTTACCGGGCATTAACATATCATTAACAAACGTTAGGAAACACTTAACAGGGCCCGGAAGTACAGTACGATACTTTTGTAGTAGTCTGAAATAGTTCAGGAAAATCCTTTAAAAACAAGTATCATGAAAACCATTTACATTCCATTCGTAGCATTCGCGCTGGGCCTTATGTCATTCAGCACGCCAGCAAAAACAACTTCTAAAAAGGTGACTTCTGGAGCCGAAGCCACCAGAAATGTACCTACTTCCATTAAATGGAAAAGCGAAACCATTGACTTAGGAGAAATTCCACAAGGAATTCCAAAACCCATTGAGTTTGAGTTTAAGAACACGGGTAAAGAAGCCATTGTGGTGGTAAGCGCGCAGGGCTCCTGCGGCTGCACCAGCACCGATTTCCCTAAAACGCCGGTATTACCCGGAGCCACTACCAAGATCACGGCTACCTTCAACGCGGCAAATAAAGGTGCCTTTACAAAAACAGTAACGGTAAGAATCGCTTCGGAAGAAACGCCCATTGTGCTGACCTTTAAAGGAACGGTGATCTAATGTTAAAGTGATACAAGCATAAAAAAGCCCTTGTAAAAAGGGCTTTTTTATTAATCTTCAATGAGCATGTATTTCGATTTTCGCACGCCATCGGCATTGAGTGAATAGAAATAAATTCCTGCTGATAATTTTAAATTTAAGGGCTCGGAATAGTCCCCCTTATTCTGCCCTCCCAAGTCCTTTTTAAAAACCAGGCTTCCTTTGCTATCGTATACTTCAATAACAACACCGGCTGGCCGTGAAAGAAAATAGCTGATGTTTGTGGTTCCATTGCTTGGGTTAGGATAATTCTGAAATAAGACATGATCTTCCATATGTTCCACCACACCAACATCTGAAATTGGTGCATGATCCGAAATGGTTTCACATAGCAGCGAATCATGTATGGATACTGTGGTTACGGTAGCGTTATAGGCGCTTGCCGAACCGCAAGTAAAAGTGGCGATGCCGCTTGAAGCAGTGTAGTTTAAATTCTTTAGCGTTACTGAATAGGCTGAGCCATCACAATCGTTATAGCCATTACCATCCAGTTTCAACAATTCCGTTGAAAAAGTTGCCTGACCATTGGTAAACGTACCTGCCATAATATTTAAAGCGAAGCCGCCATCGGTAGCTGTTGCAAAATTACAGGGCAAATAATTAAATGTATGGAATTTACTCCGGTACTCGCGGCTCCACAAAATATTGCCATTCAGATCAATTTCACCAAGGTGCGTGGCAGGAATGGGATTGGAGATATAAGCCGAAAAAACAAACTTATTGGCCACGGGGGCTTTTACCTGCCACATATTTGAATCGTAATTAGGACCATGGTCAGGAACAATTCCTTTTTGCCAAAGGACGTTGCCATTTGGATCAAATTTTACAAAAGAGAGGTTGGGATTATAGATCCTGGAGGAATCGGCATTTGAACCGGAAAAGATATAATTTCCATCACTCAGTTTTACAACATCGTAAAAACGTCCTGAATAGGTAAAGAGGTTCCTGTCCCATATCATGTTACCATTAAGATCCACTTTTACAGCAAGGGCCTTATGACCTGAATTACCCGCCAGTAAATACCCTTCTCCAGGCAGCTCAAGGCACGATTGAAAACGCGCTGCTGTATCTGAACCCAGCCTCAGTTTGTTTCCCCATACATAATTTCCGGTTGCATCGGTTTTAAAATAATACGGGAATTCCACACCAGCAGCATCTTTTGTAGAACCGCAAACGAAATACCCGTTATCCGAAGTCGGGATCACCTTAAAAACAAGCCCCCGGCCCTCGCCTATATACTTTTTAGACCAAAGCACATTTCCCATGCTATCTAAACAACAGAGGATTATTTGCTGGGCGTGGCTGGCATTGTATTCGGAAGTTGCAATAATGAGTTTATTTTCACTGTTCTGGCAAAGCGTATTCACAGAGCCAAACAAGCTGCTGTCAGCCTTCAGGAGTCGTTTGGTCCATACCGGCCGGCCTTCCCTGTTTGTTTTTATAAGTTCGGTATACCTTACCGCGCTGCCGGCAGCTGTATCTACAGATCCCCTGCATAAAACATATCCTTTATCATACGTTTGTTGAATAGAATGATAGTCTGTGCAATTGAGGTCTTCCTTAAATAAGAACTGATCGCTGAATACATTCACTTGCGAATGGAGGAGTTGACTAAAAAATAACATTAAAAGGAGTGGTTTGATGTATCTCATGTGATTTTGTTTTATGTACCCCTATAGTACCGTTTATAATTAAATGCAAACATACGATTTACTAAATGCCCATAATAAATGAATAAGTGTTTGGATTGAACTGATAAGTGTTATTCATTTTTACCACTCGCTTTCTCCCACTGTTTCATTGATGAGGATCTCCTTATTCGTTTTTTTTAATCTCATAAAAATATACCTCTCTGCCATATCGCACGTTCCATAACGTGGCGTTGTGATCCTGATGTTTACAATGACGTTTGTTTTTGTTTCAATGACCGAATCAATAACCATAGCAATGCTCCCACTCGAAAATTCCCTCTTCAACACAAGGCCAATGTCATCGTATAATGGAAACGTTGGAAGATATGCCGGGTGAAAAATATCCGCGTTCAGTAGGTTAAAGTAATCCGCATCGGTTCTTACCAGGTAATTGCCGGGCATTAAATCTGGGATAGCCTGTGGCGTGGCTAGCTCGTAAGGGTATTTCGCATTGATGATCTCATCCTGGGAAAATACCTGCGCGCCTGTTATCATGCATAAGATTATAAAAACCGTTCTCATATACATTGTTTATATAAAAATAACGATAATACACCGGCATAAAGCTGTGACTTTATATCTGGTGAGTTTTTGAAAATAAGTGGTTGCAAAAATTTACTTGCCAGGTTTTTGAAACCTGACAGGTATGCCTATATTTCCAGATCTGGAATATTTACGTTTACTTTATGCAAACTTTTAAAGTTCTGAATATCACCAAACATCTCTATTACTTCCTGTTTTTTCAATTTTGTAACCCGATCTGAGACGTAAGTTAAATAAGAGTTCCATGGATAATTAATAGCACTTTCACAGATTTCATGATTTACAGGATTATTATGAATATATACGATAAGATTTTTGAGGTAAGTTTCATTATCTATAAGTTTTCTTTGAAATGTTCTTTGAAACAAACTGCTATGCCGGCTATACTTTTTATTTACTGCTTTAGTATAGGCATTAAATAAATTAGAAAAGCTTTGATGCGGAGCTTTTCTTATGTATAATTCATTTTTATCTTTTACTCTTACCAAAAAGTGAAAGTGATTTTTCATTAAGCACCACGCATAAGTATCTGCAACAGGATCGATATGATTTTCATATAATTTCATAAAATACTCATAATTATCTTTTTCGAAAAATATATCTCCACGGTTAATACCGCGGTTATAAATGTGATAAAATTTCCCATGTTCCAGTGGTTGTATCTTCTGCATTTTGTAATTGGCAAACACCTGTCAGGTTTTTGAAACCTGACAGGTGTAATTTGACTTCAAAGTAAAGTAATTTAGGAATTGATGATTGCTACAAAGTGTAGCATTTCATTTTTCCTCAGCAGCAGCTCCCTTGTTGAACAACTGCGACCAGATATATTTTAAGGTATAACCGTCATTATACACAATGGTGCCGTTATGAAGAACGATTGGCTCCGTACTGGGTTTTATATTGTACCAAAAATCAAGGATCGAAGAACCCATCAACACATAAAATACCATTTTATACACCTCCGGCAAGGGCGAAATGATTGCCAGGTAAGCGTAAGCTAGGGCGGTAATCAGTGAGGCCAATGGTCCGCCCAGCGTAATCAGGAAATCTTTCCAATACGTTGTACCTTGTTGTGGCGACACAAACACGCCTTCGGCCAGCGAAAAGGGAGCGTAAATGAAATGAAAGCGGATGCGCCCGATCTTGAAATGCTTTCCTTTTTCGGGATCGCCATAAGAACCGATGTGTACATCGAAATCTCCTTTTAAAAACAACAAGCCAAAAACGGCATGTCCCATTTCATGTACCGTGGTTGTTAAAACCCTTACAATTGCTAAACTGAATGCAAAGACTGCAATAATTAAAATTGGGTTGGGCATATTTGGATCACCAGCAAGCATAGGGTTTATTTTTTATAAAATAGAACTAAAAGGGCTATGGGTTTGAGAATCTGATCAAATTTAAAAATTCTTTAAAAAATTAAGATCCTTTATTTCATATCCGTAATCATTTTCATAACCCTTTACGGTTTTTCCTCCGGAAGTAACCTTTAGCCTCTTATTCGAATTATTATTTAATGTGAAGGTCATATAGAATCTAGGCAAAAACTTAACCGGCCCTAATGGTTTTGCGGTTTTTAACGCATCTAATAGCTCCTCAATTTCAGAAGGCTTCAATTCTTTTATCTCTTCGAATTTCCCTTGTGTTTCACTATCAGGCCTTGAAAGTTCTACTGATTTAATTTCAGAGATATCCTCAGGATAATCCAGGTTATTCCTTTTGTGTGAACAGGAAAGGAAAACGATAATGCTAATATATACAGGAATTAATTTCATTAATTAAATGTAATAAAAAAGCCTCTCCAAAATAATTCAGAGAGGCCTTTCTTAGGGTTAAACTTTATTTCCTTGAACATCTGTCAGGTTTTTGAAACCTGACAGGTGTTATCTTTTCTTACGATCCGCAAGCTTCGCAGCCTTCCGGGTTATCCAGCGAGCAGCTTAACTGCGCTTGTTGCTCTTCAAAGCTTAACAGTTGGGTTTGTCCGCGTTCTACTAATAAAGCGTCTTCGTTACCCAATACCGGTACCGATAAAGCAGCCTGGTCAACAGTGAACTTGATGGCATCAGCTGCAGCTTTGGTACGCAGGTAGTACATGCCGGTTTTTAAGCCTTTTTTCCATGCGTAGAAGTGTGCTGATGACAGTTTCGCGAAGTTAGCATCCTGGATGAACAGGTTCAGCGATTGCGACTGGCAGATGTAAGCGCCACGGTCGGCAGCCATATCAATAATGGTACGTTGTTTAATTTCCCAAACAGTTTTGTAAATATCCTTAATGTTTTGAGGAATCTCCGGAATGTTTTGTACGGAGCCGTTAGCAGCAATGATCTTGTTTTTCAAGCCATCGCTCCATAATCCTAACTTCACTAAATCGCGTAACAAGTGCTTGTTTACTACCGCAAACTCACCCGATAATACACGGCGGCTATAAATATTAGAAGTGTATGGTTCAAAGCACTCATTGTTTCCTAAGATTTGAGAAGTAGAAGCGGTTGGCATTGGCGCTACTAATAAGGAATTGCGTACACCATATTTTGCCACTTCTTCTTTCAACACATCCCATTCCCAACGAGCGCTTGGTGTTACACCCCACATGTCGAACTGCATGATGCCTTTTGATAATGGTGAGCCAGGGAACGATTCGTACGCTCCGTCTTTAATAGCCAGGTCCTTAGAAGCAGTCATTGCTGCATAGTAAATGGTTTCAAAGATCTCGGAATTTAATTTCTTCGCTTCATCGCTTTCAAAAGGAAAACGCATTAAGATGAACGCATCGGCTAAACCTTGTACACCTAAACCAATTGGGCGGTGACGCATGTTTGAGTTGCGTGCCTCAGGAATTGGGTAGTAGTTACGGTCAATAACTTTATTTAAATTTTTGGTAATGATGTATGTTACATCAAATAAGCGCTGGTGATCGAAGGTTCCTGTTTTCTCATCCACAAAGCGTGGCAGGGCAATAGAAGCCAGGTTACACACCGCTACTTCATCAGGGCTGGTGTACTCAACGATCTCAGTACATAAGTTAGAAGATTGAATAGTACCTAAATGCGTTTGGTTCGATTTTAAGTTACAAGCGTCTTTAAATAACATGTAAGGGTTTCCGGTCTCGATCTGTGAATCGATAATGGCAGCCCATAATTCGCGTGCTTTAATTACTTTACGTGCGCGTCCTTCAGCTTCGTATTTGGTATACAAGGCTTCGAACTCGGCACCGTGAGAGGTGTGTAAGCCAGGGCACTCGTTAGGGCACATTAAGCTCCAATCGCCTTCTGCCTCTACACGCTTCATGAACAGATCAGGGATCCATAAAGCAGTGAACAGATCGCGCGCGCGCATTTCTTCCTTACCATGGTTTTTACGGATATCTAAAAACTCATGAATATCGGCATGCCATGGCTCTAAATAAACAGCAATGGAACCTTTGCGTTTTCCACCGCCTTGATCTACATAACGGGCTGTTTCGTTGAACACTTTCAGCATTGGTAAGATCCCGTTTGAAGTACCGTTGGTTCCTTTAATATAAGAACCGGTAGCACGTACTTTATGAATAGCTAAACCAATACCACCGGCACTTTGTGAAATGCGGGCACATTGTTTCAGTGTATCGTAAATACCGTCGATGCTATCGTCTTTTGTTTGTAATAAAAAGCAAGAGCTCATTTGCGGTTTTGGCGTACCGGCATTGAATAAAGTTGGCGTAGCATGCGTAAACCAACGCTCGCTCATTAAATTATACGTCTCAATAGCGGCAGTAATGTCGTCTTTATGGATGCCAACAGCCACACGCATTAACATGTGCTGAGGACGTTCTGTAATTTTACCATGAGTTCTTAATAAGTAAGA
This sequence comes from Bacteroidota bacterium, assembly GCA_048498515.1. Taxonomy (GTDB): domain Bacteria; phylum Bacteroidota; class Bacteroidia; order B-17B0; family Aurantibacillaceae; genus UBA4416. The sequence continues at coordinate 42,705 of JBEHXV010000025.1, read as the reverse complement.
ACGCTCTAATGTTTTAAAACCAAAATAATCATAACCAAAATCCCTATCGTAAATAATGGATGAATCCAGGATCTGCGCATTCTTCATCACAATCTCATAAACATCATCGGCAATTAATGAAGCTTTCTGGTTTGTTTTCGGGTCAATGTAGTTATAAAGGATCTCTACTGTTTTTGAGAACGACTTGATGGTGTTCTTATGCAGGTTACTTACCGCAATGCGGGAAGCAAGCTGGGCATAATCAGGATGCTTGGTGGTTAACGACGCTGCCGTTTCAGCGGCAAGGTTATCAAGGTCGCTGGTGCTTACGCCATCATATACACCATCGATTACTTTTTTAGCTACCTGGATCGGATCAACAAATGCCGGATCGAGCCCGTAGCTGAGTTTTTGAACGCGCGCTGTGATCTTATCGAACTTCACAGTCTCCTGAGTGCCATCTCTTTTAATTACAAACATTGCCTTTTAATTTTAGTGGTTTTTACTTTAGTTTTTGAGTATCTTTTCGTTACAACAAGTTATAACTATAATCGTCTTTTTTTTGTTTCGTCAGTTTTGGTTTTCAACAAAGTGACGGTTAATTAATTTTTCCCTTTCTTTCCGGGCCTTACAGAAGGCTAACGAAAATTTAACAGTTTCTGAACGTCTTTTCGGAGGCTAGTATTCCCTTACAAGGTTCACACCTTGTTCAATGATTTTCAATGAGATACGAGTCAGGGAATTTAACCGACGAAATTTTTATCTAAAAATCTTCGTCCAGGTTAAATACGTTGTTTTCCTCCTTGTTGTTCATCACACCTGATTTTTGGTATTCAGCAACACGTTTTTCGAAGAAATTTGTTTTGCCCTGCAACGAGATCATCTCCATAAAATCGAACGGATTTGAGGCGTTGTAAAATTTATCGCAGCCAAGGGCCAGCAATAAACGGTCGGCACAAAACTCAATGTATTGGCACATCAGGTCGGCATTCATTCCTATTAAACGCACAGGAATAGCATCCGACACAAATTCTTTTTCAATAGTAACCGCATCGGTAATGATTTGCGTTACTTTTTCCTTTGGTAATTTATCTTTAATATGGTCTGAGTAAAGCATGCAGGCGAAATCGCAGTGCAGGCCCTCATCGCGGGAAATTAACTCATTGCTGAAGCTTAAGCCCGGCATTAAGCCGCGTTTCTTTAACCAGAAAATAGAGCAGAATGAGCCCGAGAAGAAAATACCTTCTACTGCCGCGAAAGCGATCAAACGCTCGGCAAAGCTTCCGTTGCTGATCCAGGTTAATGCCCAGTCGGCTTTTTTACCTACACAAGGCACGGTTTCAACCGCGTGTAATAATTTATCCTTTTCAACCGGATCTTTAATATAGGTATCTATTAATAAAGAGTACGTTTCCGAATGAATGTTCTCCATCATCACCTGGAAGCCATAAAAAAAACGGGCTTCAGGGTATTGAACCTCATTTAAGAAATTGATCGCCAGGTTCTCATTCACAATACCATCACTCGCAGCAAAAAACGCTAAAACATGTTTTATAAAATGACGCTCGTTATCATTTAACTTATTATTCCAATCATTCATATCGTTGGATAAGTCAATTTCTTCGGCTGTCCAGAAACTTGCTTCTGATTTTTTATAATATTCCCAGATATCGTTGTGTTTTATCGGGAAAATAACAAAGCGGTCTTTGTTTTCTGCTAATATTGGTTCTGTCATAATTCGGTTTATATATTTAAAGCTTATATAAAAATGAGTAAGCGTTTAGTTCAAATCTTCGTTCTACAAATCTGATTAAAAATGAGCGCATTTTCAGAAAATGAAATTAACATTACGGCTCTTTTTTTAACATTGCGAAATTAACAGGAACCGTTGATAACATGGCAATTTGCTTATGTATCAAGGCTTTAAAAGATTTATAAAAAAAAGTGAAAAATAATTGTTTGATGTGTTTATTTTTTTGTTAAGCATATGTAAGAAATTTAATAAAAATGTAGTTCAAACGGTTGCCAGCCAAGGGAATTTACCTTTTTAAAAAACCGGCATTAATCAAAAACCGGTTTATCCTGAAAATTAATGTGGAAAAAGGTCCGGTTCATCATCCAAAACAAAAAATTAATCTTAAAAACTATCCTTATGAAAACTCCAACATTAGCATTACTGGCAGGCATTATCCTTTTTGCAGCAGCCTGCGGCCCTTCAAATAAAGAAATGAAAGCGATGGAACAAACGATAGCGTTTGCAGGGGGCGAAGGCGGGGCCATGGACCAGGAAGCCAGCATGCCTGCCGCCGACATCACCACCTCCTACAATGCCGTAACAACGCGCAAAGAAGAGGTAAAGATCACCGAGCAAAAGCTCATTAAGAACGGTTCCATCGCCTTTGAAACAAAAAGCCTGAAAGAAACAAAGGCCTTTTTACAGAAGGCGGTCTCAACATACAAAGGCTACATCTCCAACGAACAAATCCAGGATTACAAAATAAACCCTACTGAAATACTCGTGATAAGGGTACCCAATGCCAGTTTTGATAAACTCATTAACGACATAGGTTCGCAGGTAGGCGAATTTGATTCGAAACAACTAAACATTGAAGATGTGACGGAAGAATTTGTAGATATTGAAGCCCGCTTAAAGAACAAAAAACAACTGGAGGGAAAATACCAGGAGCTTTTGGCAAGGGCTCCCAATATGGCCGATATTTTAAAAATAGAAAAGGAAATTTCCATTATCAGGGAAGACATCGAAGCCACCGAAGGGCGCTTGCGTTACCTGAGCAACCAGGTAGGTTTTAGCACAATCAACATTACCTATTATGAACACAAAGCCACAGCGGGTTTCCACTTTGGTGGCAAAATGGGCGAGGCGCTTGAAGATGGCGGCATGGGCTTTTTATGGTTCCTGATTGGCCTTACCCGTATGTGGCCTTTATGGTTAATGGCAGCCCTGGCGTGGTATGGCATTTATAAAATGGTAAAACGCAGGCAAAAGAGGAAATTAAGCCAAAAAACTATTCAACAGAATTGATTTTAGTAGTGTAAATATCAAAAATTCACTATTTTTGTTATCTAAATTTTTTAAAACAGAACGATGATCGATTTAACAGGAATTATTGCCATTAGCGGACAACCGGGATTATATAAAGTGGTTGCACAATCTAAAAACGGAATTATTGTAGAAAGCTTAGCTGATAAAAAACGTACTTCTGTTAGCTCTACTGCAAAAGTAAGCTCTTTGGAAGACATTAGCATGTTTACTACCGGCGACGATAAACCAGTTGCAGAGATCATGCATGCCATTGTTGATAAAGAAGTAGGTGGCCCTGCCATTGACGCCAAAGCGGATGACAAAGCCATTATTGCTTATTTTGCAGAGATCTTACCTGACTATGATAAAGAGCGCGTATATACAAGCAACATGCGTAAGTTATTTAGCTGGTACAACAATTTACAAAGCACCGGTAACCTGAAAAAGAAAACAGATGACGCAAAAGACGAATCTGCAGAAAAAATAGTGAAAGCGGCTACCGAGAAAAAAGCAGCTGCTAAAAAAACAGCCACTAAGGATACGACCAAAACCAAAACAAGCGCTGGCGTGAAAAAAACAGCCGGCGTGAGAAAAACAGGCGTAGCTTAATCCGTTTGAACCATATTATTGAAAGCCCTGATCGTTATCAGGGCTTTTTTGTTTTAATACAGAACGATAAACTTTTCCCCCTTCAAAAGAGGAAAGGACTATCCCATTATTGGAAATACACTTTCCAAAATTGACTTATTTGTCTCGTAACAACAGAGTAAAAAATCACCTCAATTACCATTAATTATACATCTAAAACCTTTACCTTCAATCTCTCAAACTATTCAATCTATGACGCGTCATTATTTAGCTGCCGACTTTAAAGTAACAACCTGGGGAAATTTAGAACCTATTTTTGAAGAATTAAAGAACAGAACATTGAGTTCGGTTACCGACCTGAAACAATGGATGAAAGATTACAGCGAAGTAGAAGCTGTACTGAGCGAGGATGGTGCCTGGCGTTATATTAAAATGACCTGCAATACACAGGATGAAAAATTACAGGAATCGTTTAACTTTTTTGTGACTGAAATTGAACCTCATTTATCGCCCTATAGCAACGACCTGAATAAAAAATTGGTAGAGTCGCCCTTTGTTGACCAGTTAGAAAAAGACACTTACTTTGTGCATGTGCGTGGTGTCAAAAAAAGTATTGAATTGTACCGCAAGGAAAACATAGCGCTCAATACTGAGCTTCGTCAAAAAGAACAGGAATTTGGAAATATTTCGGCCGCGCAAAGCATTACCCATAATGGCGAGGAAATGACCCTGCAAAAAGCCGCTACTTTTTTTAAAAATAACGACCGTGCCCTGCGCGAAAAGATTTATCACCAGATACAGGAACGCAGAGGGCAGGATGAATCGGCCCTGAATAAATTATACGATGAGCTCATTGCCTTACGCCACCAGATTGCCTTAAATACAGGATTTACCAATTACAGGGATTTTAAACACCAGGAGCTTGGCCGCTTTGATTATAGTGTGCAGGATTGCTATAATTTCCAGGATGCCATACAGGAACACATTGTACCCCTGGTAAAGCAAAATGAATTGGCCCGTAAAGAAGCCTTGAACCTGGACACCTACAAACCATGGGATAAAGAAATTGACGTGGACGGAAAAGCACCCTTAAAACCGTTTACAACAGGCGCCGACCTTGCCGCTAAAACCATTGATTGTTTTAAAACCATTGATCCTTATTTTTCCGAATGCATCAGCACCATGCAAGCCATGAAACGCCTTGATCTTGAATCGCGCATTGGCAAAGCGCCGGGTGGCTACAATTATCCTTTAATGGAAACCGATGTGCCATTTATTTTTATGAACGCTGTTGGTTTGCACCGCGATATGGTAACGATGGTACATGAAGGCGGACATGCCGTACACGCATTTTTAGCTGCCAATTTAGAGCTCACCGAATTTAAAAGTACCCCAAGCGAAGTCGCAGAACTGGCCAGCATGAGCATGGAATTGATCAGCATGGAACACTGGGAAACATTTTTTCCGAATACCGATGATTTAAAACGGGCTAAGAAAGAACAATTGGATGGGGTGCTGAAAGGCTTGCCATGGATCGCTACTATTGATAAATTCCAACACTGGATCTACACCAACCCAAAACATACCCTAACCGAACGGTATGATTACTGGTTAAAGATCAGCAAGGATTTTGGTACCGGTGTTGTGGATTATACAGGATTAGAGAAAAACCTGGTACGCTCATGGCAACCGCAATTGCATTTGTTTGAAGTACCTTTCTATTATATTGAGTATGGCATGGCCCAGCTGGGCGCTATTGCCATGTGGCGCAGCTATAAACAAAATCCTAAACAAGCCCTGGAGAATTACAAGAAGGCCTTATCACTGGGTTACACTAAAACCATTCCTGAGATTTATAAAGCAGCTGGCATTCAGTTCGATTTTTCACCTGCTTATGTGAAAGAGCTGGCCGATTTTGTGAAAGCAGAATATGAAAAACTTTAAGGAATGAAACCCTGATAAGGCAGATGGTTATGATTTAAAATGATTTTAAGTACGTTATTACGAGGAGGTACGACGAAGTAAGCTTATACAATTTGAAAACTAAGTTTGAGATTACTTCACTACATTCGCAATGACGTAACCTAAAATTGGAACACGGATAAAACGGATTTGGCAGATTAGCACAGATTTTAAATCTTAACCGTCTGTTTCATCTGCATTCCATTAAAAACTAAAAATCATCATCCTCTTCTTCCTTCTTTTTAGGTTGTAATGGCTTGTCCTTCTTAGGCTTTTCCTCGCCAAACTGAATATTGAATTTTTGTTCTGCCTTATCGTTTTGTTTTTTGACAGAGGTAGTATCCTTTTTAAAGAAGCCGAACTCTTCCTTTAAGATCTGTTTCACATTTTGTTTTTCCTGCTGAATGTCCTGCTTTATTTTTTCCCTGGCGCCTTTGCGGTCGTACTTAATGCTTGGGTTATCAATCGGGCCGGTCATTAAGATGAACACCGAGCGCCTGTTCTCAGGATCATTTTCCACCAACGATAATTCCTCATCAAACTCCTTATTGGCTTTGGGGCGTTTCGACAACACTTCGCTCAACAATAACTGAATGTGGTAATCGATCACGTTATCAAAGCTGTGCGTGCCCCACAATTCCAGGTTAATGGCGGTTGATTTGATAGAGGTGCGTGGAATGGTAATGAGCTTATTTTTGATCTGTACCGCGCTTTGCAATGACGAGAATTTAATATGCTTCAGTTCATTGACGTCAATGTATTTTCCCAAACTCTCCAAAGGCTTAAAGCCAATCAGTTCTCCACGCTCTACTAAAAGGCTGCTGGTAGCGTTGATGCTTGCCGGATCAATGTTCAATTGTTTATCCCATGTAGCCGAAAAATCCACATTCGCTGTCATAAAACCTTTCAAATGCTTATCCTGTAAAGTAGTTTGCCCAAAATTATTCAGCTCCGTAAATAATTTCTGAATACTGAGTTTATCAAGATTGCAATCGCCCGATATTTTAATATTCTCACCACTGGCATCGGCAAAAACGTTTAAGGTAATGGTCCCATCTGTCGCGTTTAAATTCAAATCTTTGAGCGCAGCTTTCTGATCTTTTACCAATAAATTTCCTTTAATGCCTGTTGCTGTAAATTTTCCGAATTCCAGGTGTTTTGCATTCACTGAAATAGTCAAATCCAGTTTATCAGAGATGGAAACAGGTGTCGATTCTTTAGGTTCCTTTCCACCGAACAGGAAATCATCTACATTTATGTGATCGCTGGTTACCGATGCAATAACAGTCAATGGGGTTGAAGGGTCGAACAGGTATCCCAAAAAGTTTGGCATCTCCCCTACCAGCATCACATCCGAAGTGCCATTGATGAACTTTAAGTTGTACACATTCAGGTAACGGTTGTTTAATTTCAATTCACCTTCCGGAATGTTCATTTCTTTGTCGGAGTGTTTGAATTTTGCCTTCAAATTACCCAATACAACCTGGCCGCTGGCCTTAATATCAGGGCTATACGCATTTGCCTTCATATCGCTTATCAACCCCTCTATCTCGGCTGTCAGGTTAATGGTGCCGCTGGCTTCCTGTATGGTATCAATCGGGTAAAAGGTCATAAGCTCTTCCAGTTTTGTATTGGCAGCAAGCTTTAATTTTAAATAGGGGTCCTTAAAATTGCTCAACTCCACATCGCCCGAAAAGGTATTACTGTTCAGGTTGGCTGTAATGTTCTGCAGTTTCAACGTGCTATGCTTATCGCCGATGTTGATGCTTCCCAAAAGGTTTACATTGCTCAGTGTTGTGTTTTGTGGTTTATAGGTAATGCTTGCTTTCCTGATACCGAATTCGGAACTCAGGCTCAAAGGCTGTCCATTTTTATAATGACATTCGCCTTTGGCATAAAACTCGCCATCGCTTTTATAATCGGTGATCTGGTTTTGAAATTTTTCGGGCAGTAAGGAGAGTGTCGAAGAAATGTCCAGGTTCTTTCCGTTAAAATTAATATCCAATGAGAGCAGGCTGTCCCGGATGACAAAGGCGCCATTACTAACTAATTGCGTTGCGTTAATGGATGTTTCCGATCGTTTAATAGTGTATTTATTTCCTGTGACATCAAACTCTATGTCAAACTTTAATTGCTTATCGTTCACGTATTTTACTTTGTCAACCTGGAACAGTTCGACATGGGCATTTCCTTTGGAAGCAAGCAGGTAATCATCGTTACTGAACTTGCCGGTAAAGTCAAGCTGTTTTATGGAGGCGTCCAGCTTTATTCGACCTTTACTGTTCTTGTAAGAAACCTCAACCGCGTTGAGTGTGATTTTTTCCAGGGCAAAGTTTAAGCTGTCGCTGTTCGTTTCTACTCCCTCCGATCGCCAGATCAGGTAATTGGCATTCCCCTTTTTATCCACCTTCAACCGGCAATGCGCGTTTTCGAGTACAATGTTCTTAATGCTGTAATTTTTATTGAACAGGTCTTTTATGTTAAATTCCAGCGCCAGGCGCTTTGCAAACAACAAGGTGTCGCCGCTGCTGAATTCTTTTGACTCCATGGCCGTTAAATCTTTAAACTCTAAGGCACATTTTGGAAACGATCTTAAAATGGTGAGATCGATATTTTTAGGGTCAATGCGTACTTCCGCTTTTAAATGCTTATTCAGCTCTTTGATGATGAGCTGCTTTACATCATCTTCATAAATAGATACCAGCAAAACACTGATTCCTACTACAGAGATCAAACCTATTGACAGCGAAAGAAAGAGGCGCTTCAAAAACCTCCAGATACTGAAAGGTTTTTTAACGTCAGGTATCAGCGCTTGCTCTTCCATAAATTACAATCAAATAAATTTCAGGTTTTTACCGAAAAATAAACCAGCGATATGTTGTTTGTTTGAACAACGGGCGTTTCATAATTTATGTTATAACGTGGCTTTTAAAGATAAAGTACAGGTAATTTTGAGGCTATGACGTTTGATTATTTCAGCTGGGTCGTTTTACCTCTCCTTATTTTTTTGTCACGCCTGGGAGATGTGACCATGGCTACGCTCCGTCATATTTTCATTTCGAAAGGCCTGCGCAAAATTGTTCCCATTCTTGGTTTTTTTGAAGTGCTCATCTGGCTGGTGGCCATGCGACAGGTATTTAGCCACCTGGATAACATTGCCTGTTTTATAGCCTGGGCTGCGGGTTTTAGCGCCGGAACCTATTTGGGAATGTACATTGAAGAGCGTCTTGCCATCGGTACACAAATTATTCGCATTATTACCGCCGAAGATATCATACCCCTGACCGATGTGTTAAAAAAACGCAACCAGGGCATCACCATCGTTGACGGGCACGGAGCAGTTGGGCCGGTGAAACTAATCTTCACCATTGTAAGGCGTACCGATAAGGAACAGGTTGTTGAATTGATACGCCAGTATGCACCTAATGCCTTTTATTCGATTGAAGATGTAAAAGGATCGGAACGCGGGGTTTTTACAAGCAGTGATAACAAGTCTGCCGTTGGGAGATTGTTTACTATTCGCAAGGGAAAGTAAAATAGCACCTCACTTCCAAAACAACATTTTAGCCCCAAGCAAGATCATAATGGCGCCAAAAATTTGTTTAATCATTTTCTGGTCCAAAGAAATGGCCAGCTTGCTGCCAAAGTAGCTGCCAAACACAAAAGTGGTGGCAATTATGCAGGCTGTTTTATAATCAACATTCCCGGCTTTATGATAGTTCATAATTCCTAAAATTCCAATTGGTAAAAGAAACATGAACAAGGTTGTGCCTTGCGCCTGGTGTTGCGTAAATCCCAAAAAATAAACCAGTACCGGTACTATGATGATGCCGCCACCTATGCCAACCAGGCCGCTTAAAAAACCCGCTGCTATACCTACAGCAAGTAAGATCAAAAGAGTTGTTATTGTCATCGGTTTTTTGGTTTGCATGCTTATATTAAAAATCAGTCGTTAATGATAAATAGGTCATTCCTTTCTGAATTTTTCTATCATCTACGCCCCATGCAAAATCAACACGGATAAAATAGCCCAGCAGGCGCGAACGAAGCCCAAATCCATAACCTCCAATGATCGGCTCTTTCTGGTTATAGATGGTTAAGGTAACCGGATTACCCGGGTATACATTTTTGTTCAGTGTATTTTCATCGCTGTAAGGGTTTGCACCGTACCAGGCCATACCAACGTCTCCGAATCCAATGATCTGGAAGTTCTGAATAAAATCGGAACGGATTGGCCTGTTCAATAAATATTTAAAGATCGGCCAGCGCAATTCGCTGTTCAGCACCACAAAATTATTTCCGTTACGTTTATTTTGTTTAAAACCTCTTACGTTCGTTGCCAGTGTTTGAAACTGGTATTGCTCAGGATTCACAATATTAATGGTTCTGTCGAACTGCGGGTTGAGCCAGTTGTCAACACCACCCATGTAATAGATCAACCTGTCTGTACCTAATGATGTTGCTCCTGCAAAACGGTTTGCCCAAATGAGGTCACGGTGAATTTTTTTGTAGTTACGGAAATCAAAGCCGGCAGTAATGAGGTCATGACGCTCTTCTTTAATTTTACGCCAGTACTCGCCCCATAATTTAAAACGGGTGCCATTGTATAAGTTCAACCCGCGCTTACGGGTATTATCAAAAATATATTCAACTTTAGCGCCGCCGTAATTATCGTACACATTCGGCGTAGCCAGGCTCACATCGCCAACCGAGGCAAACACGGTCCTGTCGTTACGGTACATGATGGAGATGCGCGTAGCTGATACTTCATTGAAAGGGATCTTCCAGGAGTAGCGGGCATCGTGTGTCTGGATTTTTGAAACACCGGCATAACCGTTTACTTTTAAAAATGATTGGCGGTGCAATACCAATTGCCTGTCAACCCTCTTGATCCTGTTTTCCCAACTTAGTAAATATTCATTATCCAGTGTTCCCGAGATCCGGAAACCAGCTACAATGCGTTTGTCTTCAAACAGGTCGCTTAAGCCTATTTTAAACAATACGTTCAGTCCCGGGTTTAAATAAACCGGGCTTCCGCCACCGGCAAAACGCTGGTAACTGGTTCCCAGGAAAGAATTATCGAGTTGTGAAACCACCTGGTCGGTTTTAAAGTTGGTATAATAATTTTGCTGGATAGGAAAATGCAATTCATCGGCCGAACTTGCCACCGGTTGAGGATTATTGTTTGCAAGGGAAGACGAATTGCTATTAACCGGCGTATTATTCTTAGGCGGGTCTTTTTTATGATCGCCATTGATGTTGTAATTATCAAAATCAATTCCTTCGTTCTTTTTCAAGGTGGTATCTTTTTTCTGAGGGCTTACATCCACATCTTTCCTTACAGGATTCACAATGTTTATCTTTTCAGGATCAGAAATGCTCAGGCGCTGTGTAGATTTGAACCAGGTTTTATGCAGGCGTTTTTGCTGCACCGAAGCCGTAGGTGTTAACGAAGTAACCAGCAGTTTTTCCTTATTGTTATCCGTAATAATTTCGGCAAAGGTGGTGAAGCGTGTATTTACCTGGTGTTCCTGGATGTTGCGTTGGTAGTTGGTAATTGGTTTCGAATTGTAAAAGTAACGGTAGTGCTCTGTGGTATCTACAAACGAAATAGAACTGTCCTGAACGCCGATAAAGCGGTTATACACCCCATTTACTTCGCTTAAATAGGAGATCACACCTTTGCTGTATTCCTGCGGTTGCACTTCGTTCACATCGGGTGTATTGGTTACCCTGTATAACAAGGTTGATTTGCTGGCCGCATTATAAAAGAACACATCGTTATTTTTGGAGAAATTAAGATACAACTTTGCGTCCTCGTTGGCTTTAATGGTATCATGCGTGCGGTTCGATTCAAACAAGATCCCTTTTGAGTTATCTACAAACACCGGGTTATTATCATCCCATGAGTCGTTGGTAATTTGCTCAATACCACCGGAGTTTAGTGTATAAATAAAAATATCCGACTGACCTTTTCCTTTTTTCACCGCACTCATCACCATTTTTTTGCCATCGTGCGAGAAAGAAAAACTATTTACTTTTTCGAACCCGGTAATAGGGCGCTTTACTTTTTCTTTTGATTCGGTATCGTAGGTATGCAGTTTTAAAATATTCTTTCGCTCATAGATCATGGCAATGATGGAGTTATTGGGATGCCAGCCCAGCAAAGGATAACTGTTATCTTCCAGGCGTTCCAACTTAGGATAAAGTTTTAATAAACGCTTGCTCTTTTTTTCGCCAATGGTATTAAGCCATACTTTATGCTGTCCCATTTCGGTGGTCGCGTAAATGATCTTTTGTCCATCGGGGCTTACTTTTAACTGGTAGTAATGCCTCGATTTCTTTTGCTTCTTGAGCACCGATTCGTTCACCGGGTTTTTGCGGGTGCTGTCCCTGTAATCAAAATAACGCTTGGCAAATTTATCGGTAAACTCCACCGTCATGTTTTGCACCGAAACACCCAGCACATACACAAACGCATTGTTAGGGTTACGGCTTACCTTGGTCATGTAAAGTAAATTAGGGATCACCGCTTCGCCAAATTCAGAAGCAATGTGGTACCACATGGCATGGCCGGCCAGTGTTGCATCTTTGCCAGTAAGCCTGTTAAATTTCAGGAAACGGTCGTTTTGTATGGCATCCATTACCCTGTTATCAATGCTGGAGTTCCAGCCTTCGGAAATATAGGCTACCAACCCGCTCTTGAACCAATCGGGAAGTGTTAATAAGGTAGAGTTGCGGACAATATCCCTGGTGCGGCCACCGTACATCATCTGGTCTATCATGAGCTCGGCCAGCGCCGCGCGGATCTGGCGATCAAGGTCGGCATGGGAGCCATTAAAATAAATAAAGATCTTATCGCCGATAATGCGCGTTACACCACCAATGTTACCGGTTTCTTCGTTAGCAAGACCAATGTTGCTCTGCTTAAAATCGTTCTGGTTATTATAAACAATGACATCTACTTTATCGTCCAGTTGAAAATCCAAACGCTTCTCCATCACCGGTAACTGCCTGTTCATAGACACAGCCGCATAGCGTGCAATTTCCTGTCCGCCCTCGTATAAATAAACACGGAAACGCTCAAAGTCGAAATAAGTCCAGTTGAAGGATTGATACTGCATCCGGTTTTTTCCAAATTCCAACTGTGAGCCATAATAGAATTGCGCGTAGGTAGTTTTAATACATACCAGTAGGAAAAAGAAAGAGAGTAACCGCTTCATTTAAAAAAATTGGATAATAAGCCTTAAATTTAGCAAAAAAAATCATGATAAACATACACTATTTTACCTTTGGCCCTTTCCAGGAAAACACCTATATTTTATGGGATGAGACCAAAGAATGCGTTATTATTGACCCGGGCAATACCAGCGCCGGGGAGCATAAAAAATTAAGTGATTTTATTTCAGAAAAAACGTTAAAACCGGTACGGTTAATCCTAACCCATGCCCATGTTGACCACATAAACGGCAATAAATACATTCATGATACCTATGCCTTACTGCCCGAAGTGCATAAGGATGATGTGTACTTTATTGAAAAACACCAGGCAACGGCCGATATGTATGGCATTCCGGTAGAACAAAGCCCAATGCCCGGCGCTTTTATTAAAGAAGGTGATGTGATAAAATTTGGCCATTCGGAACTGCAAACCATGCATACACCGGGGCACTCACCGGGAAGTATCTCCTTTTATAACCAAAAAGACGGCTTTATTATTGGTGGCGATGTGCTGTTTTATGGCAGCATTGGCCGTTCCGATCTGCCAATGGGAAACCATGATACCTTAATACGATCTATCAAAGACAAGTTCTTTCCCCTGGGCGACAGCATGAAAGTTTATAGCGGCCATGGCATGGCGACTACGGTTGGTTTTGAGAGAATGAATAATCCTTTTTTGAACTAGATTAAAAGATACAGGATAAAAGATTCAAGATTTATTATCCCTGATCTTTCATCTTGTATCTTTAATCATTAATCTATTTACTATGGCCAATAACCTCATATACGAAAGTAGCCCTTACTTACTCCAACATGCCAACAACCCGGTTAACTGGTATGCCTGGAACGATGAAACCCTGGCACTGGCTAAAACTGAAAATAAACTTATTTTGGTGAGTATTGGCTACAGCGCCTGTCATTGGTGCCATGTGATGGAGCATGAAAGTTTTGAGGATGAGGCTGTAGCAACTATCATGAACAAGCATTTTATCAATATCAAAGTCGACCGTGAAGAGCGACCCGATATTGATATGGTATACATGGGAGCTGTGCAACTCATGACCGGGCAAGGCGGCTGGCCTTTGAATTGCTTTGCCCTACCCGATGGCAGGCCCATATACGGAGGAACTTATTTTCCAAAACACCAGTGGGTAAATGTATTGACTAATTTGGCCGACCTGTTCAATACCAATGCTGATAAAGCCTATGAATATGCCGCTAACTTAACTGCCGGACTGGAGCAACTGGAGATCCCGAAAGAAAATGAAGATGTAGCTTTCGATATGCTAAGCCTTAGCAATTCGGTAAATAAATGGAAACAGGCTTTTGATAAGGATTACGGCGGTCCCAACCGCGCGCCAAAATTTCCGTTACCCAACAATTATTTATTTTTACTGCATTACAGCTATTTTGAAAATGACCCACAGGTGAAAAAACACCTTGACCTGACATTGACCAGAATGGCCTGGGGAGGCATTTATGACCAGCTGGGTGGCGGTTTTGCGCGCTACAGCACCGACCTGTACTGGAAAGTACCTCACTTCGAAAAAATGCTGTACGATAATGCACAGCTCATTAGCTTATACACCCAGGCGTATAAACAAAGCAATACAGCCTTATACAAGCAGGTAGTTTATGAAACTGTTGATTTCATTAAACGGGAACTGACGAATGAGCAATTTGGTTTCTATTCGGCGCTGGATGCCGATAGCGAAGGTGTGGAAGGAAAATATTATGTATGGCAAAAAGAAGAACTGTATAAATTCTTGCAGGATGATTTTGAAGTGTTTGCCGATTATTATTGTGTGAATGAAACCGGCTACTGGGAAGACGACAATTATGTATTGATGCGCGACAGGGATGATGCCATGATTGCGGTAAAATACCATCTTACTGTAAAAGAACTGAACCAAAAGATACAGGTTTGCAAACAGGTCCTGTTAAAAGAGCGGGAAAAGCGCGTAAGGCCTGGCCTCGATAACAAAGTGCTGGCCTCCTGGAATGGGTTGCTGTGTAAGGCCTTGGCAGAGGCCTACCTGGTATTTGACGAACCCGACTTTAAGGAACTGGCAATGGCCAATGCAAATTACCTGGCTTCAAACTTTTGTTTGGCGAACGGAAAAATTTTACGCACTAAAAACGCCAAAACGCAGATCGGCGGATTTTTGGATGATTACGCTTTTGTGATCGACGCATTTATGGCAATATACCTGGTATCGGCTGATGAAGACTGGTTGCTGAAAGCAAAAACTCTTGCGGATTATGCGCTCGGGTATTTTTATGTGGAGCAGGATGCTACATTCTATTACACCGATTCGTCGGAAGAAAAACTGGTGGTGCGGAAAGCCGAATGGAGCGATAATGTGATCCCCGCTTCCAGCTCACAAATGGCTATTAATCTGAATGTGCTTTCGGTATATTTCGATGATTCCGACTATCTCCGGATCTCTAAGAATTTGCTCCGGTCTGTCATAAACGAAATAGAGGCTTACGGTCCCGGATACAGCAATTGGGCCATATTATTGCTGCAAAAAATAAAGCTTCAAACCGAAGTGGTGATTGTTGGTAAAAGTGTTAATGAAAAAATACAGGCGCTTTATAAACAAACGCCACCAAATGTGATATTTGCTTTAAGCGACAAAATCTCGGATCTGCCTTTGTTAAAAGACAGGTATGTTGATGGAAAAACAAGCATCTATGTTTGCATAAACAATAGTTGCCGGTTACCAACCGAATCTGTAGAAGAAGCGTTAAAGCAAATTGAGGAAGGCACTACATAATAAAATTATAAATCTTTTCAGATATGTAAAAGGCTTCGACTCCGCTCAGCCTGACAAGTTATGGATAATCACAATTTTATTATTCCTCATGTCTCATAACTCATCCCTCCTTTCTCAAACATTAATTCCTCTGGCCGAATCGGCTTTTGAAAGCCAGCTTCCTTTCAATACGCAATACATTAAGGACCAGAAAATAAAGTCCATTACCTTTGACATTCTCGACAAAAAAGACCTGCAGGTTGCCGAAGATAAAGGCTTACTAAATTATTATGAATTTAACACCCATGGTAAGCTCACACGTTTTTATTACACCACCATTAATAAGATCATTCAAAAAGAATATCAATCGGGCCCGGTGTACCGCCATCGTAAAAAGGTTAGTAACGGTTATTCCTACACCAAAAATGAGTATGTGTACGATACGGTGTCGACCAATTATTTTTACAACGATGCGCGCGACCTTAAATTAAAACGCTATAACGACGGATCGTATTACGAAAGTTATTACTACGATTACACCGCCGACGGAAAGCTGGAAAAAGAAAAACGGTTTAAGGAAACCAATGTATCGCCCGAAAAATATAATTTTAAGCTGGGAACTCAATCTCTCATCAGCGAAGAATCATTTCAGTATCAGCCAACCGGCAAGAACCAGTATAAAAAGATTTGCAAGAACGATGAAGGCCGCCCGTATAAAGAGATCATCTATACTTTTAACGATGCCGGACAGGTTGTTAGCATTAACGAGCAGTACATTGTTACCTGGATCACCCAACAAAGTAGTTTTACCTATAACAACAAGGCACAGCTAACCAGCGCTACTTACAAAACCAATGTGAACGGTGCCGATGTGGAAGAAAAACGAACTTATGAATACGATGCGAATGATTGCTTATTGACAGAAAAACAATATAAGAACAATGTATTGTTAAAGGAGCTCAGCTATGTGACCGATGCCAATAAAAAAGTAAATTCCTATTTGATAAGAGATCCTAATAATAAAAGCATTCGCATTGTAAAGCTGCTTTACCAGTATTATTAAAGTAAACAAGACCTGTCAGGTTTTAAAAGCCTGACAGGTCTTGTTGAATTACTTATCCTTATAAATAAGCAGGTTAATGATCCCCATGTTTGGCGTACTGTTATCGGTTAAGGAAACCACAAACGGTTTGCGTTGCCCTTCAAAACAGTTGTATACCACAAAGCCTTTATCCTCGGTTGGGTTAGGCAGCTTTTTCTCGTAATAGGTTTTAAGGTCGTTGAACAGCTTTGAGCTTAAGTCAAGGTCGCTGCAGTTGATCTGTACTTCCACTTCGTCCAGGCTGTCTTTGTTTAAGTTGTAGGTAACCGAATAATTCGTCACGCTATCAATCTTATATTCAAAATACAGGTAATCCTCATCCACATCCGAAGGCTGTTTGGTTTCGGTTGTCGTAATTAAATTGGCCTTGCTGTTAAGGTCTACTCCCCTTATCACTCCTTCCTTTGAGCGGATGATCTCATCCAGCTCAAGATGATATTCAGGAAAGATCCTTGGTTTTTTTTGCTCTACAACCTCGGGTGTGTTTTTACAAGACACAACCGCAAGGCTTATAAAAGCTAAAATATAATAAACGATGTTGCGCATATGGCTTAATTTAATTCTTCCGTTTCTACTGCTTTTACTTCGGGGCGCATTTGCGGGAACAATAATACATCCTGGATGGAAGGTTGATTTGTCATCAACATGCAAAGCCTGTCAATGCCAATGCCAATACCCGCTGTAGGAGGCATACCATATTCAAGCGCCCGTAAAAAATCGTAATCAATAAACATGGCTTCATCGTCACCACGCTCCATTAATTTCACCTGCTCTTCAAAACGTTCGCGCTGATCGAGCGGATCGTTTAGTTCCGAATAGGCATTCGCGATTTCTTTTCCATTGATCATTAATTCAAAACGCTCTACCAGGCCTTCCTGCGAACGGTGTTTTTTGGTCAGCGGGCTCATCTCTACCGGGTAATCGGTAATAAAGGTTGGCTGAATGTAAGTACCTTCGCATTTTTCGCCAAAGATGGTATCAATGAGCTTGGCTTTACCCATGGTATTGTCAATTTCCAGGTGCAGCTGTTTGCAAACGTCTCTTAATTGCGCCTCATCCATTTTGCTCACATCAATCCCTGTATTTTCTTTAATAGAGTCGAAGATAGAGATGCGTTTGAACGGGGCTGCAAAATTAATGGTTTTATCGCCTACCGTTAGTTCGGTTGTACCATGCAGATCGGTCGCAATTTTTTCCAGCAATTTTTCAGTGGTGTTCATCATCCAGAAATAATCACGGTAAGCCACATAAAATTCCAGGATCGTGAACTCAGGATTATGGGTACGGTCCATTCCCTCGTTACGGAAATTGCGGCTAAACTCGTACACCCAGTCGAAACCACCAACGATCAAACGTTTTAAATACAACTCGTTGGCAATACGTAAATACAAAGGAATATTCAAGGCGTTGTGATGCGTTAAGAACGGGCGGGCCGTAGCGCCACCAGGAATAGACTGCAACACGGGGGTGTCAACTTCCAATGCCCCACCATCATTTAAAAACTGGCGTATGGTATTGATGATCTTGGTACGCTGTTCAAAGGTGCGTTTTACATCGGGATTGATAATCAGATCCACATAACGCTGGCGGTAACGAAACTCAGGATCTGTTACTTCATCAAAGGCATTTCCATCCGCATCGGTTTTTACAACCGGCAATGGTTTCAATGATTTGCTTAATAGTTTAAAAGACGTAACATGTACGGAGATCTCACCTGTTTTGGTAGTAAACACATACCCTTCAATACCAATGATATCGCCAAGGTCTATTAATTTTTTCCAGACAATATCGTACAGGGTTTTATCATTTTCATCCGGGCAAATATCATCGCGGCGAACATAAATCTGCATACGGTCGGTACTGTCCTGCAACACCGCAAAGGCCGCTTTTCCCATATCGCGCACACTCATAATGCGGCCGGCAAATTTTATATCCTTGTAATTTAACTTATCACGTTCGTAATTTTCCTTAATATCCTTCGCCGTAACATTTACTTTAAATTCATCGGCCGGATACGGATCGATCCCTAACTTTTTCAGCTCGGCTAATTTGTTTCTTCTTAATTCTTCTTGTTCACTTAGTTCCTGAAACATAGTTTTAATTTTTGCCCGAAGTTAATTAATTACTAAGGTTGAGAGAGCAGTCTCAAATTCTATCTATTCACAATTTATTAATACCACTTATCCCGCTATAAACGCAAATACTAAAGCAATAGTCTGCCTGGCAAACAAAATAACTTTGTTTTAAAATCCAAAATAGTTGCTGTTGCGTATATTTGAAACGCTCTCCTATTATTTTATATTTTGTTGACAATCAACAATTTAAATAATTTTTGTTTAATTATATTTAAAAACATTTAAACAAATTAATATATTTGTTTAACATTTACATTATTTAATTAAACAAAATAGTTTAAAATTATGACTGCTGTTGAATTTAATATACGCCTTGTTAATGAAAAGCAATCTTTAAAAAATTTTGCTTTAAGCCTTACCCATAATACCGATGATGCGCTTGACCTTTTGCAGGATACCTATGTAAAGGCCATTAGCTACCGTACAAAATTTGAAGACAGCACCAATTTAAAAGCATGGTTGTTTACCATCATGAAAAACACATTCATTAATTCATACCGCCGCGCTGTAAAAACAAAACAGCTTATACAAACCAACGCGGATATGGCCATGATGCGTGCCTGGAAAGACAATTACCAGGATATTACCGAATCGAGGATAAACTCAAAAGATCTTCTCAAAAAAATTGAAAAACTGGACGACCAATATAAAATACCTTTCACCCGCTATTACAACGGTTATAAATATGAAGAGATTGCCCAGGAAATGCAATTGCCATTAGGGACGGTAAAAAGCAGGATTTTTTTGGCCCGCAAGCAGCTCATGCTAGCTGTTGAAAAAACGATGAATTGATCGATCGTTCCTCTTTTACTTCTCATTTAATGATGAAGGCAGGTCATTATTAACACCTATTATGACTTTTAACTAAATATTTAATTTATTTTTGGGTATGAAATGTACCTTTTACAAACCGCTTATTACGGTTTTACTGACTTGCCTTTGCTTTTCAACCTTTATTTCCAAAGCCCAGGAAAACGACAACAATGTAGCGGATAGCACATCAGGAGAACCCCGTCTTCGTAAAACCTTTCATTTGGGTTTAATTGTGGGTGCTTACTGGGCCAATAAAAGTACCGCTTATTTATACGACGGTTACGGCTTTGACCAAAACGGACAACGCAATAGTTTTGCAAACAGCGTACTGTATAACCAGATTGTAAATGTGTATGGTGGTGGCAACGGCGGCACCGACCTAATTGCCCAGTTATTAAATGTAGATCATAAAGACTGGTATTTTAATGAGCAGGACATGCCTTTTAATTTAAAATATACTACCACCTACCTGGTGGGTTTAAATATGCGTTACCAGGTGAATAAAAAGTCGAACATCACCTTAAATATTAACGGAACGAAGATATCGGTAAATGGAAAATTCACCATCAGTTCAACCACTACCAGCAATGGGTTTACAAGCCAGGCCAAACAAAACCAATTTACCATTGTAGGGGCCGAACAGCGCCTGATGTTTCAACTGGGTTACCAACGTATTATAGGCAACAACGAAAAACTGAACTTAATGGTAGAAGGTGGGTTGAATTTTATTCTTTCCAAAGCTCAAAAAAATCAGGCATTGTTAACCAGCGATAATAATGGTGGACAAAATAATATTTACATTGATTTAATGACGGCTTATCAACAACCCCCGTACAATTACTATGCTGCCAAATATTTTATAGGTGCCGGCATTGGTGCTTTTGGCGGAATAGGCCTCCACCTTACCATTAACCCAAAATACACCATTCAGCTTTTATATGCTCCTTCATACGACCGTATTGGCCTGGGTTATGCGCCATCCTTTAAAATGCAGCACGGTGTGGGCCTGAGGGTGTATTATAATTTGAGCTAGGATAGTTTATGCAGAACAATGCAGAGCAATTCTACATCCACTTCTGACGTTTGAAATAAATAACCAGGCCAATGATGATGGCGCCCATCACTCCGCAGGTAATAAAATAGCCATTCCTGGTGTGCAGCTCGGGCATATTGTCGAAATTCATTCCATAAACTCCCGCAATAAACGTCACCGGAATAAAAATGGACGACATGATCGTTAACACTTTCATCACTTCATTCATGCGGTTGGCATTGGTGCTTAAATAAATATCCATAATACCCGACAACAAATCGCGGTAGGTTTCAACGGTATCAATAATTCGGGTTACATGGTCGCTTAAATCGCGAAGGAAAACATCGCTGGCCGGGTTAATGAGCGTGGTTTCCGAACGGATCATGTTATTCACCATGTCGCGCATTGGCCAAACCTGTTTGCGCAGGTAGATCATTTCACGTTTTAAATGGTAGAGGTCCATCAATGATTTTTTATTGGATTGACTAATGATCTCTTCTTCTATTTCCTCAACTTTGTCACCAATTTTTTCTATAGCTGTAAAATAGCAATCCACTACAGCATCCATTAAAGCATAGGCCAGGTAATCGGCGCCAAGTTTTCTTACGCGGCCTTTTGCCTGGCGCAATCTTGTGCGTATAATGTCAAAGGCGTCGCCACTATGCGGTTCCTGGAAAGAAATGACCGTATTTTCGCAAAGCACAATGGCCAGTTGTTCCGACCTTACTTCGGTGGTATAGCTAATCATTTTCATAATGGCTACCACATAATGGTCGTAATCTTCAAACTTAGGGCGTTGGTCAACGTGAACAATATCTTCCAGGGTTAAGGGATGGATGTTGTAAATCTTACCAATGGCCTCAATCAACTCGGGTTTGTGCAAACCTTCCACATTGATCCATTTTACCATATTAGGCTCTACGTGCGAGATACAATCGGAAAGGTCGTAAAACTCTTCTTCATAGAACTCAGTATCGTTATATTCTATCAATGTAATTTTAATCCTCTCCGTACGCTCTTCGCCATTGTAATACAATGTTCCGGGAGGCGCGCCTATATTTTCTGTTTTAAGAGCCATGGCAAAAATTACGTTTTATAAATATACTCAATCCGTTTCGTTTTTCATGACCATTTGTACGGTGAACCTGCTGCGTTGTTCCAGCAAAATGACCTTGTTTTTAGTCAGCGCATCAATTGTATCCTGTGTATAGTAGCGCACTGTCATTAATTCCAATCCCGAGTTGTAAAGTACCTTAAATTGTGACTGCAATTCTGATACCAGGCCCTTTATCTTGTCAGCAGGATCATCGCAGCAAACCGAAAAGCTGATGGCGGATAACTGCATGAGGTTAATTTTAACGCCGTGCCTGGAGAATAGCTCAAAAATATCGCTCAGGTTATCTTCTGCTATGAAAGAAAAATCCTTGGGCTGAATGGAGATGAGCACCTGGTCGACCTTAAAAATATAGGACGGTATATTCAGGCGTTTTTCGCCATCCCTGATAATTGTTCCCTCGTCCTTGGGTTTTAAAAACGACTTAACATACAGGGGTATGTTTTTGTTTTGAAGCGGTTTAATGGTTTTTGGGTGAATGACCGTAGCCCCATAATAAGTAAGCTCAATCGCATCGTGATACGAGAGCTCATCAATTTTTTTTGTGTGAGCAAACCATTTGGGATCGGCATTCAAGACGCCCGGTACATCTTTCCAGATGGTAACATTTTTTGCGTTTAAACAATAGGCAATAATAGAAGCGGTATAATCAGACCCTTCGCGCCCAAGGGTTGTGGTAAAGTTTTCGGAAGTGCCTCCAATAAAGCCCTGAGTGATGACAAGGTCAAAGATATTAAATACCGGCTGCAGGTCGCGTTCAATCAATTTGTGTGTCAGTTCAAAATCAACCTTCCCTTCACGGTAGCTGTTATCGGTTTGTACAAGACCCCTGACATCTACCCATTTGTTTTTTAAGCCAATTTCATTTAAATAAGCCGAAACAATTTTAGTGGAAAGCACCTCGCCAATACTCACGATCTGGTCGTACTCAAAATCAAAACCATGCGTTGGTTCATCCTCAATGGCCCAGTGCAGCTCAACAAACGTATTTTCAAGGTCGGTATAAATAATGTGCGAGGGCGACGGAAATAAATGGTGACAGATGTCAAAGTGATATGCTTTTATTTCTTCCAGCACCGGTTCAGCATCCTCCGTTTTATAAAAAAAAGCTTTTGCCAGGCGCTCAAGGGCATTGGTTGTTTTTCCCATTGCCGAAATAACCACCGTTGTTTTTTCACCAGGGAATTGTTTTAAAACTTCCGCTACATTCTTTACACCATCTGCATCTTTTACCGATGCGCCGCCAAATTTAAATACCTGCATAACCAATTATTTAAACAAAGATAAGCCTCTATTTTACATAAATAAAGGCGACCAAAAATAAATATTTACACACCTGCTGTTACTATTTTTTTAAACGCTCATTATAAAGGCAACCAAACTAACTAAACACTATTCACTAAAATTTACTACTTATGAGCTCAGGCAAAGAAACTCCACGACAAAAAATGATCGGGATGATGTACTTAGTACTCACCGCTCTGCTGGCCCTAAACGTTTCCAAACAAATCCTGCAAGGCTTCGTTATGGTTGACGAAAGCATAGGAAAATCAAAGAACATCCTGAATGAGAACAATGCCCGCGTAAAGAAGGCATTTGAAGCCTACGTCAATGATGGCAATTACGAAGCCAAACCCTATTTGCTTAAATCCATCGAAACCCAAAAAGCCATTCGCGTGGTGGATGCTTATATTGACAGCATGAAACTGTTGGTTGTTCAAAAAACAGAAGGTCTTGATAAAAAAGATACATCGCAGTTGCGGTTTATGGACAGGCTGGATGATTACGATAAACCAACCCATTTACTCATTGGCTCGGATGCGGCAAACCCTATTGCCACAAAATATTCGGCAAAAGATCTGCGTGAAAAGCTCACAAAGCTTCATACGGATTTGCTCGCTTTAGTGGATAATATGCAGAAAGACAGTAAGACAAAACTGGATGCGGAAAGCATTAGCACCTTAAAACAAAAACTATCCAACATTAAGCCCGTTGACCGGAACGTGGTGAACGATGGCGTGAAACTGAACTGGGAGCTCGAGAATTTTTACCATATGCCTATGGCGGCTGTAATTACGAACCTGGATAAGATCCAGGCCGACATGAAAAATGTAGAATCCGAATTTTTACATGTGTTTGCTGAGGCATCAAGCAAATTTGTATTTAAAATCAATAAATTATCGGCCAAGGTTATTTCTCCATCGGCCTATGTATTAGCCGGACAACCTTTTAAAGCGGACATTGTTTTGGGTGCATCCAGCACCGAACTCACTTCCGAAAGAATGAAAGTATTAGTTGGCGCTACAGTTGACCCTGTAACCAACAAACTATCTGTACCCGGAAATTCCGTATCCATTATGGACGGCATGGGCAAATACGAAACCATGACCAATGCTACAGGACAGAAGAACCTGAATGGGGTTATTGTTTACAAAAATCCAAGGGGCGAAGATGAGTATTATCCTTTTGATTATGCTTACACGGTTGCTCCTCCTTTTACAGCTGTGGCTGCCGATAACATGAACATATTTTACGCGGGCGGCATCAACAACCCGGTTACAGCATCCTGCGCGGGCTTTTCGCCTGCCGATTTAAAAGTAACTGTAAATGGCTGCGGAGCAATTGCTACACAAACCGCAGCCGGCAAATACGTCATTACTGTAAAATCTGCGGGAACCTGCACCGTATCTGTTGCGGCAAAGGTAAATGGTGCTTACCAGCAGCAAGGCCCTCCAAAAATTTTCAGGGTTAAAGACATTCCTCCTCCTTACCTTAAATTAGGCGGCAAATTGGCAACTTCCAACTTGGAATTTACCAAAAGTGAAATAAAACTGATAGGCGGTGTTGGAGCAGAATCAGTAGGTTTTATGTTTCCTGTTAATTTTGTAGTGACAAGTTTTGAAGTTTGGGTGCAAGGCGGTGGAAATGCAACTTGCCAGGGTAATAACCTGTCGAGCCAGGCCAAACTAGCATTGGATAACATGAGACCGGGACAGGTAGCTTATATTGACAATATTAAAGTAAGGAAACCAGATGGCAGTATCATTTCAATTCCTTCGGCTAAACTCAAAATAAAATCATAAACAAAAAAAGCTCCTCCCCGATCGGAGAGGAGCTTTTTCATTCTAAATTAACTTTAAGTATCCTTTCCATCCTACCTCCCCAGCCAATTGGAAGATAAAGCGTTTTGTTTAACTTATTAAAGATAACCGAACCTTTTGGCCTTCCTAGTTGATATTTTAATTCAGGGATAGGATTAAACTTATTTTTTGGAGGCATCTCTATAATGCTTCGGCTATTTACCCCATCTTTTAAGTTCAGCTTATTGCAAACAAGATGCTTTGCTCCATCGGTTACTTCAAACAACTCCGACTCCTTATCATTATTGTCTATAATTTTTGTAGTTTCAGGGTGCTCATTTTGAAATAAAAACAAATAATCATTATCTATCATAGCTACATATTGTTTAAGTAAATGAGGTGGCCCTACTCCATGGTTTATTCTCGATCTAAAGGGTAATTGTTTAAAAAATTCTATTTCCGAGTTTTGGTTTACCTTTACAACAAAAAAATCAAAATGAAACGCAATAGTATAATCGAGAGCCGACGAGGATGAATTATATTGGTTTACTGCAATATTCCTTTCCTTATGTCCAATAAGAACAGTAGCATTTCCATAAGAATGCGATTCATCAATTTGCATTGATCTACTTAACTTTTTAGGATTATTTACCTGGTCTCCGCTAGAATTAAGTTGAGAAAAATCAGTAAATTTTTTGGAAAGGACTAAAAAACTACCATTATCAATGGTGCAATTTAAAAATCCTGCATGTTTTCCACTTGTTTTGTTAGGATCGTATTCTGCAAAAATACAGGACACTAAAACTTTTTTATTCCCTGAGAAAGACAGGACAGGATCATAAAAATTAAAAAGATAATCGGCGTTAATTAAATGATCTTTGAGTTGGCTGTTGTTTATACTTATGAAAGTATAATGCAGATCTTCTACTGACTGGTTACCCGTGTTAGTTTTTGAAAATGCATAATGAATATTTCCATCATTGTCCGTTTCAAAGCAGTCGGCGTTTTTCGTTGCATCGTAGAATACATTAGCCTTTCTATAAATAGGATCACTACTGTTTAAAGTTTGGTTACTGGTTCCTTCCCAGATTTTTGAGCCTTTTACCATATCATAAACTAAAAAATCTGTAGTTTGAGCATAACGTTTAATTACAACTTTTGATTGATCGGGGCTAGCTTTAACCTCAATGATTGGTTTTTCATTAAATGTTTCCAATTGAGTTTCTTTTATTTTAGTCAACGTATTTAAATCATAGGTTACTGTTGTCAGGATAAATGTTTTAGTTCGCTTAAACCTTTTTGTAACAAAAGCAACTAATTCGTCATCATAATATGCAAGTTTATTTACTTCCATTTTATAATCATTTTCTTCCAGAATTATTTCCTTAGACTCAACTGGCAATAATGTTTTCCTATCAACTTTTTGGATGTAATGTATTATCTCTTTTTCTTCTGAATTTGTTTTATGAACATAGATATAACTTTCATTCCCACCTAATACTTCATTCAAGATCTGATCTTTTGCCGGAACACTTTCCGGTCCAAATTCAGATTTAACCTGAGACGTAGCATATAATGAGAAAATCAAAAAAATGAACGAGAAGAATTGTTTCATAGGATCAGATAAATTTGCGCCAATCTAATTATTAAGGCAGATCATTGACCTACCGATAAAGACATTTTAAGCACATATTCCGGACTAAACAGAAGCAGGCTGTTCTTTTAGTTTAGCAGCATTTAATATCGCTACCTGTTGCGCCACATTCTGAGCCATTTCCCTGAAAGCCAGTGCTTGCGGTGTGGTTTCCTGCAAAATGGCAGGGCGGCCTGCATCGCCGGCTTCACGAATGCTTTGTACCAAAGGAATTTGTCCTAAAAGTGGCAAGTTCAATTCAGTTGCCAGGTTCTTAGCGCCATCCCTTCCAAAAATAAAATATTTATTGTCGGGCAATTCTTCCGGCGTAAAATAAGCCATGTTCTCAACGATTCCCAACACAGGCACATTGATAGCAGGTAATTTAAACAATGCAATTCCTTTTCGCGCATCAGCCAGGGCAACCTGTTGCGGTGTACTCACAATCACCGCGCCTGTAATGGGAACCGTGCTGCATAAGGTAATTTGAATGTCGCCGGTTCCCGGAGGCAGGTCAACAATTAAATAATCCAATTCGCCCCAGTTGGTATCGGTAAATAATTGGGTCAACGCTTTTGAAGCCATTGGTCCGCGCAGGGCAATCACCTGGTCGGGACCAGCTAAAAAACCAACAGAGTTTAATTTTACACCATAACTCTCAACCGGTTTCATTTTTGGTTTGCCTTCGTATTCCGATTTTCCGGGCATATCGTTCTGCACATCAAACATAATGGTTTGCGACGGGCCATAAATATCAGCATCTACTAAACCAACAGCGGCTCCTTGCTTGGCCAGGGCCACAGCCAGGTTTGCCGATACGGTTGATTTTCCTACACCACCTTTTCCTGAAGCTACAGCAATGATGTTCTTTACTTTAGAAAGTGTACCCAAATCTTTATCGCGGGTAGTGGTTACATTGGAAGTCATATTCACATTCACTACCGCTTCCTTATCTACATAATGTTTAATGGCATTGATGCAGGCGTTGTGGATCATGTCTTTCATAGGACATGCCGGTGTGGTGAGTACAACGGTGAACGCCACATTCTTTCCATCCACTACTACATCCTTAATCATTCCAAGAGTTACCAGGTCTTTTTTAAGATCCGGATCATCTACATATTTTAACGCGTCAATGACGCTATCTACTGTTATTGGCATTTGTTGTTCCTTGTTTTTAGTTTCGGGTTTGTTGTTTATACCCTTATATCATTCAGTCCCTTCGATCCCTTTAGTCAATTAGTCCCTGTTGTCGGTTCTTAAATCTGTTTTGCTAAGTTCAATAAATTTCCTTCCTCAAAATCACGTCCCATAATTTGCAAACCTATTGGCAGGCCATTACTATGCGTACCGTTAGGAACCGAAATAGCAGGGCAGCCAGCTATATTGGCCTGTACGGTAAAAATATCTTCCAGGTACATTTTAATCGGGTCGGCGCTGTTCTTTCCAAATTCAAAGGCTGTCCCGGGAGTAGATGGGGTGACAATAAAATCGTATTGAGATAAAATGTCGCGTGTTTTCTGGCGGATCTTATTTCTTACTTTTTGCGCTTTGCTGTAATAGGCGTCATAATATCCGGCGCTCAACACAAAAGTACCCAGCATAATGCGGCGTTTCACTTCCTTTCCAAAACCTTCGCTGCGTGTTTTTTTATAGGTGCTTTCCAGGTCGGTAGCGTTAGGACTCCTATAACCAAAATGCACTCCATCAAAACGCGACAGGTTTGAGGAAGCTTCAGCGGTAGTTAATACATAGTAAGTCGGCACCAAAAAATCCAGGTAAGGAAAATCAACGCCTTCTACCATATGACCCGAAGTTTTTAATTTATCCAGGGCCGCCAAAGTCTGTTTTTTCACTTCAGGATCCAATCCTTCAGATTCGACACATTCTTTCAGGTAAGCAATTTTATAGTTCTTTTTTTCGTTCAGTGCCGCAACGTAATTCCCTACTTCTTTTTGCGAAGCGGTTGTATCGTACTCGTCTTTGCCCGCCATAACCTCAAGCAACAACGCTGCGTCATCTACCGATTTGGTGATGGGCCCTATTTGATCGAAGGAAGAAGCATAAGCTATTAAACCCCAGCGTGAAACCCTTCCGTAAGTTGGCTTAAACCCAACCGTTCCTGTAAAGGAAGCCGGTTGACGGATGGAACCACCCGTATCGGAACCCAGTGTAACATGGCATAAGCCGGCAGCAACAGCCGCGGCCGAACCACCGGATGAACCACCTGGAACTGTTTTTTCGTTTAAAGGATTTAATACTTTACCAAAAGCGGAGTTTTCGTTACTGCTTCCCATCGCAAATTCATCACAATTCATGCGGCCAATAATAATAGCATCCTCGGCCAACAAGCGTTCAACCACCGTTGAAGAATAAAGCGATTCAAAACCTTCGAGTATTTTTGACGAGGCCGACACCTTGTGGCCTTTGTAGCAGATATTATCTTTTAAACCAATAATAACACCGGCCAGCTTGCCGGCAGATTTTACCCTGATCTTTTCATCCACCTTCTTAGCTTGTGCCAATGCGGTTTCAGCAAACACTTCCAAAAAAGCGTTGAGTTGTTTTTTTTCATCAATGGCTTTAATGGTTTCTTCAACCAACTGAACGCATGTGGTTTTCCCTGCTGAGAGGTCAGCCCTGAGATTAGTAATAGTTGTAAATGTGTACACAGTCTGTATATTAAATAATAAAAGCGTCAATCAACCGAAAGACGCTTTATAAATGAACTATCAATAAGATTACTTTTTGTTGTCTCCGTCAGTCGATTCAGAAGTTCCGTCTTTGGCATCTTTAAACTCTTTCATCCCTTTTCCTAAACCTTTCATTAATTCAGGAATTTTTTTGCCCCCGAATAATAATAAAACGATCAGGAGGATAACAATAATTTCCTGTGCCCCTAACATACCTAAGATTAATGCTTGTGTCATTGTTATAAATTTAGGCTACAAATATAGGCATTTATTCGTTTTTAAGCAAATTGACAAAAATCCGTTATTTTTGAGAAAAATAGCGCCATGATTAAAAAAATCGAACATATAGGAATTGCCGTCAAAAGCCTTAATAATTCCAACGAATTGTTTAAAAAACTCTTCGGAAAAGACCATTATAAGGTAGAAGGAGTGGAAAGCGAAGGCGTGAGTACTTCTTTTTTTATGCTGGGCGAAACCAAAATTGAGTTGCTGGAAGCCACCAATGCCGATAGTGCTATTGCCAAATTCATTGAAAAAAAAGGCGAAGGCATTCATCATATTGCCTATGAGGTAGACGATATTTACACCGAAATGGAACGCCTGAAAACCGAAGGTTTTGAAGTACTGAACAAGGAACCAAAACAGGGTGCCGATAATAAGCTCATTTTCTTTTTACACCCTAAAAGCACCAATGGTGTTTTGGTGGAATTGTGCCAGGAAAGGAGAGACTAAAGAGACTTAAAAGACTTAGGGGACGAAAGGGACTTAAAAGACAATTCTTGTCTCTTCTGTCCCTTCCATCTCTTTTGTCCCTTTTGTCTCTACCTGTTCTATCTGATTTCCTAGGTCACACGTGTTATGTTAATATTATTTGTATTTTAAGTTTTGTTTGTTATTTTTATTAATTGCAAACCAAAACCTACCCGCATTTACATATGATATACTTCTACAAACGCTTTTTTATTTTATGTTTTCTGTTGCCATTAATTGGCAATTCACAGGGCTTCCAGGTTAATTTACAGGGGCAGGTGCAGCAAGGAATGGGTGGCGCGGGTACCGCTTTGATGCAGGATGCGGCTTCATTATTTTTTAATCCCGGTGGTGCAAGCATGGTAAATGGCAACTCCGTTATTGCCGGCGTAACACCAACTTTTGCCCGTGGCGCTTTTTTAGATGCCAACACCAATACCG
Source organism: Bacteroidota bacterium (assembly GCA_048498515.1). GTDB lineage: Bacteria > Bacteroidota > Bacteroidia > B-17B0 > Aurantibacillaceae > UBA4416. Next base: position 12,359 of record JBEHXV010000025.1, on the reverse strand, counting down.
TATCCCGAACCAATTCTCCGGTAAGCACACCATTTGCCGCTTACGGTTTGTTTGAACTAAAAGACAGCTCTAAATTAAAACTTGGACTGGCCGTGTATACCCCTTTTGGAAGTACTGTACAGTGGGAAGACAAATGGACTGGCCGTTTTGCCTTAACCCGTTTGGAGTTAAGAGCCATTTTTTTTCAACCAACCGTAAGTTACCGCATTACTGATAAGCTAGGCATTGGTGCAGGTTTTGTGTATGCCAACGGAAAGGTGAACCTGCAAAAAGACATCCCGGTAATTGATGCCAATGGCAATTATGGCCACGCTGAGCTAAACGGCAAAGCGAGCGGCTATGGTTTTAATGCCGGCATTTATTTTCAGCCTATCGAAAAACTATCCATTGGCCTGACTTACCGTTCAAAAATTGAAATGAAAGTAAAAGACGGCGATGCCAAATTTACCGTGCCCTCGTCATTGGCAACAAATTTCCCCAATGGGAAGTTTTCTTCCAAACTGCCATTACCAAGTGTGGTAACATTGGGTTTAGCTTATAAAGCAAGCTCAAAACTCGACTTTGCGCTGGATATTAATTATGTGGGATGGAAAGCCTACGACACCCTGTCGTTTGATTATGAGAACAATACCGCTTCCCTGATCGATACCAAATCGGCCAGAATGTATAAGAATACCTTTGCTTTCAGGGGCGGGGCACAATATAAAATAAACACCAGCTTTGCCGCCCGCCTGGGTCTTGCTTATGGAATAACACCGGTGCAAAACGGTTTTGTAACTCCCGAAACCCCGGATGCCAACCGGGTAAATTATACCGCAGGCATTGGCTACCACTTAGGCAAGCATTTAAGCATCGACGCGTCGTTCCTGTTCACACACCTTAAACGAAAAGACACGAATACAGAAACAAACCTGAGCGGCACCTTTAAAACAAACGTGTGCGCACCGGGCATTTCAATAGGATACAAATTTTAAGCATTTAAAACATGAGATCACAGAACATAGCTTTACTTATTTTATTTACAGTTGCTATCATTGGCTGCAAGCCAAAGTTTGATGTACCCGATGCTGATAAAGGCGAAATCGATGCATCCAATTATGTTGCCCTTGGCGGTGCTATGACGGCGGGTTATACCAATGGAGCGTTATATTATGAAGGACAACAAAATTCTTATGCCAATTTATTGGCCGAGCAACTGAAGTTAGTTGGTGGCGGTGAATTCAAAATACCCTATGTATCGCAAGGCTCAATTGGGGTTGGAACTGCTACCAATGCGCCTTCTGTTTTAGGTGATCGTACCGATTGCAAAGGAACAGTATCCATTGGCCCCGTTAAGCTTGCCCCTATGGGCGACGCTTCTATTTTCGCCTCAAATGTTTATGGCAGCCAGGGAGCATTCAATAATTTTGGTGTGCCAGATGTGAAGGTTATTGATATGGATATTCCCGGTTATAACAATCCGTTTTATGTGCGTATGGCATCAAATCCATCATCTTCTATCTTGTCGGATGCAGTAGCTAAAAACCCGACCTTTTTTACGGTAGAATTAGGATTGAATGATGTGTTAAATTTTGCCTTGAAAGGCGGAACGACAGGTCCCATTAGCCCTGTTGGCGGTGGTGTAAACGTAGGCTTTGAGGCAAGCATGAACAACATCATTGACAAGTTAACAGCCAATGGTGCCAAAGGTGTTATTGCCAATATTCCAAGTATTAAATCCCTTTCTTATTTTAATACCATTGCCTGGAATGCCTTAAACTTAGATGCCGCTAAAGCAGAAGACCTGACCGCTAATTATGCTCCACTGGACTCAACCAAATTTTATGAAGGCAGCAATGGCTTCATCATTGAGGATACGACGAATCATTTCTTAGGATACAGGCAGGCCAAAGAAGGAGAACTTATTTTGCTGATTGTTCCACTCGATTCTGTTAAATGCTGGGGAACTGGTTCTTTAAATCCAATCCCTGATCGGTACTCACTTACACTGGCAGAAGTGAATATGATTGAAAACGCGATCAATAATTATAACGCCATATTAAAGAATATAGCCACTTCCAAAGGATTGGCCTTTGTAGATACCCATGCTTTTTTTGAAAAAGTGAAGACAGGGTATATGTATAATGGTGTTAACGTAAGTGCAGCATTCGTTTCGGGTGGCGCTTATTCACTAGACGGGCTCAATTTAACACCAAGAGGAAATGCTTTGTATGCCAATGAATTTATTAAAGCTATTAACGAAAAATACGGGTCGTCTATCCCACACATTGAAGCAACAAAATATCCGGGAGTCATTTTCCATTAATTTAACTAATTCCAAAAAAACCCATACCATGAAAAAAATCTACTTATTAGCGTTTACAACCCTTGCATCCATAAGTGCATTGAAAGCGCAATCACCTTGTGCCACCGGGCGCTATGCAACAGACACTTTTACTAACTATACTACAAGCACCGGCATCGTATATGGTTCCAATGTGAAAGCCAACGGACAAACCCAGTCTTTAACCATGGATATATACCAACCGGCAGGAGATGTAGCAACAGCCCGTCCCTTAATCATTTGGGCACATGGCGGCAGCTTCATATCAGGCACAAGCGCCGATGGCGATGTAGTGGCGCTTTCTAAAGCCTTTGCAAAAAAAGGTTTTGTATGCGCCTCCATCAATTACAGGTTAGGCTTAACGCCATTCGATTCTACAGGAGCTATTAAAGCCGTATTAAGAGCTGTGCAGGACATGAAAGCATCCATTCGCTTTTTTTACAAGGATAAATTAACCAATGATGCTTACAAAATTGACACGACCAATATTTTTATTGGAGGTAGTTCTGCCGGAGCCATTACAGCTTTGCACACAGAGTACTTGGATAAATCGTGCGAAGTGAATTATTACATCACTCCTACCAATTTAGCATCATTGGGCGGCATGGATGGTTATAGCGGCAACCAATGTTATTCGCAAAAAGTAAAAGGCGTTATTAATTTATGCGGCGCTTTAGGCCGTTATGGCTGGTTAGAGCCAGGCGATGTGCCTGTTTGCTCAATGCATGGAACCATAGATGGTACGGTGAAATACAACAGGGGCGTTGTAAACCCGGGAGTACCTTTGATCTTATTGGATGGCAGCCGGATGATAAAAGAACAGGCAAATGCCATAGGCATTACAAATCCGTTTTATACCTGGTATGGTAAAGACCACGTGCCTTATGCCGGTTCAGCACAATACATGGATTCTACCATCAACTTTGTAAGAGACTTCCTGGTATCGCAACTGGGTTGCAGCGATGCGCCTTTATTATTACCAAATACGCCAGCGCAAACAGCCACTTTATATTCCTACACCACCTGCACCACTAATGTGGCCATGGCCTGCTCGCAGGTTGGCATCAGGGAGTATGAGAATGCAAGCTTGTTGCAATCCATTTACCCTAACCCATCGGTTGATGCCATGAAACTGGTTTTTGAGAACGCCAGTTCAAAACACAGCATCCAGCTGACAGATATTTCAGGGAAAATTATCAAAACAGAAAGCTGCGATAAAGCAGAATATGTTTTGGAGAAAAACAACATTGCTCCCGGTATTTATTTCTTAAAGGTATCTAACACAACCGGACAATCGTCCACACACAAAATTATTTTTAACTAATTTGGTATAAACGCATAAAAAAGCCGTCGCGATACATCACGACGGCTTTTTGTTTCTTTTCAGTTCCCGACTCTCACGACAAGTCGTGACGAACTGACACTATTTAAACTACTTTTTATAGATCAAGGCCACCGCATAGGCATTCACCCCTTCTTCCCGGCCAACATAACCCAAACGTTCGTTGGTAGTTGCTTTAATAGAAACATCATTTGTAGTGATGTTCATAATTGGTGCTAATACTTCCTGCATGGCTGTAATGTGAGGGTTTATTTTTGGTGCTTCCAGGCTTAAGGTTGCATCTACATTCCCTATCCCATAACCATTCTTGTCCAGCAACTCAACCACTTCTTTCAACAACAATTTGCTGTCGGCACCTTTGTATTTTGGATTAGTGTTTGGAAAATGAAAACCTATGTCGCGTAAGTTGGCAGCTCCCAAAAGCGCGTCGCAAATGGCGTGCAGCAGCACATCCGCGTCGCTATGCCCCACACAACCTTTATCAAATTCCAGTTTAATGCCGCCCAGCCATAATTCTCTTCCTTCACCCAAGGGGTGCACATCGTACCCAAAACCTACTCTTATATTTACCATGATTGATTAAAGATTAATGATGAAAGATTCATGACTCTTTAATCTTTTGTCATGAATCTTTCATCTGTATTTACTTTCCTTTCATATACTCTTCAAACGGAATGCCTTTCATGAACTCCGAAGAATAAATGTATTTATAGATCAAGTCCGACCATTGCTTATCGGTTTTACTTTTATCAAGTATGGCCGAATCAAATGGTTTGCTGAAATGGATCTTAATGGTTTCTTTTCTTGCCTTAAACATTTCATCGGGCAGGAACAGCATCTCGATATTTGCTTTAATTCCAAGACGTTTGCGCCACATGGCAAAATTGTAAAAGAATTTCGAATTTTCCCCTTCAATGTACACCGGTTGTATCATGCGTTTGTGATCGATGGCCTGGGTTACAAAACTTTTCTTCCATTTCAGGTCACGCACAACACCATCTATTTTACGTGACACCAACCCAGCCGGGAAAAACAATACAGCGCACTCTGTCATAAATACCTCTTCCATGGTTCGTAACGAACGGGTGGAAGAAGCCCCTACCTTATTCACGGCGACAAAGATCTCCCCGTAATTTTTCAGGTTCTTTAAAATATCATTCACAAAAAAACGTACATCCGGGCGTATGTCACCAACCGCTCTTATCAGCGACATCCCATCCAACCCTCCCAGGGGGTGATTCGCTGCAATGATAATGGAACCTGTTTTTGGAACCAGCTCAGCATGAATGGATTCGACCCTGGCACCCAATTTTTCCAAACCTCTGCGGTTAAACTCAAGGCCTTCGGCATCTTTCAACTCTTCCATTGCCTCATTAATATCATCTTCATGAAGCTTTTTCTTGAGCCAGTTGATGACAAAACGGGGAAGCCACCTATATAATTTATAGGCCTTCTCCTTTAAAATTTTCTCAACATCTATAAATTTTGGGTTTTCCATAATGAGGGACACAAAGATAAACTAATTGTTAATATCTCCGCTATTCGAAACCATCTTTTTTGAGCTCAAAAAACCGGGCGTGTTGCCCCAACCACCCAATAAAATCAGATAAACTGAAAAAAACTAAAAAAATTTCATTACACATTTTTTCGGTTAATTACTATTAACAATTTTTGATTTATCAACAAAAGTGGTAAATAATGGCTAAAAGTGGTAGAAAGTGGTAAAATTTTAATTATTTTTGACCAATTTCAAACCAAACCCACTGATGACGAGCCTTATAGGAGAATTTGACTGCAAAGTTGACGCGAAAGGGCGCTTCATGTTTCCTGTGAATCTCAGGAAGCAACTGGAAGAGGTATTTGATAAAGGTTTTGTCATCAACCGTAACCTGCATCAAAAATGTTTGGTATTGTATCCCATTAACGAGTGGAACAAACTCAATAAAAAATTAAGCAAGCTCAATCGCTTAATAAAAGCCAACGATGTATTTGTGAGAAAATTTACCGGCGGAGCAACCGCGGCTGATGCCGATACTACCGGCCGGGTATTACTTCCAAAACCACTGGTAGAGTATGCCGACATCAAAACAGATATAAAAGTTTTGGGAAGCAATAATGTGATTGAGATCTGGGATAAAAAATTATACGATCATTTCTTATCACAGGATCTGGATATTGAAAAATTAGCGGAAGACGTATTGGGCAACTTAAATTTTAATGATGGAGATGATGAGTAGCAATGCTTATCATATCCCCGTTCTTTTACAACCTTGCATAAATGGCCTTAACATAAACCCCGATGGTGTGTATGTAGACCTGACCTTTGGCGGCGGCGGGCATTCAAAAGAGATCCTGAAACATCTTTCGGCTAAAGGAAAACTGTTTTCGTTTGACCAGGATGAAGATGCGCAGGCCAATATCCCCGACGATAAGCGCCTGACCTTTGTGCCTCATAATTTCAGATACATTTCAAACTATTTAAAATTATACGGCATCACCAAAGTAGATGGGATCCTTGGCGATCTTGGCGTTTCATCGCACCAGTTTGATAAAGGTGAAAGGGGCTTTTCCATTCGCTTTGATGCAGACCTGGACATGCGCATGAACCAAAAATCCGATCTCACGGCAAAAAAAGTACTGAACACATACGACGTAAAAAAACTGACCGCGCTGTTCAGGGAATATGGCGAAGTTGACAATGCTTTTAAACTGGCTAATCTTATTGTGGAGGCAAGGACAAACGGTAGTATTGATACTACCGCGCAGCTTAAAGAGATCATAAAACCCTGTACGCCAAAATTTGAAGAGAGCCGCTACCTGGCAAAAGTTTACCAGGCCATTCGCATAGAAGTGAACCAGGAAATGGAAGCCTTAAAGGAATGTTTAACGCAATGTGTTCACCTCCTAAAGCCCGATGCAAGATTGGTAGTCATGAGTTATCATAGCCTGGAAGACAGGTTGGTAAAAAATGTGATTCGATCGGGAAACGTAGAAGGCGTGGAAGAAAAGGACCTTGTGTTTGGAAAGATCACCAGGTATTTCAAATCCCTCACATCAAAACCAATTGTGCCTGATGCGGAGGAAATAGAAAAAAATTCAAGAGCGAGAAGTGCAAAGCTGAGAATAGCAGTGAAATTATAAATGAGGAATTATAAATTATAAATTAAAGATAAACGCTCCCTCTTCTTTGGAGAGGGCTGGGGTGAGGTCATGGCAAACAAATTCAGAACACCAAAAACGGAAGAGCTTGAAGAGTTGGAAGAGCTTGTGGAGCAGGAAGAGCCACAGGTGGCTACTAAACCCTCAAAGCCCGGGAAGAAAGGTGTATTGGCCAAAGGTTTATCGAAAATATTTGGTGGTGGTTTTTTAAGTGATGAGAGGGCGATACAACACGTACCGTTCATTTTGTTTTTAGCCTTGATAGCCATCCTGTATATCGCCAATGGATATTATGCTGATGATAAGATAAGGGAAGTGAACAGGGTGAGTAACGAGATCAAGGAATTAAGAACAGAATACATCTCGTCGAAATCGGACCTGATGTTTGTGAGCAAGCAGAGCCAGATAGCCGCGGCGGTAGATACATTGGGATTGAAAGAACCTGTGGTAGCACCAATGAAAATAGAAACAGACAGTGTGAAAAAGACAGTAGCAGTTGACAGTGAGCAGTAATTAGTAAACAACAATAAATCCCTGTGTCCTTGTGGCTCAGTGGCGAGAAAAATAAAAATTGGAAAATAAAAAAGACATATTATCAAGAACCTATTTAGTATACGTATTCCTGTGCGTATTTGCTATTGCCATTCTTTATAAAATGTGTATTATCCAGTTTAAAGAAGGCGATGAGTGGAAAGCCAAAGCCGAAGCTTTTAATACCAAGGTTTTTGAAATTGAGGCGGTGCGGGGAAATATTTTTGATGTGAACGGAAACCTGTTAGCCACCTCCCTGCCTTACTATGAAATAGCAGTTGATATTAACGCCCCATCCATCGATAAAAAGTTATTTGAAGCAAAAGTTGATTCACTGGGCGAATGCCTGGCTGAATTGTTTAAAGATAAAACGGCTAAACAATACATTAAGCTCTTGCGTAAAGCACGTAAAAGCGGTGATCGTTATGTGATTTTAAAACGCAATGTTCCATACAAAGACCTTCAAACACTAAAAACGTTCCCCATTTTTAAACGCGGCAAGCGTGGCGGCTTAGTAACACTTCAAACTAATAAGCGTGAGCGCCCGTTTAAAATGCTGGCGGCCCGTACCATTGGCATGGCCCGCACCGGCATTAAACCGGTTGGCCTGGAAGGTGCATTTGATACGACCTTAACAGGCATCAGCGGACAACGTTTAATGCAAAAAATTGCCGGTGGGGTATGGCGACCTATTAATGATGAGAACGAAGTAGAACCGAAAGATGGAAGCGACCTGTACACAACACTCGATATCAATATACAGGACGTTGCTGAAAACGCCCTTTTAAAAACATTGACAAAGAACAACGCTTCACATGGTTGCGCCATTTTAATGGAAGTGAAAACAGGTGAGATCAGGGCCATTGCCAATTTAACCCGCAACGGAAAAGACTCGAGCAGCTACTCTTATTCGGAAGATCTGAATTACGCCGTTGGTTATGCCACCGAGCCGGGCTCAACCTTTAAACTGGCTTCTTACCTGGCCGTGATGGATGATTATGATGTGAATTTGGACGAAAAAATACAGGTTGGTAATGGCGAAGTAACTTACTATAATAAAACCATTAAAGATCACGACGCACCGGAAGCGCCTGTATTAACATTGCAAAGGGCCTTTGAAGTGTCTTCGAACGTAGCAGCTGCCAAGACCATTGTAAAGTATTATTCCAAGAACCCGCAACAGTATGTCAATAAGTTAAAATCATTTCATTTAAATCAAAAGTTAGGTTTGTCTATTCCGGGCGAAGCAAATCCTTTAATCAAGGAAACAAAAAGTAAAGACTGGTCGGGTGTAAGTTTGCCGCAGATCAGCTATGGCTACGAGTCGTTAATTACCCCTCTGCAAACGCTCACGTTGTATAACACCATTGCCAATGACGGTAAAATGGTAAAACCACGCTTTGAAAAGGAAATTCAACGTAACGGAAAAACCGTTAAAACATTTACAACAGAAGTAATTGATGAACAGATCGTAAAAAAATCGACCGTGCAAAAAGCGAAACAAATGCTGGAAGGTGTCATACAAAACGGAACCGGAAAAGGGCTGAAAATTACCGCCTTTAGAGTAGGAGGAAAAACAGGGACCGCTCAAATTGCAATGGGAAGCAAGGGTTATGGTACCGTGAAAAATTACCAGGCCTCCATCGTCGGGTATTTTCCTGCCGACAAACCTTTGTATACCTGCATTGTCATCATCAACTCGCCAAGCAATGGTATTTACTATGGTGGTTTGGTTGCAGGACCGGTGTTTAAGGAGATTGCTGAAAAAGTATATTCAACCAGCCTGGATTTTTTAGAGCCGGTGAACAATAAGCAAAACGTATTGACCAAAGCCCCTGGAAGCATTAAATCAAGAAATGACGAAATGCTCGTTTCATCAAAGGCCTTGAAGTTACCTGTGAGATCAAGTGGTGCAGAAGATAATTATGTAGCCAGAAATTATATGGATTCAACATCTGTATCCCTGCAACCAAGTAATATAAAAAGTCAATTATCAAAAGGCATCGTTCCTAACCTGAATGGCTTGTCGGCAAAAGACGCCCTGTTCCTTTTAGAGAACTCAGGCTTTCATGTGAAATTATTAGGAATGGGCTCGGTTAAAAAACAATCCATTGAAGCGGGACAAAAATATAATAAAGGCGATAAGATCACACTCACACTAAGTTAGAATTGAGATTTAAGAAATAACAATGTCAGTTCGAGCGTAGTCGAGAACAAATAAAAAATGAAACTACTAAGCGACATACTCTATAAAACACGATTGGATGAGATCGTTGGTTCCACCAACGTGGCTATCTCCTCTGTTACCTTTGATTCCCGCCAGGTAAAAAAGGATTCGCTGTTTATTGCTACCAAAGGAACTGCCGTGGATGGTCATAACTTTATTGACAAAGCCATTGAAAGCGGCGCAGCGGCAGTAGTATGCGAAGAACTGCCGGCAGATCAAAAAGAGAACATTACCTATGTAAAGGTGTTAAACTCTTCCGAGGCCTTAGGTTATATTGCCTGCAACTACTACGACAATCCTTCCGAAAAATTAAAATTGGTTGGCATTACCGGCACCAATGGAAAAACCACCACAGTAACATTACTATTCAACTTATTTCGCGGCCTTGGCTATAATGTAGGTTTGTTGTCAACCGTAGAGAACAAGATCAACAACACGGTTATTCCGTCAACGCATACAACACCCGATGCCTTAAAGCTAAATGAGTTGTTGGCCACAATGGTAGAGCAAGGTTGCCAGTACGCTTTTATGGAAGTAAGTTCGCACGCCATTGTGCAACACCGCATCACAGGCATCCATTTTGCGGGCGCGGCTTTTTCCAACATTACACACGATCACCTGGATTATCATAAAACATTTGACGAGTACATCCGTGCTAAAAAAATGTTCTTCGATAATTTACAGGACGATGCCTTTGCTTTAACCAATAAAGACGATCGCAATGGCATGGTGATGCTGCAAAACACCAAAGCTAAAAAATACACTTATGGATTGAAATCGGTAGCCGATTTTAAATGCCGCGTTGTTGAAAATCACCTGAATGGCTTGCTATTGAATATTGACAACCAGGAAGTATGGGTAAAACTTATTGGCTCTTTCAATGCTTACAATGTATTGACTGTATATGCCATTTCGCAATTATTAAAACAAGATAAAACACAGGTACTTACCACACTGAGTAATTTAAATTCGGTAGAGGGGCGCTTTCAATACGTAAAATCAAAAACAGGTGTAGTAGCTATTGTTGATTACGCGCATACGCCGGATGCTTTAAAAAATGTGTTGGAAACCATTAAAGATATCCGTTCAGGCAATGAGCAGGTTATTACGCTGGCCGGTTGCGGTGGCGACAGGGATGCTGCCAAGCGCCCGATTATGGCACAAATAGCCTGTGAGTACAGCGACAAAGTTATTTTAACGAGTGATAACCCGCGTACTGAAAATCCGGAAGAAATCCTAAACCAGATGCAGGCCGGCATAAATCCCGTTAATGCAAAAAAAACATTACGTATCAGCGACCGGAAAGAAGCCATCAGAACAGCGGTGGCATTTGCAAAAGAGGGAGATATTATTTTGATAGCGGGAAAGGGCCATGAAAAGTACCAGGAGATAAACGGTGTGAAACACCCATTTGATGATTTTGAAATTGTAAAAGAACTATTAAATAACTAGCCAATGTTTTATTACTTATTCCACTACTTAGATCAGCACTTCAACTTCCCCGGGGCCGGAGTGTTTCAATACATCTCCTTCAGGGCGGCATTGGCATTATTAACTTCGTTGATAATTACCATGTTATTTGGTAAACGCATCATCAATTACATCCGCAAAAAACAAATCGGTGAAACCATCAGGGAATTAGGCCTGGAAGGACAAAATGAAAAAGCCGGTACGCCAACCATGGGTGGCTTGATTATTTTAGCGGCTATCATTATCCCGACATTATTATTTGCAAAAATTCATAACGTTTATATTGTCCTGATGCTTATTTCAACCGTTTGGCTTGGCTGCATTGGTTTCTTAGACGATTATATTAAAGTATTCAAAAAAAACAAGGAAGGCTTAAAAGGCAAATTTAAAGTGGTAGGGCAAATTGGGATTGGACTTTTAGTTGGGGCCGTTTTCTTTTTTCATCCTGATGTGGTCATTAAAGAACGCATCTCTACTAACGGACAAAGCCAGTATTCCTTTGATGCCGCTATCAGCAATCCCAACGACGTGAAAATGCCAAAGTATTCTTCCACGCCAACCAAAACCATTAAAACAACCATTCCTTTTGTTAAGAACAATGAGTTTGACTATGCACGTGTGTTGGCCTTTATGGGCGACAACGCACAAAAATACGGTTGGCTCATTTTTATTCCTATTGTTATTTTAATTGTCACCGCCGTATCTAACGGTGCCAATATTACGGATGGCATAGATGGATTAGCGGCCGGCACAAGCGCCATCATTGGAACAACCTTAGGAATTTTAGCTTACGTAAGTGGTAACACGGTATTTGCCGATTACTTAAACATTATGTACATACCAAACACGGGCGAGCTGGTGGTTTTTATGGCCGCTTTTGTAGGAGCCTGTGTTGGTTTCTTGTGGTACAACGCTTATCCCGCGCAGGTGTTTATGGGCGATACCGGGAGTCTGGCCATTGGAGGCATCATAGCGGTGTTTGCCATTGCCATTCGTAAAGAATTGTTGATTCCTATTTTATGTGGTGTGTTCCTGGTAGAAAATGTATCTGTGATTCTTCAGGTGTACTACTTCAAATACCAGAAGAAAAAACACGGGCTCGAATTTGCAAAAGCCAATCGCTTGTTTAAAATGGCACCATTACATCATCATTACCAAAAATCAGGTTTCCATGAATCAAAAATTGTGATGCGCTTCTTTATTATAGGAATTATGCTTGCCGCACTCACCATTGTAACATTAAAACTAAGATAAAAAAAAACACTTCTACCTCCCCTCTCCTTTGGAGAGGGGCCATGGGTGAGGTC
>JBEHXV010000024.1:0-72380 GCA_048498515.1 Bacteroidota bacterium | reverse complement strand
AAGATATTGAAGCATTGACGCTGTACCTGGAACTCGAAAAAATGCGATTCGATAACAAGTTCAATTATGTGATCCATGTAGACAAAGCCATTGATGGCGATTACGATGAGATTCCGCCAATGCTTATACAGCCTTATCTGGAGAATGCCATTTTACATGGCATTAATCCTAAAGAGGGCATGGGTCAAATCGATCTGAAGATCAGCCTGGTTAATCAGTTTGTTAAAATCTCGGTCATTGATAACGGCGTAGGCCGCGAAAAAGCCACCAGGCTGCAAAGTCTGCAACCGGCTGCACGGCACAAATCGCTGGGAATGAAAATTACCAAGGAACGGGTGCGAATTTTAAATAATATGCACCAGTCCAATTTAAATGTAAATGTTATAGATTTGTATAACGATAAAAAAGAACCCATAGGAACACAGGTTGATTTGTATATACCATATATTAAGTAGGCAGAAGCGTCGGCAGTTTAAAAGCAGAAAAATAAATTTAATTCATATCTTATAACTCATAATTCATAACTTATAACTCCATCATATGAAAGCACTAATCATAGAAGATGAACAAAAGAGCAGGGAAATGCTTGCTACACTCATCAAAAAAAATTTCCCCGAAATTACAGTGGTAGGTTTAGGAAAAAATGTAGCCGAAGGTGTGGAACTCATTAAAACACTTCAGCCCGAGTTGTTATTCCTTGACATCAGTATGCCCGACGGAACGGGTTTTGACGTGCTGGAAAAAGTGCAAGGCTTAAAGTTCGACATTATTTTTACAACCGCTACCGATAAACATGCGCTAAAAGCTATAAAGTACAGCGCCTGCGATTACCTGCTTAAACCTATTGATATTGACGAACTAAAAGTGGCGGTAGAAAAAGTACTGTCAAAAAAAGCCTCGCCAAGCATGCCGAGCATGGAGAATCTTCAGTTCCTGATCCAGAACCTTAAACGCACCGACGATAATTATAACAAGATCACATTGCCAACCGGCAATGCTTACGAGATCATCAGCATCAAAGACATCATCCGTTGCGAGGCTGATGGCAGCTATACCAATTTTTACCTGGTAGGCGGAAAAAAACTCATGGTATCGGCCAGCTTAAAGCATTACGAGGACCTGTTGCCCGAAAATGATTTTATTCGCATCCATCACCATCACTTAATTAACATGAACCATGTTGTACGATTCTTAAAAGTGGATGGAGGCTACGCAATTATGACAGATGGTACGCAACTGGAGATCAGCCGCCGTAAAAAAGATGCGTTCTTAGATCGCTTGAATGCGGTTTAAATTTTATTCAGTCTTGCAAGTCCGGAGGACTTGAATAGGAATAGAAAAATAAAGGATATCGGTTCACAATCCGCCAACTGGCGGAGTTGAATGTAATAACATAAAAAGCCTCTCAAAAAATTGAGAGGCTTTTTATGTTGATTAATATAGATTGAAATTATTCCAGGATCAGCTTAACCAGTTTGCTGCCTTCGGCTGTACTTGCTTTTAAATAGTAAATGCCTTTGCTTAGCTTACTCATGTCAATTTGCAGTTCCGAAACATTTTTGGCTGTTTCATTCACAACTGTTTGGCCTAAAGCATTGGTTATAATCACATCCAGTTTTTCGGTGTATTTTATGTTTGAAACGGTGAATACACCATTGCTTGGATTCGGATAAATGCTGATGTTGCTGTTAGTTAGCTCATCCATTTTTGTGCTAAAGGTAATGCAGGTTGATTTTACATCTGAGCAACCGTTCATATCGGTTACGGTTATTGTATAACATCCAGGTAATAAATTAGGATTAGCCGGAGTTGTTACACCGTTGCTCCACATAAAGGTGTATGGACCTGTTCCGCCGCTTACCGCTGCGTTTGCCGCTCCATCTGCGCAGGTGCCACAACTTGCGTTAGTACTTGTAACAGTTGCTACCAATTGCACTGGCTGCGTAACAACAACCGGCGCATCTGTTGAGCAGCCATCTGAACTTGTTACCCTCATGGTATAGGTTCCCGCGCATAAATTGTTGCAAATAGTGGCCATGCAAATTGGTGCGCCTTGTATTAAAGAGTAAGTATATGGTCCTGTTCCACCTGTGGCTGTAACGGTCATCGAGCCATCGCATAGGCCAAAGCAACTTACATTGGTTACACTGGTGCTTACCACCGGCGAAGCATTGACGGTAATGGTAAAGTTAACCGGAGCGCTGGTGCAGCTTCCGTTAGAACCTGTTACTGTATACACGGTAGTTACTGTAGGACTCAAAACACTTATGTTTCCTGAGCCTGAAGGCAACCAGGTGTAGCTGCTGGCAGAGCCTGTTACCATTACGGTAGCAGATGAGCCATCGCAAATAGTTGTATTGGTAACAGATGATCCGATGGTAGGCACAGACCCTACATTGATGCTGATAGTTTCTGTGGAGCTGCAAGCTCCGTTACTTCCGGTAACGGTATAAACGGTGGTAACCGTTGGCGACACCACCACTACTGTTGTGGTGAATGCTCCTGGTTGCCATGCATAAACAGCCGCACCGCTTGCAGTTAATGTGGTGCTTTGTCCTGTACAAATAGTAGCAGATGAGGCAGTGACAGCGGTACTTGGAGTAGGCGTTACATTAATGCTGAATGTAACAGGCGTGCTACTGCAGCTTCCATTACTGCCGGTTACGGTGTACACGGTTGTGGATGACGGGCTTAGTGTACTGGTATTTCCCGAACCCGTTGGCAGCCATGCATAAGTAGCAGCGCTACCGGTAACATTCACCACAACAGATGTGCCACTGCAAATGTTAGTGCTTGTAACAGAAGCGGCAATGCTTGGCGTGGAAGTCACATTAACCGAAATGGTTTTGGTAGAACTGCAGCTTCCGCTGGTGCCGGTAACGGTGTAAATGGTGGTGGTAGTTGGCGTTACTGCTACTGCGGTGGTTGTCATTGCTCCCGGCTGCCATGAGTAGTTGGTGGCGCCACTAGCCGTTAATGTTGTTGTTTGTCCGGCACAAATGCTGGCTGAAGAAGCGGCAACACTCACCACCGGGCTTGCTGTCACGTTTACAGTTGCTGTTTTGGTTGTGCTACAGGTTCCGTTCGATCCTGTTACCGTATAAATGGTCATGGATGTTGGACAAGCCGAAATAGAGAAACTGGCCACAGAACCAGGATTCCATGTATATGAAGTTGTACCCGTTGCACTCAGCGAAACACAACTGCCGCTACAGATGGTTGTATTGCTTGGAGTAACGGTAATGGATGGAAGAGCCGTAACGTTAATGGAAATGGTTTTGGTAGCGCTGCAGCTGCCATTCATTCCCGTAACGGTATAAACGGTAGTGCTTGTTGGTGTCACCGCCACTATGGTTGTTGTCATGGCTCCTGGTTGCCATGAATAAGTAGTACCTCCGCTTGCCGTTAAAGTAACCGTTTGCCCTGCACAAAGTGTTGGCGATGTGGCGGTAACACCAACGGTTGGTGTGGTTGTTACATTCACTGTAAAGTTTCTCACAGCACTGGTACATCCTCCTGTGCTTCCGGTTACGGTGTATACCGTAGTGCCTGTTGGGCTAAGCGTACTGGTTGCGCCCGAACCGGCAGGAGCCCATGTGTAGGACGATGCACCGGTTAAGCTTTGTGTAATAACACTGCCACTACAAATAGTGGTGCTGGTAATGGATGCTGCCACGGTAGGAGTTGCCGTAATGGTAATGGATTTTACCGCGGTGGTAGTACCTGTGGTATTGGATACGGTTAAGGTAATTGATTTGACGCCCGCTGTTGAATAAGTCACAGAAGCGTTTTGCGTTGTGGCTGATGACGGTGTTCCTCCCGGCATGGTCCAAGTCCAGGATGTGGGCCCGCCTGTTGAGGCGTCGGTTAAGGTAATGGCCTGACCTGTACAACCGGTGCTTGCCGATGTAATAGCGGCAGTAGGAGTGGTGGCGGCTACACCGGTGATGTTGATGTTATCAAGATAAATGCCATCACCATAATGCCCGCGGTTGATAAAGGAAATCATCACATTCGATTGTCCTACATAAGCTGTCAGGTCAATGGAATCTTTTTTCCATTGTGTTATGGAAGTAGGTGTGAAGACCGCGTTTGGATTGCCACTTACAGCGGTTGTAAATTGCGAGCCGCCTTTTAAATAAGCCGAGGTCATGCTTGTACCGCAATTAGTGGAAACGCCAATTTGCAGAGTATCGATATAAGGACTTGTAAAAGTTTGTGAATATGATCGGTAAAAGGTCATTTTCGCGCTCGAATAACCGCTCAGGTTCACGTAAGTTTTTAATTCATCGCGGTTATTGATACTGTCGTTGTAATTATCAAATACAGCGCTTTGTGTACTGCTGTAACCGGCTGTTGTGGCCAATTTCCATTTCACATTATCGTTTCCGGCATCGTTTACATACCAGTTTGTTGGGGCAAAAGTAGCCGACTGAAAATCCTGGATCAATGGAATAGAAGCCGGACTGGTAACGTTAATGTAAGCCGCTACCGAATAGGTGCTGCTACCATTGCTGTTTGAAGCAACCAGTTGTACACTGTAAGTGCCAGGCGTATTATACGTAACTGTAGGATTTTGAACAGCAGACGTAGCAGGCGTTCCTCCCGCAAATGTCCAGGCCCATGCAGTAGGATTCCCGGTACTCATATCGGTAAAACCTACGGTTTGTGTAGGGCAAACCACGGTTCGGTTAGCAGTGAACAAAGCAACAGGCGATCCCAGGGCGCAGTTGCTCGACGTTAAAGGAGTCATTAAAGGCAGGCTGCAGGTGCCACCGGCCTGTGCATTTCTTACCATTACCGATAAGCCACCGTTCAAATCATCTGTATTTAAATTCCGTTTCGATTGTCCGTTTGCTAAAGCATAATGCATCAGGTCAATGCTTTTTATCACGTGGCCTAACTGGTGGCCGTGGCCTAATTCATGAACCGTTACCGATTCAAAATCGTATTGCGAACCGCTTGGAGCTGCTGTACCATATTGCCAGGTTCCACCACCCGGCGTGTTGGCAAATTGTATATCGAGCTCAGCTACAAACCAACTTTGTGATGGATTAGTGCCGCAGCCCGAAAAGTAACTGCCGCACTGGCCTAAAATACCGGCGCCTAAAGCCGAGTTGAAGGTCACAATGTTAACCCCGTCGTTGGCTGATGCCGAAATGGTGGAGGTGGTTGAAGCCGTTGGCCAGTTAATATAGGTAGCACAACGCCATGATTGCAACGACCGTTGAAAAGCAGCCTTGGCAGGAGCATTGGTGTTAAAGTTAACGTTATAGGTCCACAGGTAACCACCACTTGTTTGGTTAATGTGTTTGGTATTATAAATAATGCCCGAACTGTTCACATTTAAATGGGAGTAAGGAATGGTTAATGTGCCTGTACTGTTTACACCGTTCACACGGATAACGCCTGTACCTGCTTTTGTTGGTACTTTAACCTGGATCTGGGTAGCAGTCCAGGAAACAATCTCATTAGCTACCGGCGAAATGGTAGTTGCTCCTCCATCATCCGCGTTTTTAAAACCAATGAGCGATGGTGTGGAAACCGCGCCAAATCCCGTACCATTAATGGTCAATACCGAGAAAGTACCTGCCGTAATGGTAGTTGGCGAAAAGCTGGTAATAGCCGCCGCGTTTTGTACAGAATTCCCATGCTGAGGCGCGCTTGCCTGGAATGGATTGACTGCTTTTACCTGCACATAGTTTGCACCGGTATACTGGGCAATGGTATTGTACAAAGTAGAGGAAGCATTTTGGTATGTGTTAAATGGCTCAACGGCTATGTTCTGCGCAACATCGTAATTGATGAACCCCTGGGCACTGGCATAGGCCTCATAAACAGCTTTTCCAAACTGCGAAGGCTGGTTGTCAGAGTTCAGGGTAAAAACACCTACCTGTCCAATTTCCAGTTCCAGGGTCGGCTCAAATACGTGTTTGGCATTTCCAACAATCCCGCCTTCGGTAATGACCTCTATATAGGGCGCCGATGTGTTTTTAAAGGTTTTATAAACCTCAATTAAATTGGAGGTGTAAATCTTATCATGGGCGCTGTTCCAGAAACAGTTTTTATCAACAACTCGTCCTTCAATAACCAGGGCCGATTGGGGAACCCTTTGGCTTAGCAATACAGGATACATTAAGCATTGGGCCGAAGCCTGGATAAATGTTCCTGCAATGATAGCGCAGGCAAGTAATAGTTTTCGCATGGTGTTGGATGTTTAGTTAAATAAATATAGTAAAGGGAAGTATGTAAAGCAATTTCTACAATAATTATCCCCGAAATTTAACAATTGGGGGTATAAACAACTTGCTGTTTATTTCTATTACATGACCCCCTATTTTATGCTCCCAAAACAAATAGTTTTATAGTAAATCAAATCTCAGTTTTTATGGCAAAAAAACCAGCAACAAAAAGTACCGAACGGAAAATATTTGTTCTCGATACATCTGTAATTATCTACGATCACACAGCAATTAAAAACTTTAAAGAACATGATGTGGTGATCCCGATCACTGTTTTAGAAGAGCTTGATAATTTTAAAAAAGGAAACGATACCAAGAATTTCGCGGCCAGGGAATTTACACGTTACGTTGATCTTATGTCAGGCCACAATTCGTTACAGGAATGGACGCCTATAAACGGAAGAACACACGGACATTTTAAAATTGAAATGCATAACTCGTCGAAACTGGATGCCGAAAAAATCTTCCAGGAACGTAAAGGCGACCACCGTATTTTAAATGCCGCTTTATATACCGCCGACCAAAACCCCGGAAGAAAAGTGGTATTGGTTACCAAAGATATTAACCTGCGCATCAAAGCAAAATCGCTGAACCTCCATGCCGAAGATTATACTACCGGTAAGATCCTGGCAGTAGATGAATTGTATACAGGAAACGGAATGGTTGATAAAGTTAACCCTACAACCATCAATACCATTTACGAAAAAGGCGCTTGCCTTGCCAAGGATGTATTGAAAAAAGAAGAACCTGTTGCCAACCATTATTATGTTTTAAAAAACGGCTCTGCTTCCGTTTTGGCGCGTTACGAAAAATCATCCAAATGCCTGAAACGTGTTACCAAAACCTCTTCTTATGGCATTATTCCAAAAAATGCCGAACAGTCCTTTGCACTTGATGCCATTATGAATCCCGACATTAAGCTCGTAAGCATACAGGGTGTGGCCGGTACCGGTAAAACATTATTATCGCTGGCGGGAGCGTTGGAACAACGCCGTAATTATCATCAAATTTATTTAGCACGTCCGATTGTACCGCTAAGCAATAAGGATATTGGTTACCTGCCTGGCGATATTACTTCTAAACTAAACCCATACATGGAACCATTATGGGACAACCTGAAATTCATTAAGAGTCAGTTCACCGACAGGGATAAGGAATTGAAACAGATCAATGAAATGATTGAGAACGAAAAGATCGTGATCTGCCCGCTGGCATTTATTCGTGGGCGAAGCTTGAGCAACATGTTCTTTATTGTGGATGAGGCACAGAACTTAACGCCACACGAAGTAAAAACCATTATTACCCGTGCCGGCGAAAATACCAAGATCATTTTCACAGGCGATATTTACCAGATTGATACGCCGTATCTCGATGCGCAAAGTAACGGCTTAAGCTATTTAATTGATAAAGTAAAAGGACAAGATCTTTACGCACACATTACCCTGCAAAAAGGTGAAAGAAGCGAACTGGCTAATTTAGCCAATGACCTGTTATAGTTTTGTTTTTTAAAGTTGAAGCCATGGGGCGGAGCTAAACAATACCTAGTTTAGCTCTGCCACTTTGGTGAACTTATCAAGAGCAGCTTTATCAAAGTAAGTTCCTTTCAAAAAAACGGCGACAATCTTTTTGGTGTTGCCAATGTTTTCCAGGGGATTCCCATCCAGTAAGACCAAACTGGCAATTTTATGTTCCGCAATAGCCCCATAATCTTTTTCCCGGTGCAAAAATAAGGCAGGGTTTAAGGTTGCAGCCTTTAAAGCTTCATGAGAGCTCATGCCGCCTTCGGTCATTAAAAACAGCTCATCGTGCAGGCTAAATCCCGGAAAACAATAGGGGTTTGGCGAATCGGTACCCGCAAGAATCCTGACACCTGCTTTCTGCATTTTGCCCACCAGCTGTTGCTGGAATTTGAAGAGTTGTTGCGCACAGGTATAATAATTGCCTGATGCAACAGGATAGCTTTTCCATATATCAAGAATATATGGCGGAATGTACTTTAACCGCTCATCGTTCTTTAAAGCGGGATCGTTCAAATACGAGAGCGACCTCAAAACCGTAAGGGTTGGGCAAACCCAGGTTTCACTGTTCTTTAAGCGCCCGCATAACGAATCGAATGTGGTTTCATTAAACGTACTCATTAAAAAAGACATCTTCTCTACTGTAAATTCATCGGCTCTTTTAAATCGGTGAAGCTTTGCCTGGTCATTAGAACACGCTTCCATAATGCCGTAAAGGTGTTCAATGCTTCTTTGCTTAAAGTCAATGGCTTCCCAAATAGTCACATCCGTGGGGACGTGCCCCGCAAAAGGTATTTGGTTTTTATTTGCTTCTTTGGCAATTGCAGTATAACATTCGCGGTTAAGGTTACTGTATACCTTTAAAAAATCAACACCCTCCTTGAGTTGTTTTGATACGATTGTTTTAGCTCTTGAAGGAATTGATAAGGTATCAGAACCTTCCCAGCTGGCAGGAACGCCATCTATAATTGCTCCCGACGAAATAATTTCTGGAGCAATTAGTAGTTTTCGGTTTGCCGAATCCCTGATCTGTTGAATGATCTCCATATCACCAAACATTTCGCGAATGCCCGTTATGCCATTGGCAATTAACAGGGGAGTGGAATTTTTCTGGTTCCAGAAATAGTGCTCGTGCATGTCCCATAGACCCGGGATCAGGAATTTTCCTTTGCCATTCACAATAAGTGTAGAGTCTGTTACAGGAATAGGCGTAGCCGAAACCTTCATAATCCTTTCACCACTTATGCTCAGGTACTGATGTTCATGTAAGGAACCATTTTCCACATCAATGATGGTGATATCTGAGATCAGGTAAGTACGGGTTTCTTTTTTACCGGAGCAAGCCGCTATTAACAAGCTTAAAAAGATACAACGAATTATATGTCCTGTGCGAAAGTACATTTTCATAAAAACCAGTATGAGTTGATTGTCTTACATAAATGTACACATTATCATTAATTCCTTTTTTCATAAATGTTTTTCTTTTATTAATATGGCAAGTGCACATTCGAAAAACGATCTTCCGCCAGGGTTCCTGCGCTCACGCCGTCATCAGTGTTGTAATAATCGTCAATGGTTGCAAAGTACAGATCTATTTTTGACGCTTTTTCGTGAATGTAGAAATATCCGCTGGCATCTGTTTGCGTTTTTTTGATCGTAAATTTGTACCCTGTGCACTTGTGTTGTTTATCACCAGATCCGCCGCCGCAGGCTTCTAAAACTATCGGCACATTTACTGCAGGAGCTCCCGATTTGTAATATACATAACCCTCATAGGTGACATATTCATTTCTTTTTTGTTTACTACAGCCACATAGTAACTGAAAAATAATGCTAAGTACAAAAATAAATTTAATGGTTTTCATGTATTTGTTTTAGTTTAAGGTGAAACAATTGTTGTATGATGAATTAAAATGTTAAGGTCATGTTGAACTTGTTTCAGCATCTCAACTGTCAATTGAGACCCTGATCACGACGCGTCGTGACAGGGTGACGATTATGTGTCCGTGCGGTTGAGATCAGATAGCCTTCCAGGTTCATAAATGCCTGTTTTCGATCATGCCCGAACGAATAACATCTCATTTTTCTTATCATTATGTTTAACTATTTTGGCTCAATTTTAAAAATGGTGGTCGAATCGATGTTGTGATCGTCAATGGTAGTACCTTCGGCATAGCCGATGAGTTTAAAAGGCATAAAGTCGATGTATTCTTTGGTGGTGGTAAAATACTCAAGACCATATTTTTGTGTGCCTTTATACGTTACAAAATTATTAATGAGGTATTTTCCTCTGAAATGTTCCAGTAATTGCTCGTTCACATATTTCAGTTCCGGTAAGATCATCCAGGTAATATCGGCCAGTAAAATGCAGTCAATCGATTCTTTGTTCGGCAGTTTCGAAATATTTTTAATATCGCCCACCTCAAAATTCAGGTGCGGGAACTTTTCTTTGGCTTTTTTAATGGCGGTTTCCGAAATGTCGATCGATTGGCAAATAATGCCCGTGTCTTTATAAATCCAGTCGGCATAATAGCCCAGGCCGCAGCCGTATTCCACTACCGATGACATATTGTAACGCTGCATGTTCATAATGGCCATTTTGCGGCTGTAACGGTTTGGTTGTTGCGACTGGATCCATGGATCCTCATAAGCCTGGTACATTTCTTCAAATTTTCCAATGAATTTTCCGTCCTTAATAACGTAATCGTGATAAGAGTTTTTTTGTGTTGACATGATGTTTAGGGTTTAAATTAGACATTATGATTGCAGCCTTCTGCGAAGAAGGAATTTGGTTTTAAATTTTTTTGATGTAAGAACTAGTCGGCTACTTTAAAGTAAGCCCTCATTTTATCTCCCCGGCCAAAGATGAGCTCGTCAGAGGTCATTTTATAAATGGTGTAGTCGTCGAAAAAATAGCGGTTCGGCGAGTTTGTACCAGGTTCAATGTCGAATTTGAACATCGTGCGCTTGAATTTAAGTTCATAGTATCCCTTGTTAAAAGGTTTATTTGTAACCGTAACATTGCCGCGTATGCCGGTTTCCAGGCACAACATGTTTTTCGAGCGTTCAAATTCAATGATCATTCCGCCGTAGGTGTAGGATTGTTCGGGTACAAAAGCCCAGCCGTTATCGGGAGTTTTGTAATAAATAACACTGTCTGTAAAGTCTCTGCCGTCTTTATCAACGATCTTGTACAATTGCCAGCGTTTCGCTACGCGCCCACAAGGTGTTTTATAATAGCGCTTGTCGTCCAGGTCATATTTTTTGCAAGCGGTACACATCAACATGCTTGTCAGGAAGAATAAAATAAATGTTTTCATCGGCGTTGTTTTTTATGAATTAAAATCTGTATCCAACGCTCCAGGCAAAGTTCACATAAGGCATAACGTTTTCCTGCGGCTTTACCTGGTATCTGGCATCGCTATTTATCCGGTCAATCCCATAAGGGTCGTTTTCGCTATAGGTGTCTTTTTTGTACCCGAAGGTGATGAGCATGTTCATGTTTATCCTTTCGGTAAAGCGCGCCAGGAAACCAATGTTAATACCATAGTGCTCGCGGCGCAGCGAAAATTTATTGGTAAACCTGCCATCGTTGTATTGATTTTGAATCGCATAGATGGTTGTGTACTTAGTGTCCACACTCATATTATAATCCGAAAAATTAAAGGAGGGGCCCATCAAAAAATTGACTTCCCGGTTCATGGATGGAGCGAATAATACATTGACACCCACCTGGTATTTCAGCAGATCATACTTGGTAGTTGAGGTCCCGTCTAAAAAATTCCTGCTGTATAACGAGTTGGTAATGGATGGGCTTCCAACCCCAAAGGCAAATGGAACGTTGATGATGAGGTTCGCCTTTTTAATGTCGCGCATGTAATTAAAACCAAGGCATGTATTTAAAAAGGTGATATAATTAAAACCCAGGTAATTTTTTTTGGCGTAGAGTTTTTCGCAGTTTTTTGTTTTTTCCGTCGGGCTGTAAACTTTTACCGCAACGTTGTCGAGGTTGTACTTGTTTGGATTGTAACTGCCATTAGTTGTCCTTTCTGTTCTTGTCTTTGTAAAGCGCTCCACCATCCCGTTCTTGTAAATAATATAGGCAAGTTCGTCTTTTCGTATGGTAATTTTCGGACCTTCATCATAGTTAAACAGTTTGTATTTTACCTCGTTTGGGTTTACTTCAAGTATGGTTGCCCTTACCTGGCTGCTGTCATTTTTGGTAATGATATCCTGCGCGTTGGCTATAGGAGCTGTAAGCGCTATAAGTAATGAGAGAATGATCTTTTTCATGATGTGTGTTTTTAAGGTTTGTGATTTTTATTGCAATGACTCGATGTATTGATTATAAGCAATGGGCAGATCGCGAAAGAGTACCGTTTTCCGTTTTTGATGTGGTACCGAAGAGTAAATGGCAATGGCTGGAATGGCCAGCACAGCTACCACACCAAAAAAGCCAAAAGCTGCAGTAGCATTGGGATTATTGCTTTCGGCAAAGCTGCTGGCGGTTCCCAGCATGGCAAAAGCGGTAGCTCCGCTACTTAATGCTCCAAGTCCCAGTTTCTGTTTTTCTTTGGTGTAACCATCGTAACGGGCTACCTGTGCCTGTATGCTGCTGTCGTTAATAGTACGGCACAGGTTCAGGAATTCCATAGGAGGGATGTTGTTACGGTAAACATCTTTTAACTGCCTCCTTCTGTAATTAAAATACACGGGCGATAGTTTGTTTGGAGCAAAGGCAGTTGCTGTTTCTTTTTTACAACTTGCAGGGTTTGGTCCCTGTTCGTTTTGCGATTTACTGAGTAAGCAGCAAAACAGGATGGCGATGGTGAATAAGGTTGTTTTCATATGTTGTTTGTTTTCCTGGAGCAAACATATTTCAAACACAACCCAAAGTCACAGTTTTTGAAGCGTATAATGCGATAACTATATTTTATTCACTAAAAAATATCATTTTATTTATAATATATTTTAATGGTATCAAAAAATGATATTATTATTTATTATATTTATCTAATAATTATTTTATAATTCAATAGTTTATCATTTTATACATGAAAAATCTTAAGCTTTTTTTGTCATCTGTTGAGGCAGCGCTACCGGAGCATGTTACATTGAACCAGGCACTCATCAAAGTATTAAAGATTAATAAAGATGCGGCCAGCCGCCGCATCAATGGCAAAACGCCTATAAGCTATAGCGAAGCCTGCGCTTTATCAAAAGCCTACGGCGTTAATTTAAGTCCGGCCCAGTCGAGCCAGTTCTCCAACGTCGTGTTTGGGTATGTACCCTTTAAAAGCAAGCAGGTCGATTCGAAACATTTTTTTCAAACCATCTCGGGCCTGTTGCAGGAAATGACTACGCAAAAAAATGCGCAATTATTACATGTGGCCCCCGAAGTGCCCGTGTATCATTGCTACAACTATCCTAAATTGTTAAATTTCAGGTTATTTTATTGGGGAAAATATTTATTGAACAATCCGTATTACGCCAAACGCATTTTTAATGAGGTGGAAATTGATGCCAACATTACCAAGCACGCTAAAAAGGCCTATGAGAATTACTGCAACATCCCGAGCCTTGAGATCTGGACGCCACAAACCATCCAAAGCATTTTATCACAATTGCATTTTTGCATTGAGACCGGCGATTTTTTAAACCAGGAAGAAGTGGAATCGGTGTTGGGCGAGGTTTCACAAATGATCCAGCGCATCAAGCAAATGGCGGAGGAAAATAACAAGGCATTTGATCACGATAAAAAATACCATGTTCCTTTTCAATTTTATAAAATAGACGTGAATATCAATACGTCCAACTTACTGGCCATCATGGATTCGAACAAGGTGTCGTACCAGCAGTTCAATGCCATTAATTTCATGAATACCACCGAGCGCGATTTTTGCGAGGAGAATTATGAGTGGATCCAGAACATCCAGTCTAAATCCTCTTTATTAAGCGGGGCAGGAATTGTGGAACGCCAGCGGTTTTTTAATTCAGTGACAAAACACATCAATGAGTTCAGGGAAGGATTGGGTAAAGTGGATTTTAGTTAAGGTACAAATGAAAAAAATAGCACTATATTTTATCTTCCCAGGATTAATTTGCTGTAATTCACCTCAAACAGAGACAAAAGGGCGGTTTGCTCCTAAAAAATATGATATTGAATACAAACATAACATGGTTTTTTTATCATGTAAGGTAAATGATACCATCCGGGGCAATTTTATTTTTGATACAGGATGCTATGGTATGTGTTACGATAGTTTATTTAATTCTCAGCATCATTTTATTGACCTTAATGTTCCTGTTTTGCCATATAAAAATGATTCATTAGCCCAAGAGCCTTCATTAAAAAGGCAAAATTTATCATTTAATGATTATTCTTATTCAACTTATGGGGCACAGATTATAAATCTGAAGAGTATGGATGGAAGAAAAGTTGATGGGCTTATTGGCTGGGATCTGTTTTATAACAAAATGGTTGAATTCAATTTTTTGGAATCCAGCCTGAAAGTACGTCATTTCAAGGATACACTGGTCGACGCGTCTTTTACTAAAATTCCGCTAAAGCAGACCCAGGATGGTTTTTTGCTGCAAACTA
Organism: Bacteroidota bacterium; assembly: GCA_048498515.1. Lineage (GTDB taxonomy): Bacteria > Bacteroidota > Bacteroidia > B-17B0 > Aurantibacillaceae > UBA4416. Next base: position 58,020 of record JBEHXV010000024.1, on the reverse strand, counting down.
AAATAAAAATAAATGAAGGCCTCGAAATTTCCGGCGACTTCCTGTTAGATATGGGATATTCAGGTAAAATTCTCCTGGGGCATAAAATAACTGCAAAACATAAATTGGAAGAAAAATTACACGATATATTACCTTTGTATTCTGCATATGCAACCGTGGAAGGAGAAGGCTACCGGTTTGCTGGCAGGGTTAAAAAACTTACTTTCAACGATTTTACTTTTAATGATGTTATTGTTTCTTGCTCCGCTAAGGAAGAACCTATTTTGGAGGGTTCAGAGTTTATAGGCTTATTGGGAATGGATATATTGAAACGTTTTGATATGATCATTGATTTTAAAAGAAACATCCTTTACCTTAAACCTAACAGACAATTTGATGAAAAATTCACTTTTGTTACTAAGGGACTAGGCTTTGTTGACAGAACAGATATCTCGGAAGGTTGGGAAATTAACTCAATGCTATTAGACGAAGAAACAAAGAAAACAGGAATAAAACCCGGTGACCTAATCACTCATATCAACAACAAAGATGTCAGAACACTTTCTTATGACTCGGTTATGCAAGCTTTTAAAGTTATCAGTCACATTGCCGAACTGACCATAAAACATGGAGAAACAAGCAGAAAAGTAAACCTGCGGACAAAGGAGTATCTGAAAAAATAAGGAAAGACTTACATGCCTGGTAACATGCCACTGGCTACCGCCTTCATTTCATTTTCGTTTACCTCATTCGCTTTGAATAAAGCTTTATTTAAAGTCACTACGAGTTGCTCTTCCAGTTCTTCCTTATCACCATGCTGTAAACCAGGCTCAATGGTTAGGGATTTTATTTCACGGTTCCCGGTAATGGCAATTTTAATGTCTCCGCCGGCGCCTTCTACATTAATAATTGTTGAGTCTAATTTTATTTTTATCTCATCGGCTTTTTGCTTCATTTCCTGAAGTTTGCCCATCATATCGCCTAATTTCCCGAACATATTTTTTATTTTAAAGATAGGATTTTTTAACCACATAGATGCATCCAAAATCTATGTACCTATGTGTTTGAAAACAGAATTACTTTAATATCCGTACTTCATTGGGTAAGTAATTATTGAGGCGGTTCCCCAAATGTTTGATCCAGCCAAGGCCAAATCCCAGATAACACATCAGGTTCCATCCCTTTTCGCCGTCGATTTTTTGCAAATCTTTTTTCAGGAAATGAATGGCTTCTTCTTCGGTACACTCAATATGCTGAACCTGTTTTGAACGGTGAATGCTCAGGGCAAGATCGTGATGGGGAATGAGGTCATTTTTTATTAAGCTGCCAATGGTAGTGCCCACTTTTTTGAAATACAGGTGGCTAAATTTATTAATAAATTCCAGCGTCAGCGTATTTACCAACAGATAATCGTCCTTAAATTTGGTGATCTCGTGTTGTTCTAAAACATCGATCCAATTTGCAAACAGTTCTTTTTCTTTTGGCTTAACGGCAGAGAAATTTTCGTATTTCCGTTTATAGTTTACCTGCTTATTCGTTGCGCCCGATTTTTTAAACACGGCGCAAAAGAATCCTTCCGACCTTGTTTTGTCGGGATAGAAACGGTAACCAAATGCCTTATGCAAGTCGCTTTGGGTTTCTACAATGCCCCAGTTTTTTTCTGTTGGAATTTGTACACTTTCCAAACCAAATTCGGAAATGAGCCAGTCGGCAATGTCTTCATTCTCCTGTTGCGAATAGGAGCAGGTGGAATACACAAGCGTGCCGCCATGTTTTAAACTTCCAGCTACATCCGACAGGATCCGTTTTTGCCGCTGGCCGCATAAGTTCACATTATCAGGGCTCCACTCATCAACCGCGTCGTGTTGCTTGCGGAACAAGCCCGAACCGCTGCAGGGCGCGTCTACCAAAATAACATCAAACACGTCCTCCATTTCCGAAAAAGCAGTTGGGTCATTATTGGTTACTATTACATTATTGTTTCCCCATTTTGTAAGGTTCTGTGCCAGCACATCGGCCCGCTGTTTAATAATTTCATTGGAAACCAGCAGGCTATCCTGACTTAATAAAGAATTTAATAATGTACTTTTGCCGCCCGGTGAGGCGCATACATCCAATGCGGTCATTTGTTGCGTCAAATCAACACATGACCTTAATGCCTGTTCAATGAACATGGAGCCTGCTTCCTGCACGTAATAGCAACCCGTCTGGAACAAGACATCATACGTAAAATTAGGGCGTTCTTCCAGGTAAAAGCCATTGGCGTTCCAGGAAACGGGATCATTCAACTTAAAATTTAAAGCAACCGGTTTAAAAGGATTAAGACGAATACTGGTTGGAGAAGCCGTTTGATGTGCTTCTATAAAAGCAACTTCATCAAAGCCTTTGCAAGCGGAAATAGATTCTATGAATTGGGATGGTAATTGCAGCATGTTATTGATAGGAACACAAATGGAGCAGATTTTCACGGATAAAATTTAAATCATCTGTATCATAATCAATCTGTGTCATCAGCGTTCTATTAAAAATTGTCATTCAAATGTAAAGAAATATTACTTTTGTTTGTGCTCCGTAAAAAAGAAATACCAAAAATTACCGATCCGCAACTGGCATTGGTAAAAATGCAGAGCTGGTGCGCATACCAGGAGCGCTGCCAGCAGGACACGCGCGATAAATTGTATGAACTGGGCTTGTGGCCCGAAGCCGTAGAAAATATCATTGCAAAACTGATTGAAGATAATTTTTTGAATGAGGAACGTTTTGCTACTTCCTTTGCCCGTGGCAAATTTGCGATTAAAAAATGGGGACGCATTAAGATCAAGCAGGAACTAAAGCAAAAAAGGGTAGGTGACTATTGCCTGAAAAAGGCTATGAAGGAGATTGATGAGCGGGAGTACATGGCTACATTAAAAAAACTCATTGATGCGAAGCGAAAACTGGTGAAAGAAAAAAATCCGGTTAAATTAAAATACAAGCTGGTGAGTTACGCTTTGTCCAAAGGCTACGAAAGGGACCTGGTGTTTGATGTGTTGGGTTCAACGGAAGAGCAATAACGCTTGTTGAAAAATAAAGTTTCTGTCAGTTTGCTGTCACACTGAGCGGAGTCGAAGTGCGAGGACTAAAAAAACAGATTAATCTTAACCATCATCGTTCCATTCAAACAAACAACTCGCTGGCAATTCTATCTGCCAACAATTTTCCTTCATTAGTGAGTACGTAGCAATTATCTTTTAAAACAATGGTGTTGTTATCCAGGTAAGTGCCAATTTGTTTATTGAAAGCGGAAATAAAATCAGGATTGAAATTTTTTTTCAGATAAGTGATATCAATTCCCCAAATGGTGCGTAAAGTTGTTAAGATATACTCATTAAAACGTTCTGTTTCGGTGAGCACTTCTTTCTCAAAATAATGCTCTGTTTTGCCGGAGAGCTCTTTTATGTATTTAGTATTGTTAGCCACATTCCATTGTCTTGACGTGCCATCGAAAGAATGTGCAGAAGGGCCCAGGCCTAGGTAATGGTGCCCTTTCCAGTAATTGGAATTGTGCGTGCTGAAAAAACGGTCCTTTCCAAAATTTGAGATCTCGTAGTGAATGAAATCATTTTTCTCTAACCGGTCTATCATTTCCAGGAACAGCTCTGAGCTTTTTTCATCATCAATAGCCACTTCTTTCTTTAATTTATAATCGTGCCCCAGTTTTGTTTTATCTTCAATAGTAAGGTTGTAGCTCGAAATGTGTTTTACATCCAGGGCAATAGCTTTGTCCAGTGTTTTTTTCCAGTTTCCCAAATTCGAAAACTTAGAGCCGTATATCAGGTCAATCGTAATGTTTTCAAAACCCTTATCCTGTGCCCGTTTTACGCTTGCTTCGCTTTCCTTAGCAGTATGCGCCCGGTTCATCCATTGCAGCTCTTCCTCGTTAAAGCTTTGCAGGCCAATGCTCAGGCGGTTAATTTCGGCCCGTTTCAGTTCCTTTAACTTTAATTCGGAAAGGTCGTCGGGATTACACTCCAGCGTAATTTCTGCATGGTTGCTTACTGTAAAGGTGTTGTACAATTTTGCCAGTACCAGGTTCAGTTCTTTCTCCGATAATAAACTGGGTGTGCCGCCACCAAAATAAATGGTTTCAATGTGCTTATCGCTCAGGTAATTTTTTCGCAGATCAATTTCAGCAAGAATGGCGTTCACTAACGCTTCCTTGTTTTGCAGGGAAGTAGAAAAATGAAAATCGCAATAATTGCAGGCTTGCTTGCAAAAAGGAATATGAATGTAAATGCCGCTCAATGCTTAGGAAAGGCTTACCGGAATTTTGTAATAAGAGGTAAGTTCTTTTAAAAGATGCCTTACATTGGCAAATGCCTCGGCCTCGTCGTAAGTTGCCTTTAATTTTTCAACGTATTGGTTTCTTTTGTTCGACAGGTATTGCGCCACAAAATAATACGCGTCAATCGTCAGGTCGTTTTCCTTCACAACAATTTGCTCGGAAGTTGTTTTTTTGTAACGTTTGTATGAGGTGATGAGCTTTTCATACTGCCCGGTGCTAAAGTATCCCATGATGAGCGTCACGAAGATGCCATCCAGGAATTTCTGAAACGGAATTTGCTGATAGGAAATAAGCGTATCTTCCAATAACTTGATCGATTTGTTCTTGTCTTTATCATCGCCGGTCAATAAGATGGCGGCATAAAAACATTTCACATTAATGAGTTTAATGATGTGGCCATCGTCCCATATGTCGTTTGAAAGGATCTCTTCGAGCTTGCGTTTTAAAAAGCCCATGTTTTCCTTAATGTCGTTTGGCAGCTTATTGTGGTAATCTTCCCTGAACACATTGCCATACGCGCTCATGTAATGACTTGTTTGTATGGAAATGGCAAATAACTCGGGAATGTTGATATAGCTTTTCCAGTATTTAAGGAATGAACTGATGCCGTTCATTTTTTTAAGCTCGGTATAAACTGCCGCGGTGTTGGTCGAATTAAGGTCGTGTTGCAGGCGTTGCCCGAGGATCTTAAAGTACAGATCGTCCAGGTAATGGAAGCATACATGCGCGTTGTTCAGTAAATCTTTTTCAAGCTCATCAAGCCCCGCAAGGGTTTCTTTTTTAAAGAAATCGGGGTGGTTTAAAAAGCTTAGTTCATAATATTTACCAAAGCGGGCCAACAGATTAATGGAATTGGAAGGATGATCGACATAGGTATCAAAAAACGCGAGGTCTTTATTTACCTGCGATTTGGAAATACTGTCTTTTCCTTTAAAGAACAAGTGTTCGCGTAAATAAGAATAAATGCTGTTCTTGATCTGTTCGAGCACAACAAAATCATTCACTTTTTTGTGGTATTTATTGGCGTCTTTCGATTCGGAAATAAAGGCTTGTTGCGCTAAAAATTTATTGACCTCGATCAGCGTTGTGTAATCTTCTGTTTTTTCGGCAACGTCTACCAGCCAATCGGCCAGCTCATTGGCTTTTTTCTTTTCGCCGCGGCTCAGCAATTCCTCAATGATCTGTAAATTATGTTTAAGGTAATTAGGATAATTACGGCTTAAAAAACCACTTAGTTTAAAGGTATGGTGTGTGAGTTGCAGGAATTTTTTTCGGGTCTTTTCCGCGTCGTCGCCATAAATTAACTTGCAAAGCTCTTCCGATTCGGGTTGTGTTTTTAGTTTGCGTATGGTGGTAATCAGGCGGTAAGGCAGATCGGCATTTGTATTTTGAAGGTATTCGGAGAATTCTTTAAAATGAAAATCGGAAAGGAGGAGAACTTGTTTTTGGATACTGATCATAATTTCATCTTAATTTAATAGCTAAACCTAAATATAAACTCTTATTTAAACAAAAAATTGCTTCGAAATTTAGCGATTAATTATCAGCATAGGCACTTGACTTATTGAACGCTAATTTTAGTTGTTCAGCGACCAGTTGATTGGTTCTTTTCCTTTCGATACCAAATAATTATTTGCTTTGGAAAACGGCTTGCTGCCAAAAAAAGCGCCCCTTGCCAAAGGTGATGGATGAGCGGCTTCAAGTACCAAATGTTTACCTAAATCAATTAAGGAAGCTTTTGTACGTGCATAATTTCCCCAAAGCAGGAATACGCAATGTTCTTTTTCATCGGAAACCAGTTTAATGATGGTATCGGTAAATTGTTCCCAGCCTTTTTTTTGATGACTTCCCGGTTCGCCTGCCCGTACGGTTAAGGTGGCATTTAACAACAATACGCCTCTTTCGGCCCATGAAGTTAGGTTGCCATGATCGGGAATTGGAAGACCAAGATCGTCGTGAAGCTCTTTAAAGATATTAACCAGCGAAGGCGGTGGCTTAACGCCGGGTTTTACCGAAAAACTTAGTCCGTGGGCCTGGTTATAGCCATGGTAGGGATCCTGGCCCAGCAAAACCACCTTTACATTTTCAAATGAAGTGATCTTAATGGCATTAAAAACCTCCTCTTCTTTGGGGTAAACGGTGAATTTTTTCCGCTCTTCGGCCACAAAATGCTTCAATTCAAGGAAATAGGGCTTTTGTAGCTCCTGGCCAAGTTTTTTATACCATAAACTGGTTGACTTTTCAGTGCTCATGTGAATTGTTAATTATTTTTGAGAAAATAATGGTAAATATAGCTGAGATTTTTTTTGTGCTTAGCTAAATTATTATAAATTTGTTTTCCCATCAATTACTAAACAAAAGAAAATTATGAAAAAATTAGCTTTATTATCTGCTCTATTAATCGCTTTTTGTGCAACAGTTTCTTCATGCAAATCGCACGAAAAATGCCCTGCATACTCTAAGGCTAATACAGTAGTTTCTACAAAAAAATCAGTTTAATCTGGTTCTATGCTTTGGCATGAGTTAACTGATATTGGTCAGTTACAGGCTATTATAAATATTTCCAAGGAACAGTCGGCCGATGGGCTGACTGTTCTTATTTTTAAACATAGCACACGTTGTTCCATCAGTTCCATGGCGCTAAGCCGTATGGAGAACAAATGGAAAGACGATGAAAAAATCCAGGCCTGGTACCTCGACCTGCTTGCCCACCGGGATGTTTCGAACGAAATTGCCAGGATCTTTGATGTGGAGCACGCTTCTCCCCAAGTTCTCTTAATTAAGAACGGTACCTGTTTTTACCATAATTCCCATAGCGGCATCTCGGTACCCGATATCCTGGAGGCGATTGGCCAATCTTAAAAAAATTAAGATTTATTGGCAAACCGGTTTTTTACCAGATAAATTCAATAATTTGCTTCAGATCGGGATGCAGGCTTTTGGCAACAGGGCAGGTAAGAGCCGCATGTTCGTATATTTTGCGTTCTTTTTCGGTATAATTTCCCTTTGGGAAAGTTACTTTAATGTGTATTTCTCCTATCCTTCTTGGGTCGGGATACATAACCTTGAGAACTTCGGCTGTTGTGCCATCAACCGGCGTAATCCCGTCTTTCATAGCCACAATGCCCATAATGGAAATCATGCAGCTTCCCAAAGCGGTGGCTACCAGGTCGGTTGGCGAAAAGGCCTCGCCTTTTCCGTGGTTATCTTTTGGGGCATCGGTATGTATTTTTGTACCGGATTGTAAGTGGATGGCTTCGGTCCTTAATTCGCCCAGGTAGGTTACTTTGCTTGTCATGGTCGGTTTTTTATCCAAAGATAATAAAAGCGATACGTATCATTAAATAAAAATTATTAGTTACTTTTGTTTACCAATGTTCAAGGCAAGTCTATACACCTTTATCTTCTTATTTGTTTCAGCTTTTTGTTCGGCACAAAGTACCACACAGGCAGTAGCCAATGGCCAGGACCCTAACGTATTATACCGCAACGAACTGTCGTTTGGCATTTTTGCACACAGCCGGGGCTTTGGCATTAATGTGATGCGTGCCAGGCATGTTACCGGCACACGCAAGCGGTTACTCGAGGTGCAGGCTCTGAACATGAAACATCCAAAAGAAATTAAAGTGTCCAACACAGCCGATAACTCAAAGCGTTTTGTGTATGGCAAGTTGAATAATATTTTACTCTTCAGGGTAGGTGTTGGCTATCAAACCACCATTTTTAAAAAGGCCGATCGCAAATCGGTAGAGATCCGTACATCTTATTACTTAGGTGGTAATGTTACTTTTGCCAAACCAACGTATATTCTTGTATTTAGGGAAAATGCTTCCGGCAACAAGTTTCCGCAATCGGTGCGTTATAACCCGGAAGTGCATACTATTGACAGTATTTCGGGAAGAGGACCGCTTGTAGATGGCCTGGCCGAAACAAAAATATACCCGGGCGTTTATGCGAAAGTAAATTTAAGTTTCGAATACGCGCCTTATTCCAATAAAGTAAAAGCTATTGAAACAGGATTGATATTTGATTATTACCCGGTAGGCCTGCCAATTATGGCGCATAACCCTGCCGAAAACTTTATACTGACCGTTTATGTTGGATTTGTGTTTGGTAAAAAATGGTTTTAAAGAACATGGAAAATTCTCCTGAAAACACCATCATTGAAAAACCCCGTAAGCCTGATTGGTTAAGGGTTAAACTTCCTATTGGCGAAGAGTACCTGAAAGTACGTAACATTGTAGCCAAACATAAATTGCACACCATCTGCGAAAGCGGCAATTGCCCTAACATGGGCGAGTGCTGGGGAGCAGGAACGGCTACGTTTATGATCCTGGGAAATGTATGCACACGTTCCTGCGGATTTTGCGCGGTGGCAACCGGCAAGCCAAAACCGGCCGATTGGGATGAACCAAAACGCGTGGCCAATTCGGTGAAACTGATGGGTGTGAAACATTGCGTGATCACATCGGTTGACAGGGACGACCTGAAAGATGGAGGATCTATTATCTGGGCCGAAACCATTAAAGCCATTCGCGAAATCAGCCCTGAAACAAAATTTGAATGCCTCATTCCGGACTTTGCGGGCAAGTGGGAAAACCTGCAGCGCATTATTGATGTAAAGCCCGATATTGTTTCGCATAATATTGAAACGGTGCGCCGCTTAACAGCGCAGGTGCGCATTCAGGCTAAATACGACAGGAGCATGGAAGTACTGAAGCGTTTGCATGAGGCCGGTGTGAGAACAAAATGCGGTTTAATGGTTGGCCTTGGTGAAACGGAAGAAGAAGTGATAGAAACCATTGATGAGCTGGCAGCCGTAAATTGCGATGTAATGACCATTGGCCAGTATTTGCAGCCAACTCCAAAACATTTACCGGTAGCACGTTTTGTGCATCCCGATGAATTTAATAAATGGAAAGTTTATGCCCTGTCAAAAGGCTTTAAGTATGTAGAGAGCGGGGCCCTGGTTCGCTCATCGTATCATGCCGAAAAACACGTATTCTAAATCAATTATCACATCAGGTAGTTTGTGGTTTTCATGGAATTGCATGGTTGTCTTAACAACTTCAAACCTTGAACTTTAAACCAGAAACACTAAACTTCAAACCAGAAACTGAAAATGAATTCTCTTTTTTCCATTCTTTTTAAAAATGCCATCCTTCTCGCTTTAATTGTGATAAGCCTTGTGTTTGTATTTACCAATAACATTGGCTATAAAGAAGTTCAATACATTTTTTTGGGTATGGGAACACTATACGTGTTAGCTGCCTGCATTGAAGCCTATAAATTGTCGCAGACAAAACCGGGCACAAAAAAATTCATCTATTTCCCTGATGGTTTTATTGCCAAGCGTTTTATTAAGATCATCGCTTTTATTGCCTGTGGCGTGGTATTGTACATTTCGCGAAGCCTTATCATGTATATGGCTTTCTTATGCTTTTTAATTGCTTTTACAGAGATTGTAGTAACCTTGTGGAGGTATTTCAGGCATTTATGTTTTATTGCCTTTGAAGGGGATCGTTTGCTGTTATCAACCAATAAAATTCATACCATCCGTGCAAAAGAAATTGCGAAGATTGAAGCACGGCATGGATTGACCTATTTTGTAAACCATAATAAGAATGCCATTACGGTAAGAACAGATATGATGAAAGAATCGGTTGAATTCAAAATTGCCCTTGAAAACTGGATCAGCACTAATGGCTTGCAGGACAAGGTTGTTTTGCTTTAGCAAACAGCCCGTTTTTTAATTTTTCAAAAACTTTGCGTGTAACATTTCACCATCCTTATGTATGGTCAAAATATAATAGCCTGGGGCTAAGGATGAAATATCAATAGTTTTATGGTACAGCAAATTCATGACTGTTTGTCCAATGGTATTAGAAATGCTGACAAAAGAATTTTCAGGATCGCTTTGTTCGCCCAATACGTTTATGATTGACGAAGCCGGATTAGGATAGATCTTTAAGCGCTCTTTGCCCTCCTGTTCTCTTAACCCAACAGATGTTCCACAATAATTGCAGGTTTCGGCAGAAAATGTCAGATTCAGCTGCGCATCCGAAAAGCATCTTAATTTGGCAGGTGAAGGATCTGATGTACAATGTGTCCCCATAATTAAGGAGCAATTCGTTTTACTTCCAATGCGTTCAAAAAGCGTATCTGATCCACTGTCGATAGCCGAACCCGTAGGAAATATGGGATAGTGGGTTTCATAGTATACCTGCTGCCACTTTATATTTTTACCCTGTAGCACCACATGGCCGCTATCAGTAACCTCCATATAGGATAATGAACAGTCTGTGCTAACGGTAGGGCTTCTTCGCCATTTTGTTCCTATAGGCGCGTTAAAACAGAACAAGGTATCAAACTGGTTTCCTGAAAACCGTTTAATGTAAGTTACCCCGTTTTGCGTATAAGTGTAAAGCCTTCCGGTCGATTCTGCCGCCCATCCTATTGAACAGACTACATCATCAAAATAAATCTTGTTACAATTATTTCCTGCAATGAGTGTGTCATACAAATAACTTAATTCTGTGTGGCTGCCATCCTGGGGCCCCGACCAGCCATAATGCCATGTAGTATTTGGCATACACCATGTTTGAGAAAATAGTTTGCAGCTTGCTGCAAAAAACAAAACGATTAAAAAAATCTTTGATTTCAAACTCTTTAGTTTTAATAAAATTACAAATTATATTAAACCAAAGAATTAAAAGTAAGGTTATGTTAGAATAATGCAGGATTATTAAAGCAGCTATATTCTGTGCGCCATTGCGATCCGCCGGCTGGCGGAGAAGCAATCTCAAACCCAGCTTTGTGTGAGATTGCTTCTTTCCATTTTGCTCATTCCGCAAAACTCCTCGCAATGACGAAAATAATCCTAGGTTTAAATTAATATGTTTTTCTATTTCTTTTTTCTTAGTCAAAAAAGAAACAAAAAGACAAGTCAAAACGATCGCAGCCCGCTCTTTTAATTTTTAAGTTTCGCAGCTGAAAAACACTGAAGGTTTTTCAGGCTCAACTAAAAAAATTAAAATTCACCCCTCACCGGCGCCGCGTTTTGACAGGCCTGCGCGCTGCTTTGTAAAGGCTTATATATCAATATAAGTTATAAACCAGCAAATAAATTCCTGAAAAGAGAAAACATATGGATTTAAAATAAATAGTATTAGGGCAGCGCGTGGGAGTGAACGAAAAGTGTGAACCGTCATTTTTTACTCCGTTTCCGGGGCAGGCTTGTGCGCAAAAAATGGCGGTTGGTTTTTGTTCTTGATTTTTTTGTTACTTTTTTTATCAAGGAAAAAAGTAAACGAAATGTATAAAATAAACCTACATTATTCTAATACACAATGAAAAATAAAATGGCGATGTTAATTAAAACATCGCCATTTTGATTACATCGTTATGATAAGTTACGCTCCCCCGAATTATAATAGTGATGAAATCATTATTATAACGTAACAAAAACAAATTCGATGTTATATTTTTGTACTATGCTATAATCTAATAGCGTGCCATTCCTAATTAACTGATAATCAATACTTGCGAAAAGCGTGAAATTCCCCACTTGGGGAAATTGGGGAAAAATATGTGGAAATATTTTCCGCACAAGGCTAATAGCTTACAAATTCGGGCCTTGAAATGGCAAAGGCTCTTACCCTTAAAGTAAAGCTGGCAATGGGATTATATTTCACGGAAAATTTTCCGTTGTCGGGAAAAAAAGGATAAGCTCCTATTGAAAACTGAAAGGTACTGCTTAACAAATTCTCATTTCTCACCAGCACACCAATAGTATAAGCCTGGTACAAATTACTTTTAAGCAATTGATGCGACGGACTTCCAATCATGCCTACTGCGGCGGTTACTACGGGAGCAAAGCGAAAACCAATCAACTGGTAAGGAAGGTAGGCAACCGTTTCGGAGTTCAATGTCATTTTTGTATTGCCTGATAAGGTGCCATTTTCAAAGCCATACAGCTCGTCGCCACTGAAATTAATGGTTTCGCCGGCCAATTTATTTTCGCCATGAACCAGGTTAAAGTTGATGAACTCCCTGAAGAGCCATCGCCCTTTCTTTAATAAATTGCTGAAGTAATACAGTTTGTAATTGGTTGTAATATCATTGGGCACTTTTTCATTAAAAAAAATTCCGTAGGAAAAGGTAGCCGACAGATACCCAAATTTAAAATGCTTTGCCCGGGCAATCTCAGTGCCTAAGTAATACCTGACTTTTTTAAATTCATATTTCAATCCGCCGTAAATGAATTGTACGATCAGTCCTTCGGGCACATCTTCGTTTGCACCGAAGCGGTAAATGAACTGGTCCTTGTAATACTTCTGCACCGAAAAACCAATATTGCCTAAAGCGGCATAAGTGTTATAATTGGTTTTGTTGGTATCTACATCGGTTGAAGGGCGGTTTACAAATACAGTAGAGTAATACCGTGTGCCTGCTATGATGTTGGTACTTTGATTGAAAAAACTTTTGTCCTTGCTAAGTTTGGTAAGCTTAAAACTTTTTCCAGCCCACAGATCGAAGCTTAAACTATTTAAGGGAATTTTTTTACTTTCATTTACAATACTGTCGGCATATTGGTAAGTGCGCCAGGTGTGCGAAACTGAAGCTCCGCCGGCCCAGGGTGTTAAGGGCGAAAAGAAAGGCCTGTCGAAGGACAAGCCCACAGTAGTCAGGTCCTTATTGGTTACGTATGATAAGGCAGACGAAATATAGGTGTTGTCAATATTGGCAATGCCATAGTAACCGTTAAAGGCAAACTCGCCCGGTCTTGTCCATCGTCCGTTTTGTTCAAACTGCTGCCCTACGCCAAACAAATTGTAATTCCTGAACTTCACATCCACAAAAATATCGGTAACCAGTGTTGGGATGGTAATAGGCCACTTATCATGAACAATAACATTTACAATCACACTATCCTTGTTGCCCGATTCGGAAATGTAAACCCTGGCATCGTTTACAAATACGGCTTGCCGCAACACCCTTTCGGTTTCGCTTAAGGAGAGCGGATTGATGGTGTCGTTTTTTTTAAAGAGCAATTTATTGATGACCACAAATTTGCGTGTTGTAATATGCAACCTGTTCCCAAAACGCTGCGAGGCATTAATGTTGTGGGTTAGCGTATCATTTACATTATGGCCAAATGGATCGTATACCGTTACCCTGATGTCTTTAATGATCTTTCCTTCGTACTTTAAATAGGGATTGACGTTTTTTTCTTCCCTGGAAGCCACCTGTGTTGGATATTCCTTCGGTTCCGGATCTACAAACACAGCATCGTATAAAAAAGTAGTGAGCTTATGTTTATAGGCCCAGTGTTTTATTTTTTTGTACAATAGTAACGAATCTTTAACGTTGGTCGTGTCTTTTTTTTGACCATATGCATGAAATGAAAAAAGAGTAAACACAAAGACTAACAGGATAGAATGGCGAATGAGCCTTGTATCGCTCCTATTATTGGATATTGTTTTAACTCTGGCACACACAGGTGCCATTACCAAGCAATTTGAATACCAATAAAGCGTAACTTAGGCTTATTCCATGCCCAGGTGAATCAAAGCATCTCCCTGGTTCACAACGGGTTGATTGTTAATGCCAACAACATAACCGTCGACTGTAGAAAGGATCTTATGTTCGATATTACCAAAGGGATTGCAGATAACCCCTAACAGGTCGTCCTTATTGACGTAAGCACCGTTCGACGCATTCATATGGAACAGGCCACTTATGTTGGCACGAATCCAGGTATCTTTTTTGATCTTGACACCATGGTTATTAGGCACATCAATGTTAAGCATGTTATAACTCTTCATCAGCCGCAGGCAACCGTTTACACCTTCGTTAATAGCTGTATAATCAAAACGCATACTTTCGCCACCTTCATAAACCAGGATGGCTTTATTCTTCTTTGCGGCCTCTTTTCTAAACGTGCCTTCACGATAGGTGCTGTCAATGATCAATGGTGGTGAAAATTTTTCGGCCAGGCTTACATTGTCGGGGAACTCAAACACACAACGTATTTGTGGCGTGTTATTGATTTTAGCTCCGCCGGTATGAAAATCCACACCAAAATCGATGAGTGGTACAATGTGTTTCATAAGGTCGTAAGCAATCCGGCTCCCGAAAGACCCATTCTTGTTTCCGGGGAAACAACGGTTCAGATCACGCCCATCGGGCAGTTCGCGACTGCCAAATAAAAAAGATACGCTATTGATTACGGGAATGGCAATTACGCTGCCGCATTTTAAATTCCTGATCTCGTCGCGTGTAATAATTTTGCGGATGATCTCAATACCATTGGTTTCTTCGCCATGCATACCCGCCGATAAGAGGAGGGTAGGGCCTTCTTTTTTACTTCTGAAAACAAAGACAGGAATCTCTATTTTGGTTTTGGTATGAAGCTCATAGGAATTTAATACAATTTGTTTGTTTTCTCCGGGAGCAATGGTTTGACCATTAATGATAAAGTTTTGCATACACTAATCTCCTGGCTTGTTAAACTCGTTACGTTCTACATACTCAATTATTTTTCCGGCAATATCAATACCGGTAGCGCCTTCAATACCTTCCAGACCCGGCGATGAGTTCACTTCCATTACCAGAGGGCCGCGGTCTGATTGAAGAAGGTCTACACCCGCAATGCCAAGACCTAATTTTTTACAGGCTTTAATAGCAGTCGATCGTTCTTCGGGTGTTAACTGGATAACAGTTGCCGAACCGCCGCGGTGTAAATTGCTTCTGAACTCACCCTCCTTTGCCTGGCGTTTCATAGCGCCTACCACTTGCCCGTCAACCACAAACACGCGTATATCGGCGCCTTTAGCTTCTTTAATGAATTCCTGGACCAGCATGTTGGCCTCCAGTTTCAAAAACGCCTCTACCACCGATTTGGCTGCTTTTTGATTTTCGGCCAGTATCACGCCAATGCCTTGCGTACCTTCCAGCAGTTTTACCACGCAGGGTGCGCCGCCAATGGCTTCAATCACACTATCAATATCCTTATCGTTTGGCGAGCTGGCAAAGGCTGTTTTGGGAATTCCAAGGCCGGCACGTGCCAGGATCTGCAGGCTGCGTAATTTATCGCGTGAGCGCACCAGCGCTTGCGATTCCACAGCAGTGAAAATCTTCATCATTTCAAACTGCCTTACCACGGCTGTGCCATAAAAGGTAGCGCTGGCTCCTATTCGTGGGATAACGGCGTTTATACCCAATACTTCTTTGCCATTATAGTAAATGTGGGGGCGACCCTGTTCAATTACCAGTACGCATTTCATATGGTCGAGCAGCATAACTTCATGTCCGCGTTGCTCAGCAGCCTCTACCAGGCGCTTGGTAGAATAAAGGTTTTTGTTGCGTGATAAGATCGCTATTTTCATGTGGTCTTCTTAGTTTTTATAATGTCTGTTTTTAAACGGATGCCATTGGTGTATATCAGGCTCACATCAACAATGAACTTGCCTTTGAGCAAACGTCTTCCGATAAGTACAGGGTAACGCATGTTGCCTCGGTTGCTCAACGATACGGTAGTGTTTATTTTTTTGCGGCCAATGCCAATCACCGTTTTAATGATGAAACGCTCTTCCATTTCACCAAACGAATTTTTTATTTTCTTTTTGGTGAATGTTTCGCAACGGTGGGTTACGTCGTCCAGTAATTTAAAACACAGCACAATCTCTCCATCAACCGACATGGTTTTAATTTCCTTGCAATGGATAGCGCAGGTATAGGCGCCGGTATCTATTTTTGCTTCCACCTGGTTAATGTTGAATAAAGGAAAGTTCACAAACTCTCGTCTCCCGATCAGGTTTATTTTGGGCTTTTTTGGTTCCATGATTACACCACTACAAATTAATTTATTTTATCGGGAAAGAAAAATTATTTTTAGAGGCCGCGCTAAAAAATAACATTGGAATATCCGTCAGCATGGCGGGCAAACCGGTGACTGAGGCTCTCGAAGTCACCGTGATAGATTTACTCCAGAAAATAAATATCCTCGAATGGCGAATTAACGGGTGCACCAAGGTTTACAGGTTTCGACCATGATTGTGTGCTTTCGTCCCAGGTGCTTTTAAAGATATCGTAACTTCCCATGTTCTCGTAGCCTTTGGACGAAAAATAGAGGGTTTTACCGTCTTTGGAAAGTGAGGGATATTCTTCATCAAAAGGACTATTGATGTTTGTGAGGTGTTGAGGTAATGTTGCCCATTTGCCGTTACCCAGTTTTTTTAACTGGTAAATGTCTTTCCCGTTGGCCTCATTGTCGCCGTAACTCGAGTACAAAATGGTGTTCTTATCGGCAGAAAGAAAAAGTAGTGATTTGAAATTCTTCTTTTTATCAACCGGCGAACGCATATCGTCGGTAATAACCAGGATCTTGGCGCCCGATTCTATTTCGTTCAATGAGTTCTGAATGGTTTCATGGCTCACATGTTTTTTGCCGTACACTTCCAGCACCACCGGGTTATTTACCAGCTTAATGCCATTCACACAATATTCAATCTCTTTATCGATGTTGAGTTTTTGAGCTTCGGCAGGTTTGCTGAGCGAAGCAAATTTCTTATAATAATTAATGGCTGTATTAAAGCGGTAGCTCATATGGTTGGCTTTGGCAAGGTAATAAAATACATCAATGGGAATGTCCTTATCCTGCGAAGCTATTTCGAGCGCTTTAATGCAGTTGGTCTTATCTTTTTTAGAATGGAACAGGCATACGCCAAATTGGTAAGATTCCGTTGCTTCCAGGTCGATGTAATAATCCAGTTCCTGGTATACCAGCGCGGCTTCCTGATAAGTATATTGATCGAACAAGGTTTGGGCCAGCTTCAGGTTTTCCTCATCTTTGGCGTGCTCTTCGGGCGTGCGTTTTGGTTTTTTGAATTTGTTTTCTTTTTTAGGTTCAACAACTGCCAGGGTCTTTGTTTTAGCGGCTTCCGGTTTTTGCACGGCCACATCAAACGATACTTTGACGGCTTCAGCTTCTGTAAAATAATTCTGAACTTTTAGGTTCTTTTGCGTGCCGGTTTGCAGCTGTATGATCTGCTTCAGGTCGAAATCGCCTTTTTTATCGGGCAACTCAAAAGTGCTGTTGAGGTCGCTGAGGCCTTCGGCTTCCACGCTCATGTCATATTTAATGCCCGAAACCAGGATCATTAGATACTGTCCCGTTGCCGGGTTTGTTTTATAGATGCCGGCCACTTCGCCCGTATTGGAATTGTAAACACTGATATAAGCATCGTGTTTTGGAATAGAATCGCTGGTGCTGAAACGGCCCTTGATGACAGAACTGGCAGAGGCGTGTTGCGGTAATTTGATTTGTATGTACTCCAGTGTAGTGTTTTTCCGGTTGCTGCAAAACGAGGCGTTCTGTTCATCATTACCGGGAATGTACAGGATGTCGTCGTAAGTGGAATTAATGGGGTATCCCATATTCTGAGGTTTTGACCAGGCTGATAGAGTATCTTCCCGGGTACATTTAAAAATATCAAAACCACCCATGCTGTTATGTCCTTTCGATGAAAAATACAAGGTTTTTCCATCTTTGCTCAGGTAAGGATAAGCTTCATCAAAAGGCGTGTTGATCTCGGAACTCAGGAGTTGACTACCTCCCAGGGTACCATTGGGCAAACAGGCATTACGGTACAGGTCGGTAGTTTCTTTATCGCCATAACTTGCATGGATGTATTCGCGTGGCGTGGCATTGGTAATGATGTGTTTCGTTCCCTTTTTTTTATCATTGCCCGAGTAAAAGAATTCTGTTTTGTATTTCACCTGTTCACCAATCAGTTCGGCATCGTAGCTTGCCAAAATATTGTCGGGTTGTGCCGGGCTGCGTTTCACTACTTCAATATTTACCTGTTCGGTAATAAGCGCGTTGCCGTTGCGGCAATTACTAATGAGCTGGAAAACCTGGTTGCTTTCAATCTCCGCCATCTTAGCGCGTTTCTTGTATTCTTCAAAAGCATTCAGCGCATCCTGGAATAAATAGGAGAGATGGCAGGCTTTGCCCAGGTAAAGGAATACATCGTAAGGAATTTCCTTTACAGTAGAGGCAAGGCGCAAAGAGTTAATGGCTTTGGCTTTATTGCGTTCGAGTTTTAGCAAACAAATGCCATAGTAGTAATTACGGAAAGGTTCGCCCGGGTCGTTTTTCATCAGGTCGGAATACAGGGACAGAGCGGTTTCAAAATCATTGGCTTTAAATGCTTTCAGGGCCTCTTCGGGTTTTTTTCGTTCCTCTTCGGTTTGTTTTTTCACCAGTTCATCCACGCTCGAATAAGGTTTTCCGTTCTTATCGGCTTGTTTGGTAATAGCCTCGCTGTTAAGAAGCGTGGAATTGTCCGTATCAGTTTTTGTACTATCGATCGCCGAACGCAGGTAAAACACTTTTTCATTTTCATCGGCAAAAAAACTATTGATGAGCAATATCGGTTTTTTCTTTTCGTTGAGTTTGATCTTGATGTCCTGCTGGCAGATCTCATAATCGATCTTTAGCGGTACTTCCACTACTTCCTGGGTGGTTCCGTAACCCGATACTTCTACCTTGAACAGGTACTTTACATTGGGTGCCAGAATCATAAGGTAATTGCCGGTGTAGCTATTGGTATTATAAATGCCAACCAGTTCGTTGCTGGACACATTGTACAGGCTGATCTTTCCTTTTTTTTCGTTGGGATTGCCAATCACTTCCAGGTGGCCGCGCACCACAATCAGGGCAGGAACAGTTTGGCTGGGCGTTATTTTAAAGATATCGTACTTATCATCGTCGCTGATGCGGTCGGAGATGAAATAAATGAATTTTCGTTTTTTGGCACTGTTTTCCTCTTTTGTTTCCGCGACTTTTATGAGCGTAGTATCCTTGTGCTGGGCACGTAAAACAAAACCGTTTAAACAGCAAGCCAGGTAAAGGTAAATGAAACAGTGGGATTTCATAATCGTTACCTAATTTAAAAAAAATAACTGATTTAATTTTAGATTCAAAAAAAATACCCGTTTGAATGTATACCACCTAAAAGTATGGTAAATGTTAAATTTTAATCCGATCTCCATTTATCGCATTTTTGGCATAATTTTACGTGTTATCGGTCGCACGATAGAGCCGCCTCCCTTTTTTCTTAAACCATTGCCCATGAAAAAACTCTTTACTTTTTTTACACTGTTTGCCTGTTTAAATGTAAAGGCACAATATGTTACTATACCCGATGCGGTATTTGTAAGCTGGCTGCAAACAGAAATTCCTTCGGCCATGAACGGTAACCAAATGGATACAACGGACCTGGCGGTTACAACGATGACAGTAATGGATGTTCATAGCTATGGGGTTGGTAATTTAAAAGGCATAAGGTATTTTGATGCTCTTATAGAGTTAAATTGTTCTGACAACTCATACCTTGATACGATACCTACTCTTCCACCTTTGCTGGAACATTTTAATTGCAGTACCTGTTTTTCAATTGTCAAACTTCCGGTTTTACCCAACACACTCAAATACCTGGATTGCGCTAATAATTTATTAACCGGTCTTCCTGCATTGCCAAATTCCCTTGAAACACTCCATTGTTATGGCAACCATCTTACAGCTCTTCCTTCTTTATCAAATTCATTAAAAGATTTAACCTGCGATCATAACAACATTTCGGTTATCCCTGCATTGCCGGCAACTCTTCAGTATTTGGATTTTGATAATAACCATGTTACCAGCATGCCTTCCTTACCCGCTTCTTTGGAGTATTTTGACTGCAGCTATAATCAATTAGTGAATTTACCTTCCTTATCGGGCACGCTTTCTTTTTTAAATTGTGGGAATAATCAAATTACAAATCTTCCAACTTTGCCAGCTTCTCTTATATACCTGGCATGTTCTCATAATAAACTTAGTGCACTCCCTTCTTTGCCGGCTAATTTAGAAACCCTGTCGTGTTCAACCAACTCTATCAGCAACCTGCCGGCGCTCCCAAATACCATCATGTTTCTGGAGTGCAGCGATATGCAGTTAACCAGTCTTCCCACTCTGCCAAATTCTTTAACCTATTTGGGATGCGGCTTTAATCAACTTACCGCCATTCCCGTTTTGCCACCGGCCCTTTCGGAGTTTTACTGTGAGTATAATCTTTTAACGGGCTTGCCGGTATTACCCGGCGGGTTGTCAATATTATCCTGCAGGAATAATCAACTGACGTATCTTCCAACCCTTCCGGGCGACCTTGCTACATTAGAATGCCAGAATAATAGTATAAATTGTTTTTATGCGTTTCCCATATCTATAACCAATATATCTATAACCAATAATCCATTTACCTGCCTTCCCAATTATGTACTGGGTATGGATGCTGCTACAATGGCCTATCCCCTTTGTACTTCAACCAGCACCTGCCCCGGTGCCGAGGGAATATTAGGCCATATTTATAAGGACAACAACAATAGCTGCATAAGAGATGCAGGAGATACACATTTAAACAATGTACATTTAAAACTTTATGATACTTCAAATAATTTATTGGGACATGCGTATTCATCATTTAACGGCAGGTATTCTTTTCCACAAACAGCCGGTACCTATGTGGTTTTAGTTGATACGGCTAATTTACCTTTAATACCTGCATGTTCGTCAATTGGAATTGACAGCACCGTTACGGTTGCCATACTCGATACCAATATTAATTTTGGACTCAAATGCGGGCCGAATTTTGACGTTGGTGTTGAGTCAATTTATTCTTCCGGCATTTTTTTTCCCGGGCATTCCAATACCTTAAATTTAATTGCAGGAGACATGAGCCAGTTGTACAACTTTAATTGTGCTTCAGGTGTTAGCGGCTCTGCAACATTTTCTGTCGATGGGCCGGTAACTTATATAGGGCCGGCTCCCGGGGCATTAACACCGGTTGTATCAGGTAATGTATACACGTATACGATCCCCGATTTTGGTTCAATAAATACTTCTACTGCTTTCAGGCTGGAGTTTCAAACCGACACCACTGCTCAAGGCGGTGATACGGTATGTGTGGCCGCTATGGTAACCCCAACAACCGGCGATTATGATCTATCTAATAACAATTACAATTTTTGCTTTGATGTTATCAATTCCTATGATCCTAATGTAAAGGAAGTTTATCCTGTGAACGTAATGCCTGGTTACACTGATTACTTTACTTATACCATTCATTTTCAAAATACCGGTGACGCTCCAGCTATGGATATCCGCTTACGTGATATATTGGATAACCAGTTAGATCTTGAGACCTTTGAGGTTATTGCTTACAGCCATCCCAACTTAATTAACCTTACCGGTAATGTATTGAGTGTACGTTTTCCGAATATTATGCTGGTTGACAGTACCACTGATTACGATGCCTCTATTGGTTATATCCAATACCGCATTAAACCAAAAGTAACCTGGCAGGCGCCTTATGTGATTGAAAATACCGCTGCCATTTATTTTGATTATAACGCGCCTGTTGTTACCAACACCACTTACAACTCAATAATGACGGTAACGGAGATACATGAGTATAAAGAAAATACTGTAAAGCTGTATCCTAATCCAACTAACGGAACGTTTAGCGTTGAGCTTGCTTCTAAAGAAAAATGCAGCCTGGACTTGTATGACATTACAGGAAACAACGTTCTGTCGCAAAGTGTTGAAAACGGAAAAGCACAGATAGATGCCACGCATTTGGCACCGGGTATCTACAACATCAGCATTAAGGGTTCGGGATCAGTTAACAATAAGAAACTGGTAATTGTAAAATAATTATTTACAGTTTAAGCAAACCGTTTTACGTCGGCTTCGGAATCTATAGCACTGCCATGTTGTAAATGATTTACCAACTGTTTCGCAAAATACGGTGCCAGCATGACCGCCTTGGTACCAAAGCCGTTAAAAATAAAATGAGTGTTTAAAGAAGGATGAGCACCCACAACAGGTCGTCTGTCAATTACTGCCGGGCGTACACCGGCTTCATGTTTTATAACTTCAAAAGGTACTTGTATAACGCTGTTTAATTTCCTGGTAAGTTCTTCTTTTCGTACTTCTGTGGGTTCATCATTCACTATTTCCCATTCGTAGGTTGCGCCAACTTTATAAAGGTCATTACCCAAAGGCAGGATAAAAATTCCTTTGTTCAGGATGTGTTGATGCAATTTTAAGCCTTCACATTTTATGGTAAGCACTTCGCCTTTTGCAGGTTTCATAGGCACCCAATTGAAAAAAGGGTTTTTGGAGATGAGATGCCCCTCGCAAAACACTACGGCGTCGGCCCTTAGCTCTTTGTAACTAATGCCTGAACCAGTGGCAGTCAATTGGTCGTGTTGAAATGCATCTTCAACATAAGATCGTTGATTGAGAAGGTAATTTTTGGTTGCATTCAAAAATGCCATCACATCCAGGTTTCCGGCTTCCAATACAAAGGAATAAGAGCCAATCGCTTGGGAAACGCTTAGCTCATAACCTTCATAACATTGTGGGTCTAAAAACTGATTTTCATGCTCCGCTTTTTTGAGCCAGAGGTGTTTTTCCTGTTCTTCAGTAAAAGGCTTTATGATCTTTCGTTTGGTAATAAAAGCAGCATTCAATTCCTTTTCGCAGTTGGTATAAAAATCAATCAATTCAGGGACCAGCTCGTCGGCCAGCCAGCTTTTGGTGAGGCGTTTAAATACTACAGGGTTCCAGATCCCTGCAGCCACCCTGGAACTTAAAGAAAGCGTTGGCTGGTCGATCACGCACACGCGGTAACCCGCTTTCATAAGTGAAAGTGCGAGCACCGAGCCGGCAATGCCCTGTCCTACAATCAAAAGATCGAATTGGTTTGTGCTATTTATTTTTTGGCCTGTGCCCATATTGTATGCCGCGGTATGCCCCCGAAAAATACAACACGAGCCTTACCCCATATACCATCTGCACCTGGTTATAGTCGCAGAAAATCTGTCCACCAAGGCCCACATCGTATTTTATTTTATAAATGGCCTCAATGCAGGCATAACCGCCCAGTTCGCTGTACACCGTGTTTAAATTATAATTGGCAGAATCGCTCAGCGGCCTTTTGAAAAACGAATAAGAGGGGCCTATGAATGCAGAAAGATTATATTTTGGCGCTTCTTTTCGCAAGCCAAACTGAGCGTGAAAATTGTAACTATTGGAAGCGGTAAAATCATTACCGCTCATAAAAGCGCCTACGCGAAAATAATTTTTCTTGATGTGAAAGCTGTAATCCACTGCCGCATTTTTTTGATCCTTGGGCCATATTGAATTGAAACCGGCACCGCCACCAATGCTGATCCAGTTATTGTAAACCCTGTACCGTTTGCCATCATAGTTCACTTCGGCCTTTGGATTGTAGGTTGAATCTTTTTGTGAAAAAGCCGGGAGGCAGCCAATAACACTAAGTATGAGAAGGAAAGTACGTTTCACAGTATGCGAATATAAAAAAAACAATTCATTTTTTTTGATAATGAATTGCCTTATAAGTTGACGGGGATGAACTATTTATTTTGTCATTACCCAGGCATTAGGGTAATTGTTTTTAATTGTTGCCAGTAAGTTGGCCGCTTCCTCTTTGTTATCAAAGCCTCCGCAGCTTACAATGTGCAGGCCTTTGGCATTGGTGCCACTGATACCGGCGGAGATATTTTGGCCCGACAGTTCTTTCACCAACCTGTCCGCATTGCTTTCCACACCAAAACAGCCAACCACTACTTGGTATTTCCCGTCGAACTTATCTGAGTGCGAAGTTATATGGGGTTTTGCAACCGATGTTTTGTCGGGTTTCATTCCGGCAGCTGCAACTTCGGCCATCAGGGCATTACCGTTATCGGTTACCGTAAAGGAGGCATAGCCGTTTGCATCGGCCAGTAAATCCTGCTGATTGCCGGTTGGTATAAAGAAAGCCTTTGAATGGGACTGTTTAGCCGGGGTATAGGTTTTTGCAGGAGTGTAAAAAGGGTTAAAGCCCGATTGCATAATTGGCTGCATGGGTTTTGAATAGGAAGCAAATACCAGGAAACCCAGTACCGCCGGAATTCCTACCGCCATGGCGGCAATTTTAGCGTACGACCGTTTTCTTTTTTCGGGAACAGGAACAATGGCTTTGCGGTCTTCAAAGTGTTTTTCAACAACCGCCTTTTCAGGCTCCATTGGCAATTCATTGGCTATTACGGGCTCAAAGCCAAACGACTCCAGTAAAAAATTAACATCGGTTTTAGCCTCAAAACGAAGGTTATTTTCGGCATCAATGTATAAAAGCCCAATGTTTACAAGCTCAAAGCGCTTTTTAGCGTTGAGCAGGGATTGAAGGTAATCCTTGTAATCGGCAACCTGCTTTTCGGCTTCGGTGTAGCTAAGGCCTGTTTTTTCTACCAGGGCCGATACCAGCAAACCGTCGTTATGCAGCAGGTTTTTATTAAATAAAATGTGCTTGGACTGTGGGTACAGTAAATGATTGCCCTTACTAAAGCCCGAACTGTAATGGCGGGCGACAAAACCTCCAAAATTGGGCACTATGACACAATCGTACTTGTATAAAAGCTCGCCAATTAATGCCGTTATTTGTGTGTATTGCAACATTTCGGACTTCGAATGTACTGTTTTTTGTATTGGTTTTCCTATAAAATTAATAAAATAAGCGCAAATCATTATAAAAACTTAACAACCAATTAATTAACAATTTCCCGAATTTTATTAAAGATTATTTTACCTTTGCACTCCATGTTTAAATCAAGGTTCTTCATATTTACAGCACTTTTTATTGCCCTGTTTTGTAACGGTTCCCTGGTAGCCCAAAAACCTTTAACGGCTAAGGAAATCATCTATAAAATGATAAAATCCATTGATGAGGTGGAACGGCTAAAGTACAGCTTAAAAATAATCGAACGTGGTAAAAAAGGGTATAACTATTACGAATCGTCGGTAAAACTTAACAGGAAACCCCGTAAGATTTATCTTTACATAAAAGGCATTGAACTGTTGTGGATTGCCGGCTGGAATAATAATAAAGCTTACGTAAAGCCAAACTCTTTTCCATACATTAACCTAAGCCTCGATCCACTGGGTTCCTTAATGCGGCAAGACCAGCACCATACCTTAAACGAAATGGGCGTTGATTATTTTGGAAGCGTGATAGAGTATATTGCTAAAAAGTACGATCAAAAATTCGATCAGTATTTTAAGCTCGAAGCCGATGAACGGGTAAATAACAGGCCCTGTTACAAGATCATTATTGATAACAAGGATTTTGGTTATGAGAACTATACGGTTGGCGATAATGAGAACATCACCTCTATTGCCCGCAAACTGCACGTGAGTGAGTATATGATACTGGAAGTGAACCCAAAGCTCAACGATTATTTCGACATCCTCAAGAAAGGACAGGTGCTTAAAGTGCCAACCGCGTATGCCAAATATGTGACCTTGTACATTGACCAGCTGTATTTTTTGCCGGTAAGTGTAAAGATCCTTGACGACAAGGGTTTGTTTGAACAGTACGATTACCATTTTATGCAGGTCAATCCTAAAATTGACGATGCGGAGTTTACAAAAGATTACAAGGACTATAAATTTTAGTCATAAATTGATATTCATTTTTTAGAGCGTATACCATGAGCGCCATTATCAAAACAAAAAACACGGAGTTAATGCAACGGGTCATTGATGAGATCAAAACCTGTTTCGACCCTGAAATTCCGGTAGATATCTGGGAGCTTGGTTTGATTTATGAACTGGACCTGGACGATGAAAATAATTTAAAGATCACCATGACATTGACGTCGCCTAATTGTCCGGTTGCCGAATCGTTGCCGGCCGAAGTGGAAAACAAATTAAAATTGGTGCAGGGTATTAATTCGGCGGTGCTTACCTTAACTTTTGAGCCCAGCTGGACAAAAGACATGATGAGTGAAGTGGCTCAGCTGGAATTAGGTTTTATGTAAAAGATCATGGCAGACGAAATTGTAAATAAGGTTGCCAACAGCGGGCTCATAACCATTGACCTGGAAGAGTTTTATCCGAAAGGGGAACGCGTGTTGTTTGATATAAAACCCTTGTTGTTTCATGAACTTATTTTAAAGGAAAAAGATTTCAGGGAATTTATTAAACAGGAAGACTGGACTAAATACCACGACAAACTGGTGGCTATAGTGTGCACTGCCGATGCCATTGTACCAACCTGGGCTTATATGTTGTTAAGCCTTGCATTGGAACCCCACGCCAAAAAAGTTGTCTTTGGAAACCTGGAAACGCTTGAAGCGGTTGTGTTTCATGATACGTTAAAAAACATTAATTACAGCGACTACCAGGATAAGCGGGTGGTCATTAAAGGTTGCGGCAATTTGCCCGTTACCACAAACGCTTATGTGGAGCTGGCTAACAGCCTTAAGCCTTTTGTCAAGTCCATTATGTACGGCGAACCCTGTAGTACGGTACCTTTGTACAAAGCCCCTGTGGTTAAGTAAAGTAAATCATAAACCGTATATTTATGGCCTTGAAAAAGCATCTTAAATATATCCTCTGTTTTGTTTTTGGCATTGCGTTTCTTTTTGCGCAGGCACAGGAAGATGGTGGCAAGCGCCTGCGCAATTTCCGGAAAAACCCGGTTGTGAAAACAAGGATCAGCTTTTCGCCAGCCATAGGCTTGTACAAGGCCAATAAAAACCACACCTCAGGCACCAAGCCCAAAATGGCTTTTTGCGCTTCCTTAAAAGAAGAGATCAGGTTAAACAATTCCAACACCAGTTTTTTAATGATAGGGGTGGAGTACATGATGCACGGCCTGAGCTTTAACTCGTATTACTTTCAACAGGATAGCATCCAGTTTTATAATGGTAAGATGAGTGCCCACTACGATCTCAGGCTTCATGAACTGGATTTTCCCATCCAGTTAAAATATTCCTTTGCCAAAGAAACCAACGCTATTTTTTCGAGTTATGTTTACGCGGGCTATTGTTACCGCTGGCTCATTGCCAATAATTTAAAAGTAGACAACGATGGCGAAACCATGCTGGACAAACAGGAAGTCATCAAATTCAAGTCGCCGGCCTTTAACCCCTCATGCAGCTCTTTTTTAAATGCTGGAATCGGTATCCAGAAAAATACAACCTTAAGGCATAACGCTGTGTTTGCCGAATTGCAGGTTAGGTATGCCTTATCGCCTTTTTATTTCAACGAATCGTTTGCGCCCAGCAGCATGTACATGAACGGGCATTTTATTTTGCTGACCGTAGGATTTAAAATTTAACTGCAGTGAATCTTTCAGTTCATAAGCCGCTTTCGCCCGTATCAGGCAACATCCAATTGCCGGGCTCCAAGAGCATCAGCAACCGGGTGTTAATCATCAAAGCATTAAGCGGCTTGCAATTTGAGATCGATAACCTCTCCAATTCAGACGATACGCTGCACCTGCAAACCGCATTGAACTTTGTTCAGCAAAACAATTCGGGAATCGTTAATGTGGAGCACGCCGGTACCGATATGCGTTTTCTGACTACTTTTTTGGCAATGCAGGCGGGCAATTATGAGCTCACCGGTTCCGACCGAATGCAGCAACGCCCCATTAAAGAACTGGTGGAAGTATTAAAAGAGCTTGGTGCCGAGATCACCTACAAAAAGGAAATGGGCTATCCACCATTAGTTATTAAAGGAAAAGCAATTTTGGGAGGCAAAGCAACAATCAGTGGTCAAATCAGCAGCCAGTTTATCAGTTCTTTATTGCTGGCGGCGCCTTATTTTGTAAATGGACTCGAATTGAGCATTACCGGTGAAGTGGTTTCCCGTCCTTACATTCACATGACAGTGGAGTTAATGAAGGCATTTGGTGCCGATATTACCTGGATCGAAAATACCATTTTCATAAAGTCAGTTCCATATACCTATGCTAAAACGCGTTTCGTCATTGAGAGCGACTGGAGTGCCGCTTCTTATTATTATAGTATCATTGCTTTATCTCCCATATCTGCCTCGTTGACCCTGAGCGGCTTATTTCAAAACAGTTTACAGGCCGACGCGATTTGCGGATTGCTATATGACCTGCTGGGAGTGGAAACTAGGTATTCGGAGAAGGAAATTACCATTACAAAAGTACAACTTCCCGGTACCACCGCGTTCAAATACGATTTTATTAACTGTCCCGACATTGCACAAACCCTTGCCTGTAGCTGTGCCGGATTGAACAGGAATTTTATTTTCACAGGTTTGCAAACACTCAAAGTAAAAGAAACGGACAGGATTGCAGCCTTAAAAAATGAATTGCAAAAATTCGGAATTGAGATCGTAGCTACGGAAAACGCTATTGAATGCAGCCATCGTAAAATAACAATTCCCGATGGAAAGATTGAGGTTGCAAGTTATAACGACCACCGCATGGCCATGAGTTTTGCCGCTTTAAGTTTGCTAACGGATGGGTTGATTATAATGGATGCAGATGTAGTATCCAAATCGTACCCTCAGTTTTGGAATGACCTGACACGCATTGGATTTATGATTAACGAACAATAACATGAGCTATACAGACATCATCAGCACCATAGGTGTATCTTTAATTTTACTGGCTTTTTTCCTCAACACGTTCAAATACATTACAGATAGTAGTAAATTGTATTTTGTACTGAACATTGTTGGTGGCGCCTTTGCTTGCTATGGAAGTGTATTGCTTAACTCTTTACCCTTTATTATCCTGGAGGGAACATGGAGCCTGGTGGCCATTGTAGGCCTCATTAAGAATCTAAAACAATAAATTGCTTCTCGATTTTTTATCCCTGATGTCTTCAATAAAAATTTCCTGAACTGTTATGAATTCGGGGTTCTTTTGCATGGTTTCAAAAATAGTGTGATTGTGCAGGTAACGGTTGTCGCCTTTTATTAAAAGGAAATAATCGCTGTTTTCCAGTTCAGGGAGTAACCTTGTAGTTTGTTCCACCTCGCCTCCAAATAAATCAAAGGTTTGTTGGGAAGCCTGTTCTTTATTGGGTTGAAAAGAAGTTTGGTTTGGTAACAGGTAAAGTTCGATGTTTAATTCTTCGTGTAAATAATAATACAATGGAAAATAAAAATCCTCGCCTTCTTTGTGCCTGTAATCCAAAAGATCGCTGAGTTGCAGGTCAACACTCAGGTCATGGTTAATCTGTTGAATAACCCGGTAAATACTTTCGGTACTGCTAATGGAAAATAAGTCAAAATCAAAATGTTCGTCGGCGTTTATGTCTAAATTATAAGTTGCCATTATTTTGATTAGTGAGGTGGTTTCGAGAGCCTCAACCACCCTTCGTTGACTGAGGCTCCCGAAGTCAACGCGTTGTGTCAGTTCGAGCGGAGTCGAGAACTATACCCGACTCCGTTCGATGTGACAAAAAATTATCCCTGTATTCTCTCCAGTAACTCCGAGCTGATTCCTGTAGAACTATAACCTCCATCGTGGTATAAATTCTGCATGGTAACCATACGCGTTAAATCAGAGAACAAGCTCACTGTATAAGCAGCGCAGTCTTCAGCGCTCGCGTTTCCTAATGGCGATTGAAGATCGGCAAACGTATAAAAATCGGAAAAACCCTTAATACCACCACCCGCTGTTGTTTTGGTTGGCGACTGTGAAATGGTATTGATACGTACTTTCTTTTGTTTGCCATAATGGTAACCAAAGGTACGCGCAATGCTTTCCAGCATGGATTTAATATCGGCCATATCAGTATAGAATGGATAAGTACGCTGCGCCGCAATATATGAAAGCGCTACAACCGAAGCATGTTCGTTTAAAGCATCCAGCTTGTGTGCTGCCGCTAACATTTTGTGAAACGATAAAGCAGATACATCAATGCCTTTTTGATAGAAATCGTAATTCAGTTCGGTATAAGGGATATTTTTACGGATATTAACGCTCATGCCGATTGAGTGAAGTACAAAATCAATTTTTCCTCCCAAAACATCCATCGATTCGGAGTACAGTTTGGTAACCTCGTCCATATTGGTCGCATCAGCCGGAATGATCTTTGCACCGGTTTCTTCAGCCAGTTTATTGATCTCGCCCATACGCATAGCAATTGGCGCGTTAGTTAAGGTAAAAGTAGCGCCTTCTTCGTGGCATTTCTGTGCTACCTTCCATGCAATAGAGTTTTCGTCCAATGCACCTGTAATAATTCCGCGTTTTCCTTTTAATAAGTTGTAAGCCATTTTATGTGTTTTTTAGTTGGGTAAATATACAATTAAGTCCTTAAACTGTGAGCCATTTTTAACAGGTTTATTGCCTGTTTTATTAACCAAATAAATAGATGGTTTTGAGCATTAGCAAGGTAAGACGACAAATAATAGGATAAGTTTAATCAGGCGAAAAATTTATTTTTCTGCGGTCTGTTACCTACGATTTATTCATATAAAAAATAATCTTTCTGAATGAAGTATTCGGCTGTTTCGTATACCCGCATCATATTGCGTTCCATGCTGTCGGCTTTTGCTTTAAGGATTTGATTGTAATTTACCGGGTCAAGGTTTTTATATTTCCGTAAATAATCTTTTCCGTTGGCCAGGGTTTTATAATAATAGTAACCATCCTTGCTCACACATCCTATTTTATCGTCGGCCGAAAACACCACAAACGGATGCTCTTGTTTTAAAATATTAATTCCAAACGTTTTGTTAGTGTAGCTGGCACCAATAATCCCCATTACCGTTGCCGGAATATCGGGTTGGTAACAAGGTGAGTAAATGGTATCGGCTTTAAACAATTTTGGATTGTGTATGGTACAAGGAATGTGATTGTAAGCCAGGCCCATTTCATACGTATGACCCATCGATAAGCCATGATCACCCAGGAAAATAAAAACTGTGTTGTCGTACCAGCTTTGTTTTTTTGCCTGCTCCATAAACCTTCCAATCGACCAGTCGGCGTACAGGGTGCAGTTATCCTGTTGCGTTTCGCCATTTGGTTTAAAGGGGATGTTTTCAGGAATACGCCAGGGGCCATGATCGGAGGCCGTCATCATTACCGAAACAAAGGGTTTATTGCTTTTTCGTTGATTGGTTACTTCAATCAGTTTGTCAAACAATACATGATCCGGCACACCCAAAGAGCTTTCAATTTGCGATTGGTCAAAATCGGATTGACTGATGCAATGCTCAAATTTATTGAGTTTATAAAAACCCTCCATATTGTCAAAATGCGCATCGTGTGTGACATAAAAATAGGTTTCATAACCCTGTTGGCTTAGTAATGGTCCTAAACCATCAAAGGGTTTCTTTACATAACTTTTCATCGATTTGTCGGCATATATGCTCAGGTAGCCGCTTGATGTAGAGAACAAACCATTGAACGTGTGGATGCCCGACGAGAAAAAATTCTCAAAAAAGACAGATTCTTTGTTGAGCTTATCAAGGTAAGGTGTCAGTTTTTTTCCGTTGTAATAACCCATTTTAAAGCGACACATACTTTCCATCACCACAATCACAAAATTGTATTTTGTTTTTTGAGAAGAAGTGTCGTTTATCACGCGATCAATGTTTTTTTGAAAAGGTGTTGTAGCTCCCAGGTACTGGCGGGTAAATGTAAGCGACGCGTCAATGTCGGCTGGAACCGTATACGTTTTTTTAGAACCGGAGAAGACGGATTTCCAGAACGTAAAATTGGGATTAATAGCTACCTGGTTCACAAAATTGTTTTGAGAGACAATGGCAATACCTTCGTGCAAACCCGAACGGTCGGATGGTCGGCCACGGGCACCAATGGTGATAAGAGAAATGAGTAAGGTAAAAGTTAACAGGGAAAAATACCATATTGGTTTTTGCTGCTCCTGTTCTTGTTGCTTAAACACATGGAACATTTTTTTTGAAAACCTTACCAGGAAAAAGGCAATGGGAAAGAATACCAAAAAATAACCCCAGTACGAAAAATTTCCGAAGATGACACCAACGGCAAAATCGGGGCTCTCGTTCCATAAAAAAGCGTTGCGGCTCAAATGCGCACCGAATTGAGTGAAGTAGGGGATGTCGGCCACGCATATAAAATAATACAACACCAGCAGCCACAAAAACAGGTGAAAACCAATGTCATATAATTTTGGTTGCTTAAAAAGGTGTGCTATCAACCATAACACAGCAGGCAAGTAGGCGATCCAGCAAAAAACAGCCGTGTCAAATTCGAGCCCTGTTTTAAAGGCCAGTAATTTTTCGGTGAAGCCAACCATGCCGACATCCGTCGCTTTATTCACGAAATAAAATAAAAGCCGCACAAGGAAGAACAGTACCAGGTTAAGCACATAAAGTTTGAAGAGAAGTTTTACGTGAACTGGTATGTTTTCGATAAGCCGTTTAAGCATTCAGTAATTCTTTAGCGTTTTTCAGCGCGGTTTCCGTAGGTTTGCCTGAGCTCAGCATTTTTGCCACTTCAGCTACACGCTCTTCTTTGCTAAGCGTTTTTATATTAGAAATGGTTTTATCTTTTGAATCGGATTTGTACACAAACAAATGATTGCTGCCTTTGCTGGCCATTTGCGGTAAATGCGTAATGGCAATCACCTGCATGGATTTTCCCATGCTATTTAAAATGTTCCCGATCTTATCAGCCACATCGCCGCTTACGCCGGTGTCAATCTCATCAAAAATAATGGTTGGTAGGGCGGTACGTTCGGCCAGTAATGCTTTTAAGCAGAGCATTAAACGCGAAAGCTCTCCACCCGAGGCTGTTTTGTGCAGCTCTTTAAATTCGGTGCCCTTATTTGCTGTAAACAAAAACGCAATAGCATCCAATCCGTTAGCGGATAATACCTCCTGATGTTTAAGATCTATCTTAAACTGGGCATTAGCCATGGATAAGCTGCTGAGCATGGTTTTAATATTTTGCTCAATGCCGGCCAAAGCTTTTTGCCGCTTGGCAGAAAGGTCAGTGGCTAAGGCTTTGCATTGTTTTTCAAGAGCAGTAATCTCTTTTTGAGTTTTTTCAATGCTTGTTTCCAGTGAAGAAAATTGAAGCAATTTGCTCTCAATCTCCTCTTTGATTTTTAGTAATTCCTCTTCCGAGTTTACGCCGTGCTTTTTTAATAAGCGGTTCAGCTTATCCAGTTGCGCATTCACCTCTTCCAGGCGGGTATTGTTATACACCACATCTTCTTCGGCCGCTTCAATATCACCCGAAAGTTCTTTCAACTCAATAATCACAGAGTTTACACGTTCATACAATTCGTTGAACTGTTTGCCGAATTTAGAAACGCTTTGCAATTGTTGTTTTACCAATGCTAGTGCCGATAAAATATTCTCATCGCCTCCCGAAATAGCGCTTGATGATCTGGCTAAATTACTTTTAATGAATTCCGCGTTCTCCAGTGTTTCGCTTTCCTCTTCCAGCTGTTTGTATTCACCCTCTTTCAGGTTAGCTTCATTCAACTCGTTGAACTGGAACTGAAAATAATCCAGTTCTTTTTTTGCCTGTAGTTCCTGGGCCTGTAAATCGTCGAGCTGTTTTTTTAATCTTTGTAAAGCGCTATACTGTTTTTTGTAATCGGAAAATAAAGTTGTGGTTTGAGCAAAAGCATCTACCAGCTCAAACTGAAAATTAGTTTCTTTTAACAATAAGGTTTCGTGTTGCGAATGAATATCAATCAACTGGTCGCCCAACTCTTTTAATATGCTAATATTGGTGGGCGTATCATTAATAAAGGCCCTCGATTTCCCTTCAGGCGTAATTTCCCGGCGAACAGTTGTCAACTCCTCAAAATCCAGCTCATTCACCTCAAAAAAGGACTTTAAATTATACGCTTTAATATTAAAACGGGCTTCGATAATGCATTTTTTTGTTTTGTCGTGCAACGAATTCACATCGGCCCTATTGCCCAATGTGAGGCCCAAAGCGCCCAGCAGGATGGATTTTCCGGCACCGGTTTCGCCGGTAATTACCGTTAAACCTTTATTCAGGTTAACATCTGTTTCTTCAATCAGGGCAAAATTTTGTATGCGTAAGTGCTGTAACATAGAGTGGCTTAAATATCGGTAATTTATTGAGCTGAAAGCTCATTTTTTACGGATAAAGCCCTTCCATTTTTCAACAATCTACAGAATTCAAAAAGTCAGCCTAAACCATATTAAATGTTTAATCATTTAAACGGTTGGTTCACTCAAAACCGTGTAACGAAATCTGGAATTTACCGTAATACATAACAGAAACCTTGAACAGGGAGTTTTTAAGTGCCCCGGTCGCTTTTAAAACTTCATGTTTATTAAAACAAAATGAGTTATGAGACAGTTAAAAATAACCAAACAGATTACCAATCGGGAAACAGCTTCGCTCGACATGTATTTGCAGGATATTGGAAGAGTTGAATTGATTACAGCTAACGAAGAAGTTATATTGGCACAACAAATCAAACAGGGCGACCAGAAAGCCTTGGATAAGCTTGTAAAAGCAAACCTTCGTTTTGTGGTGTCCGTTTCAAAACAATACCAAAACCAGGGTTTAAGTTTACCCGATTTAATTAATGAGGGAAACATGGGCTTGATAAAAGCGGCCCAGCGTTTTGATGAAACCCGCGGATTTAAATTTATTTCCTATGCCGTATGGTGGATCAGGCAAAGTATTTTACAGGCACTGGCCGAGCAATCGCGTATTGTGCGTTTGCCTTTAAATAAGATTGGCGCCATTAATAAGATCAATAAAACCTTTGCCAAGCTCGAACAGGAGCTGGAACGA
Organism: Bacteroidota bacterium; assembly: GCA_048498515.1. GTDB lineage: Bacteria > Bacteroidota > Bacteroidia > B-17B0 > Aurantibacillaceae > UBA4416. The sequence goes on along the minus strand of JBEHXV010000024.1, from coordinate 23,058 downwards.
GAACCCATCGCCGAAGAAATTTCAGAGATCCTGGATATTTTGCCCGAAGACATTCGCGAAACCATGAAAAACCAGGGCAGGCACATGAGCATGGACGCTCCTTTAGGAAACCTGGAAGACGGCGGCAGCATGTACGAGTTGCTTGAAAACCAGCACGAAGTTCCGCCGGACAACAGCCTGATTATTGATAGTTTAAGAAGCGAGATTGACCGTGCCCTGACATCCTTAACAGCCAGGGAAGCCGATGTGGTAAGATTGTATTACGGCTTAAGCGGAGGACATTCGCACTCGCTGGAAGAAATAGGGGAAAAATTTGAGCTCACCCGCGAGCGGGTAAGGCAAATAAAGGAAAAAGCCGTACGTCGTTTAAAACATGCATCGCGCAGTAAAATACTGAAAGATTATTTAGGATAGTGTTTGTAGTTCCGTTTAGTTAGTCCCGATAGCAATTGGGGAAAAAAGGAGGTAGTGTTTGGCCTCCTTTTTTTGTGCACTTAACTGGCATGAAATTTTGTTGTATGAGCTAAAGGATAGTGTTTGGTCCTGAAAAATAAAAATCGGAAGCCTTGTGTTTGTGGCTTCCGTTTTTTTATGCCCATTGGCATGGCATTTTGTTATTTAAGCCTGGTTATTGTTTATAGAATTTTCTCAAATAATCTCCATTATTTTATACTTTTGAAGCTCAAACTAAACACCTTATGTCACATTTAGTCGCACCTTCTGTTTTATCGGCCGATTTTGGAAACCTGCAACGGGATATTGAACTAATCAATAATTCTTCTGCCGACTGGTTCCATATTGATATTATGGATGGCGCATTTGTTCCTAATATTTCTTTTGGCTTCCCGGTTTTAAAAGCCATTCAAAAACATGCTAAAAAACCGTTGGATGTGCATTTGATGATTGAGGACCCTGATCGTTATATTCAATTATTTAAGGAAGCCGGGGCCGATGTATTAACGGTTCATTTAGAAGCCTGCACGCATTTACACCGCACCATCCAAAACATTAAAGCGGCCGGTATGAAAGCGGGGGTTGCCTTAAACCCTCATACGACCATTCACGGGTTGGAAGATATTATTGCCGATATTGACCTGGTGTGCGTAATGAGTGTAAATCCTGGCTTTGGCGGACAAAAATTCATTGAGAACACTTTTACCAAAGTGATCGCCCTCAAAAAAATGATAGTCGACAAATTCTCAAAAGCACTGATTGAAATTGACGGAGGCGTTGACCTGAACAATTTCCAGAAATTATTATCGTCGGGAGCCGATGTGCTGGTAGCAGGTAATACTGTATTTGGCAGCGCCGATCCTGTAGCAACCATTAAACAATTAAAACTAATATAAACCCTAAAACTAAAACAAATATGGCTTTCGAATTACCACAATTACCGTATGCATATGATGCACTGGCGCCGCACATTGACGCTAAAACAATGGAGATCCACCACAGCAAGCACCACCAGGCTTATGTTACCAATTTAAATAACGCCATCAAAGATACCGATGCTGAAAAAATGAGCATTGAAGATATCTGCAAAAACATTTCAAAATACCCAATGGCTGTTCGTAATAACGGTGGTGGTCATTACAACCACTCTTTATTCTGGCAGATCATGGCACCAAATGCGGGTGGCATGCCAACCGGCGATCTGGCAAAAGCCATTGAAACCGACCTTGGTGGTTTCGAGAAATTTAAAACCGATTTTTCAGCTGCAGGCGCAACCCGTTTTGGTTCAGGTTGGGCATGGTTATGTGTAAAAGAAGGCAAGCTGTGTGTTTGCTCTACACCAAACCAGGACAATCCCTTAATGGATATTGCCGATTGCAAAGGCACGCCAATTTTAGGAATGGATGTTTGGGAACATGCGTATTACCTGAACTATCAAAACCGTCGTCCTGATTACATGACCGCATTTTTTAATGTCATCAACTGGACAAAAGTAAGCGAGCTTTATGCCGCTGCTAAAAAATAAATTAAAATTTAATTGAATGAAAAAGGCTGTGATAAAATCACAGCCTTTTTTGTGTCACGTCATTGCGAACAAAGTGAAGCATCTCAGATAAGTCCTTTAGCTATATTTGAGATTGATTCGTCGTGACTCCTCGCAATGACGCAGGTCAAATAATTAAGCTTTATAAATAGGTATTAAGTTTTTCAAATTGTTTAAGTGATTTCTATACCGTTCAATTTCCTTTTTCCGGTCCTCCTCCCCAATACGTGCCGGTGAAAAACAAATGAATGGTGGCAACACTGTCATGCCCACAAAATACAACATACCATGTTGTATAGGATATAAGACTGTATCCAGGTGGCCGTTCTTACCCGAATCGCCGTACGCTACTTCAGGTCCGCCGGTAGTAAAGGCTAAAAAAGCGGTCTTATTCTTATATGTGCCATTGTCGTATACACCTTTGCCGGCGCCATAGGTTAAACCCATGGCAAATACCCGGTCGACCCAGCCTTTTAAAACAGCGGGTAAACCAAACCACCATAAAGGAAAATTAAAAATGATGGTGTCGCACCATTCCAGTTTGTCCATTTCGGTTTTTAGTGATGTTTCAAATAAATTGTTCTGGTATGCATGTACTTGCTCCATCTGGTATTTAAAAAAATCCGAATTTTCCAATCGTGTAAAATCATGCTTGTCGCCTACAGGATCAAATTCCATGGCATACAGGTCTGATACTTTTACTTCAGCACCCTTCGACTCAAAGAAAGAAACGGCTTCGTTCTTCAGGCTACTGCAAAACGATTTGCTTTCGGGATGCGCATGAATGATCAATACTTTTTTCATGATCTAAATTTTAAATTTTAGCCTTTAAAAATAGTGTTGCCGCCGTTAAATAATTTATCCATTTCGCTGGCCAGCTTACGGTCTTTATCCGTTACAGTATTTCCGGCATCATGCGTAGAAAGCGACACATCCACCTTATTGTAGGAGTTACTCCAGTTTGGGTGATGGTTCATTTTTTCGGCAACAAAAGCCACTTTGGTCATAAAAGCAAAGGCCTCAATAAAATTACTGAACTGAAAGCTGCGTTTCAATTGATTATTTTCTTCTTTCCACATAAGCGTAATTATATTTACTACATAAAGCTAATCAATTTAATTTATACAAACCGGGTTAGGGAATAGAATAAATAATCATATATTAATATGAGCAGCCTTTGATAATAATATTAAATGTCTAATTTTATAATAGGCATGATATCCTAACCAATTATTAATAATGACAGTAGAATTATTGAACAAGGAATTTGAAGTCTATGCAGGACAACTTAAATCCTACCTTTTACGAATTACTGCCAGTGTAGCTGATGCTGAAGACCTTGCACAGGATACATATATTAAAGCGGTAGAAAAAATAAGCACATTTCGTGGTGAATCGTCCTTAAAGACATGGGTTTTTACCATAGCTTCAAATCTCGCTAAAGATAATTTGCGGGCGCAAAAACGCTGGGTAGAAAATGTAACGGATATCACCAAAGCAGCGGCATTGTCAAACCCGCAATTTTTGCAGGAGGCAATGAACATACGCATGACGTCGCCAAACGGTCAGTATGAGGCAAGGGAACACATTGCTTTTTGTTTTACCTGCATTTCAAAATCATTGCCGCTGGAGCAGCAGCTATGCATTTTTTTGAAAGAAGTGTATGAGTTTAAAGTAAGTGAGATAGTCACAATTCTTAATACTACCGAGGCAATGGTAAAGTATTATCTTCATACCGGAAGATCAAAAATGGTGCATATTTTTGACGGAAGGTGCGCGCTCATCAATAAAGAAGGAGTTTGTCACCAGTGCTCAGAACTTAACGGGCTATTTAATCCCAAACAAAATACCCAGGAAGAATTAATGAAAATTGACCTGGTGAAGGAGGCGGAAAAAGGAGAAAAAGAACATTTGTTTGACTTGCGAATGCAAATCCTGAAGGAAATTGACCCTTTTAAATCAAAAGCCGCTGAATTGCAACTGCATCATTTAGAGCATAATAGAAAAGTAATGGAAAAATATTCTGAAAAAAAGCCAGCTTAGCCTATCGTTTTGTTGCCCCTAATCGTCAAAAAGGTATAAAAACAAATTAAACACTTAACTATGACAATTATGACAACAAAAACAGGAATTGTAAAAGCTAATACGGTAAGGTCGGTATTTAGCCGTGAAACGTTTGTAAACATTGATATCAATGCAGAAGTCTCCATTATCTGGGCACTTTTAACCAACGCTTCGGACTATCCGAGATGGAATTCGACCGTTATTTCCATTGAAGGGAAAATAAGTTCCGGCGAAAAAATACAATTAAGATCATCACTCGATCCAAAGAGGATTTTTAAATTAAAGGTCAAAAAAATGATTAAGGATAAAGAGCTGGTTTGGGGCGATGGGATGGGACAAAGGACTTTTTCCTTAACCCCAAAACAAGGTGGCATGATAAATTTTAGCATGACGGAAAAGATAGGCGGACCATTGTTTCCTTTATTTGCAAAAATGATCCCTTCTTTTGATGAATCATTTGATCAATTTGCCGGCGCTCTAAAAACAGAAGCAGAAACCATTATGAATTCCAAGTAGCCCTTAACTTAAAACACATCAACATGAAAATTGTAAAAGTAACCTATACTACTACGGCTGAATACGCAGAGCGGAATCAGCAAAATATAAAAACCGTTATGGCCGACCTTCAAAAATTGGACCACCCGGGTATAAACTATAACGCTTGCCTGGCTGCCGATGGTAAAACATTTACGCATACAGCGTTTTTTAAAAGTGACGAAGACCAGGCAGTGCTCAACCAATTGCCCTCATTCGGGCATTTTCTCGGACAACTTAAAGCCAGTGGTCCTGAAAACCTGCCAAAACAAGAATTCCTCACATTAATTGATTCATCAAAATCTGTTTTTTAACTTTAATATTTATAATCATATGAAATACAAGATTGGAACAAAAGAAAAGCCAATGGTGCTAAAAACACCACCATTATCTTCCGAATTTACCATGCATGCCGATGAAAAAGACGGTAAAGCCATTTTAGTATGCACAGTGGGGAAAACCGTTTTGCATTATGACGCCCAAATACTGGACGACCTTCATGCCATGCTTAAAAAACATGGCGACTGGATGGAGCTGGGTAGTGCCGACGAGCAAAAACCGGCAAAAGAAGGGACCGTGGAAGCCTGGGGGCGTTCCGAAAAAAATCCGGTAAGCGGCTGGTATGGACTGAAAAAAGGGCTGAGAGGCCGCGTGGGCATGTATATTCCGCCCTTAATGGAAGCCCTGAAACTGGCTGAGGTGACCCATGAGGCAAAAGGCAATAAAATGCGGGCAAAATAAATTTTAATTTTTTTTGTCCGACTTGTCCATTTTTAAAAACAGGATCGTCATTAGGCTATAAAAACATTATAATAACCTTTAAAACTTAACAACATGACAAGCAAAGAAAATGCACTGAACTGGTTCGAGATCTCTGTAGCAGACATCACACGCGCCAAAAAATTTTACGAAACCATTTTTGGGATCGACATGCCTGAACAGGAAATGATGGGCATGAAAATGGCTTTTTTCCCGGCCGAAGACATGAATGGGAAAGTTTCGGGAGGCCTTGTACAAAGCTCTTCCCATAAGCCAAGTACCGATGGCGCGAAAATTTACCTGAACGGGAACCCCGGCCTTGAAAATGCCCTTTCGAAGGTAGAGGCAGCCGGCGGAAAAGTAGTAATGCCTAAAACAAAGATCAGCGACGAGGTTGGTCACATGGCATTTTTCATTGATACCGAAGGAAATAACATTGGTTTACATTCTAACAAATAATCTTAAACATTAAACACATGAAAGAATTCTTATTGATCTTCAGAAGAAATATGGAAGGTGAGCAAACTCAGTTATCGCCGGAGCAAATACAGGCCATGATGAAACCGTGGCAGGATTGGATGGGAAGTATTGCCGCGCAAAACAAGCTGGTTGACCAGGGCAACCGCTTAGAGGGTGATGGAAAAGTAGTAAAACCCAATAATGTGGTAACCAATGGCCCCTATGTGGAAATTAAAGAAGCCATAGGCGGTTATACCATCATTAAGGCAAGTTCCCTGGAAGAAGCGACAGAGATCTCCAAAGGTTGCCCGATATTGCAGATAGGTGGTAATGTTGAGGTTCGCGCCATTATAGCCATGTAATTTTAAGAGGTTGTTTCAATAGATGTCATGCTGTCCGCCAACCGGCGGATCGGCATCTCACCAGATTGAGAGATTCTGAATCAAGTTCAGAATGACGATACAAGTCTGCTTGAAACAACCTTTTTTTTGCTATGCAGGAAAACGAGCTCATACCACATTTATTCAGGACAGAATACAGGAAAATTGTATCTGTACTTAGTAAACTATTTGGTATGCAGTACATTGAGATTGCCGAAGACATAGTAAGCGACACTTTTCTGCAAGCAGCTGAAACCTGGGGACTGAAAGGCCTGCCACAAAACCCTGTAGCCTGGTTGTATACAGTTGCAAAGAACAAAGCAAAAGACAAGTTTAAACACGACGCGGTGTTTACCCAAAAAGTTGCTCCCGAAATCAAGCACACATCCGATAAAGTTCATGAAATAGAGATCGACTGGTCGAACAAGAACATTAACGATAGTCAGCTTCAGATGATGTTTGCGGTTTGCAACAATGTGATCCCAATCGAAGCACAAATAGGCTTATCGTTAAACATACTTTGCGGCTTTGGAGCCGAAGAAATTGCCGACGCTTTTTTAAGCAATAAAGAAACCATTTATAAAAGACTTTCACGCGCCAAAGAAAAATTACGTACTGAAAATGTAAAGATTGAGTTGCCGCCTCCTTCGGAAATTGACCAGCGTTTGGAAACGGTTTTAACCACTTTATATTTATTGTTCAGTGAAGGCTATTATTCGAGCATTCAAAATACCACCTTGCGCAAAGACTTATGTCTGGAAGCCATGCGCCTTACCTTGATGTTGGTAGAGAACGAACAAACCAGCACACCGACATCCAACGCATTGCTCTCGCTTATGTGTTTTCACGCCTCGCGTTTTGATGCCAGAACAAATGAAAAGGGAGAACTGATCTTGTATGAAGACCAGGATGAATCGCTTTGGAACCGGGAACTGATCCAGAAAGGCGAATATTATTTAAACCGATCTTCCACCGGAAAAAAAGTATCGAAATACCACCTTGAAGCCGGAATCGCGTATTGGCATACGTATAAAAGCGATACACCCGAAAAATGGGAAAGCATTTTACAACTGTATAATCGTTTGTTACTGTTGGAATATTCGCCAATAGCGGCATTGAACAGAACCTATGCCCTGGCAAAAGCAAATGGCAAGCAACAGGCCATTACAGAAGCGGAAAAACTCGATCTGAAAGATTATCACTTTTACCATACCTTATTGGCCAATCTGTATAAAGATACAGATCCTGAAAAAGCGATGGAGCATTTGCAAAAGGCATTGGGTTTAGCTAAAAGCGATACCGACAGGAAATTAATAGAGAAGAATATTGCGAAACTTAAGCTAAAATGAAAAGAAGACCGGATTATTGAGTATTATTGTTTTAATACTTTTATATGATCGGTTTGTGTTTTTGACCATATCTTAAGAACATAATAACCATTTTGCAAAAAGCCAATGTCTAAATTATCCGTTAATTGTTCTGTCGATAATAAGGTAGAGCTGTGAACTAAGGACCCTGTAATATCAAAGATCTCTATGGTTTGATCTTCCTTCCTTTTTTGACTGAATTTTAAAGTTATAGTTCCTGGGCTTGGATTTGGGTAGCAATCTATCGTTAATTTTTCCGGTTGCTTATCCTTAACACCCGTTGCAATTGATCCCAGCTTCACGATAGTATTATTGCACATTCCATAAACAACGCCACTATTTGCATCGGCAATACAAAGAGATAATATGGCTGAGCCTATATTTTGAGATTGAAAGGTCAGTCCGCCATTTGTACTCGTTAATACAGTTCCATAATTTCCCGAAATTAGTACCAGGTTATTTTTTATATCAAGGGCATACGCGCTTTCGGATGGCGATAACGTATAAACCGTATCCCAGTTCGATCCAAAGTCTTGCGTTCTGAGCACTAAGTTGTCAAACAAAAGAATGGCAGTTGTTGGATTGACAAATTTAATACCATGGAACGATGCATTTGGTTTTGACGCGTAAAAAGAAGGTTGTAAGGTTTGAGCGCTGTCGGAAGTTTTATAAACTGCAAATTCGGTATGAAAGCTTGGAGTGTTAACCTGTACCGATCCGTAAACAAAACCCTCTTTCAGGTTTGTGAACTGTGTATACAGGCTGCCATTAAAAAAGGCCTGATAAGCTAAGGTGCTTTTATTGACCCAGGAACTGCCACCATTCAATGTATAGTAAACCTTATTATTGGCGGCATACATATATTGAAGAGAGTCGATTATTTGAAATTTATCGCCTGCAGAGCTCGATCCGGCACTTAACAACGATGTTCCTGAAGCTCCGCCGTTGGTCGTTTTCAGGATATTATCCTGCCAACGCCTGTAAAAGCCAACATTTTCGTTAAGGAAATGAAGCTGGCAGATTGGGGTGTTCGAATAGTCATCAACTATGGTTTGCCAGGTTGTCCCACCGTCAGTGGTTTTAAACAGTTTGGTGTGATTGGTGCCGGGAGGTGGTCCCTGCCATATCCCATTTGATACATAACCAGTGTCTTTATTTACAAAATATAACGCATGGTTTTGGTATCCCGTATTAAAGGGCAATGTCGTCCATTGAGCGTTCAAAAATGTACACAAAAATAACAGGGCAATACTCATATATCTGGTAGGGAGCATAAAGATCAATATTTCCTCAAATCTAGCTCTAATCTTTTGCATTCACAATCAACATGCCCCTATGGCACAAGATTTTATGCTATTAAGGTACTATGAAAGTATTTCTCAACCTTTTAATACTTGCTATTATGGGCCTGGTTTCCTGCAAAAAAGGGTATACCTGTGCCTGTTCAAGCGAAACAGGTTTTTACGACGGATTTGATATTAAAGACAGCAAAAAACGGGCTGGCAAAAAATGCAATGACTATTACAAAAGTAATTATGAGAACCGCTTACCTGATTCCACACAAAACATAGGAACCGTTCATTGCGAGTTACACAAAAATGAATAACGAATTTTCAATTTAGTGAAAGTACTTATAGCCCACACTGATTAATGCGGTGTAACAGCTTTGATGAAAAGGTTGCAGTGAGTAAAGGTCTTTTCTTTCAAAAATGGTTTGCCGCCATCTGGGATTGCTTACGTCATATTCCGCTTCGAACATAAAAGATAAAACAAAACGTTTAATGATAAGTTTTGGCTGAAGAGTAATTTTTGGCGAAAAGAACTGGTTCTTTTGGGTAATGAAATCATTTTTACTTAAGGTAGTTCGCCCTGTATTAAATCCCAGGTACGCTGCCAGGCTAAGGTTCTTTTTTCGAGTAGCTATGGAAGGGCCAAAGCTATAACCAAATACATAACCCGATAGTTTTGTATTTAAGCTGTCCTCAATCATAACCCGTGTAGGAATGATCTTGTAATAATTGACCTGGAATACCCACATCCGGTTTGGGGTATAATGGTCCCAACCGCTAATACCAGCGCCCACAAAGCTCATGGGTAGTTTAACATCCATTTTGGCAGGTGTATTTAGCTGGTTGTAGTAATCTTTGTCATAAATCCGGTAGCCATAATACAGATCGAATGTGAGAATGTTATAGTTAACAGGCTTTGGCGCCTTTTCTTTTTTCTTTTCTTCTTTTTTGACCTTTATTTTCCCTACTTGCGCGCCAGCACATAAAGAAAAGATAAGGCATAAAAAGAGTAAGAGTTTATTCATATGAAGTAGTAGTTGGCCAGAAGGTATAATGCAATTTAACAAAAAAGTAACTAAAAATAGCCTTAATTTTTTTATTCGTGGTTTTATGTAATGACATAAGGATATTTGATAGTCAATCCTAAGTATGTAATTGAATTTTTTATATTTGTATCGTGTTACACAAAAACGAAATCATTACCGAACATGTAAAAAGGATACTCATCTTTATCCTGTTCTTTGTGTCTTTAAGCTTGTTTTCAAACAAGCGCTTTCCAGGTTCCAGCTCTTATAAAACAGATACTAAAGCAGAATTATCGGTTTCTCATCAATGGCAAATGGCTCCTATTCAACCCGACCGGTTTTTGTCGGGCAATGATCCATCACTTCCTGTTTCTCAAAAATCATTTCCTTTTTTCACTAAGCTGTCACATCCTGTTCCGGCAGAATATACATACAGTTATTTCCATAGCAGCCTGCTCATTAATGAACCTGACCGGTTTTGCAGATTCTTCTATCATCATCGTTCGGCATACGACGACGAACCTGAAAGTTAAAAATCGGTTTATTCTTAATTTTTAATTCAGCTATCTCATAGCTGAGTAGTATCCATTTATTAATAACGTTTTAAATATGAAAAGACTATTTTTATTAGCCTTTGCGGGCTTATTCATAGGTTGTCAGCAACCTTCAACTAACACTAAACCAACCCTTAGGGATGGTTTTTACCAGGTAAATAACAAAGGTACGGATAGCACCAATTTTGGAAACTTGCACGAGCATGAAATTGTTGTGACCTATAACAGCATTTATAATAGGCAGGAATTTACCAAACTACTCATCGACACTTCTGATTTTGTTCCTTTGGAGTTGGAGCTCCTGCCTGTTATTCAAAAGGATTCTTCTCAAATGAACCGGCTTAGCATTAGCCTTAGTGCCGACGCTGCGGGGAAAATGAAAGCGTTTACCGCGACGCGTATCATGAAAGGCCTGGCTATTGTGCTGAATGGAGAAGCCATTACCATGCATAAAGTAAGGGACACCATCCAGGGTGGTAATATGGTCATATCCTGGTGCGGTGAAAATGCCTGCCGGCAATTGTATACTAAAATAAAAGGCCATGTAAAATAATGCGTGAATAAACACCCGCTGCATGATTTATGTAGTGGGTGTTTTTTTTGAAAGGCAGAAGATAATAAGTTCAAGGCGTATCTTTTTTTCATGCGTGCCGTTATTCGCATAACAAAACTCACTGCACTATGAAAACACTACTTACTTTTTTATTGCTTTTGCCATTGTTAAACAAAGCGCAAAGCGTGGTTAATTTTACCATGACCTTAAACAACAATAAGGGAGCCCCTATGGGCAATACTCCTGTTACCTTAATTGAAACCAGCAGCAAACAACGTGTTTCAAAAAATACCGATGCCGCGGGTAAGGCAAAATTTGAAATTACCAATGGTAAGGAATGGAAAATCCAGGTATTGAAAATTGAAAACATCGGCACCATCGAAGTTCCTGAAATGGGCGTATCGAACCGTTCCAAATTGTTTACCTACGACCTGGAGAGGTGGGAGCGAACACACCGGCCAACTGTTAACCGTAAAGCTTTGGGCATTACACAGGTTGACCAACAGGTGATAAGCGCTAATAACCTGGATAAGGTGGTAACCGTACGCGTTGGCGTGAAAAAAGAAGATAAAAGCGATTTGACCAATTTCCCGGTTACTTTAACCTGTTATAATTTAAAAAATTCATTTCAATCGTATACCAATAATAAAGGAGTGGCTACATTTTGTGTGCCGGTAAACAACGAGTATGAGCTGGATATAGATGGGGTAGAGAGTTTTAATTATGTCGATGTCACACATCCGGGTTCGTATGACGTGAATATTATTTACGAACCAACACCCATCAAAGAAACCAATAAGAATGACACTATTACGCAGGCTTTTGCACCAAGAACAAACGGAACCTCAGGCAGGACCTTAGTCGATCTTAACATTACCTGTACTGATTGTGAGAACATGGCCAAAGAGCCAATTTACCTGCAGGAAGTAGGAGGAAGCAAAGTATACGCTGCCCGCCTGGATAAGAATGGGAACGTGAAGTTTTTGTTACCCATCAAAAAGAAATACCTGATAAGTTTTAAATATGACTTTGATGTGGATGTCATTAATTTAAAAGAAATTGTAGGGATTTCAAATGCAAGCAAAAGCATTCAATATACACCACGGCCCGAGCTAAAGTATCCCGAACGTTACCTTGCCATGCCGAGCTCTTTTATATTGGCTGATGTAGATAATTTTACACCAAAAGATATTATTAGCACTGATGAAAGTCCGGTGAGCCTTAAAGCCAAATGGGGAAATGAGCTTGTAAATGCTAAAAGCAAGGAAGCCTTATTGTCGTTGCAACTAACGGTGAAAATTCCAAAGAATTCGGCTTATGTTTCACCGCCCTTGAACGTGGCTTTTGTGTTGGATAAAAGCGGCTCCATGGCAGGAAGTGAACGGATCGAAAATTTAAAAACCAATATGCTTAAGTACTCGGAGATCTTACGGCCCACCGATCGTGTTTCTTTGGTGGCGTTTGATAATTCTGCTGCAGTATTGATGCCAAGCCAGGTTATGGGAAACAAAACTTATCTCACCGATATGATTAAAGATCTGGACGCGGGAGGCGGTACCAATATTTATGACGGCTTGTACAAAGGCTATGGTGAGGTTATTAAGAACATGAAACCGGGTCAGGTGAACAGGGTTATTTTGCTGACTGATGGTTATGATGGAATTCCGGTTGACAGTACGGTAAACATGTCGAAACGGTATAACCGCAAAGGCATACAAATTTCGGCGATAGGAGTGGGGGATGACTATAATTATTCGTTACTGAACCTGTTGGCCCTGAATGGCGGTGGTGCATTACGCTTATCACCCAAACCAAAGGATTTGGACATTGTGATGCAACAGGAATTTGGTAGCATGATAAGCCAGGTAGGTTCCAATGCAAAAGTAAAGATCAGTTTCGGCTCTGATTTTATATGCAGGGAAACATTTGGAATGCCATTGAAAAAAGAATCGGATAAATTATACAGCATTACGTATGATGTTTTGTTTGACGGGCAAAATAATCTTGGATTGTTGAAATTCGATTTGAAGAATGTATCGAAGGATATTGAACGATCACCGATCACCGTGACGATCACTTATTTTGATAATGTTCAGAAGAAGGAAGTTACAAAAGAAGAGAAGATCTACCTTAAATGGCAGGATGCCGATGGACAGATTGATTTTGTGCTGGATAGCTATGTCAAAAAACTATACTCCATAGCTTATGTGAACCATGCCCTTAAAATGATGGATGAAAGCTTCCTCTCTCAAAATTACGAAGCCTTGCATGCCTCCGTAGGAAACCTGATCCAAAAATTGGAGAATTATTATGCGCAACCAACCGATAAAGACATTGTATCACTCTTGAGATCTTTGAAAAAATATACAACAAGCGTTGATGTGGTCGTGAAGAACAATAAGAGCAAAAAGGGGTAGCCACTAAACGAAAAGCCCCGCCTATTTATGAGGCGGGGCTTTTCTATCTGAGGTGTAATTAATTGTTTAGTCTACATTATCGTGCAAAAACGAATTGTTCGGACGAATCTCATTGTTCTCTCCAAGAGTATAACGCGATACGTTAGATTCTGTTGACGGAGTAGAATTGCTATTGTCCAGGTTCACCTGTTTGCGCTGCCATGCCGACTCTTTTTCAAGGCTTGCCAATCCTTCAGGCGTTTTCATTTTCAGGGTAAGTTCTTTCAGCTTTTTGATACGTTCCTGCGCCAGGCGGATCTGCTCTTCCCTTGAACTGGTTTCAGTGTTATTTATTTCAGTAGTATCGTCGCTTTCGGAAGTAATATCGTTGATGATAAATTCCTGTTTCGGCGTTTCAGTCACCGCGTCTTTTATTTCGTTGATGAACGTTTGAGGAACTTCAGGCTCATCCAAAGAATAGACTTTGTATGCAGGAGTTTCTTCTTTTACTTCATTCACAACCGGCGGAATGACTTCTTCTACTTTATTGGTAACAGCTGGTTCTTCTGTTTTGGTGAACACAAATGGCTCGGCCGACTGGATCTCATCGATAATGGAAGTTTGTACCGGCTCTACTTTAGAGATCTGTGGCTCATCAAGTTTCACGATCTTACGCTCCATAAAGGTTGGTGCTTCATAGCCTGAATTCATTTTAGAATTAAAACCGGTAGCAATAATTGTTACCGAAACATTGTCTCCTAAAGACGGATCGGTACCATAACCGGTGATTAATTCGGCAGTGCCGCCGGCAGCCTCCTGTATGAAATCAGTGATCTCACCGAACTCATCCATCTCAATATCATCGCTTCCGCTCATGATATTCAATAATACATGGCGAGCGCCTGAAATATCGTTATCGTTTAACAAAGGTGATACCAACGCGTTTTCAACGGCGCGCAAAGCGCGTTTTTCGCCGCTGGCGATGGCTGATCCCATAATGGCAACGCCACTATCCTGCATGACTGTTTTTACATCATTGAAATCAACGTTCACGTGCATGTGCAGGCTAATGATCTCAGCAATTGACTTAGCGGCGCTTGTTAATACATTATCCGCGTGGGCAAACGCTTCAGTCATTTTTAAACTTCCGTAAATCTCGCGCAGTTTATCGTTGCCAATAACAATTAACGTATCTACATACTTTTTCATTTCTTCCAAACCTTTTTCTGCCTGCTCCCTGCGTTTTTTCCCTTCAAATGAGAATGGGATGGTAACGATACCAACTGTCAGAATTCCCAGTTCTTTGGCAATAGATGCGATAACCGGCGCGGCTCCTGTACCTGTACCACCTCCTAAACCGGCAGTAATGAACACCATTTCGGTATTATCTTTCAAAATGTTCTTTATTTCGTCAATGCTCTCCAATGCCGAGTCGCGTCCAACTTCAGGTTTTGCACCGGCGCCTAATCCTTTGGTTAAAGAGTTGCCTAATTGTATCTTATGAGGTACAGGGCTTTTTCCCAATGCCTGTTTATCGGTATTGCATATGATAAAATCCACACCTTTAATTCCTAAGCGGAACATGTGATTAACGGCGTTGCTTCCGCCGCCACCTACGCCAATTACTTTAATAATTGAGCCTTCTTCCTGTGGTAATTCAAATTGCATCATGGTATGTTGTTTTAGGTTTTTATTCTTTATTGTTACTTTTTTTCCTGTTCTACTCTACATCGTCGCTCATCCAGTCTTTTGCCTTGCTTATCAATGAATCAAAGAAGCTGCCAACCTTTTGTTTGGAGTGACCTGTTACTTTTTTCTGAGCTTTTTGTTTTGCTTCAGGGGCTTCTTCCACCAATACTTTTTCTTCCGCTTGTTTCGATGCATTGTTTCCACGCTTTGCTTCGCGCTCGTATTTCTCAATGCCTTTCATCACCAGGCCAACACCGGTTGCATACATCGGGTTTTTCAATTCGTCATCGGCACCGGCTAAATGCTCGTTTGGTGTGCCAATACGGCAATCCATTCCGGTAGTTAGCATTACCAGCTGAGGTAAATGTTTTAATTGAGAACCACCGCCTGTTACAACGATGCCACCGGCAAGCTTGCGCTCAAAGCCCGAAGATTTGATCTCGAATAAAACGAATTCTAAAATTTCTTCCATACGTGCCTGGATGATCTGCGCCAGGGTATTCACAGAAATTTCTTTATGAGGACGACCTCTTAAGCCCGGAATTGAGATCACCTCATTCATTTGGTTTTCCTGCGCTAAGGCAGAACCGAAACGCATTTTCAATTGCTCGGCCTGTGTTTTAATAATGCCGCATCCTTCTTTAATGTCATCGGTAATAATGTTACCACCAAACGGAATAACAGCTGTGTGACGGATGATGCCATCGTAGAAAATAGCCACATCCGTTGTGCCGCCACCAATATCAACCAACACAACACCCGCTTCTTTTTCTTCATCACTTAATACAGCATCGGCACTGGCCAATGGTTCCAGGTGAAGATCAACAGTGGTTAGTTTTGCACGGTCAACACATTTAAAAATATTTTTAACGGCCGAAACCTGCCCCGTAATAATATGGAAATTCCCTTCCAGGCGAATGCCTGAATGGCCAATAGGATTACGGATCCCGCTTTCGTTATCAATAATGTATTCCTGTGGAATAACGTGAATGATCTCCTCACCCGGGCTCATGACAAGGCGATGCATGTTGTCGATCAATTGATCCACATCATTTTGAGAAACCTCTTCGTCCAATGAACGACGGGTTACCATGCCACGGTGCTGCATGCTTTTAATATGCTGCCCGGCAATCCCTACGATCACTTCTTCAATGTCAATATTGGCTTTATCACCGGCAATTTTAATAGCGGCTTTTATCGACTCGATGGTTTGCTCAATGTTTGCCACAACACCACGGTGCACGCCCAATGACTCGGACCTGCCGATGCTTAAAATTTCCACTTTGCCATGTTCGTTCTTATAACCAACAATAGCGGCAATTTTTGTTGTTCCAATATCTAGTCCTACAACTAGTTCGGCATTCTCTGGCATTTGTTTCAGTTGTTTATTGTCCATAAACTTATTTTTTAGTGCAAACCACCTGGTTTTTATATTTTATATTAATGATTGAGTATTTATTCCAACCATCTGTTTTATTTAATCCTTCCGTGTAAAATAGTTTTAGTTTCCTGAATTTCTCTTCTATATCTGTTGCTTCCCCAAAAACTATAACGTGCTCGCCAATTGAAGGGTACAATTCCAACTCCTTATCGGCATTAACGTTTATTTGGTGTATCAGGCTTGTTAGCACGGAGTCTTTAGCAATGTAAGATGAGACTGCATAAATGTCATCCAGCACACTTGTTTTGCTGAACGCTTCATTTTTAGCAAGATCATTCACCGGAACCTGGTAGCGTGTAGCATAGGGTTCATTGATAAACCCGGTTGCCACCAAAACGCGTGCTGTATATTTGTTCAACGGCATTAATTTCGATCTGTCATCAATGTAATAGCTCTCACCATCCATGTTTATCACACGAACCAAAGGCGTACGCTGCTTTACATTAATTACCACATCACCGTTTATATCTACCGAGATCTCCGCGTTTTCAACCGCCGGGTGAGAGTTTAACGCTTTCTCCAGGTTATTGACGTCTATGTTTTTGAGAGAAGTATTTAAGATCGAATCTTTTCGTTCGTTAAAAAACTCTTTTACATCTTCCTCATCAATAAATGTATTGACCTCGGTATTGCTAACAGATACCAACAGATTTTGAGCTACCACATTCTTTTCTTTGCCAGTGGCAAAGGCCAATGAGGTGAGCAAGCCTGATAATCCAATAATCCAAAGAACGATAATTACTATTTTTCTAAAATTTATTTTTTTCATTGTTGTTTTTGTTCTCGTCCCGATAACTATCGGGACCGCTCGAACTGACAAATATCTTTTTTAATACTCCAACTGCTTTTGCCTGCTTTTTCTGTCCCTTCAATCTCTTTCGTCTCTTTTAGCCCTCGAGTCCCTTTTTCAAAAAATCTTCAATCGGCTCAATCAAACTGTCTATATCTCCCGCTCCTAATGTCATGACTACCTGTGGAGGGTGTGTTTTTAAAAACTCAAGAACATTCTCTTTTTTTACTAAAAACTTTTCCCTGCAAGTCATTTTATCCAACAGCATCTGTGAATTGATCCTTTCGATCGGCTTTTCGCGCGCCGGGTAAATTTCCAGTAACACACACACATCGAGCAAGTCAAGACTTTCTGCAAAGCCATCGGCAAAATCGCGGGTGCGTGTAAACAAATGCGGTTGAAAAATACCCGTCACTTTTTTATCCGGATACAATTGCTTGGCTGCGGTAATGGCAGCTCTCAATTCCTCCGGATGGTGGGCATAATCATCAATATACACTACCGATCTTGATTTCACACGATAATCAAATCTCCGTTTCACTCCTTTAAAAGAACGCAGGGCTTTGTTTATCACATCACCCTTAACACCTAATTGTTGCGCAACAGCAACTGCTGCAATCGAATTCTCCACGTTGTGTAATCCAGGCAAGCCAATAGCTACGTGGTTTACAGCCTCTATGGGACTATTGATGTTGTAGCAAAATTCACCATCAACAATCTCAATAGAATCCGCAGAATATTCAGTACCTAAATTTAGTGAGTAGATAAGCCTTTTATTACTGAGGCTCAAATCGTTATCAACAGATTTTTTAACAATGAGAAATCCGTCTTTTTGAACCTGTGAAGCGAACTGGGTATAGGTTTGGTGCATGGCATCCTTGTCCCCGTATATGTCCAGGTGATCGGCATCAACGCTTGTTATTACTGTAATGTAAGGATGAAGGGTTAAAAAAGAGCGGTCGTATTCATCGGCTTCAACTACCACAAAGGCATTTTTATCTGTTGCGTCGCCAAGCAATAAATTGGTTTTATAGTTTTGTGAAATGCCACCTAAAAAGGCAAAACAGTCGATGCCGGCCGTTTTTAAAATATGGGTCACCAGGGTTGTGGTGGTTGTTTTGCCATGCGTTCCCGCTATGGCTATGGTTCGGAATTGTTTGGTGATCTCTCCTAATACCCAGGCGCGTTTTTGCAAATTGTAGCCGGCGTTTTGCAGGTAAACAAGCTCTGAATGATCTTTTGGAACAGCTGGTGTATAAATAACCAGCACTTCTTCTTTTTTGAATTGTGAAACCAACTGCTTGACAAAAGCTTCGTCTTCATGAAAATGAAGTGTCGCTCCTTCTGCCTGAAGCTGCTTTGTTAATTCGGTCTCGGTTTTGTCATAACCGTAAACACTTTTGCCGTAATGGTTAAAGTAACGTACCAAAGCGCTCATGCCAATTCCACCTGCTCCCAAAAAATAATATAATTTATAACCGAGAATGTTCATCAGAGGCTGTAGTTGGCTAATTTTAGAACTTCAAGTGCAATGACATTGGCCGAATTATGGAATGCCATCTGGCTGATGTTATTGGTGAGAGTAACTTGTTGGGATGTGTTATTTATTAAAGCAATGGCTGTTTGAATAAGCGTTTGCTGAGCTTCATGATCCTTTACCAGTAAGGCAGCTTGTTTGTTGACCAGGGCCATGGCATTTTTTGTCTGGTGGTCTTCGGCCACATTTGGCGAAGGGACTAAAATGCTTGGCATTCCTATGTTACACAGTTCCGATACAGAACTTGCCCCTGCACGTGAGATAACAATGTCGGCCGCAGCATAGGCGAGATCCATGCGCGAAATAAATTCCAGTGCATAGATATGATCGTTCGCGAATTTCTCCACCTGTTGTGTGGCGATTGTGTAATAGGTTTTCCCGGTTTGCCAGATGAGCTGGATGTTATTGTCAACAAGTTTTTGCAAGCCGGCGCCCATGGTTTCGTTGATGGTACGGGCACCAAGGCTGCCGCCAATTACCAGGATCACTTTTTTATGAGGACTTAATTTGAAAAAATCTAGGGCTTCTGCGCGATGTTGTTTCACATCTTTCAGGTCTTGCCTGACAGGGTTTCCGGTTAAAATAATCTTTTCTTTTGGAAAGAATTTTTCCATGCCTTCGTAAGCCACGCAAATTTTATTGGCTTTTTTAGAGAGGATTTTATTAGTGATGCCGGCATATGAGTTTTGTTCCTGCAATAAGGCAGGTATGCCTTTTCCTGTGGCGGCTCTTAATAAAGGGCCTGAGGCATAACCACCGGTTCCAACCACTACATCCGGTTTGAAATCATGAATGATCTTTCGTGTTTTTAATAAACTTTTAATGACCAGGAAAGGCAATTTTAAGTTTGCCAGGGATAATTTGCGTTGTAATCCCGCGATTTGAACGCCAATGATCTTGTAGCCGGCATTGGGCACTTTTTCCATTTCCATTTTTCCAAGCGCGCCAACAAATAAAATATCCACATGGGGTACTAATTTTTTTATTTCGTTGGCAATGGCAACAGCAGGAAAAATATGACCTCCTGTTCCGCCGCCGCTTAGTATGACTTTTAATGGTTTCATTTGACCTCGCCCCGGCCCCTCTCCGAAGGAGAGGAGAGAAGGGACATTGTTTTATTCTGTTATTACTTCTCCAATTTCTTTTTCTTCGCTATTCTCGTTTGCTTTACTCACACTTAAAACAACGCCTATGGCAATACAGGTAAACCAGATGGAGGTTCCTCCCATACTTACCAATGGTAAAGGCTGCCCGGTAACCGGGAACAAATTTACCGCAACTGCCATATTAATTAGGGCCTGGAAAACCAGGCTAAAGCTTAGTCCCACTGCCATCAATCCGCCAAATGGCTTGTCTGAATCTCTCAGGATCCTGATTCCCCTGAACAGTAAGATCATGTATAGGAATAACATGACGAACCCGGTGAAGAGACCATACTCTTCAATAATAATAGCATAAATAAAATCGGAAGAGGCCTGTGGTAAAAAGGCACGCTGTGTACTGTTGCCGGGCCCTTTGCCAATAACACCACCGGTTGCTATGGCAATTTTTGCCTGCTCGCTTTGGTAATTGTTTTTTGCATCTCCCGCCGAGAAATTCTCGATACGGGCTTTCCATGTTCTTCCCCTTGGAATAAGATCAGGAACCTGGTAGATCACTACTCCTAAAAACAAGGCAAAACCAATACATCCCCCGAGTATATAAAGGATAAACTTTATTTTAACCCTCCCAACAAACATCAGGAACAAACAATTGGCAAATAATAATGCCGCCGTAGAAAAGTTTGCCGGTAAGATCAACAGGCAAATAAAGCCTATTGGCAATAATAAATATTTAAATAACGATTTAAAGTCTTCCAGTTGACCTTGTTTGATGGTTAACGTGCGGGCTACAAAGATCAAAAGGATGATCTTGGCAACGTCGGATGATTGAAATGTTAACCCTAACCCCGGAATTTCAACCCACCTGCTTGCTTCGCCGGCACTTACACCTTTCAATAAGGTAAATAATAATAATGGAATGACTAAGAAGATGCCTATCTGCGCTATTTTTGAGAACATGGTATATTTTAATCTATGAACCATGTACATGATAAAGATGCCGCCAATGACAGTAATGGCATGTTTTATTAAATACGCTTCCGTATTTCCCTGCTTGTATTTATGGGCCAATGTTACAACCGAACTATATACCACCAAAATGGAAAGCAGCGACAGGAGGAACACAATTGTCCAGATCACGCGGTCTCCTTTTAAGTATGCAAATTGTTTCATTGTTTTAATTGATTAAAGATGAATGACAAATGATATAAGATCTCTTTTATCTTTAATCATGTGTCTTTAATCCTTTTATTGTTGTAACACCAGCTCTTTAAACTTATTTCCCCTGTTCTTGTAATTGTCAAAAATATCGAAGCTCGGGCAGGCAGGTGAAAATAGCACCGCCTGGTTTTTAATAGCCTTTGCCTTTGATATGCTGACAGCGCTTTCCAGGTTGTCGGCTACAATTACCATGACATGCTTTTTAAAGATGTTTTTTATTTCGGCGAAACGCCTGCCAAAATAAATCACCGTTTTAATGTTGTAGTAATTGATGTTTGTAAACCAGGAATAATCAGTTTTTAAATCATCTCCACCTAAAATGAGCACTATTTCAGCGTCAATGGAATTGATGCTTTCAACAGCCTGTTTTGCATTCGTCGCTTTTGAATCGTTAATGAACGTTACGTCATTAATAGTAGCCACAAATTCAAAACTATGGTCTGTTTCCCGGTTAATGGAAAATGTTTTCTGACCTGATGCAATCTCCTTCATTTCTTATAAACTTCTTACTGCTGCTTTAAATTGAACTCCTCTGTCTTCGTAATTCTGGAACAGGTCGAAACTTGCACAAGCAGGCGATAACAATACCGCATCACCTTTAGTTGCCAGTTTATAGCACATAGCCACAGCTTCCATTGCCGAACCCGCTTCCATGATAGAATCAACGGAACCCTTGAAGGCTTTAATGATTTTTTTGTTATCAACGCCAAGGCATACGATGGCTTTTACTTTTTCTTTCACAAGGTCAAGTAATTCATCGTAGTTATTTCCTTTGTCTTGTCCGCCAAGGATCAATACGGTTGGTTTTTGCATGCTTTCCAATGCATACCAGGTTGAATTGATGTTGGTGGCTTTGGAATCGTTGATAAATTCGATGCCATTGATGGAGGCAACAAATTCCAAACGGTGTTCCGCGTTCACGAAATCTTCCATGCTTTCGCGGATGATGTCTTTGCGTATATCTACTATACGGGCTGCCATTGAAGCTGCCATTGAGTTGTAAACATTGTGTTTACCAGCCAGGGCTAATTGTTCTAGGGTCATGATTAAGGGTTTAGGGTTATTATTGTAATTAAGGGTTATTTCGTTGTTTTGTAAATAGGCGCCATTTCCTTCAATCGTTTTTTTAATACTGAAGGGAATTAACTGAGCGTCTATTTTGGCCTGCTTCATGAATTCTTCCATCACAGTATCATCGGCACAATACACAAAAGCGTCTTCTTTGGTTTGATTTTGCGTAATACGGAATTTGGAAGCGACATAGTTCTCGAATTTGTATTCGTAGCGATCTAAATGATCGGGTGTAATGTTTAAAAGAATAGCAACATCCGCTTTAAAATCATACATGCCGTCGAGTTGGTAGCTGCTCAATTCCAAAACATAGTAATCAAAATTTTCAGTCGCCACCTGGTAGGCAAAGCTTTTACCCACATTGCCGCCCAGGCCAACATTGTAACCTGCTTTTTTAAGAATGTGATAAGTGAGCAGGGTAGTGGTTGTTTTTCCGTTACTTCCGGTAATGCAGATCTTTTTGGCATTGGTGTACCTGCCTGCGAATTCTATTTCGGAGATCACCGGGATGTTCTTTGCTTTTGCTTTTACAACCAGCTCCACTTTATCGGGGATGCCGGGGCTCTTAATAATTTCAGTGGCATTCAGGATCAGCTCTTCGGTGTGAGCGCCTTCTTCGAAAGGAATGTTGTGCTGAATTAATTCGGCTTTATAGTTTTCTTTAATTAAGCTTTTGTCAGATACAAACACATCATACCCTTTGGCCTGCGCCAGTACGGCACTGCCAACGCCACTCTCGCCGGAGCCGAGAATAACCATGCGTGGTTTTTGTGCTGGTATGTTGCTATTAGTGTTCATTTTTTGACCTCACCCCTGGCCCCTCTCCAAAGGAG
>JBEHXV010000023.1:0-75928 GCA_048498515.1 Bacteroidota bacterium | reverse complement strand
GGTTGGCTTAAGGGGCGAGTACAATAAAATTGATACTTCCTATACCCGTGGCCGACTCACCAAAAACATTAACAACCTGCCCTTTCAGCCGGTGTTCAGGGCGGGGCTCAATTATCACTTGGCAGAGTATACATTCCTGCGGGCTTCCTACGGACAAGGTTATCGTTTTCCAACCATTGCCGAAAAATATGTGAGCACCAGTGTAAGCGCTTTAAAAATCTATCCAAACCAATCATTACAACCTGAGCGTGGCTGGAGCGCCGAAATTGGCATTAAACAGGGTTTTAAGCTCTTTAATTTTAAAGGCTTTTTGGATGTAGCCGGTTTTTATACCGAGTACACCGACATGGTAGAGTTTGTGTTTGATATTTATGGCGAAAAAACAGGCTTGTTTTACCTGGATATAAATAAAGCCGGGTTCAAATCCCAAAATGTGGGAAGGGCTGTTATTAGCGGTATTGATGCTTCGGTAACAGGTACCGGAAAAATGGGACCAATCAATGTAACCACCCTCATTGGCTTTACCTATACAAACCCAATTGACCCGGATTATGATCCTAAAAAAGACACCCTGGGCATTGACGGTTTAAAAGTATTGAAATACAGGAACCAGCAATTGTTTAAAGGCGACCTACAGCTCGATTATAAAAGATTTTCTATTGGCTGGAGCACCCGTTTTTACAGTTTTATGGAAAATGTTGACCGAAGGTTCACACAAAGCATCCTGCATGAGTACAATGATCCCAACTCGGGTTTTAGCTGGGATGACATACCATCCACCTATATTTTACCTGGCTTAAGGGAATACCGCGAAAAACATCACAATGGCGATTGGATTCATGACTTAAGGGCATCCTGCCAGATATCCAAACAATTAAAAGCCTCGTTCATTGTCAACAATGTGTTTAATGCCGAATACAGCTTAAGACCGGGCGATATCCGTCCGCCTCGTATGTTCCTGGTACAGGTGATGGTAAGGATCTAAATTTTTAGCAAATTTAACGAACAAACAGCCCCTTAATAGCGTACCTTTACACTCAAAAAAAAATAAAAATGGATAACAATTTAAGAAATACAAATTTCAATAATTTCGAAAGTGCTACTATAACCAATCAAAAGAACTTGCTGGCAACCGTATTTGGCTGGATGTTCATTGGAATGATCTTAACCACCATCTCATCGTTGGCCTTTGCTTATATTCCGGGGCTTTTCGACCTTATGATCACTACCGACGAACAAGGCTTTATTAAACGTTCGATGCTTGGGCACATCATCGCTTTTTCACCTTTGATTATGCTCATTGCCTTAGGCGCAGGCTACCGTAAAATTCCTTATGCAGGATTAGCGGCTTTCTTCATTGCTTTCTCAATTCTTTTTGGGATCAGCATCAGCTTCATCTTCATCGTTTATCAAATAGGCTCTATTCTTAACGTGTTCTTATCAACCAGCGCGTTATTTGGCATCATGGCAGGTGTAGGTTACTTTACCAGTACCGACCTTACCAAGCTGGGGAATATTTTGAAAATAGGTTTACTGGGAATTTTTGTTGCCTCTATCATTAACTATTTTGTTGGCAGCAGCCAAATGGGTTATATCATCAGCATTTTAGCTGTGGTTATTTTCACCGGTTTAACGGCTTATGACATGCAGAAGATCAAAGAAATGATTAGCCAGAATGATGGGTCTGAATCGTTTAAAAAGCTGGCCCTGATGGGTGCTTTGAACCTGTACCTTGATTTCATTAACTTATTTATGTCCTTATTGAACCTTTTCGGTAAAAGAAACTAAGCGTTTCCAATTATTGTTCTTAATAAGATCCTTCCGCCAGCTGGTGGAGGGATTTTTTATTTATACCGCATTTTAGGTATAGCAGGTTTATCCTCAATACTATACTTTTGGGCGCTAATTATAATTAATCTAAATAAAAAATTATGAAATTATTCAACCACAAAGCATTATTGATTGGACTACCGGTATCATTACTATTATTAACCGCTTCCTGCAAAAAGGAAAAATCGCCCGAGCCTGTTGAAGAGGAAACACCTGCTCCATCCGGCCCTTCATATAGCATTCCTACAACATATAGCTTTACAAGCATGGATTTCACAACATCCACTCAGCGCATTGCCATGTTGGGCGAAATGACAACCTATATCAGGATTGCCCATACAACTACGCAAACTACACAACCTGCTTTAAACGCGCAGGTGTTAAAAGACATGTACATTAATGCGGCTTCACAATTTACAACAGCCGGCCTTAGTGCAAGCGGTATAAATATAAAAAGCAAAACAAGCAACGCTTACAATTTGCAAACTGATTTTGACGCGTATTTTGATGACGCTGCCAACGCCAGTGTGTTTTCAGCAGCAAACCCAACTGTTACCACAGCTGCCGATGGTACTGCCGGTAAAGTGGTTGTTGGAACCAGGGCATATTTGGTAAATGCCGATGGATATGAGTACAAGGAAATTGTAGAGAAAGGCGTTATGGGAGCTGTTTTTTATTCGGAAGCAACTACTATTTTAACCAACATTGCCACTTACGACAACACCACTTTAGTAGGAGGAATTACTGCCCAGGAAAAAGCATGGGATGAAGCATTTGGCTATTTTGGCGTACCAACTTCTTTCCCAACCTATACTGTTGGTTTAAAAAACTGGGGAAGCTATTGCAATGCCGTAAGTAATGCCCTTGACGCTCCAAGCGTAAACAGCTCATCATCCTTAAACGTAACCATTATGAATGCTTTTATCGCAGGTCGTGCCGCTATCAGCAATAAAGATAATACAAGGCGTGATGCCGCAAAAACAGCCGTTATCAATGCCTGGGAAAAAGTAGGCGCTGCCCGCTTTATCAGCTACATGAAATTAGCTAAAACCAATATCAGCGACGCCGCACAATTTGCACACCTTATTTCAGAAGGGATCGGTTTTATTAAAGCCTTCAAATACAACCCGTCTAAAACCCTTACTCCTGCCGAAATTGCTTCGCTCGAAGGATATTTAGGCACTGATACTTACAATGTAACAACAGCTAACATTGATCTTGCCATTGATTTGCTGGCAAACAAATTTAACCTTGATAAAAACAAATTGTAATAAACGCTCCCTCATCAAAGCATCCGCCGGTTGGTGGATGCTTTTTATTTATTTTGAGAACATACCACATTTAAGGTATAGAGCAAATAAATAAAAACAATGATATTTATAGTCCCTATCCATACAAATGAAACAGATCATAAGCGCATTTTTACTACTCCTGGTAGCGGTTTCGGTAACAGAGTGTAAAAAAAAGAAACAAACTGAAGAGGAGGAGGAAAACCTTGCCTTTGATAAAACCGGGATGCTGAGCAACTATTCCTCAAACATTATTTATAATATACAGCATACCAAAAATTCCCTCGATTCGTTTGCTCTTGCCTACAATGATTTTATAGCTAATAAAACGCCACAAACGCTTGCCCTGGTTCGTCAGAAATTTGTACAGGCCTATAAAGATTACCAACACATGGAATTGTTTGGCTTCGGACCTGCCGAAAACGAGATCGTTTATGCCAATTTCAATACGTTCCCAACCGACACGGTGCAAATAGCCTCAAACATTTCAAGCGGTTCCTACAACCTGGCAACAGTAAGCAGCCTCGATGCCAAAGGATTCCCGGCAATAGATTATTTGCTGAACAGCCCGGGCCATACCGATGCCGAAATTGTGAACCTGTTTGCAAGCACACCCAACAGGGTAACCTATATTACCAATTGCATGAACGATATGCTCACAAAAACAGCTAACGTTCTTAATGGCTGGACCGGTGGTTACCAATCAACCTTTAATAACTCAACAGGTTCGGAAATAGGCAGCTCATTAGGCCTGCTGGTAAATAACCTGAACTTCCAGATTGACCTGATGAAAAACGCCAAAGTGGGCATTCCTTTGGGAAAAAAATCCTTAGGTGTGTTGTTGCCTCAAAAATGCGAGGCCATTTACACCAATACAATTTCTGTGAGCTTAATAAAAGAATGCCTTAATAATATTGAAGATGTGTACTTAGGCCGCTCCATGAATGGCTCCAATGGCCTGGGAATAGATGATTACCTGGACGCACTGGGAACGCAGTATAATTCGGGCACTTTAAACGATGCTATTAAAAACCAGTTTGCTATCGCAAAAGCTAAGCTGGCCCTGGTGAACGAACCATTATCTGCCGCCGTTGCAAATAACTACGCAGCAGTAGATGCCGCTTACATAGAAATGGTAAAATTATTGGTATTATTAAAAACCGACACGCCTTCTGCATTAGGCATTGTAATTACATACCAGGACGGCGACGGTGATTAAAAACATCCGGACATATTTTCTTAAACCCGTTCATCTTGCTCCATTGGCCGTTTTCAGAATGGCCTTTGGCATTTTAATGCTCGCCTCTATCCTGCGCTTTATGGCCAAGGGCTGGGTGTATAGCATGTACATAAAACCAAAGGTATTCTTTCCTTACTACGGTTTCGAATGGCTGAAACCATTGGATGCCAACGGTATGTACCTGTTGTTTATTGCGCTGGCTGTAACCGCCTTGTTTATTGCACTGGGTTTTTTTTACAGGATCTCCGCACTCGTGTTTTTTGTACTTTTTACTTACGTAGAACTGATTGACAAGACCAATTACCTTAACCATTATTATTTTATCAGCATCACCGCTTTCCTAATGCTGTTCCTTCCGGCACACCGGTATTTTTCGGTCGATGCATGGCGGAATAAACACCTCTTTTCAACACACGCGCCAAACTACTTTATTCTTACCATTAAGTTGCAGGTATTTATTGTGTATTTTTTTGCGGGTCTTGCAAAAATAAATTCCGACTGGTTACTCCATGCCCAACCGCTGAAAATATGGCTGCCCGCCCACAGCGAAATGCCACTTATTGGTTCTTTACTTACCAAAGAATGGGTAGCTTATGCCTTTAGCTGGTTTGGCTGCATCTACGACCTGGTAATTCCTTTCCTGTTGTTCATGCCACGCTTCATCAAACCGGCCTATGTATTGGTCATTGTTTTCCACCTGGCAACCTCTCTGTTCTTTAACATTGGCATGTTCCCTTATATCATGATTACCCTCACCGCCATTTTCTTTAGCGAACAGTTCCACATCAGGCTCATTGACAAGATCAGGTCCGTACTTCAAAAGAAACCGACTAGCGAAACAATTTCAACGTATGTTCCATCGCCCCAGGCGCTAAAAGTATTAGCAGCATTGTTTGTTATTCATTTTACCATACAGGTATTAATGCCATTCCGCTACCTGTTGTATCCTGGCAATTTGTATTGGACCGAACAGGGTTACCGCTTTTCGTGGCGGGTGATGTTGATGGAAAAAGCCGGCACCGCTTTTTTTTATGTGCGCGAAAAAAATACCGGAAAGGAAATTGAAATCAGTAACGGCGATTACCTCACGCCCATGCAGGAAAAAATGATGGCCACCCAACCCGATATGCTGGTTAATTACGCGCATTTTTTAAAAAAAGAATACGAAGCAAAAGGCTTTCACGATCCTGAAATTGTAGTGGAGTCATACGTAACGCTTAATGGCAAAGCCAGTCAGCTTATTGTAGACAAGCATACTGACCTGGGGCTTGAAGAAGATAATTTAAAACCGAAAAAATGGGTGCTGCCCTTTAAAGAAAATTAGTGAAAAAAATTGCCTTCATATCTTTTGTTTTGTTTTGTACCCTGTTAACCGCGCAAAATGAGTTTACCGTGAAAGGTACTGTGTTTGTGAACGGGGGCATTTTTGCCAAAGGCGCGCAAGTAACAGCGCAACACTACAAAACGGAAACAGATGCCGCCGGTAATTTCACGATCCCAAATGCGAAGGAAGGAAGCTTTCACCTCACTGTATTTTTACCAGGCTACAGGAACCACAGCGAAAAAATAAAATTAAATTCAGATACGACGCTTCTCATCCAACTCGATTCCATTGCCAACAACCTGAACGAAGTAGTAGTAGAGGCCGAAAAAGAAAATTCCTTTGGCATTGGCAAGCTCATGAACGTGGAAGGCACCTCCATTTATGCCGGTAAAAAAAGCGAAGTGATCTTGCTGGCCGACATTAACGCCAACACGGCAACCAACAATCCCCGCCAGGTGTTTGCCAAAGTAGCGGGCATTAATATTTTTGAGAACGATGGCGCCGGGATCCAGTTAGGCATTGGCGGTCGGGGTTTGAATCCCAATCGTGTATCCAATTTCAACACACGGCAAAACGGTTACGATATCAGTGCCGATGCCCTGGGTTATCCCGAAAGTTATTACACGCCGCCAACCGAAGCATTAGAGCGCATTGAGGTGATTCGCGGAGCTGCCAGCCTGCAATACGGCACACAGTTCGGAGGCTTTATTAATTTTAAATTTAAGCGGCCGCCCGAAGCAAAAAAAATTGAACTGACCTCGCGTCAAACCTATGGTTCTTTTAATTTGTTCAATTCCTTCAATAGCATTGGCGGAACAGTAAAAAAATTCAGTTACTATACTTTTTATCAATACAAGCAGGGCGACGGCTGGCGACCCAATTCCGCATTTAAAATGCAGGCGGCTCATGCTTCCCTGAACTACCAGGTTAACCAAAACATTAAAATTACCGGCGAGTATACCTACATGACCTACCTGGCACAACAACCGGGTGGCCTCACCGATAAACAATTTGAAAAAGACCCTACACAAAGTATCCGTAACCGCAACTGGTTTAAGGTAAACTGGAACCTGGCATCCTTGTCGCTTGATTGGAAGCTAACACCAAGCACGCGCCTGAGCTGGATGAATTTTGGCTTAATGGCCGAACGCATTACCGTTGGGTATTTAGGACAAATAAACCGTACCGATCCGCTGGCAGAAAGAGACATCATGGGCGACCAGTACAAAAATTTCGGATCGGAATTACGCTTATTGCAACGTTACCAGTTATTAAAGAACACATCCACTTTTTTAATTGGCGGCCGTTACTACCAGGGACAAACCATTCGTAAACAAGGCCTTGGCGACACCACCTCTTTACCACATTTTGATTACCTGCACCCCGATAATTTAGAACACAGCGATTATACTTTTCCAAGCCGAAACATTGCCGTATTCTCTGAAAATATTTTTCAGCTTACCAAAAAATTAAGTGTTACACCCGGTGTACGATATGAGTACATCAGCACATCGGCCGATGGCTACTACAGGGAAACCAACAAGGACCTTGCAGGCAACATTATTCTTGACCAAACACATACCGAGCACCTCAACAATGCCCGCTCTTTTGTGTTAGGCGGACTGGGAATTTTATACAAGCCGGTGAAAAAAATTGAGCTGTACGCAAACTTCAGTCAAAACTACCGTTCTATTAATTTTAATGATATGCGGGTGATAAACCCTAATGCCAAAGTGGACCCTAACCTGAAAGACGAAACCGGTTACACAGCCGATGGTGGTGTGAGGATCAGTTTAAAAGACCTGTTGTATGTAGATGTGAGCCTGTATTATTTACGCTATAACGACCGCATAGGAAGTGTGTTGAAAGAAGATGAATCTACCTATGTATTGTACCGTTACCGCACCAACATATCCGACAGCAGAAATATTGGCGCCGAATGTTTTGCAGAACTCGACCTGATAAAATTGTTCAATAAAGCAGCCAAGCACAAATTAAGCTGGTTCGTCAATGCTTCGTATACCGACGCGCGTTACATCAGCAGCCAGGAAAGCGGCTTTAACAACAAACTGGTAGAACTGGTGCCCCAAACCATTTTACGCAGCGGCTTAACGTATAAGTACAAAAATTTCAGCACCACGGTGCAGGGCGCTTACACCGGCGAGCAATATGCCGATGCAACAAATTCCAAGTTCAGTACAAACGCCATTACAGGATTGATCCCGGCTTATACCATCTGTGATTTTTCGGCGCAGTATACCTTTAAAATGTTTAACATTTCGGCAGGCATTAATAATTTTACAGATGAGATCTATTTCACCCGCCGTGCCGATGGTTATCCGGGCCCTGGCATCCTGCCTTCCGATCCACGGAATTTTTATGTGACCTTGCAGTTGAAACTTTAGGTTTTTCAGGCATTCTTTTTTCACCAGCCCGTTTGCAGGACAAAACAGCCCGTTTGCAGAGAAAATGCTTTTTCAGGCAGAGTTTAATTTTAAAGCAAATACCTTGCACATACTTTTAACGTCCATAAACCGTTAAAAACATCATACTATGAAAAAAATCATTATTGCAGCATTGCACACCGGCTACTGGTTCATGTACCTGTTTGTATTAACCTTTGTACTCATAGCCATGGCCGGGGGCGAACAACATATCACGCTTCATAAAATAATTCACAACATCTTTTATTCCCCTTTTGGCATGTTCGCTCTTTTTCCAGGGCTGATTGGCTTTTACGCGTTTTATGGTGTCTTGTTCAATCGCTACTTAACCAAAAAGAAATTCCTGAAATTTTCGGTTGCTGCGACAGTCGTATGCCTTGGTGGTTCGGCCATGACACAAGCCCTGATGTATGTTTTATTTCGCGACTCAAAAATTAACTGGACCTTAAATACAATTGTATTTGCGGGCTTGTTTATAGCTTTCATTATCCTTGTACACGGCATTGTTGGTTTGGTGATACGCGGTTTTATTGCTTGGTATAAAGACATAAAAGTGAAGGTAGAACTCCAGAAAAAGAACCACGAAATGGAACTTGAACTTATCAGGTCACAGATCAATCCGCATTTTCTATTTAACACCATTAATAATATTGATGTGCTGATACAAAAAGACGCTGTTATGGCTTCCGACTATCTGAACAAGCTTTCCGACATGCTGCGCTTTATGCTGTATGAAACAAAAACAGAAAAAATTTACCTCTCAAAAGAACTCAGCTATATTGAAAAATACATTAGCCTCCAGAAAATAAGGGCTTCAAATCCAGATTATGTAAGCTATGAAGTTAAAGGAGAAGCCCTAAGCTTAATCATTGCTCCCATGCTATTCATGCCTTTTATTGAGAACGCGTTTAAACACGCCGAAAATAAAAGGATGGAACATGCCATAAACATTCGTATTTTTATCAAAAAAGACACCGTATCTTTTGAATGTGAAAACAAATATAGTACTGTTTCAGTAAAAAAACCTAATCAAAACGGACTTGGCAATGAACTGATTGCAAAACGCCTGCAATTGCTGTATCCTACTTCACATACTTTGGAAACAATAGATAACGACAACACTTATAAAGTGAAACTGGCATTACATCATGTCCATTAGTTGCATTATTATAGAAGATGAGCCTTTAGCACAGGAACGCACTAAAGGCTACATCAATAAACTTCCCTTTTTAAATTTAAAGGGAAGTTTTGACAATGCGCTGGAGGCGTTAACATGGCTAAAATTGAACCCGATTGATCTGGTCTTTCTTGATATTAATTTGGGTGAATTGTCGGGTATACAATTACTGGAAACGGGCCTCATCAAAAGTCGTGTTATTATTACAACAGCTTATGATGAGTTTGCCCTGAAAGGTTATGACCTGAATGTGACCGATTATTTATTGAAGCCCTATACCTTTGAACGTTTTTTGCAGGCGATTGAAAAAGTGCAGGAGGCTTTTCCTAAAACAGAAGCAAATGCTGATAAAAAATTCATCTTCATCAAAACCGAATACCGCCTGGAGAAAATCTTATTGAGCGATATTTTGTACATTGAAGGCATGCGCGATTACCGCTGCATTTATACCGCTCAAAAACGCACCATGACCCTGCAAACTTTTAAAGAGCTTGAAACCGAAATTCCTGCCAACCTCATTTGCCGTGTTCACAAATCGTTTATGGTGGCCATTGATAAAATAGAATCCGTGGAACGCGACCGCATTAAAATAAAAGACAAGCTCATCCCGGTTTCGGACACTTACAGGAAATTATTTTTTGGCCTCATCGGGAATCGCTGAAAAAAAGCGTAAAATTACGCTGTGCAAATACCCACCAGTACGGACTTTTTTCTTTAAGTGAATGGCTAAGTTTGTATAACAAAAAATTATACGCTATGAAGAAATCTTTACTTTTAAAAATCACCGCTATTGCCGCCCTTTATATCTCACAATCTGCCAGCGCGCAGCTCATTTCAGGAGGGTATCATCATTCCCTGTTCACCTGCAAAGATTCTACCGTATGGGCCGCTGGTGGCAATACCTATGGCGCCCTGGGCGACGGCACGACCAATACACCTGTATTGCCGGTGCACATTGGACTTAACAGTATTGTAGCCATGGAAACGGGTTATTTCCATTCCCTGTTCCTGAAAAAAGATGGTACCGTTTGGGCCACCGGTTATAACAACCATGGGCAACTTGGCGACGGCACCCTAGTGGATAAACTCACGCCTTTTCAAATTCCGGGCTTAAGTGGCATTACAGCTATTGCAGCCGGGCAAAACCATTCGCTTTTCTTAAAAAACGACAGTACGGTATGGTCATGTGGCTGGAACATTTCGGGGCAGTTAGGCGATGGAACGACGACTCAAAGAACTTCGCCGGTACAGGTAAGCGGATTGACAGGTATTGTAGCTATTGCCACAGGATTTAACCATTCCATGTTCCTTAAAAAAGACAGCACCGTGTGGATGTGCGGGAACAATGCCAATGGTGAATTGGGCATTGGCTCCTCCACTAACAAAACCACGCCGGTAAAAATTCCTTCATTGGCAGGCATTGCTATTATTGCAGGTGGCGGAAGCCATTCCTGTTTTGTAAAAGCCAATGGCAACACCTACATCTGCGGTTGGGGCAGCTCAGGGCAACTTGGTAATGGCAGCACTTCCAGCAAATCAACGCCAACCTTAATTTCGGGCTTAACAAATGTGATTGGCATTTCGGGTGGTTACGAGCATACCTTGTATTTAAAAAATGATGGTACGGCCTGGGCCTCGGGTTATAATCTCGAGGGGCAATTGGGCGATGGTACGACGATAAACTGGTTAAACCCGGTGCAAATTACAACGCTTAGCAATGTAAAAAAAGTAGAAGCCGGCGGCTACCATTCCATGTTCTTAAAAAACGACAGTACCGTATGGACCTGCGGCAACAATAATTATGGTGTGTTGGGCGATGGTACTACCACGAATAAAAACACGCCGGCAAAATTAGCGGGCCTCTGCATGTTCACCGGCATTGAAGAGAACAGCCTCAACACCAACATCACTTTGTTCCCAAATCCATCTAACGGTGTCCTGAACCTGGAACTGAGCTCAACGATTGGAAAAGCAACCATTACCGTTACTGACCTCTTAGGCAAACAGGTTTACGCCGATACCCTAAACGAGGGTATGAGCAGCCATAGCCTGAATTTAGAATACCTTAACAATGGCGTATATTTATTGAATATTGCTATAGGGAATAAAGTGATGACGAAGAAAGTGATGATCCAAAAATAATTTTCGCATCTGATATTAAACAAAAAGCGCCCGAGGTTTCGAGCGCTTTTTAATTATTTCTTTCTTCCTTTATTAACTCTATTATTGTTTTTGCATTAAACCCAACTACTTGATCTGCGTTATCCAATAAATAGGTCGGAATTGAATTAGCTCCCCAAGGTCTTATTACAATTACTTCTTTTCCTAATTCGTTGGCGATTTTAACTTCCTTTTTGATCCAATAATTATTTGCATATTTACCTCCTAAAATAAGTACTTTTGAACAACCGCGTATTTTATTCCTAATACCATTCTCTATTTTACGAGAAGTTTCCGCATCAAGAGCTTTTTCTTCTGAAATACTGTGGTTATAATACTCAAATCCATAATAATCAAACCTCTTAATTAAAGTCCTATAAGCGCCATCATACTTCCATGAATGGCTTATAAATATTCTTCGAGTTTTTTCATTATGAGCTTTTGTATTAAAAAGAAAATCAAATAATCTAGCAAGCAAATAAACAATAAGAACAGCCCCACCAATATAAATAAGAGCTTGAAGCCAACCTGGTATTTTATCGTTTTGTTTCATACTTTTAAAATATCTTTTATTCTCTATTGGATTAAAGATAGTACAAATGTAAATTGAACTATATCAAAAAAAAGAGCGGCAAACCGCGGTTTTTATAAATTCTTTATTTTATTCTTCTCCTCTATCCACCTCGCCATATATTTGGTTCCCGAAATGGTATGGTGCATTAACACCGCACCCATAAAATTTTTCTTGCGGTGTTGTTGTAAATTGTTTTGCAGTTCTTCCATTTTATCGATCAACAATTGAGCATGATGTTTTTTATCAAAAACAGCATTAATAATGTGGATGCCATTTTGTTGTGCCACCTGCCATTTATTTTTATCGTTGTGCAGTTCAATTGCTTGTGCAGCAAATTCAGCGGCATTGTTTGTCACCGCGCCGGCCCAGTTTAAAGCGCCGTGCATGGCCTCAGCGCCAATAGTTGTCGTAATGCTGGGCGTACCACATTCCATGGCATCAATCAGCTTACCTTTTAGTCCGGCGCCAAAACGTAAAGGCGCTAAACAAATTTTTGCCTTGAGCATCACTTCTCTCGCGCTTTCGGCACGCCCTTTAATAAAAAAGCCTTCTTTAGCATTATGCAACTGTGTCACTTTAGGCGAGGGATAAGCACCGTACACATGCAATTCGGCATTGGGCAGTTGTTTGCGGATCAAAGGCCAGATCTCTTCTTTTAAGAATAGTACACTGTTCCAGTTAGGCTCATGCAAAAAGTTTCCAATGGTTACAAAATGCTGTCGTTCTTCAAAAGCCGGCCATTGTTTAACTTCTTTCTCAGAGATCTGTTCCAGTAAAAAGGGCGTGTAATGCAACATGCCTGGATCGATCTTAAAAAGCGTTTGTAATACATCCATTTCGTATTCCGAGATCATAATGGTACTATCGCATCGGTATAGGGAAGCGATCTCCCGTTTGGCCACATCGGTGTCCAACATATCATCCAAAACAAATTCCCGCTTATCTTTAAAAGCCTGCTGCCTGGCCAGCCGCAGGCAATGCAGGTCAATGGTGTCCAGTATCCGCAATGCATCCGGGCAATGCTCGGCCACACGCCAGCCAAACTGTTCTTCCATCATAAAACGATCGAATAAAACAATGGTGGGCTGCAGCGTTTTAATAAATTCATCAAAACTGCTGTTATTCAGTTCAATGCTTACTTTATCAACGCCTTCTTTTTCAAGATCAATGGCAAAGGGGCTGTCGGCTGCCGCGCAGGCAAAGGTTATTTTCCAGTTCCGTTTTTTAAATTGTTCAATGAACTGCATGGTGCGGCTACCCGCAGCCGAGGACTTAGGCTCCGGCCAAACGGTACCGATGAATAAAATATGTTGGGCCGGCTGCATCTCATAAAAACAAAAAATCCCGACCATTCTGATCAGGATTTTAGTTTTAAAGTGGTACCTCCAGGAATCGAACCAGGGACACACAGATTTTCAGTCTGTTGCTCTACCGACTGAGCTAAGGTACCATCAACTGGTTTAACCAGATTGGGCTGCAAATTTAACAGAAATATTTATAATCCAAAAAGAAATATTAAAAAAACATAAATTAACTTCATGTAAATGCTATTTAATTACTTTTAGCAACCTTGAATTTAGTTGTAGATATTGGCAATACACGCGTCAAAGCCGCCCTTTTTAATGAGAGTGGGCTTCAGCACGTAAACTATTACCAAAACACCGTTCAATTATTAAGCGATCTTTCACTTATTCAACAAGCCAAACACGCCATAGTTGGCAGCGTGGTAAAAGAAGAGGAATCTTTTTATGAAACGCTTAACAAACTGGTACCAACCCTGGTATTTAGCACCCAAACAATTATTCCGCTAAAAAACCGGTATCAATCCGCTTCCACGCTGGGCTCCGACCGGCTCGCAGCTTCGGTAGGTGCCTACTACCTGTACCCAAACCAAAACGTGTTGGTAATTGATTGCGGCACCTGTATCAAATACAACTTTACCAACGCGGCAAACGAATACCTTGGCGGCGGCATTTCGCCTGGACTTTCCATGCGTTTTAAGGCCCTGCATGAGTTTACCAGCAAGTTGCCATTGGTGGAACCTGATCTCACGTTTAAGGAACTTATTGGCACAAATACCCAGGGCTCCATTCTCTCGGGTGTTTTAAACGGCGCACTGGCCGAGGTGGAAGGCCTTATTGACAGTTACAGGCAGCAATTTCCGCAGCTTATTTGTGTTTTAACGGGTGGCGATGCCGAATACTTGGCAAAACGGTTAAAAAATAGCATCTTTGCCCACCCAAATTTGGTTTTAAAAGGATTGAACGATATTTTAAATTATACTCTTGAAAATAACTAAACACATAGCCCTGGCAAAACGAACTGTACTGGCAACAGCATTTCTGTTCCTGAGTCTTGTTTCCGTTTCCCAAATCCTGACCTCAAGTCCTTATTCCCGTTATGGCCTGGGCGAGATCAACCTCCAAACGTTTGCCAACTCGGCTGCCATGGGTGGTTCCTTTATTGCTTACCAGCAGGATACAATTGCTCCTTTTTTTATCAATGCTGCCAACCCTGCCGGCTTAGCGGGTATACGCATGAGCATCCTCGAGGTGGGCGGGCAGGCTCAATTCACCAAAATTTCCAGTGCAAGCTCATCTACCAATAAAAAAAATGTCAACTTCTCTTACGGCTCTGTTGGCTTTCCCTTAAAGCGCCTGGGTGGCGCAGCTTTTGGTATTATGCCCTACAGTACGGTAGGTTATAAGATCACGTCGACCCAGGATGTTGCCGGTGTAGGAGAAATGACCTATAACTTCCAGGGAGATGGTGGAATTAACAAAGTTTTTTTAGGTACCGGGCTAAAGCCTTTTCGTAAACAACTCACCAAATTTTATTACTCTGCCAGGTACGATACAATTATGGCAAACAAAGACTCTAAAAAATTAAAGAACATCAAGTTTGCAAAACAGCTCCTTTCCGAACTCTCGGTTGGTGTTACCGGTAATTATTTATTTGGTACCATTAACCAAACTACCGACGTGATCTATCCCGGCTCTATCATTTATTTCAATACCAAACGCCAGCGCCAGGTTCAGGTTTCCGATTTTACATTTAACGGTGGCATACAAACACATTTCACCATCGACTCCGTAAAGGCAAACGGTAAGCGCCGGGCCCTGAAACAAAAGATCCTGATAGGCATAGGCGCTTTTGTAAATACGCCTATGGGAATCAGGGCAAAACAAAATAACATTATCTACAATTACTCCCTGGATGGTTTTGGTGTTGAACGGCCAAAAGATACGATCCTGAATTCACAGGGCATACAGGGCAGCATTAAATTGCCACTGGAAATGGGCATTGGTTTTTCCATAAAAAAGGGAGAAAAATTTACCCTATTACTGGATGCCGCCACCACCAACTGGGGCGGATTTAAATATTTTGATTCGCCAAGCACCGATTTCAGGAACAGCTACAGGGTGTCGGCCGGATTAAATTATTGTCCTAACAAAGACATGATGGGTTTTTCAAACTATTATAAACGGATGCATTATCGCATGGGCGTTTCTTATTCCGATGGCTTCCTGGATTTGAAGAATACCAATATAAAGAACTATTTCGTGTCGGCAGGCTTAGGCTTCCCGGTAGGTTCGGTACGTTTTGGCGGTATTTGGGATGAGATTGGCGTGGTTAACATTTCGGCACAATACGGCCGAATGGGTACTGTGAGCAACAGCCTGCTGCAGGAAGAATACGTGCGCCTGGTACTTGGCTTCACCTTTAACAAGCGCTGGTTCCTAAAATACAAATACAACTAATACCGCGCTGCATGGGGCCATTTAAAAATAGACCTTATCTGTTTATACTAATGGCTTTAGCCGGTATCATTTGCTCCTGCGAAACCAACCGCGACGAAGTAATGGCCCTTAGCAAAAAACTCATATTACCTTCGCAAACCGGCAAGGATATAACCATGTTATATTCCGATTCGGCTATTTTAAAGGTAAAATTGCAGGCTCCCGAAATGCAGATTTTTGAAAAGGATGTCAAAGAAAAAATTACCATTTTACCAAAAGGTTTTTTCATTGTATTTTATGACGCCTTAGGCAAAGAAAGTTCTACCCTAAAAGGGGATTATGGCGTGCGTTATGAAACCACCCGCCGCATGGAAGCAAAATATAATGTAGAGGTGGTAACTGCTAAAGGCGAAAAATTGAATACCGAACATCTAATCTGGGATGAAAAAACCAAAAAGATCAGTTCCGATCAGTTTGTGAAAATCACCACTGCTAAAGAGATCATTATGGGCAACGGATTAATTGCCAACGAAGACCTGTCACAATATGAAATAAAAGAAGTGACGGGCACCATTAAAGTAGATAATAAAGAACTATAATTACCTAAACCCATGAACAAATTTTTCAGGATCCTTGAAACGGTATGGCTTATCACAGCGCTTGGTTGTGCCGGCATTTCCGTTTATTTCCTAATCACAAAAGATAACGACAGCGCTTTGTATTTTGTATTTATTTTTATTATCGCTTCCATCATGTTCATGCTAAGACGCTATCAGCGCAAGAACCAGGAAAAATATAACACCAAGCCGGGCCAGAAAAAATGACACGCAACATTGCCATAATTGGTGGCGGCATGAGCGGTACGCTGGTGGTTTTAAACTGCCTCAGGCAATCGCAGGCGCCTGTTAACATTAACTGGTTCGATAAATCCAATGCTTTTTGCAAAGGCTTTGCCTATTCT
Source organism: Bacteroidota bacterium (assembly GCA_048498515.1). Taxonomy (GTDB): domain Bacteria; phylum Bacteroidota; class Bacteroidia; order B-17B0; family Aurantibacillaceae; genus UBA4416. Next base: position 59,189 of record JBEHXV010000023.1, on the reverse strand, counting down.
ACTTCACAGGCAGATCATTTGCTTAATGTGCGCGCAGCCAATATGTCTTTATTTCCCGACGAAACGGAACATTTTGTGAACTGGCTCGCGGTATTTTATCCTGCGTATGCCGCCAACCATTTTGTACCCAGGAAAATATTTGGCGAGTATGCACACCATACTTACCAGGCCCTAAAAGACACAAACCCTCTTGTAAAAATTACAGAGTATGCCGAAGAAGTAATTGCCATTGAAAAAAACGAACAGGGCTTTACCGTATTAGCCTCAACCGCCCACAATTGCGGGCAGGTGGTTTTGGCTCCCGGTAATTTTTTACCGGCACACCCGCGTTCGCAACATCCTGAATTTATTACTGCCCCCCATTATTTCCAAAACGCTTTTGCCGCTAACCTTACGGTAGCCGCCGCCAGTCAAAAACAAGTGGTCATTATCGGTTCGGGTCTTACAATGATTGATACGGTGATAAGTCTCGATAACAGTGGCTATAAAGGCACTATTACCGTTATGTCGCCCCATGCCTATTTGCCACAGGCACATCATGAAAGTCCCCTGGCCCCTATCGATCCATTCATAAAAAAAGACATGGCTTACACCCTGTCCGATCTTTACGCGTTTGTAAATACCGGGTTAAAAAAAGCGCGTCGCCTGAACCTGAACCCACATAGCGTTATTGATGTGATGAGGCCGCATTTGCAGGAATTGTGGCACTGCTTAAGCCTTTGGGACAAACAACAATTCCTTCGCCATTTAAGGCACAAATGGGGAGTTGCCCGGCACAGAGCGCCGGCTCAAAGCATAGCGGTTATTGAGCGCTTAATGCACGAACAGCGCCTCACTGTTGTAAAAGGCAGAATCTTTAACATTAAAACGGAGGCCGGGGGTTTCGACCTTAGCTACTCCGATCATAAAAATGCCAAAAAGACCCTGAAAACAGACATTTTGATAAATTGTACCGGGCCTGAATCCAACCTTGAAAAACTGGATTCTCCGCTCATAAAACAGCTTTTAAAAGATGGCCTCATTGCCCCCGACGAGCTTAAATATGGCATAAATGCGGCTATTGACGGGACAATTTTCAAAAACATCTACACCCTGGGGCCACCCCTTAAAGGCATCCTGTGGGAAAGCACCGCAGTGCCCGAAATCAGGGTGCAGGCGCAGAAATTAGCCGCTAAAATAATCTCAGATTAATTTTTCGTATTTCGGCAATAATTTTATCTTTGCATTCCTTAAATTATAATATATGAGCGTTTTAGAAAAAATCCGTATCAAAAGAGGCCTTTTGGTTGGAATCGTTGGTTTAGCTTTGGTAATCTTTATCCTGGAGGGTTTATTAGGCTCCGGTAGCGTGTTCTTTAGAGGCAACGATACTCTTGTTGGCAAAATAGACGGCGACAAGATCGATTATACTACATTTAATAATAAAGTGGAAGAGCAGGTCGCGCAAATCATGCAGTCTAACCCACAGGCCAATATTGATGACAAGACAAGAGAACAGATCATGGAACAGGTTTGGAACCAGATGATCAATGATAAAGTTATCAAAGTTCAGTTTCAAAAATTAGGCATCTCTGTTTCAGAAGATGAGTTGTACGACCTGATGTTGGTTCATCCGCACCAGTATGTCATTCAGCAACTAACCGATCAGAAAACCGGGAAGATCTACGAAGGCTTTGCCCGTCCTGATGGCAGCCTGGATGTTGTAAAATTAAACCAATGGGTTGGACAAATGAATGCCGACCAGGAAAGGTTCTGGCAACAACTTGAAAAACAAATTTTAGAGTTCCGCACCGCTGAAAAATACAATATGCTTATTAAAAAGGGCTTATATGTAACAACAGCGGAAGCTAAAGACGCGTTCATTGCTCAAAATACCCGTGTGGATGCTGACTTTGTGATGAAGCGTTACAATATGGTTTCCGATTCTACTGTAAAAGTAAGCGATGAAGAGATCAACGCTTATTACAACAAGCACCAAAACGATTATAAGATTACCGAAACAAGCCGTAAAATTGAGTACGTTGCTTATGACGTAATGCCTTCAAAAGCTGATTACGAAGCCCTGATGACCGATGCAAAACGTGTTGTGGAGGAATTTAAAACAAAAACAGCTTCCAAAGACGATTCAACTTACATTGCCCAGGAAAGCGAAGGCGGACAGGTAACCATTTCAAACTACAACAAAAAGAATATGGTAATTGCTGATTCTACCGTGTTTGATGCTCCAAAAGGAACTGTTTATGGACCATACACCGAAGGCACTTTTATTAAAGTATATAAATTAACCGATGTAAAATCGGTTGCCGATTCGGCAAAAGTACGTCATATTTTAATTGGTTTACAAAGCCAAAGGTTACAGCAGCAACGTACACCTGAAGGAGCAAAACGTATTGCCGATAGCTTATTGGTGTTATTAAAAGCAAAACAGGTTAACTTCGACACCCTTGTAAAAACCATCTCGGATGATATGGGCTCATTGGATAAAGGCGGCGATTATGGCTGGTTTGATGAGAACAAAGGTTTTGTTGATCCATTCAAAAATGCCGGTTTGCAAGGTACTGTAGGTAACATTACCGTAGTTCCTACACAGTTCGGTTACCACATCATTGAAGTGCTGAATGTTGCAAAAACAAGACATAACACTTACACGGTAGCGCAAATTACCAAATTAATTGGCCCAAGCGCTGAAACCACGCAGGAGTATTTTAAAATGGCCAATGATTTTGCCGGCAAAAACCAAAACGGCGAAACGTTTGAAAAATCGGTAGAAACCGATAAATTAAACAAGCGTATTGCCGATAATGTGAGAGAGAGCGATAAAAATTTACCGGGCCTTGAAAATGCCAAAGACCTGGTACGTTGGATGTACAAATCTAAAAAAGGCGATGTATCTCCGGTATTCGAATTCAAAGACCGTTTTATTGTAGCAAACCTTGTAAGCATTAAAGAAAAAGGAATTGCTCCATTGGAAGATGTAAAAGACGATGTGACCATGAAAGCCATTCGCGATAAAAAAGCTGATATGTTCATGACTGAGTTCGCTTCAAAAGCGGGCGCATCAAAATCAATCGACGACATTGCTGCTAAAATGGGCTTACAGGTTGAAAAAGCGCCTGGCCTGAGCTTCTCGGCATACAACGTGGCCAACATTGGCAGGGAAGACGCTTTAATTGGAACGGCTGCTGTTATGAAAGCAGGTACAATCAGCAAAGCCATTAAAGGCGACAATGGCGTATTTATTGTAAATGCAGCTACTGTTAACCCTGCTGTATTACCAAAAGACTTCAAAGGCAAACAAAAAGAACTTGAACAAGCGTCAGGCTCTAAAGTGGATTATGAACTATACGATGTATTAAAAGAAAAAGCGAACATCGAAGACCACAGAGGCAAGTTCTTCTAATAAATATTAAACAACATTAAAATCCCGGTCACTAAAACGACCGGGATTTTTTATTGATATCAAATACATTTTTTACATTTAGCAGTTAAAGAATGGGATTATCGGAAATAATAGAAACTTATGGTTTATGGGTGGTTATACTACTGGCACTGGCCTCATTTACGGCCGGCTTTATCGACTCGGTGGTTGGTGGCGGCGGACTGATACAAACACCTTTTTTACTGATTACATTTCCTAAAATGCCTTTACCGGTTTTATTCGGCACCAACAAAATTGCGGCGCTGGCCGGTACTTCCATCTCCGCTTTTCGCTACGCGCAAAAAATAAAATTCGATTTCAGGCTCTTGTTTGTTATTGCCGCCTGTTGCTTCACCTCATCTTTCCTGGGTGCCAGGCTCGTAAGCCTCATCGATAGCAATACGTTAAAACCGGTTATATTGGTTATTCTTATTTCCATTGCCATTTACACCTTCCTGAAAAAGAATTTAGGATCCGTACAAACCAAAGAATTAACGCTTGGCAGGCAAATGTTGTACGGTGGGCTGGTAGGCCTTGTGGTTGGTTTTTACGACGGCTTTTTTGGTCCGGGTACCGGTAGTTTTTTTGTACTGGGCTTTGTCATCATCCTTGGTTTTGAGTTTGTAAAAGCATCAGCCTACGCCAAAGTGGTAAATTGTATCACCAATATTTCGGCATTGATCGTTTTTATACGTGAAGGTTATTACATTTTAGACCTTGCTGTTTTAATGGCCATTTTTAATATTATTGGCAGTTATATAGGCAGTGCCATGGCCCTTAAAAAAGGAAACGGATTTGTGCGTGTTATTTTTTTAGTGATTGTTAGCATCATGATCCTGAAATATGGATACGATGTAGTATCGGTTTATTTTTGAGTTTGAGGTCACAAATTGTGACCTCAAAGATTGGCAGTGGTGGCGCGCGTTATAATCCAATGGCCTTTACCGAACAAGGCGTAGCCATGCTTTCGAGTGTCTTGAACAGCGAAAAGGCCATTACTGTCAATATCCAGATCATTCGCATCTTTACCAGGATCAGGCAGCTGTTAATGGATAATACAGAAATTAGACTAATCATTGAAAAATTAAAAAAGAAAACCGACAACAATACCAAAAACATTGAAGTGGTTTTTCAGTACCTGGATGAGTTGTTGGATAAGAAAGAAATCCAAAAGAAAGAAATAAGATCGGGTATAAAATAGACAGGAAATAAAAATGGAGGTCACAATTTGCAACCTCCATTTTGTAAGTAGTCTTCGACTCTACTCAGGGTGACAAAGGCCTACGCCTCTACCTCCGTTACAATACTTGGGAAGATCCGAACGTTGTTGTTCTCTTCCCTGCGGAATTGGTAAGTAAATTTATAGTGCGATTCCAAGCCCGATTTGTTTGGTAACCCGTTAATCATCATAATATTCCGGTTCTTGGCAAAACGCAACAATTCGCGCAGGTAGTGTGCCGAGATCTGCCCTACCTCATCAATGATACAATGCACCTTAAAGTCGGTGCTGCTGCGATGCGACGATTCCTTAATGAACACGTGTAACAGGGTGATGTAGATAATAGCTTTTACAAGGATATCCGTTCCGGTACTACCAATACTGTCAATCTTGTGAGTCCAGCCGGTTTCGTTCATACCTTCTTTAATGTTGAAACGTAATTCGAACAAATCCTGCAAGCGGATCTCTTCCTGCTCCTGCTCTTTAATAGCGGTACGCAGTTGATCTAATAATTTCACGGCACGGTTACTGATCTCGCGGTTCTTATGCGTTGCGAAATCGGTATTGAACAAGCCTTCGTTATACACCAAACCATTCTCTTCGCGGAACTCCTGGATGCGTTTCAGCAATTTGTATACTTTATTCTCCGAATCTTCTAAACGAATTTTAATAAACTCAATCAATTTTGATTCTTCGAACTCGGCTTTCCTGAAATCTTCGGCAATCAAGGTAATAATGTGCTGAATTTTATCTTTTTGGCCGCTCAGCTCTTTTACTTTGGTAGCAATACTATCTGTTACCAAACCAATTTGAGTAGCTGTTTCCGCAATCGATAATTCAATCTTGTTCTCGTTAATGAACGAACGCAGGTTTTGTGCAAAACGTTCATATTCACCCTGCGACGCGTCGTTACGGATCACAAAGTTAAAGTGGTTATCTAAACGGAACTTGCCTGCAAACTCATTTACATAGCGCTGGAAAGCGCCGTACTCCTCGTTGAAGTGAGAATCATTTTTCAATAACTGTGTACACAAATCCATGACACTGTAATTGGTTTTCTTTGGTTCCGCACGTTCAATAATGTCAACGTATTTATTGTACACCGGCGTTTCACGGAAATTCTTGGTAAAATAATTGATCCCGTTATTGAACTCAATCAGCTCCTCATCATAGGCACGTTTCTGCTTGTTCAGTTCCATGCGCTTAATGTTGTATTTTCGCGCCAGCTCTTCCAACTCCGCTGTGAGGTCGTTGGCCGATTTTACATATTCTTCTTTTTTCTGAATAAAATCAGGGAGCTTGTCAAAAATATCGCGTTTGTCTTTTAAATAGTCATTTACAATCTGTGAGTATTGCTCAATTTCCTTCAGGGCTTCCTGCAATTCTTTAATGCGGGCGTCAATCTTCTTAATTTCTTTACTGTCAACACCCTTGGCTTTAAAGTTCGATTCTTTCTCTGAGCTTAACTGCGTTTCTTTTTCCTCGTACTCTTTTACCTGGTTCTTCTTCTCCACTTCCAGTTCCGAGATTTCTGTTTCCTGCCTGGCTTTTAAATCGGCCAAACGCTCTTCGTTAAAGGCTTTTAATTTATCGAACTGGGTATTAAAGTCGTTCAGTAAATTATTTTTCTTTTTATTTAAAACCGCTAATTCTTCCTCAACAATGTTTACTTTTTGCTTGTTACCGGTTAACGACTCTTCTACTTCCGAACTGGCGCGCTGTTTCCAGTCTTCCAGTTCAAGCACGAGTTTCTTTTCGCGTTTATCGGCAAGTTCCAGCGAGTAATTCAATACTTTCAGATCTTCTTTCAGTTCGCCCAGCTGCTTGCCAAATTTATCGGCCGCCAGCATTTTTTCCTCGTTATTGGCTACCTGGAACTGGTTCATCGATTCTTCCAGATCGCGGATAATGGCCAAACGCTCATTCTTATCAAACTGGTATTCTTCAATGGTTTTCGAAACCACGTTCACATCATCCAGCTTTAAGGAAATGCCATATAAGGACAACCCTTTTTCGGTTGATAAAGCCGGTTCCAGATCGGTACGGAATAACAGGTCTTCATTCACCACTTTACCAATGGTTGTATGCCAATCCTTTACATTTTTTTCAAGGTATCCGTATAAAGCGCCATGCTGAACGTTCAGTTTATCTTCAATGGCTTTGATCTCGTTCTTAACACGAATGATCTCATTATTTGTTTTCTGAATTTGGTTCGATAAAGAGCTTTTCAATTTTTGCTCTAAATTTTCCCATTCCTTTTGGTTGGTTTGAACCAAATTGGATTTAATAGCACGCTCCGACTTGTTCTTATAATTAATGGCCCTTAACTCCGCCAGTTCTGTTTCATGCGCTTTGATCTCAGTTTCATAAAAACGGGTATTGCGAATTACTTTTTCTTCGGCCTTTAATTCGTTGAACTCAATTTGTTTGGCCGTTACTTCAGCATTCAGGTCGGTTAAAGCGTCTTCACGCTTTTGTTTTAACTCATTATCTTTTTTGTTATACTCGTTCTTTTGGAGGAGTTGTAACTCATTGTAGTGATTGAAAATTTCTCCGGTACGCGAATTGATCTTGTTAATGTAAGCTGTTTTATCATTACGTAACTGCTCAATCAAAGATGAATACTTCATCTCAATGCTCTGTACGTTCGATGTCAACGATTCATACTCACGGCGTGCAATGTTCAGGTCAACCTGCAACTTTTCACGCTCCGCATTTCGTTCTACAGCCTGTTCAATGTTCTTCTCTTTGTACTCTTTTAATTTTTTGTTGGCCTCACGAATGGACTTATCGTAATAACCGATCTCTTCGCGGATGTCTTTTTGTTTTTCTTCTAAATGTGTTTTTTGTTCTTCGTTTGTTTCCGCTAAGCGCTCCAGTTCTTCTTCTTTTTCGCGTGAGGCTTTAATAATGGTTTCATTCTGTGTTTCGGCATAGCGCAAGCTGCTACCCAGCTTATCGGCCATTTCCATTTGCGCGCCCTTAAGCATGTGCACCTGGTCGTATTTTTTATCAATGAACTCAATGAGCTGCTGCGATTCTTTTTTCAGGTAGGTTTCAATATCCGAATACTTTTCGTTGAACTGGCGCAACTGGCGCTCCACCTGCTCCAGCTTAATGCTGCTGCTTTCGCTGGTTAAGGAGTTGGCGATAAAGTCTTTAATGAAGCGGCTATCGACACTGCTCTTTGAACTTAAAAATACATTGGTAATAGACTTTGGAATGTTCTGGTACTTTTCGTTTCCTTTCAGTAAATAAAACTTGGATAACTGTTTATCCGTTTCTGTGCCATACAATACATTACGGTAACGTTCAAAGGTATCGATCTGATTGGAAATGTAAATACCTCTTTTTTCAAAACCTTGTATCACTTCCTTGATCTTAATAGCCTCATCGTTCTCGTTAAAGAAATAATCCGGGTTGTATTCGGCATCCACAAAACGGAACACCAGTTTATTGTGACGGTAAACAATCACAAAGAAGGGCTTATCTTCGGTACGGATCTCATAAATCAGGTATGAGTTCTCATAACGGAAGTAATGCTCCTCAAATGGTTTTTGAGAAGGTGCAATACCCAATCCACGGCTGTTGGCACTGTAAAAGAACAGGATAGCACGCTGCAGGGAGGTTTTACCAAAGTTGTTTGTCCCCACAAAACACGTATTACCACTCAACTCAATATCCGCATACTTAACGTTGGCAATATTAATTTCTACGATCCTGTTTAAAATTCTGATGTTGTTTTCCATTTTTATGTTTCGTTCTCTTTCTATATAATCCTTCTATCTGTTTTTAGTGTTCCAGGTACAGATCCTGAATCATCGCGACATGGCAGGATGACTAAATTATTGTTCAATTTTAGTAATCATACAAGGTTGTGAATAGGGCGTTGTATTTTTTTGTATCCTTAGGGTCTATACCTTTAAACACCAAAGGATTTGGCACAATAATATTGTATAGGCCTATTTTTTTTCTTCTGTTATTAGCATTTGCCAACTCTTTCACATCTTTACCAATGGTTTTTTCGTAGCCCATAAAAGGCTCATAAAATTCAGGCGTCGCGCCGCTCATTAAGTTTCTTCGATCTACTACCGCAGCATAAAATGCGGGAGAAATATCACCGTTATTCAGTGCCTTGAATAAGATCGGGTTCAACTTGTCATTCTTTTTATCTGAATCAAAATTCAATAAGATATTACGGGCAATTTCGCAGGCTTTTTTGTCCACTTTTTTCAAATTAGGAAAGCCATTTAGTTTGATCTTGTTAATGAGTGCTGCCGCAACAAGCGAGTCGGCTTTCATTTTCTCTTTCACCATCCTGTATTTGGACAGATAATCGGGCGTGGTTTTAGAGCATTTTGGGTTTTTCATGCAGGAAATGCAAAACTCGGTAGCTGCTTTATAAGTAGGACCACTGTATTTTTTGTTAGCTTCAATTGTTTCGTACAATTCTCCATCCCATTCGTAGTCTCTGGCCGAAAGCCCTGCTGCTTTCCAGTTAGCTACATTGGCATCGTAATCCTTTTTTGTGTTTTTGTTATAAAACACAATAGCATCAGCCTTGGCACTATCCACTTCATAACCGTTGGTCAACGCTTTTTCTAAAAAATGCAAGGCCTTGTACTCTTCCTTTATCTTAAGGGCGCATAAGGTAGCTTTAAAATAATGCGAAGGGTTGATAGGTCCTCTGTAGCCTTCGAAAGCAATATCGTACATGGCGTAGGCCTGTAACAGGGAATCGTGTTTGTACATGCGTTCCGCAGAAGATACGATGTTGTGGAATTTAATAAAATCATCGGAAGGTGTGGAGTAGGTTGCCTGTGCAAAAACGCCATATCCCAGTGAAAGGCAAAATAGTAATAGTATCTTTTTTCTCATTTGGTTTTATTTATTCGTTTAATATTTTGCAAATTAGTTATAGATCAGCCCCTGGGCATCATCGCTGTTCATTCCCGAATCTTCATAAATAGCAACGGAGTTAATCACATCCAGCAGGTAGTTATAAGAATCCAGCACTTTGTATGATTCCGACTTTTCATCTTCCAGTTCCAGGTAAGAGTCGCGGCTCATCAGGTCGCAAATCTCACGAACCTTGTTGTGAAGGGTTTCCGAACGATACAATGGAATTTTTTGAAGCTTTTGTTTCAAACGCACGTTCGCGTTACACTCTTCAGCAATTTCGCTGGGACGAAAACGGCTCCCGATGGTAATTTTGTTATCCATGCTGGCAAAAAGATCAATGATATCGATGTAACGCTCAAAACGCTCCAGTTTTTTTTCCAGTTCCGAATTAGGTTCTCCCAGTTTTGAAAAATAAAAGAAGTTGTTGCCACGCTCAATGTTGTAGCGAATAACATTGAAATAAGCCTGCAGGCGGTCGAAGTTTTCAGGGTTATTGATGACATCGTACAAACGGTTCATCCCATCCTTGCTCCCGTTGCTTGAAATAAAATTGCCACGCGCCATCACCGCAAAAATATCGTGGGTTTGTTTGGGTAAATTAAAATTTGTTTCTTCCATGTTCTTATGTGTTCTCGACTCCGCTCGAACTGACAAGCTCGTCTTTATAATTTCTTTATTTTTTTAACGCTTATTCCGGCTTCTCTTTTGTTTCTACTTTTACTTTTGCTTTTTTCTTTGCTGCATCCTTTGCAGGCAGGATCAGCGTATAACCTAAACGTTTTTTTATGTTATCTGCCAATGTATAGTCGTAATACTGCAAGCGGTATTTAAAATCAAGCTGGGTTTGGTATTCCATGGCAATTTCCACAAACAGCGAAAGCCTGTCCTCAAACGAAACCGTGCCAATAGCTTTGGGGAATTTGTAATCCATTAAATACTCAAACAGGTTTTGCTTTGTCTGTACCAGGAAGCGTTCTACCAGCTTTTCGGTATCCAGCTTTATTTGCTGCTCCAGGCCTTTGTCTTTAAAGTTGCCTGCCATTTTATCGGCAAGGCCACGCACCATTAAGCGGGTAATTTTATATTTTTCCGAAATACGCTTGCACAACACATGCCCATCGTCGGTGTATAAAAAGTCGATGGCAATTTTTGTCTTCGGCGTTTTGTGCCCGTTGTGCTTGAGCGTATTGATGCCTTTGACAATTTCCTGGAAATTGGTTTTGAAATGCAATGCCCCATGATCCTTGATCTCTTTAAGCTGCTGCGCTTTCTTGTAAACGTCGAGCTGGAACTGGATTTTGTTGATGAAATCCGTAATATCTGTCTGAATCTCGATCAAGAAATCCAGGTTCTCGATAAGGCTTAATTTAAGGGACGAAACAATGCCAAACAGTTCGGAATCGTTGGTAAGGTTAAACAGTACGCGTGTTTCATCAATAACTTCGGTGGTTTTTTTAATGAACTGGATAATGCTATCGCGCTTTTCCCTATAATCTTCGAGCTTTTGGAGCTTAATGCGGTAATTACTTTCATTCTTGTAAGTATCATCCACATTCTTCTGAAGCTTAATGATCTCGCGGGTTAAGGTAGAGTTAATGCGTTTTAAATATTTTTTGATGCTTCGCAGGAAACGCATTTCGCGGGCTTCCTGGTAAAATGAAATATGACGTTTTAACTCATTGATGTAATCGTTGATGAAGCCCGGAGTTACTTCCCCTATCTCCATAAAATCTTCAAACATGGCTACTACCGCGTCATTCAGGCTCACAATGTTCTCGTACTCGTGCAGTATTTCCAGTGATACCAATTTGCGGTATTGTTCCTCCGTAATATCATCCCGTCCTAATAATTCGTTTACTGTGATCTGGTCGCGCTGGCCAAATAGCAATTCAATTACACCACGATTGTGGTATAGATTTGACAACAAATCTTTAACATTAACCTGTAAACTCATTAAAATAGATCTCTAATACCTATAAAAATACGAAGGGTTTGGAGCCCGCTAAAGTTGGGTTATTAACAAAAAAGGCAGTAATTAACCAAACCGGGGCAAGTCTTTTTGTAAGTACCTGATAAATAGGTTTTTTAGTGTTAATTAGGCGTTGATAACGGGTTTTTTAAAGGAGTTTAAATGATTTATTGGGAAAAAACCTATCTGTTTAATTTTTATCTTTGATTTTAATCAAAACAAACGCAGCATGAAATTTAAATTACAAATCACTGCTCTATTCATTTTTCTATTTTCGCAAGGCTTTTTTGCACAAGATTTAAAACATTGTGGAACAGATGAGGCCATTAGACAATTGTATCAAGCGCATCCTGAATTGTATCAATCGTTCGTAGATAACGAAAATGCATATAATGCGAAAATTACTGCTAACAAAGGCATGCAAAGTGTGACAGTTTATACCATTCCTGTTGTATTCCATGTGCTTCACCAAAACGGTGTCGAGAATATTTCGGATGCACAAATTATTGACGGCATTAATATTTTGAATCGCGATATGCGAAAATTAAATGCCGATACCATTAACATCACTCCTAAATTTGCACCCCTGGCCTCAGATATTCGAATTGTATTTAAGTTAGCTCAGCTGGATCCACAAGGTAATTGCACAAATGGGATTGATAGAATTTATACTGCCAAAACAAATTACGGAGACGATAGTGCCAAAATAAATCCGTGGCCCAGAGATAAATATTTGAACATCTGGACTGCAAAAGCTCTTCAGCAAGGCTGGGCAGGTTATGCGTACTACCCTTCTGCGGCAACAGGTTCACTTTCTGTTCATGATGGTTTAATGATACTGGCAGATTATATTGGTTCTATAGGCACCAGCAACGTCAATAAATCACGTACCTTGACTCACGAAGTAGGTCATTGGCTCGATCTGGGCCATCCCTGGAATACAACTATTAATATTTCCATTAATGTAGGTTTGGCTTGTGGCGATGACCTGGTATTTGATACGCCTATTACAAAAGGGCATACAACCTGCCCTAATTTATTAACTCCTGATTGTATGATCGACGATTTTTCGACAGGTGTTTTTGATTTTAATAATGTAACTGCAAGCTCTGGAAATAGTGATCCAACAAGCCCCTCTTCAATTTTTGATAGTTTAACTGTTACGCCATTCCAGGCTAACGGAGTTTCTGCGAACTCAGGACAAGCCGGAGAATTTTCTTTTTCTGATTGGCCAACAGGAGCATTGAATGGCGAAACAAACTACAGCAACTTAACCGGAGCTTTAGATCCTTTAAAATATTATGCAATTACTGTGGCCCCAAAACCTTCGTCATCCATGACCATGACAGGTTTGAAGTTTAAGGTGAACCGATCTTTAACCGGTCCTCGTACTTATGCCATCCGATCAAGCGCCGATGGATTTACAAGTAATTTAAGTGCTACAATTACCCCGTCAAATTCAAATTTAAGTATTAATGGCAGTAATGTATTTTTCTATACTAATGATGTGAGTAACGCTGAGTTAGGAAGTATGATAACCGTGTCGGGTGCTAATTTTACAAATAAAGGTGTACCGGTTACATTTAGAATTTATGCATGGAATGCTGAAGATAATTTGGGAGAATTCTCTATTGATGACGTATCCATTATTGGCTCTACGGGCATCATCGAAAACATACAAAACTACATGGAATATTCTTATTGTTGCAACATGTGGACCATCGGGCAAAGAGACCGCATGCGTTTAGCGGTTGAAAGTGCAGTAGCCGGCAGAAGTAATTTATGGTCGGCTGCAAATCACATAGCTACCGGAATTTCGGCACCAAGTACAACCTGTGCGCCAATGCCTGAATTTTCGGTAAACAGAACACGCATTTGTAAAGGAAACACCATTATTTTCACAAAAAATATTTTAAACGGTGCGGAGACCAGCCGATTATGGACGTTCCAGGGAGGTACTCCTGCAACATCCACAGCTGCTAATCCCAGTGTAACGTATTCTGTTGCCGGAATTTATTCCGTGAGTTTGTCGGCAACTAATGCCGCCGGAACTAACACGGTTACTAAAACACAATACATCAGGGTTGATAATACATTAGCCGATGTCGTTTACAGCGGATCTTATTCTGAAGGATTTGAAGTGCCAACTATTTTAGATTACACCTGGCAATCATACGACCTGGATAATAATGGGCATAAATGGTCGTATGCAGCCGGCGTGGGGACTGCCGGAACAAATGCAGCACGCATGGATGCTTTTGGAAATTACGCACAGGATATTGATGTGATGATGAGCCCTTCTTACGATCTGACGGGGGCTGCAAACACTGTCTTTAGTTTTAAAGTTGCTTCAGCATCAACCACAACTGTAAGTGCGGATATTCAGGATGAGTTAAGGGTATTCTTCTCAACCAACTGTGGCGGCACATGGATTCAAAGAGCAGTTTATACAGGCACTATGCTGGTAAATAATCCTGCTACCAGTTCGCCTTTTATACCAAATAGTTCTACTACATGGACACAATATTCAATTCCAATACTTTCTATATTTCAAACGAGCAATGTATTGGTCAAATTCCAATATAAATCCAGTTATGGAAGTAATAATTTTTACATAGATGATGTAAATATTTCTAACTCAACCGTGGGAATGAATGAAGACAACCCGGCAAATTCTAATTTGGTGATCTTCCCTAATCCAAGTAATGACAAAGTAAATATAAATTATCATTTGAACTCAGATGCAAAGGTTAGCATACAGCTGGTAGATGTTTTAGGCAAAAGTGTTTATCAAAAATCCGCCGGCCAATCAGCCGGAGATCACTCGGAGCTAGTATCAAAACGCGAATTGAATTTGACTAACGGTATTTATTTTGTGAAGCTTCAAATCAATAATAAAACCCAGGTGCAAAAATTAATCATAACAGAATAATCATTTAGTACTATTAATTTAAAATATGTTTCAAAAACAAACCATTCCTGTTCATCAAACAGGACTTTTCTCTTCTCTTTTTGAAGATTATATCAGCAATTCAGAAAACACAAGACCTTTTTTTGAGTCACACATTTACAAAACAGATATTGAATCGTATTTAAAAAAACACGGATTTGAAAGCATAAACAGAACTGTTTTGGTAAGTGCTTTGCAAAAGCAGGCCGCACTCGTTGAAAACACAAGCCCACTGTCTCTTAAGCACATTTCCTTACTCAAAGACGCTAACACGTTTACGATTACAACAGGACACCAGTTATGTTTGTTCACCGGGCCACTGTATTTCATCTACAAGATCATCAGCACCATTAACCTTTGTAAAACCCTGGAAGAACATTTCCCCATTAAGCGTTTTGTGCCGGTTTACTGGATGGCCAGCGAGGACCATGATTTTGAAGAAATTAATCATATGAATGTATTTGGTAAAAAGGTAACATGGAACAGCACACAAAAAGGAAGTGTGGGCGAATTTGGCACCGAAGGTTTACAAGAAGTGATTGCAGAATTAAAAACCATATTAGGCGAAAATGAAAATTCAAATGCATTAATTCAATTATTTGAAGCAGCCTATTTAAAGCACAACAATTTGGCAGATGCCACACGTTACCTGGTAAATGAGTTGTTTGGAGAATACGGTATTGTTATTCTGGATGGGGACGATGCTGAACTGAAACAATTGTTTAAAGAAGAATTTAAGAAAGACGCGTTTGAAAACACACCCTTCAAATTAGTGAATGAAAGCATTGAGGCTTTAAGCAAACATTACAGTGCCCAGGTAAATCCACGCGAGATCAATATTTTTTACAAGGAAAAAGGTTTGCGCGAGCGCATTGAAAAGCAAGCTACTGATTTTGTGGTATTAAATACTAACCTCCGTTTCACAGAACAGGAATTAAAGAGCCTTATTGAAAACGAGCCCGAAAAACTGAGCCCGAATGTGGTATTGCGGCCTTTGTATCAGCAAAAAATATTGCCAAACGTGGCTTATGTTGGCGGCCCCGGCGAACTGGCCTACTGGCTCGAATACAAAAACATGTTCAAAGAGTTTAACATCGATTTTCCGGTATTAATGCCTCGCCATTTTGTAACGGTAATTGACAAAGGGACTCAGAATAAGATCCAGAAATTAAATATAGACAGGGAAGGTATTTTTAAAGATGGCGAAGAACTGGTGAAACAATTCATTAAAACACAACACGATGACATTAACCTGGAAAATACTAAACTGGAACTCACAAAGCTTTATGCATCAGTAAGCGAAACCATCAGCGCTATTGACAAAACTCTCGTAGCTACTGCCGAAGCTGAAAAGCAAAAAGCAATAAATGGTATTGTTGCCCTCGAGCAAAAAATAAACCGCGCGCTCAAACAAAAATCGGAAACGGATGTGAACCAGATTTGGGCCATTAAGGGAAAACTATTCCCTAATAATGTACCCCAGGAACGCTACGATAATTTCAGTGCTTTATATTTGCGGTATGGCAGGGACCTCATCGGGGAACTCTCTGCTCAGCTGGCATATAATTTAAATGATTTTGAGTATACCCTATTGGTGGAAAATTAATCATTATAAAAAACGATCATGAGGAAGGTTTTTTTAAAAGCGGAATGGCGCAAATTACTCATGATAAATTACGAAGTAGAGCCCGAAACCATACTTCCTTATTTACCGGCACATACACAACCTGATCTTTACCAGGGGAGATGCCTGGTAAGCATTGTAGGTTTCATGTTTTTAAACACACGGGTGAAAGGCTTTAAAATTTTTAACCACATCAATTTCGAGGAAGTCAACCTGCGTTTTTACAATACGTTTAAAACACATTCGGGAGAGGTGCGACGAGGAACTACTTTTATTAAAGAAATTGTATCAAAACCTGCCATCTCCTTTATTGCCAACTCTCTTTATAAAGAAAAATATGTAACCCTGCCCATGGGCAATAGCCTCAAAGAAACACATAATGAATGGCGGGTTGAATACAGCTGGAAATTTAACACACACATTAACTCTATTAGCTGCATTGCCGGAAAAGACCCTTCACCTATTTTAGAGAACACTTTAGAGGATTTTATTACCGAGCATTACTGGGGCTATACCAAGCTTTCCCTAACCCGTACATCGGAATACGCTGTAGAACATCCGCGCTGGGAAACTTACCCGGTAAAAGCATTTAAGGTAAACATTGATTTTGAAGGCTTATATGGAAGCAGCTTTGCCAACCTGAAAAATCAAGAACCGCATTCGGTATTGCTGGTAGAAGGATCGGAGATTTTAGTGCGTGGTGGGATTAAGATCGGATGATTTTTATTCCAACAGGCATCTATTCCTCCGAAACATCGGCTACTTCCTTGCCTCGTATGCTTCTCCATAAAGCCACAATTTGCTTGCGAAATACAAAGCCGATCAACAGGTAAGGAACTGCCATTAAATACAAAATTCCCTGGTTAATGCCTCCGGCAACGGAGTTCTTTTGTCCCATGCTGCTCTCAACCGACGCCTTGCACATGGAGCATTGTGCATCAGTAAGCGCTGGCAATAAAACCAGGGCTAAAAGAATGAATGCTATGAAGTAGTATTTTTTCACGGCCTAAAGGTATGATTTTTCCTTTAGTTTTTCAACACAGAGAAAAAAGAGTTAAAGAGAATTGCGAGCTAATTTAGTTAGTACTGCCAGAAAAAACTCTGAGAACTTTTCGTCTCAAAACTCTGTGTTAAATGGTTTTTATCATAATCACAGCCCACATCCTGCCTGTTTTCCCCTTATCCCTTCGGTACGAAAAGAAATCGGCCTCGGTAGTACAGCGGTTCATGCTCCAGATATGGCTTTGCAGAATTCCCGACTCCATTGCCACAAATTGGTTGGCTTTCAATAGGTCAAGCTGGCGTCCTTGCCAACAGTATGCCGGAAAACCTGCTTCCCTGAACCGGGCAATAACTTCTTCGCTTACCTCATAATTAGCAGCGCATATGCCCTGCCCGATGGCAATTTTAATGTGTTGCTTTTCGGCACCAAGTGCTGCCATTTCCTCAATGGTGTTCTTCACAATTCTTCCCAGTGTTCCCTTCCAGCCGCAATGGGCCGCGCCTATCACTTTGTTTTTTTCATCATGCAATAACACCGGGTAACAATCAGCCGCGCCAACAGCAAGTGCCAGGCCCGGTTCGTTGGTCACCAATGCATCTCCGGTTTGTTTTCCGGCTACTCCCCGGCAAACGTGATTGCTGTGAATTTGATTTAAATAAGAAACCTGGTGAAATGAGATACCCAGATCGCTCAATGCGCGTTTGCGGTTCTCGGCAATGTTTTCAGGCAAATCGTCTGTTCCACCCAGGTTTAAACTACCATAAGGCGCAAGCGATACTCCGCCATGCCTTGTTGAAAAACCATGTGTTGCAGAAATATGACCGGTTTGTATCCAGGACATCATGGTTAAAGTTACCCATTTCACACATCATTCGCAATTCATATTCGACCCCTTCGGGCTTAGTAGGCGGAAAAGTTCGTTTAATTCAGTCAGTTACCCGCAACCGAAAGATCCATGGGCAGGGTAATGGTAAAAGCCGTTCCTTTATTGACGGTGCTTTTTGCACTAATGTATCCCTGGTGTTCTTCAATGATCTTTTTGCAAATAGCCAGTCCTATGCCTGTTCCGGTATACTCGGCATTGCCATGCAAACGCGTGAACATGGTAAAAATATCTTCGGCATACTGCTGCTCAAAGCCAATACCATTGTCCTGAACATAGATACGGCAATATTTTTTTACCGATAAACCATCTTTTGATTTGGTAGAAGTATCGATGCGTGAGCTTATATTAATTAAAGGCGCTACGTCTTTCTGGCAATACTTCAATGAATTACTGATAAGGTTTTGAAACAGTGATTTAATAAGTGTTGGGTTGACGTAAAGATTCGGCAATTTATCGATCAGCAACTTGGCGTTCTTTTCCTGGATCTTCATATCCATATCATGCAGCACTTCTTCCAGTAATTTATTAATATCGGAGTAAGTTAATGTACTGCGGTCAACCGAAATTTTACTGAAATCGAGAATATCACGGATCAGGTTCTGCATGCGCGAACAAGCGGTCTGCATTTTATCGATGTACATTTTTCCTTCTTCATCAATGGTATTGGCATATTTTTCGACAATACGATTGCTAAAGATCTTGATCTTTCGCAGTGGTTCCTGCAAATCGTGCGAGGCCATGTACGCAAACCGGTCGAGTTCCTTATTGGTAGATTCAAGAACACTGATGTTTTCGAGCAGCTGTTTATTCAGCTCATTCACTTTTTCTTCGTTGGCTATGCGCTCTTTGATCTCAATCTCAAGGTTACGGTTAATGTCAATCAGTTTTTTTTCCTGTGCCAGTAACTGGTGGTTCTTTGTGTAGAGCTCGGCAAATACCAATACTTTGGCCCGCAGCAATTGCGGTTGTATTGGCTTGTAAATATAATCTACCGCTCCCGCACTATATCCTTTAAATAAATTGTCATCACCATAACTGTGAGCCGTAATAAAAATAATAGGAATGTGCTTTAGCTTTTCGCGCTGGTAAATCATGCTGGCTGTTTCAAAGCCATTAAGGTCAGGCATTTCTACGTCCATTAAAATAAGCGTAAAATCAAAATCCTTGAGCAGGATCTTTAACGCTTCTCTTCCCGAATTTGCCCTCACTAGGGTGTAACCATCATGCCACAGGATACTTTCCATAGACAAGAGGTTATTTTCCTTATCATCAACCAGCAAGATCTTAACCTTGAATGGCTTCTCTATCTTTTCCATTACTTATAAAACCAAATTCTCATCATTGATAGTAACTGATCCATTTTTAATGGCTTTGTAATATAATCCGACGCGCCAGCCTCCAGGCATTTCTGCCTGTCACCTTTCATCGCTTTTGCGGTTACGGCAATAATAGGCAGGGTATTATTTTTATGTTCCCTTCTTATTTTTTGCATCGTTTCATAACCATCCATTTCAGGCATCATAATATCCATTAATACCATCTCAATGTTATTGGCAGGATTAATGACCAGTTCAATCGCTTCTTTTCCACTTTCCGCAGTAATCACATCAATGTTGTAACGTTCAAATACCGTTGTAATGGCAAAGAGGTTACGCACATCGTCATCCACCACCAACACTTTTTTCCTCGACAAGATATCATTTTTCATCCGGATATTTTCCATCATGCGCCGTTTATCTCCTGATAAGGTTGCATAATTCACATGCAGATAGGTCATTGTTTCTTCAAGCAACCTGTCCATTGAATTAACGTCTTTCAAGACGATACTGCTCGACATTTTATTGAGTTTTGCCAGCTCCGATTTGGTGAAATCCTTAGCGGAGTATACAATAACAGGTACCAGTACATTATGCCCTGTATTGATCTTACTAATCAAGTCCATTCCTGAGATATCAGGCAGGGTATAATCCACAATAATAGTGTCGTACATGTTCTTTGATAATAATTCCAATGCTTTTGCACCTGTATCGGCAATGGTTACATTAATATTATCGCCTTCAAGTAATTTTACCACCTGCGACGACTCCAACGCATTGTCTTCAATAATCAGGAGCTCTCTTGTTTCTTTCGCGTTAAATGTCACCACATCTTTAAACAGTTCATCGAGCTGGTTATTGGATAATGGTTTTAACAGGAAACTTCTGGCTCCACGCTTGAGGGCCAGCATTTTATTTTCCTCGCCCGAGATCAGGTGAATTGGAATGTGCTTGTAATTGAGATCGTTCTTCAGCAAATCAAGTACTTTCCAACCGCTGGTATCCGGCAACTTCACATCCAGGGTAATGGCTATTGGCGTGTAGCGTGCTACAAAATTAAATATATCAACGTAATTGGTCGCTACCACAACTTTCAGGTTGTCTGCATGAGCCCTGTCAATCATGATCTTGCCAAAGCGCAGATCGTCTTCAATCACCAATAATACTTTATCGCTTGGCAAAATGTTATTGCGGTCATCACCTGTTTCGTTGATCATTTCTTCCACACGGTCCATTTTTTTGCTATCTCCGCCTTCTTCTTTCACCCTCAGTGAATTAAAGATCGCATCGATATCACGTCTTTCGGCATGAAGCGACGTAAATTCTTCAACCGGCCCAATAGCCGCATCGGCTATGGCATCCATTGGCAGATATAAGGTAAAGTTACTTCCTTTACCTACTTCACTCTCCAACTCAATGGTACCACCTAATAATTCTGCCAAACCACGGCTGATGGATAATCCTAAACCGGTACCACCATACTTACGGCTGGTTGATCCTTCGGCCTGCTGGAACGCCTCAAAAATAATTCCCTGCTTATCCTGCGGAATGCCAATCCCTGAATCCACAATGGAAAAGGCCACCACTTTATCTGATTTATCCAAAGCAAGGTTGCCTGAACGCCAGCTCTTATTAGCTTCATATATGCGAAGTTTAACTTCACCTTTCTCTGTAAATTTAAAGGCGTTGGACAACAGGTTTTTAAGAATTTGGTTAAGTCGCTGTGAATCGGTATCAATATTTTCAGGCAACTGCGAATCGATCTCCACTTTAAATTTAAGGTTTTTAGCCTCTGATAAAGGTTTGAAGGTTGTTTCCACGAACGACGAAATTTCGGCAAAACGGATTTTGGAAATATTGGCTGTGATAAATCCGGATTCGATTTTGGAAAGATCGAGGATATCATTAATCAGCTGCAATAAGTCATCACCGCATGAGTGAATGGTTTTTGCGTAGCGTGTTTGCTTGTCATTTAAGTTACCTTCGGCATTCTCATATAACTGTTGTGCGAGGATGAGCAAGGAGTTTAACGGAGTACGCAACTCATGCGACATGTTGGCAAGGAACTCGGATTTGTATTTGGATGTTAAGGTTAACTGTTCCGCTTTTTCCTCTAACGAACGGCGGGCTTCTTCTACTTCTTTGTTCTTCGCTTCCACCTCGTTTTTCTGTTTCACCAGGAGCAGCGCTTTGTCCTGCAGCTCATCGTTTGTTCTTCTTAACTCTTCCTGTTGTATTTTCAACTCACCGGCCAGTGATTGCGACTGGGCTAACAGCACCTCTGTTCTTGTATTGGTTTCAATAGTGTTCACCACAATACCAATGGATTCTGTCAACTGGTTCAGGAAGTCTAAGTGTGTTGGGCTAAAGGTATCCAACGATCCTAACTCAATAACGGCTTTTACATTGTTCTCGAACAATACCGGTAATACAATTAAATTGGCTGGTTTTGCTTTTCCTAAACCTGAACTGATCTTCACATAATCGTTTGGTACGTTCGACAGGATGATCCTTTCTTTTTCAAAAGCACATTGCCCTACCAATCCTTCGCCAATGGCAAATTCTTTTGGAATATGCTTGTCGGAACGGTACGCATAAGCGCCATACAATTTAAGTATCGGTGTTTCTTCTTCTGTTGACAGGATGTAGAAGGCACCATAGTGAGCCGTTACCACCTGTGCTAACTCCGACAGGATCCGTTTTGCAACGGTTTGCAGATCTTTTTGGCCCTGTAACATTTGCGTGAACTTGGCCAGGTTGGATTTCAGCCAATCCTGCTCCTGGTTCAATAAGGTTGTTTCACGAAGGTTGGTGATCATCTGGTTGATGGTATCTTTCAGCTCTTCCACCTCGCCTTTCGCGTCCACACGAATGTTTCGTGTTAAATCACCTTTTGTTACCGCCGATGCTACTTCGGAAATGGAACGCACCTGTGTTGTCAGGTTCTCTGCCAACTGGTTCACGTTCTCTGTTAAGTTCTTCCAGATGCCGGAAGCGCCCGGTACATTGGCCTGTCCTCCCAATCGCCCTTCAACTCCTACCTCGCGGGCCACGTTGGTTACCTGGTCGGCAAACACTGCCAGGGTTTCAATCATCTCGTTAATGGTATCCGTTAGCTGAGCAACCTCACCCCTTGCGTTAATGAATAATTTCTGACGCAAGTTCCCGGTTGCTACCGATGTTACTACTTTGGCAATACCACGTACTTGTGACGTTAAGTTGGTAGCCATAATATTTACCGAATCTGTTAAGTCTTTCCATGTACCGGCAACACCTGCCACATAGGCTTGTCCTCCCAATTTTCCATCGGTTCCTACCTCACGGGCAACACGCGTCACTTCCGACGCGAAGGCCCGCAGCTGATCCACCATTTTATTGATGGTATTTTTCAGGTCAAAAATCTCGCCCTTCACATCCACCGTAATGGTTTTTGATAAATCGCCGGCAGCCACCGCTTTTGTTACCTCGGCAATGTTACGTACCTGTGATGTTAAGTTACCGGTCATTTGATTTACCGAATCCGTTAAATCTTTCCAGGTTCCGGCAACGCCCGGTACGAAAGCCTGTCCGCCCAGTTTACCATCGGTTCCTACTTCCCTGGCCACACGCGTTACTTCCGACGCGAAACCACGAAGCTGATCCACCATGGTGTTCAACGTTTCTTTTAATTGTAAAATTTCGCCACGTACGTCAACCGTAATTTTTTTGGATAAATCGCCGTTTGCCACCGCAATGGCCACATCGGCAATATTACGTACCTGTGCCGTTAAGTTACCGGCCATTTGATTTACCGAATCCGTTAAATCTTTCCAGGTACCTGCAACACCCGGCACGTGAGCCTGACCTCCCAGTTTACCTTCGGTACCTACCTCACGGGCAACACGTGTTACCTCGGAAGCGAAACCACGGAGCTGATCCACCATGGTGTTGATCGTATTTTTTAATTCAAGAATTTCTCCCTTTACATCCACCGCAATTTTACGCGATAAGTCACCGTTGGCCACCGCTGTGGTTACCTCGGCAATGTTACGCACCTGCGAGGTTAAGTTGGATGCCATTTTATTTACCGAATCGGTTAAATCTTTCCAGGTTCCACCAACACCCGGTACATCGGCCTGGCCACCAAGCTGCCCTTCACTCCCTACTTCCCTTGCCACACGGGTTACCTCCGAACCAAAAGAGTTCAGCTGATCCACCATGGTGTTGATCGTATTTTTTAATTCAAGGATCTCGCCTTTTACATCCACCGTGATCTTACGCGATAAGTCACCTTTGGCTACGGCCGTCGTTACTTCCGCAATGTTACGCACCTGGGCCGTTAAGTTCGATCCCATCTGGTTTACCGAATCGGTCAAATCTTTCCAGATGCCATCCACACCTTCCACAGTAGCTTGTCCTCCCAGTTTTCCTTCGCTGCCTACTTCCCTGGCCACACGGGTTACCTCCGAACCAAAAGAGTTCAGCTGATCCACCATGGTATTGATCGTATTTTTTAATTCAAGGATCTCGCCTTTTACATCCACCGTAATTTTTCGCGACAAGTCACCTTTGGCCACCGCATTGGTTACCTCGGCAATGTTACGCACCTGGCCCGTTAAGTTACCTGCCATTTGGTTTACCGAGTCGGTTAAGTTTTTCCATGTACCACCTACGCCGGCCACCGTTGCTTGTCCACCGAGTTTTCCCTCGGTACCTACCTCTAAGGCTACGCGGGTTACTTCCGATGCAAAGGAGTTTAGCTGATCCACCATGGTGTTGATGGTATTTTTCAACTCTAAAATTTCACCTTTTACATCCACCGTAATTTTACGTGACAAGTCGCCCCTGGCTACCGCCGTTGTTACTTCGGCAATGTTACGCACCTGGGCCGTTAAGTTCGAACCCATTTGGTTCACCGAATCGGTCAAATCTTTCCATACACCATCCACACCTTCTACCGTCGCTTGTCCACCCAGTTTTCCTTCGCTCCCCACTTCCCTCGCTACACGGGTTACTTCCGAACCAAAAGAGTTCAGCTGATCCACCATGGTATTGATGGTTTTCTTTAATTCTAAAATTTCGCCTTTTACATCCACCGTAATTTTTCGCGACAAGTCACCTTTGGCCACGGCCGTAGTTACCTCAGCAATGTTACGCACCTGGGCTGTTAAGTTCGAGCCCATTTGGTTTACCGAATCGGTTAAGTCTTTCCAGATCCCATCTACTCCTTCTACCGTCGCTTGTCCGCCCAGTTTTCCTTCGCTCCCTACTTCCCTTGCCACACGGGTTACCTCCGAACCAAAGGAGTTCAACTGATCCACCATGGTGTTGATGGTTTTCTTTAACTCTAAAATTTCGCCTTTTACATCCACCGTGATCTTACGCGACAAGTCGCCTTTGGCCACCGCGGTGGTTACCTCGGCGATGTTACGCACCTGCGAGGTTAAGTTCGATCCCATTTGGTTCACCGAATCGGTTAAGTCTTTCCACACACCAGCCACACCTTTAACCTGGGCCTGTCCACCAAGCTTACCTTCCGAACCTACCTCACGGGCAACACGCGTTACCTCCGATGAGAAAGAGTTCAGCTGATCCACCATGGTATTGATGGTTTTCTTTAACTCCAAAATTTCTCCTTTTACATCCACCGTGATTTTACGCGATAAGTCGCCGTTGGCCACCGCTGTTGTTACCTCGGCAATGTTACGCACCTGGCCTGTTAAGTTACCGGCCATTTGATTCACCGAATCTGTTAAATCTTTCCAGGTTCCGGCCACACCTTTTACCTGCGCCTGGCCGCCGAGCTTCCCTTCGGTACCTACCTCCAGGGCCACACGTGTTACCTCCGACGAGAAAGAGTTCAGCTGATCCACCATGGTGTTGATGGTATTTTTTAATTCAAGAATTTCTCCTTTTACGTCAACCGTAATTTTTTTAGATAAATCGCCTTTTGCTACCGCGGTTGTTACATCGGCAATGTTACGCACCTGTGCCGTTAAGTTACCGGCCATTTGGTTTACCGAATCGGTCAGATCTTTCCACACACCACCCACACCTTTCACTTTCGCCTGTCCTCCGAGTTTCCCTTCCGATCCTACCTCACGGGCCACACGCGTTACCTCCATGGTAAAGAGGTTGAGCTGTTTCACCATGTCGTTCACCTCTTTTGCAATACGCGCAAATTCTCCCTGCAGCAAGTGATCGCTTACTTCAATAGGAATTTGTTGCGAAAGGTTTCCTTTTGCCACCGCCGAAATTACACGGTCAATCTCACGAATGGGATAGGCCAGATCGGAGATCAACGCGTTCAATGATTCAACACCTGTGCTCCAGTCGCCTTGCACACCAACCAAGGAGATGCGCTGATTTAATTTCCCTTCTTTACCAATACTTTTTTGAGCTTTGATAAATTCCTGCGTTAATTTTTTATTGATGCCGATGATATCATTCAAGGTATCGCAAATCTTTCCATTGATGCCTGAACGGTCGCTTGGCATTTTCACATTGAAATTGCCATTTTTCACTTCCATCAAAATGTCAAGGAGTTGAGCGGAGTTTAACACTTCACTTACCATATCCGAATTTTCTACTGGCAAGAGTTTCTCTTTTTTCGTCGCTACGGTTCGTGATGCTTTTTTGGAGCGGGAACCTGATGTTGCTTTCACTGTGCTTTCTGTTTGCATCGGTTCTTCTAAAGAACCTGTAAATGCTGAATTGTCTTCCATAATTATCAATAATTGTTAGTGAAAAAGGGCCTTGTTGTAGTAAATTTAGTTAATAAAAACCCATTATTAAAGGCATCCACACATAAATAAAATACAGGGGAAATATTTCCCCAACGGGTGTATTTTACGCTACAAATTTTTTGGCATGATTTTTTATTCCAGGCGCACATCGGGGTATTTTCTATACTATTACAAATACAACGCATTGTTTTTTGTGGAATGATTATTACATAATGGTCATAAAAAGATAAATGAACCACACATCAACAAAACCAAAGAGAAAATTCATTCTCATTTCCATTTTGATTGCCATGTTAGTATTGGGTGGAGTGATTGCTTATTATGTGTATAACCCAAAGAAGGCCATCACTTTTGTTTTTCCTGATTTGCACAAGATAAGCTACGTGAGAGCCATTATTAAAAATGATTCGGCCTTTATTGACATTTCACTGGTGCTTCAAAATAAGAATCCTTATAAGTTGGATATTGATACGATTGTGTTTGAATTAAAACTGGCCGATACACTCATCGCAAAACAAACCATGCCCCTGAACATCAAACAATCGCGCTTTGATGAAGATACTGTGAAATTACCACTGAACCTTAAGGTGCATCAAATGATGGGATTGATCCAATCTCTTCAAAAGCAGGACTCAACTACCCTGGAGGTAAGCGGGTATATTGTATATGAAACTGTTTTTGGGAGAACGAAAGTGGATCTTGATAAAAAATTAAACATAGAAACACCTGTGCCTCCTAAACTAAAAGTAGTCAGGTTAGAGCGTGAAGGATTCAGCCTTAAAGACAAGGTTATGAAAGTGAACGCAACTGTTGAAATCATTAACAAAGGCAAACGGATTGATCTTGAGCTGAGTGATGTAGATTATGAAATGACGGTAAAAGAAACGCTTCATACAAAAGGTACCTATTCAAAAGCAATTACAGTTAAACCTCAATCAACCGTTATTGTGAGCATACCAATGGAAGTGGAAATTTATCATCCTTTGAAAACAGCCCTAAACATTATAACAGATAACGACAAAATGAATTACAGTTTGCATCTTAAGTTCAATGTAAGGGAACATCTGTCCGAAAGGTCATTGGCAAGCCCCGCCGAAGTAAGCGCCACCGGAGAGCTTGAACTTAAAAAATAAATGTCGTTCCCACTTTGGGATATTTTTTCCTCAAACAAAATTTTAAAATCGGGTTTACGGCTTTTATGATGGCGGCATCAGATTCGCTGATTGATGGTAACTAAAAACCATTTATTATGAGCAATTTACTTTATGTTGTAGCGGTTATCTTAATCATTTTTTGGGCGGTAGGTTTCTTCGCGTATAGCGCAGGAAGCATCATCCACATCTTATTGGTAATTGCCCTGATCGCAGTTATCTTAAGAGTGATCAGAGGAAGAGATCCGATTTAATAACCATCTAGGCTTACTCCGGCAAAGCCCGGGGTAAGCTTTTAGAACAGCCTTCTCATGTTCAAAAAAACTGTTTTATGGAAAAAAGTTTGAAACAGGGTGCTGGTACAAACAGCAAAGTCCCATCAGAAAAAAGTTCTTCTGGGGATCAAACTTCTTTTTTGTTTTCTTTAAAAAATGTATTTATTGAGGTAGCGCTGGTAACCACATTTGCGTTACGTTATTTTAAGGAGGTGTTTAAACCGCCTTACGAGTTCAGGGAATTTTTAAAACAATCGTATTTAACGGGCTACAAATCGCTGGCGCTGGTTGGCATAACGGGTTTCATTATGGGCCTTGTGTTAACTATACAGGCGAGGCCAACCATGGCGGAGTTTGGAGCGCAGGCATGGATACCAGGCATGGTAGCCGTTTCCATTGTGCGTGAAATTGGGCCTGTGATTACCGCCCTGATATTTGCCGGGAAAGTAGGATCGGGAATTGGCGCGGAACTGGGCTCAATGAAAGTGACCGAGCAAATCGACTCCATGGAGGTTTCGGGAAGCAACCCTTTCCGGTATTTGGTAGTGACACGAATTATGGCAACAACCGTGATGGTTCCTGTGCTTGTTGTTTTTTCCGACGTCATTGCTTTATGCGGTTCGTATGTTGGCGTTAACATCAACGATAAAGTAAGCTTCTCTCTTTTCTTTTCAAAAGTATTTGAATCGCTTGATTTTATTGATGTGTTACCGGCTTTTGCAAAATGTTTTTTCTT
This sequence comes from Bacteroidota bacterium, assembly GCA_048498515.1. Lineage (GTDB taxonomy): Bacteria > Bacteroidota > Bacteroidia > B-17B0 > Aurantibacillaceae > UBA4416. Next base: position 31,015 of record JBEHXV010000023.1, on the reverse strand, counting down.
TGGTTTCATTATTGGCCTTATAGGATGTTACAAAGGCTACAATTCCAGCAAAGGTACCGAAGGTGTTGGACAAGCCGCCAACTCAGCAGTAGTAATCGCCTCTTTACTTGTATTTGTGATTGACATGATTGCCGTTCAGATAACCAGCTTGTTTATGCCATGATGGAAACAAAAACCGATAATCGTACCCAGCAAAAAGAGAGCAGTGGCAACGAAGCAATTGTTGAGATGAGCCATGTGAAAAAATCGTTTGGCTCCAACGCTGTTTTAAAAGACATTACGTTTAAACTGAATAAAGGCGAGAACCTGGTGATACTTGGAAAATCGGGCACTGGGAAATCGGTATTGATAAAATGCATTGTGAAACTAATAGAGGCCGACGGTGGCGAACTGAACGTGTTTGGCAAACACATTAACGATTTAAGTGAAAAGGAATTAAATGAACTACGGGCTAAAATTGGCTTCTTGTTTCAAAGCGGCGCCTTGTACGATTCCATGACCGTGAGAGAAAATCTTGAATTCCCGATCCTGCGAAACGCACGGTCAACAGCACCCGAAGAAATTGATAGCCGGGTGAAGGAAGTACTGGCAAATGTAGGGCTGGAAGACACTGCCGAAAAAATGCCCTCGGAACTATCGGGTGGTATGCGCAAACGCATTAGCCTGGCACGTACTCTTATTTTAAACCCGGACCTGATGTTGTATGATGAACCCACTACAGGGCTTGACCCCATCACCTCGCAGGAAATAAGTGAACTGATACTGGAGGTGCAAAAAAAATATAAAACCACATCCATCATCATTACGCATGATATCAAATGCGCCGAGATTACCTCCAATAGGGTTATGGTGCTTGATAACGGTGAGTTTGTGGCAGAGGGCACTTTTGATGAATTGAAACGATCGGAAAACGAGACCGTGAGATCGTTTTTTAAATGATATAGTTATGGAAAAGAAAAAGGGAAATTTGGTAAAGCTTGGGGTGTTTGTCACCCTCGGCGTTTTGTTCTTCATTATAGGAATTTACATCATTGGACAAAAGCAACGTTTGTTCAGCAATACATTCACCGTTAATGCCGTTTTTAAAAATGTGAACGGCTTGCTGGTAGGAAACAATGTGCGCTTTACAGGCATTAACGTTGGCACAGTTGACGACATCATCATCCTGAACGATACATCGGTAGAAGTAGTGATGATCATTGATGAAGATACACACCGTTTTATTAAAAAAGATGCAAAAGCCATTATTGGCTCAGAGGGATTGATGGGTAATAAAACCATTAACATCACACATGGTTCTGTATCGCAGACCCCCGTTGCAGAAAATGGTTTTATACTGACTGAGCAACCTGTTGGAACAGATGAGATCCTGAACAAATTAAAAACAACGGCTGACAACCTGGCTTCTATCACAGGCAATGTAAGTAGCGGCAAAGGCACTATTGGTAAACTGTTTATGGACACCAACATGGCCAATTCCTTAAACCAAACCATTGTTAACTTAAAGCATGGCACCAAAGGCTTTGCCGAAGATATGGAAGCGGCCAAGCATAGCGTTTTATTGCGTGGCGCGGTAAAACGTATGCAAAAAGACAAAGAGAAAAAGTAAGTTTATTTTAGACAATTTCACTTACTTTTTTTCTTAGACAAAAAAAGTAAGCAAAAAAGTCAAGCCAAAACGATCGCTGCCCGCTCTTTTAATTTTTAAGTTTCGCAGCTGAAAAACACTAAAGGTTTTTCAGGCTCAACTAAAAAAATTAAAATTCACAGCTCACCGGCTCCGCGTTTTGGCAGGCCCGCGCGCTGCACCGAATGAATTATATGTCAGACCAAGGATATATAATAGTGCTTAAGCTTTAAAACATTTTAATTTAAAAATAGCATTAGAACGGTTGGTTTTCGTTCTTGATTTTTTTGTTTACTTTTTTCCTTGATGAAAAAAGTAAAAGAAAAATGACAGATTAAGTTATACCTAGGTTTTTCCCTGCTATTTCTCGTATTTAATTAGCCCAAAACAGGCTGTTATTTGGTATAAAAACAGTAAATTAGAGCCTTTATTAAAATTAACTAATTAATACCGACTCCTTTGACATTCACCGATTTTAATTTCGATTCATCCTTATCAGAAGGTTTGCAGTCGATGGGCTACAAACTGCCTACTCCCATACAACAACAAGCCATTCCCGTTATACAGGCTGGTAAGGACCTGATTGCCTGTGCGCAAACCGGCACAGGCAAAACCGCCGCTTTTGTATTACCTGTTTTAGATAAGATCATCAAAGCAAAAAAAAGCGGCATCAATACGCTCATTATTGCCCCAACCCGCGAGTTGGTATTGCAAATTGACCAGCAGATAGAAGGCATGGCTTATTTTTGCGGCGTAAGCTCCATTGGCATTTATGGTGGCAACGACGGTATTACATGGGAGCGCCAGGCCAAAGCCCTGAGAGAGGGAGTGGATATTGTGATCGCTACACCGGGAAGGCTGATCGCCCTGCTGCAATCGGGCGATGTGAAATTTGACACGATAGAACATTTAATTTTAGATGAGGCCGACCGCATGTTGGACATGGGCTTTTCGGACGACATTAAAACCATTTTGAAATACGTTCCGCAAAAAAGACAAACCATCATGTTTTCGGCTACCATGGCGCCAAAAATCAGGACCCTGGCCCAACATATGTTAAGCAATCCTGAATCAATTAACATTGCCATCTCCAAACCGGCGGCAGGTATTGTACAACAGGCTTATGTGGTTTACGAGAACCAGAAAGAAAAATTACTGAAGGAGATCTTAAAGAACGAGGATTTTTCTTCGGTCATCGTGTTCTCATCAACCAAAGAAAAAGTAAAAGAGCTGGCGCATACTTTTAAAGCATTGAAATATTCGGTTCAGGGTTTTTCATCAGACCTTGAACAAAGCGAGCGCGAAGAGATCATGCGTAACTTTAAAGCCCGCCAGTTACGCATACTGATCGGTACCGACATTTTATCGCGGGGTATTGATGTGGAGAACATCAGCCTTGTGGTGAATTACGACGCTCCGCCCGATCCGGAAGATTACATTCACCGCATTGGCCGTACGGCACGTGCAGAAAAAGCGGGCGTAGCCATTACCTTTATTAACGAAAAAGACCAGCCGCGTTTCGGGCAAATTGAAGCGCTCATGGGTATTGATGTTCCCAAGGTCCCAATTCCTGAAGAATTTGGGAAAGGACCTGAATACAATCCCGAAGCCGCTAAAAAGAAATTTGACAAGCCACGCCAGGGAGGAAACAATAAACCTGGTTTTAAGAAAAGACCATTTCGCGGGCCGAAAAAAGTATAGATGATTGTAAATTTTAATACGTATCTTTGAATAAAATACACGTATAATGACTACCAAGCTAACATTAACGGTTGAAAAGGCAGTTATAGAAAAGGCAAAAAGCTATGCCAAGCAAACAGGTAGGAGTTTATCTGAATTAATAGAAAACTATCTTGAAACTATTACTGAGGATAAATATTCTGAAAGTATGTCGCCTAAATTAAAAAAAATCGTCGGCGCGGTCAAACTGCCGAAAAATTTTGATGAGGAAAAAGAACTTCGCTCTTATTTCGAAAAGAAACATTTATGAAAAAGGTATTTGTCGACACCAATATTCTTGTAGATCTTATTGCTGACAGAAAACCTCACAGTAAATTTGCCGTTGACATATTCGAAAAAGCTTCTGATAAAAAAATCAAACTTTATACTTCGTCTCACTCAATAGCTACAACACACTATTTACTCAAGAAATATATCGACGAAAAGAAATTAAGAGAAATTTTATACGACTTACTGGAATATATTCAAATTACATCGATCAATCAAGATATTATTAAACAAAGTCTTAAATCAAGACATAAGGACTTTGAAGATGCAATTCAAATAATTAGTGCTTATTCAATTGAAAAAATTGACTGCATAGTTACGAGAAATATAAAGGATTTTCGTGAATGCGAAATTCCTGTTTTAAGCCCTGATGAATTGGTAACAAGAATTTAGAAAATCAGACACAAAATAGTATATTTAAAATTTAAAATATGAACGATTCTTCAACTCTTACAGAGATAAAACCGATAGATACTACCATGGATTCAAAAATAGCCTTACTCGAACAAAAACAAGCCGAAGCCTTATTAGGTGGCGGGCAAAAACGAATTGACAGCCAGCATAAAAAAGGAAAGCTGACCGCGCGTGAGCGTTTGCACTTTTTATTGGATGAGGGCAGTTTTGAAGAGATTGGCATGATGGTGACCCACCGCAGTAAGGATTTTGGACTGGAGAAGGAACAGTATTTAGGCGATGGTGTAGTAACCGGTTACGGAACCATTCACGGAAGGTTAGTGTATGTGTTCTCACAGGATTTTACGGTATTTGGCGGTTCCTTATCTGAAACGCATGCCGAGAAGATCTGTAAAGTAATGGATCTTGCCATGAAAAATGGCGCCCCGTTCATTGGTTTAAACGACAGTGGTGGCGCCCGCATCCAGGAAGGCGTTGTGTCGTTGGGTGGCTATGCCGATATTTTTTACCGTAACGTAAGAGCAAGCGGTGTTATTCCACAATTATCCGGAATTATGGGCCCTTGTGCCGGTGGTGCGGTGTATAGCCCGGCCATGACCGATTTTATTTTGATGGTAGAAAATACCAGTTATATGTTTGTGACCGGACCTAATGTGGTAAAAACAGTAACCCATGAAGAAGTAACTTCTGAAGAATTGGGCGGTGCCATGACCCACGCTACTAAAAGCGGGGTAACTCATTTTGCCTGTGCCAACGAGATTGAAGCAATCACCAACATCAAACAAATTTTAAGTTATATTCCTCAGAACTGCGAAGAAGACGCGCCAAGCGTACCGTATGAAAGTACGGGTTCTGAGTCGCGTCCCGAACTAAATTCCATTATTCCTGAAAATGCCAATCAGCCTTACGATATAAGAGAAGTGATTGAAAAGGTGATTGATGATAACAGTTTTTTAGAGATCCACAAACATTTTGCGGAGAACATAGTTGTGGGCTTTGCCCGTTTGGCTGGTCGTTCCATTGGTATTGTGGCTAACCAGCCTGCCGTTTTAGCTGGCGTGCTCGACATTCATTCTTCTACAAAAGCAGCCCGCTTTGTGCGTTTTTGCGATTGTTTTAATATTCCTTTACTGGTGTTTGAAGATGTACCGGGCTTTTTACCGGGTACCGACCAGGAGTGGAATGCCATTATTACTAACGGCGCGAAGCTATTGTACGCGTTCAGCGAAGCAACCGTTCCGAGAATTACCGTTATTACACGTAAAGCATATGGCGGCGCGTACGATGTAATGAACAGCAAGCACATTGGTGCCGACATGAACTATGCGTGGCCAAGCGCCGAAATTGCAGTGATGGGTGCTAAAGGCGCTGCCGAAATTATTTTTAAAGGTGAGATTTCCGCAGCAGCTAATAAAGATGAAAAATGGAAAGAGAAGGAAACCGAATATCAAACCATGTTTGCCAACCCATACCGTGCCGCTGAAAGAGGATTTATTGATGAAGTGATTAAACCGGAACAAACCCGCGAAAAACTGATCCGTGCGTTTAAAATGCTGGAAAATAAAGCCGATAAATTACCTAAAAAGAAACACGGAAACATTCCATTGTAAACCATCATGTTAAATGCGGTACTGCTCATAATTCTTGGATTGAGTTGCCTGCTTGGGGCAGTTGTATCGATCATTTTCACGATCATTTTCTTTGCCAATAATAAACCGGGTAAGTTTGGCTGGCTGGCTGCTTTTTTTGGCTGCCTCATAGGCCTGCTGGTCTGTATCTTTATTTTTGTAAGAAAAGTAGTAAACAAAGTAGAAGACCTTGGTAATGAGATTGGCCAGCAATTTGAGAGTAGCATGAAAAATTATTCGGACTCCTTATCCGTTTCGTATTCCGATTCGTTAAAGAACAATGAGCAGATACAGTTGCTGAAAAGTTACACGCCAGACAGCGCTTCGGTTCCCAACCAGTTTTACTATTACCTTGGCTTTGCCGATTACTACCGAATGCCTTTGCGGTATCCTTATTCCATTCATTGCAACCTGTTCAGGGATAATGGTGAGCTGTATAACGAGAAGAATGTGAGACGTTTTGATGAAAACGATAATGGTGAGATTGTAATGCCGGTTGATAAAATTGACCGTATTGCTTTTGACAACAACTTTCTATTGGCCGACCGGAAAGTGGCGTCTACCCGCTCGGCAGATTATATTCACCATTACATTTTGTTTTCGTTTGATACAGAAAAGGTGGAAGAGGTCGATTCGGAAAAAGAACTGTTGAAACTGGCAAAAGAAAAAGGCTATAAGGGTAAAAGCACTTTGATGAGCCTTGAAGAATACGGCCGTTTATTCAAATAATTTCTCTATCTTGGTATAGAATGGGAAAATATACCCTCTATAGTTTGCTCTTATTCACTTCTGCCATGTCGTTTGGCCAGGATGTTCTTGTAAAAAGGGACAGCTCGAAAATTGAAGCGAAGATTCTGGAAATACGACCTGCTGAAATAAAATTTAAATATTTCAATTACCAGGAAGGCCCGACGCTTGTTAACCCTAAAAATGAATTTGCCTATGTCATTTATCAAAACGGGCAGACTGAACATTTCCACGTTTCAGAAGAGCCTAAGCCAATTTATGTTGATGTGGCCGCAGTAAAACAGGCAAAACTAGACAGCATTAAAAAAGCTGCCAGGATTGGCGACTATGTTCGGTTCAGTGTGCAGGCAGGTGTTGTGTTCAATAACAGTTTCGCTAACTTAAGCCGTAGTAAACCTCCTCCCTCTCATACCAGTTCTGAAGATTATTCCCCAAAAAGTGATGTGAATTATAATTTCAATCCTAACATAGGGATCAATTTTATATTGGGAAAAAGCCCTTATGTAAAACACATCATTGGAATAAACTATCTGCGTTCAAAAGGTGAATACGATCATAATTATTACGGGGGCTCAAACTATACGTCCTATAGAAGTAATATTCATTACGTATCTCGAGTTGATTTTATAAACCTGGTTACAGGCATCCGGTTCCTGGTTGGCAGGCATATCTATCTTGAGCCAATGGTTGCCTTTAATATTGTTGCGAACGTAGATGAAAGAATGACGGGAACCAATGTTTCCACTACTTTTTCCGGGGGGCCAAACCATGAAATCATAAGCCAGGAAACAGAGTATTTTAATAATACTCCTGCAAACAAGGATAGAAGAAATATCAATAGCACCGTTTCTTTTTGTCCAAGAGTGTCATATGAGTTTAAGATCAAGCAGCGCACCTTAGGCGCTTACTTCTCTTACAACATGGCCTACCAGTACCGCTTACCATGGTATATGCTTGGCATAAGCTACTATCCCTTTAAAAAATTAAGTGGCCCTTTGGGTGGTAAAAAGCTGCAGCTGTTTAAGCATATTGAAGTAAGCGCGGATTTAGGTGTTGTGGTAAACAGGCGGAATTCGAATAAACCACGGGGAGAAAATAATACTCATAAATCTCCGGCATATACCTACGACTACTTTGACACAAAGTATACAAGGCACCAGGAAACAGGTTTAAATATTGGGATCAATCTTGCACACGGCAACAGTTCATTTTGCAAACACATCGTAGGTCTATCGTATGTGCAATCAAAATCAGAGTTTACACGGAATTTTGGATACACGCGTTTTGAGTCTGATAAATTTTATGAGTACAGGAACACTTCACATTACACCTCAACGGTTCATTTTTTAAACATCAGCACCGGTATTAGGTTAACGGCCTTTAAACACCTGAACTTTGACAACTCCATTGCTTTTACCATTCCGGTATTTGCAACTAATAAGATCAATGGCAAGGAATATAACAGGGAGCAAAGCGCCATTGGCAATGGGTATTATTATGAATCGGCCTATGCGGAACAAAAGATCAATACAACTTCTACCGAACTCTTTGTAAGGCCAAGCCTGTCTTTTATCCCAAGGTTATCTTATGATTTTAAAATAGGGCAACAGCGCTTTGGTTGCTATTACAGCTATAATTTCTGTTTTGAATATCAGCTGCCCTGGAATATGGTGGGCATTACCTATTACCCTTTTAAAAAGTTAAGATAACATGAAAAAATTCGCGTTATATATCGTGTATTTTCTTTTGCCAATTGTTTCTATTGGTCAGGATATACTTGTAAAAACGGACAGCACAAAAATTACTTCAAAAATTGGAAACTATATTAAATTTAACATTCATGCCGGCGTGGTTGTTAATAATACTTACAGTAACTTGTCATGGTATGATTCGGGCACGAAATATAGGGATGACGATAATTCCAGGTACACTTATAATTGCAATATCAACGTGGGATTCAATGTCCTTTTTGGAAAGAATAAGTACATTAAACCCATTATCAATGTCAACTACCTGCGCTCCAGGGGCGATTTTGAAATTAAAGATTCATACGGAAATAATCCAACCTACCAAACCGATCTAAATTATACATCAAAAATTGATTTTATTAATTTTACCACGGGTTTGCGTTTTGTTCTCTTTAGGCATTTATGTATTGAACCTTTAGCCTCGTTTAATTTAATAGCAAAAGCGGATGTCAGGTATACGGGTACAAAGCAACACACCGAAACCTATATTGCCGGCTACCCTTTATATTACGCCACTCGTGAAGTAGTCGAATTTTATAATAATGAAAAAACTGCGGGACCCGACGATAAGCCAATGGGAAATACTTTTTCCTTTTGTCCACGAATCTCTTACGAGTTCAACATAAAACAACAGCCTGTTGGTGTGTATGTTTCTTATAATTTTTCTTCCAGGTATTATTTACCATGGTGTATGGCCGGTATAATTTATTACCCTTTTAAAAAACTGAGGTAATTATAGTTTCGAAACAAATTCGAACAATAACCTGCACACTTCCATATATTTTGTGAGTGGCAAGGTTTTTTCCACATCATAAATATCGTGGTAAAAGGAAACGCCGCCCATGGTGTAAATAAAAAAGCTGGGCACGCCTTTCTCGGTGAACCAGTAATGGTCGCTATTGGCCGCTTTGCCACGTTGTTTTACCTGTTTTACATAGTTCTTTTCTGTATTAATACTGTTCAGTTTTTCAAACTGTTCTTTAAATACAGTAGCATTTACCACCATGATGCCATCATCGCCGGTTCCTAACAGGTCAAGGTTTGTCAGGAATTTGATCTTTGATAAAGGAAAAACCGGGTGTTCCGAATAATATTTAGAACCCAGCAATCCTGCCTCTTCGCCACTAAAAAAGATAAAAGCAATGGAGTATTTTGACGGATGGGCCTTATAGTACTTTGCCAGGTTCAATACCACGCTCACTCCACTGGCATTATCATTAGCTCCCGGAAAATAAGCGTCCTTGCCCATAGCGCCCAAATGGTCGTAATGCGCTGTAAATACTACAAACGTGTCAGGCTGTTGCGTTCCTTTTATGTAGCCGCATAAATTACGGCATTTGAAACGGGGAATGAACTTATTTTCAAAGATCACATCCATGTTCTTTAACTCATTGGGAAAAGAGTCTTTTAACAGTTCAATCGTTATGTTATCCACAACTTCTGTTTCAACCGTATAGGTTAGTTTTTTCTTCAGTTTTACTTTTAACGGGAAGGGTTTTCGGCCATCGTTGGCTTCATACGTCACACTATCTGTTTTAAAAAGCTGAAAACCCGCTTTTATTGTTTTGGCTGAAGGGTAGATCAGATAATGCTTTCCAGCTGTTAAAGTCCGACCATCCAGCACAACCGACATTTTTCCGGGAAATGTATTTACCGGAAATTCATATACCTGCTCGTACGATTTACCAAATTTTAAAAGTCCTATGGACTTCATTTCCTGCGAAAGGTATGTCGCCGCTTTATTCACACCATCGTTTACATAACCTCTTCCCAGGAATTCTTTGGAAGTCAGTTTTTTAATAACCTGGCGGGCATAAGTGGTGTCCTGGCTTTGGGAAGCAAGGAATAGAAGGGAAAATATAATTGTTATAAAATAGTTCATATGATTTCACCCTTCGACTCCGCTCAGGGTGACATTATTGTCAGGCTGGGCGGAGTCGAAGCCTTTAGTATGATTAGGCAAAACGTTTCTGGGCTAATGAGTACAAGGTTTTCACCACCTCATTCTCTTCGTCCCAATTGTAAATGGATTTGAGACCTTTCAGGTAACTGGTCATTTCGGCCGGTGAGTTCACCGCATTGATCTGCTCAACGGCAATGTTGTACTCATTGGCGTTTGAAGCAAACAATTCGTTAATGAAACGGAACTTGTCGTTGATATTAATACTAATTGCAGGAAAGGTCCTGGCAGCTTGCTTTACTTCGGCAACCGGAGTGGCCGGGCTCTCAACAGGCGGTTCAGTAATCTCAATGGGTTTTACTTCTTCCTTTTTTACTTCAATAGGTTTAACAGGCACCTCATCTTTAACAGGCTCCACCAGGCTTGTTCTTTCTTCCGGCGAAGGCACATTCATGAGCTTAAGATGCAGGTTCAGATCGGGCGAAACATCTTTGTGCTCTTTTAATACCAGGTAAGCCGATACCAATTTATTGGCCTTGTAAATAGAGTCGTGTAGTTTTTCGGCATACTCGGTACTTGGCGATGGGTGTTTCTCAAATTTTTCAATAGCGGTTTTAAGTTCTCCTAACGATGAATGAAGCTGTTTCAGTAAAATATCCGTTTGCATAATGTGAATAATTAAAGATTAAAAATAATTCATTTTAGGGATACTTACTTTATTTTTAGCGTTTATTAATAAACATGTTTTTAGAGAACATTAAACATAGTACGGGCCGGAAAGGGTGGATTGAGGTGGTTTGCGGCTCCATGTTCTCTGGAAAAACCGAAGAGCTGATCCGCCGCTTAAAACGGGCGCAGTTTGCCAAACAAAAAATAGAGATCTTTAAACCACAGATCGATACACGCTACCACGACATTAAAGTGGTGTCGCACCAGGGAAATGAAATTCACAGCACACCGGTTCCTGCCAGTTCCAATATTTTATTGCTCGCTAATGATGTGGACGTGGTGGGCATTGATGAGGCCCAGTTCTTCGACCTGGAATTGGTAAATGTGTGCAAGCAATTGGCCGATAGTGGCATACGCGTGATCGTAGCGGGACTTGACATGGATTTTAAAGGCAATCCTTTCGGGCCAATGCCCGGCCTGCTGGCAGTTGCCGAATATGTGACCAAAGTACATGCCATTTGTGTAAGTTGCGGAAGCCTGGCGCACATTTCGCATCGCAAAACCAATGAAACAAACCTGGTTGTACTGGGCGAAACAGAAAGTTACGAGCCTTTATGCCGTGATTGCTATAATGAGGCTAACCAGGTGAAAAGTTAATCATTTGTCACTTCGAGTAGTATTTGCTGTCTCTTTGCAAATACGTATCGAGAAGTTCTCGATACAAAAATGAAAAGAGGCGCATTTTTTACCCGAACTGATAAGGCCTATTGCTTTAGCCAATCTTCTTTCCTGATCTCGTACAAAAAATTAAGCTTGCTTGGTTCGCCATAATATTCCATTTCCATTTCCGAGATCTTTTTAGCGCCCAGGCGCTCAATGGCTTTTTGCGAACGTATGTTCAATGCCCCAATGTGGTAATACACAGAATTAACAAACTGAAACGCATAATCCATCATGAGTTTTTTCAGGGCCGGGTTATAGATACCTCCCCAATGGTCTTTGGCCATAAACGTATAGCCAATGGCAATTGTTTTCTTTTCTGCATCCAGCTCATAAAAGCGCGAACTGCCAATCACTTTATTGCTTTGCTTGTCAAATACCAAAAAAGCGCCCTGCGATTCCATGGCACCTTTAAAAAAATTCTCAAACACTTCCCTCTTGTAGCGGTCTTTATTAGGATGCTGTTCCCACACCAAAGGATCGGAAGCTACCGCATACAAGGCTTCAAAATCAGTGTCTTTGAGCGGTTGAATTTTCACGAACTCATTTTCGAGTGTAGGTTGAAGATCAATTGTTTTCATATTATTCCATTCTGTTTAGTTCCGATTGTCCTTGGATAGCGGCTATTGTTCCAAACACCAGGTCCTGGTCCCTTTCCTGCACCCAGCCTTTGGCAGAAAGCTCAGCCCTGATCTGAACTTCGGTTTTATTTTTAACGTGCAGGTAATACACATAATCGATTACCTCGGTGGGTATTTTTTCCAGCAAATAATTATTGATGTGTGAATACACTCTCATAAAAACAATGACATAGGTGATGACTAGCTGAAGTATAAAAGCAACAACCAAACCTATCCATCCTAAATTCATTTTTTCTAGCTGCAAGCCATTCTCAAACTTCCATTTTATAAAATCAATAAACGAAAAACCGGTGATCTGTTCTTCTGATATAATGATGTGATACTGAAAATACTGATTTCCTGAATAAACGAGAACTATTATTACTCCCGCAATAATTAGCAGGCGTTGCCCATAAAGGTAATTGCTCCACCTGATGAGCCATTTAAAAGCGTAGCCAATGGCAAGGCCAATACCTAGTTCAAAAACACCAATGATATACGCTTTTGCCTGCAGCGTTATAAAAGCCAAAGAATAAGCCAAAACCACAGAAAGGAGAAGGCTTCCGGAAACAAGCACAAAGATGTTGGGTTCTTTTAATTTTGCAGGTGGAGGCAAAGACGCGGGTACCACGTAATCCTCCCAGTTATCTTTTATTTTATACTCTTTTTCCAGTTCCTTTAACGCGTCATGATCGTATTCCTTAAGCGTTTCGTTAAACACATGAATGAACAATTTTACCCGCAAAGAATTGTGCCCTCTGTCAAAATTTTCATTTCCTAATGAAACACTTTTAACTGATACTGTTCCTGCGGCATCAAAGCTTACCGTGATCTTTTCCGTCCACACGTCCTTATCGTTTCTGCGCTTGGCTTCTAAAGAATTTTCATCTCTGAAAACACAATCCCATTGTAGTTTTTCAAATACTTTGAGCCCGATCAATGGAATGAAGGTGTATTTAATCGACGTTTGAAACTCTTCCTGGTATTTTGGTGTCCAGGCAAAAACCCATTTCTTCTTCAGTCCATTTTCTATTTCTTTGTACCTGTCTTCCATAACATTAATAGGCTATTTTTTCAGCTTACCAATCACTTCATTAATTTCATCGGCCACCATGGTTGGCTCTGTCATGTGTAAAAAATAATCGCCTTTTGAGGTGGAGCTGACTTTTACCTGGGGGTTGAAACTTTTCCAGCCTGTAAAGAACTGAATGGTATTTTCTATTTCCTTATCAATGTATTCATTATCAATATCAGGTGTGGTGGAAATAAGGATGTGGAGCGGAATGCCGGTAATGTCTTTCTGCTTTTTAATGATGCGTTGGTTGGTGGAAAAGCCCAGGCTGTCAAAATCAAAACAGTATTTCGATTCTTCGTTATGTCCTTTGGTGCGCGAAGGAAGTTTGATATAAGATTCCATTTCTTCCCTGAAGGCTGTTTTGGCCGAATCGTTGCGGATGCTTAAACTGTAATTGTATTCGTTTTCATGCGCGGGATTAATGAACACCATGCCTGCTACCGTACCGGGGTACATGGAGGCATAGCAGCGCATGATGTAAGTGCCCAGGGAATGACCCACAAAAACATAAGGGGGTTTTATTTTTTCTTTTAGTAATAAGGCATTGAGCTCAAAGGCCATGGTATCGATGCTGCGCTGGTTGCGCAAGGTTTGCGATCCGCCAATTCCCGCCCTGTCGTAAGCAAAAATGCGATTGTTCTTTTTGATCTTAGTGTATACTTTTTTAAAATCACTCAGGTCCCTGCCTTTGCCTGTGAGAAAAACAACGGTTGGTTCGCCTTTGCCATCCACCAGCACATATTGTTTTTTACCACGTATGGAAACAAAATGGCCTTCTTCATCATCGGAAATTATCGCAGAACTTAACAAAAACGTCAAGAAAATAAGCCCTAGCAATTTTGGGATAGATTTCACAGAGCGTTTCATAATTAAAATGGTAAATTATCGTCATCTGCTATTTTAGGTGCTTCATAAGCATCATTAAATCTTCTCATAACTGTGTTTATAAAACTAATTTTATCTTCCTTGCTAAAAGATTCATACAGGGAGTTTAATTCAAAAATTACCTTATAAGGAATTTCAGTATGATGCTTCATGTATTTAGACATATCGAAGCCTTTAAATATATCTTTAATCATTAAAAACTTAGACCATTTATAATTTTGAACTAAATCTTTTAGACTTTCCAACCAATTTTTTGTTTTTATTGAATCGAATTGTTTTCCAAACCACATTCTTTTTTCATAAGTAAAAGAAAAATCATTGAATTTTTCATAACAAAAAATTGAATTTAAAGTTTGATCAATTGTAGTCTGTATAGTTTCTAAACTTTCGAGGTTTATATCTCTTGTTAATTTTGTTATATCAAAAGATATTTTTGAATTATTAGTCGAGGTTTTAGATTCCAAAAGTTTCTTGATGTTTGAATCAATATGAGAGATTTTTTCTTCAAGTGGTTTTATAGTTGCCTCAAGCTTTTTATCTTTTTTAGTTAAGTTCTCATGCATAAATCCGGCCCATTGTTTTTTCAACGACTCTTTAATATCTCCGAAAGATTCAAAGGTATTACATGCATTACCTTCTTTCAATTCATAAATAATATCCATAAAATAAAATACATATACATATGAATCATAAGGAAACGGATATAATTTATCGAATTCTTTCTTAAGAATAAGCTTTGTTTCTTCAATCTTATCATCAGGAATATTATTATCCTTAAAATGTTTAAATAAAGTTTTATCTAAAGCTCTTTTATAGTTTTTATAATCGTAATCTACAAATTTATTTATAAAAATATGTTTGAAAATGTCCGTGGAGAGCGCTTTTCTGAACTCTCTTAATGTAACGGAATCTGGTGTTGGATTATCTTCTCTTTCCTTATGAAAAATGCTCCCATAATTGTTACCTACAACTAATACGAATAATTGACATTTTTCAATTTCCTTAAGACAAGAATCTTGTGCGTGTAATTCATAATTATAAAAAATATCATCAAATTCACTCATTACCGGTTCATACCCAAATTCCTGAATAAAGTGTCGAAGTTGAAACCTAATCTCTTGTAAATCATAACAAGTTGAACTAACAAATAATCTTGGTGTAGCCATAAGTTTTATAATATTGTATTAAATATACAAAAAATTAATCCACAAACACCTCCGTAAACTCAAAGCTCTTTCCGTTGAACAAGCCTTTGTCGCTGAGCTTTAATTCGGGAATAACCAGTAAGGCCATAAAGGACAAACTCATGTAAGGCGCTCGGAGTTTGCTTCCCAGTTCTTTGGCACGTTTATCCAGTTTGGTATAAGCCTGTGCCACTTCTTCAGCAGGTTGGTTGGTCATAATGCCGGCAATGGGTAATTCCAGTACCAGTTCTTCTTTTTGGTTTGCCAGGGAAATACCGCCTTTGGCTTTAATGATAAGGTTCACCGCTTTGCACATATCCTCATCATTGGTGCCCACCACCACAATGTTGTGGCAGTCGTGCGCTACGCAACTGGCAATGGCTCCTTCCTTCAGACCAACATTTTTAATAAAAGCTTTGGCAATGGGTGCATCGTTGTAACGGTTCACCACCGCAATCTTTAAAACATCGTCCAATGTATTGGATTCTGCAAAACCGTTTTCATGCGTTGAGGGGGCATAGAGTTCGTTCGTCACCAATTGCCCGTCCAACACCTCTATTACCCTAATGCGTTCGCCTTCCGCTTTCAGTTTAAAGTCGGCGGGTTGCTTTAAGCTACAATTAAAATTATTAAGAATGGGCGCATTTACCGCTTTAATAAAGGATTGGCCTTTTTCGGCTACCAGGCTGCCGCCGATATAGGTTTTGAGAATGGTGAAATCGCTTAGATTATCAATCTCAATAAAATCGGCCCTATCGCCAAGCTGCAACAGACCTATGGGCAAATTATAATGCTTAATGACATTGTAAGAAGCCGCCCTTAATACATCATATAAATTGTGTCCATGTTTTAGTGCGCGCTTCACATGATCGTTGATATGCGATTCAATTAAATTATCGGGATGCTTATCGTCGCAACAAAACATCATTTGCTCCGGGTAATCTTTTAATAAAGGAATAAGTGTTTCGAAATTTTTAGCAGCGCTTCCTTCACGGATCATCACTTTCACGCCATGCTTTAATTTATCAAGCGCTTCCATGTACCCAAAACATTCGTGGTCGGTGCTAATGCCGGCATTGAAATACCGCTGCATGTCCTCGCCCATTAAACCCGGCGCATGACCATCAATGGGTTTGCCATATCTTTTAGCAGAAGCAAGTTTTTTCAGCACCTCTTCATCTTTATAGATCACCCCGGGGAAATTCATCATCTCGGCCAGGTAAACAATTTCTTTGCGGCTTAACAGCCTGTCAATATCATTTGAATTGATGACCGCGCCTGCTGTTTCAAAATTGGTAGCCGGTACGCAGGATGGCGCCCCGAAATAAAAATGAAAAGGAACCTGTTTGGCATTATCAATCATATAATCCACACCGGCAACTCCCAGAACGTTAGCAATTTCATGCGGATCGGAAATGGTGCCAACAGTACCATGCGTTACTGCCAGGCGGGCAAATTCGGAGGGCACCAACATGCTGCTTTCCACGTGCACATGCGCGTCTACAAAACCCGGTAAGATATATGTTGATTGTTTTTCAGTGATCCGTTTAACAGAAGTAATCCTGTTGTTTTCAATACTAAGCTCAGCCGGAAAAATTTCCCGGGCAACAATGTCTATGAGGTTTGATTTGATAATCATTGGTTTTATCACCACAAAGGAGAGGAGCTCTTTGTCAGGCTGAGCGGAGTCGAAGCCTCTGCCATAATCACCCTTCGACTCTTACGACACGTCGTGACAGGGTGCCAAAAACTATTCCTTGATCCCTAATTTATTTGAATACTTTTTATACAGGTCGTTCTGGAAATTGGTCAGTTTAATGCTTCTTCCGTTCACAAAAGCCAGGATGATGTTGTTGCTTTTCATATCCAGGATATCGCCATCGGAAACCACAATGGATGCCAGCTTTCCTGTTTCAATACTTCCTATCAGGTTATCTACTCCCAGGATTTTTGCAGGGCTTAATGTGATGCTTTGCAGGGCCTGCTCCTTGGTCAAACCATAAGCCGCAGCTGTTCCCGCTAAAAAAGCCAGGTTTCGTGCGTTCATGGCTTCCATATCGCCCTGATTTTGGATGCAAAATGTCACGGAGTCTTTTTGCAGCAAATAAGGCAGCTTGTATAAAATATCCGTATCCAGTTCGGGCAGGTCAGGAAGATCATGCAAACGGTTTACCATTACCGCTACATTATTTTCGCGCAACAGTTTGGTTACTTTATAGCTTTCACGTCCACCCACTAATACCATTTTTTTTATGTTGTAACGTTTTGCAAAATTCACCGCGCCAATAATATCCTTTACATAATCGGCATGAATGTATAAATTCTTTGTTCCGTCAAAAATGCCTTTCATGGCTTCAAACCGCAGGTTCTTATCCATTACGTTTTGTGTTTTGCTATAGGCCTGGGCATTGTCGAAAAAAGCAGCCAGCTCATTTAACTGGTCGGCATAACGCACATTTTTTTCGCTTGGCAGGGGTTCTGCCCACCAGCCGCGTTTTTGCATGGTGTTCGGAAAATTTACATGCACCCCATCATCCGCCTTTATCACGGCATCTTCCCAGTTCCAGCCATCGGTAGCCAGTATGGACGACATGCCACTGATAACGCCATAACGTGGTGTGGATTGTGTATATAAGACACCGTTGGCTTTCACCGTTTCCAGGATCTTGCTTTCGGCATTATACGCAATTAAACTGCGAATGTGCGGGTTGTATTCTCCAACCTCGGCATAATCGCTGGTTTGTCTTACGGCTTCCGCTTCCTGCAATCCCAGGATACAGTTTGGCGCTATGAGTCCAGGGTACACATGCTTGCCCGAAATATTGATGGTTGTGTCAAACTGTGCGGGATCAAGGCGTGTTAACCGCGCGTCGGCTACCATATCAATTTTACCATCCTTAATAGCAATGTAGCTGTTCTCCAAAACCTGCCCATTGCCAATATGCGCTACGCCATTAGCCAGTAAGATGCGTTTTTTATTCTGAGCAGAAACAATGCCCGCTAACAATAAAAACGAAAGAAAAAATTTAGTCATAGTTTCCATGCGATTGGTAATAGGTAAATATAATAAAAAATTAAAGTAACTTTGACGCCTTATACATTTAGAGGAGTCATGGGCAAAAAAATCACAAAACAGGCAAAACCGCACCGCGTTTTATTGCAGGCTGTAGTCACTGCTTTGCACACTATTTTTACGGAGAACAAATATGCCGATAAGGTGATTGAAAAGACCCTGAAGGAAAACCCTAAGTTTGGTGGTCGCGACCGCCGTTTTGTAGCGGAAACAACCTATGACATTGTACGCAACTACCGCTTACTAACATACCTGGCAGGTTCTGAAAACGATTTATGGAAAGTACTGGGTGTATACTTTGTATTACAGCAATTGCCACTGCCCGAAGAACGCGAGTTTAAACAATTGAATGGCAAAGAGATCATTGAACGTTATAAGGGGATTAAGGACCAGCGTATTTTGCAAGCTTATCCCGATTGGTTATGGGACTTGTGCGAAAGTGAACTGGGTACTAAGGCCTGGGAAACAGAAGCCAAAGCGCTGAATGACCAGGCAGAAGTGGTACTGCGGGTGAATACGTTAAAGACAAAAAAAGAAATTCTTCAAAAACATTTGGCGGAGCAGGAAATAGAAGTAGAGCCGCTGAAAGGTTATGATAACGCGCTTATTTTAACCAAACGGCAAAACCTGTTCCAGAACCCATTGTTTAAACTTGGTTTGTTTGAGCTACAGGATGCGGGTTCCCAATCCATTTCCGAATTTTTAGATGTTGAGCCAGGTATGCGCGTAATTGATGCTTGTGCCGGGGGTGGCGGAAAAACCCTGCACCTTTCGGCGCTCATGCAAAACAAAGGACGCATCATTTCCATGGATGTGACGCAGTGGAAACTGGACGAGTTAAAAAAACGGGCGCGCCGCGCCACTGCCAGTAATGTGGAGCCACGCTTAATTGAAGGAAGTAAAACCATTAAGCGTTTGGAAAACACAGCCGACCGTGTGTTGCTGGATGTACCCTGCAGCGGTACGGGTGTTATTAAGCGTAACCCGGATGCAAAATGGAAACTAAACCCTGATTTTATTGAACGTACAAAAACCATTCAGCAAAAGATCCTGAGCGAGTATTCGGCTATGACCAAAAAAGGCGGGCAACTGGTGTATTCAACCTGCAGCATTTTACCAAGCGAAAACCGAAAACAGGTGGATAAATTTTTGGAAGAAAACAAAGATTTTGAATTCATAAAAGATAAAACTATCTTGCCAAGCGAAGGGTTTGATGGTTTTTACATGGCCCTGATCAAACGCGTTAAGTGATCCTGGAAAAAACACATACAACAACGGTGCTTGAAAGCCATACCAATAAGGTGAGTACAAATGAGGTATGGAGCAATGGCATTATCTTCATGAAATTAAAGGATAATGTGCAGATTGAATATGAAGATTCCGTGAACCAGTTTGAATTTTTAAAGGCAAGGGCGCATGGCGAACACAGTTGCCTTGTATTGGTGGAAGCCGGCCGCTACACCAACATTTCAAAAGAAGCACGTGAATTTTCTACCCAACCCGAAATTAACCTCTACACAAAAGCAACCGCGGTTATTGTCAAATCGCTCGCACACCGCATCCTCATTAATTTTATCATTAATTTTACCAGGCAACAAACCATGAAGATGCGCATGTTCGATGATAAGGAAAAGGCCATCCAGTGGTTACTGGCATTTAAACATCCTAAATAAAACACCATGAAAAAATTACTGACCATTTTCGCCTTATGCATTGCAGGCTTAAGCTTTGCGCAAACAAAAGTTGAGAACGTGGATGCCGCTGCATTCAAAAAACTGATTGATGAGAAAAAGGGCGTGTTGATCGATCTGCGTACCGACGATGAACTGAAGAATAAAGGTTTTATTAAAGGTGCTACGCAAATTGATTGGTTCGCAAAAGCATCTGAGGAAACGATCTCAAAGCTCGACAAGAAAAAAACCTACCTGATTTACTGTGCCGGTGGTGGCCGCAGCGGGCAATGCGCCGAACTGATGACCAAAGAAGGCTTTACACATGTGGTTAACCTTGAAAAGGGTTTTGACGACTGGAAGAAAAAAGGTTTTGAGGTGGAGGTAAAGAAGTAAATCAATAATTTTCTTTTTGTGCCAGTTCGAGTAGCGCAACGTAGTGAAGCGTATCGAGAACTCAATAGTTAGGAACACTTCTCGATATGGTTTGCAAAGAGGCAGCAAACCTACTCGAAGTGACAAGTCTTAAGTAAAAATTACTTATACCCTACCGAAAAAACAGCGCAACCACTGTACGAACCAACTTCTGTTGGCGGAATCACATAATCGACATACACATGGCGCGATTTGGAAATTTCGAACTCCCAGGTTTTTTTATCGACGCCGGCATCTTTTGAACTGAACAGCAATTTGCGGTTTTTCGATTCTTTGTCCTTATTGTAAATCTGGATCTCCACCGGTTTTGGCAAAGCTTCCAGCACAAATACAAAACGGTATTTTTCGCCAATAAATAAAGGCACTTCCACTTCCTTCACCGACTCTTTTTTCTTGTACATGATGCGGGTAAGCTCTGAGCTGTCATACTTAAACGGATCAAGCATATCTTTTGCTTTTTCTTTAAGCGCTTTGCTGTCGCACAAAATATTATCGCCTGTCTGAAAAGACATCATGCCAATTAATCCGAGGGCGCCAAAAAAATATTTGATTGAATTTTTCATAACGGGGAGTTTAAAAATTAGTCAATGATGCTTTTACGTAAGGTTTTAATGGATGTTGTGACGTCTTTTATATCAGCATCGGAAACATACATGTTAGTGAAGTCCATTTCCTCATCTTTTTCCAGGGCCACTTTTACTGCGGGGATGGCCTGGAACTCGGAATTAATTTTTTGAATGGCAGTAATCAGTACCGGCATTTCCGATTCCGATGCTTCATAATGTTTCAGCGCTTTAATAATGGTTTCCGATAACAGGAGTTGTTCCATTAAGCTGGCCAGGGCTTTTTTGTTTTTATCCTTCGCATAAACCTCAGCAGCTATGTAAGCGCTTTCTGTCCAGGCTCCTGCGAAAGCAATCACGGTAATATGCTTTTGCCTGTTCTGTTCAAACATCACATCGGTTTTTAACTGAACCGCCGAAACGATCTTTACGGTTGAGTCTTCGTTAGCGATGTTCTTTTCGAAACGCTGCGCGATGTTGTCACTTTCAAAGGCCTGGTTCAAGCCTAAAAAAGAACCAAGGTCTTTACAGGCTTTGAGGTATTGCTTCGATTCCTGGTATTTTTTATTGAACAGGCAATACGCCAGGTCGGCGCTATAAACGCCAAAATTAGTAGCGCGTTTGTAATTGCTGGTGTTGTATTTATTTATGTTCGATGCGTCGTTGGCCAGGGTAGGCACAAAAGCAGAACCCGATTTTTTAAAAATGTACGCAATCTGCAAAGCAGATGGTAGGTTATAGGACACATCACTCTCTTCTTCGGCCAGTGCTGTTGTATCGGCCAACTTAACGGTATCAACCAATTCGGCAGAGGTGTTTTCATGATCGGTGTTTCCGTTGCAGGAAACAAATACAAGTGATAGAGTGCAGGCAGGAATTAATAAGAATCTGGTTATCATAGGGGTGTAATTTGATAACCAAATGTAATATTATTTATTTAGATAATACTTCGGTGGCTTTTAAAATGCATTTATCATTTTTGTTGATAATGGGATAATAAGCATCCTTGTCAAACACATCCCTGCCTATGAAAGCCTTTAAATACGGCTTTAACGCGTTACCCGTAACTGTTTTGTTAAGGTTCCCGATCTTCAGGTTCTGTTTTTCGCAGTAGCGATAAAACTCCTCTAAAATTGCCTCATTCACCTCAAATTTCTCAATGTAGTTTTTTGCCGTTCCGTAGGATTTTAACTTGTCCCTATGGTTATCGGCATACTCAAATGCAAAAGTATTAATAGCACCGGCGTAGAATACTTTATTTAAGAACGAATTGCTCCTGGCTGTGTCAATAGGCACAAACACATCGGGCATAATACCGCCGCCGCCGTATACAATTTTTCCTTCGGGTGTTTTAAATTGCTGCTTTTTATCCAGCTTAATGCTGTCTTCGTTTAGCAGTTCTCCGTTTTGGTAGCGGTCGTATTCCTCGTTGTAATACTCTGTCTTATCATCGGTATAGGGTTTTTGAATACAACGGCCCGTAGGTGTATAATACCTTGCAATGGTTAAGCGAATGGCAGAACCATCGGGCAACTGCATTTGGTCCTGCACCAGGCCTTTGCCAAAACTACGACGGCCAATGATGGTCCCGCGGTCGTTATCCTGTATGGCTCCGGCCACAATTTCGCTGGCGCTGGCCGATCCTTCGTCAATTAAAATGGCCAAGGCGTTTTTTTCAAAACTACCATGCTCGGTGGCTTTATATACTTTTTTAGGATTGGCTTTTCCTTGTGTATACACAATCTGCAAACCGTTAGATAAGAACTCATCCGAGATGTCAACCGCCGCGTTCAGGTAACCGCCCGGGTTTCCACGGAGGTCGAGGATAAGTTTTTTCATTCCCTGTTTGGTGAGATCGTTAAAGGCTTTAAGGTATTCCTGGTAAGTGGTGGCGGCAAACTTGCTTATTTTAATATACCCAATGGTTGGCTCCACCATGTAGGACGCGTCGAGGCTATACAAAGGAATGGCATCGCGTGTGATCTTAAAATCAAGCATTTTTTTAATGCCTGTTCTTAAAATGCTTACATTAACTGTACTTCCTCTTTCTCCCCGGAGTTTTTCGAACACCTGTTTATTGGTGATCCCGACACCGGCAACATTTTTACCATTCACTTTAATCAATTTATCGCCCGCCTTGATCCCTATTTTTTCCGAAGGTCCTCCAACAATAGGTGTAATAACCCTGATGGTGTCCCTGATAATATTGAACTCTACACCTATCCCATCAAAATTACCTTCAAGCGGCTCATTTACCGACGCAAAATCGCTGGCCGGAATATAGCTCGAATGCGGATCGAGGCTTTGCAGCATGGATGTGACTGTTTTTTCCACCAGGTCTTTTTTATTGATCGTATCTACATACTGGTACTCAATAAACTCAAGCAAGCTGTTTATCTTATCGTTAGTGGCAGCCTGGTTTCCGGCAGTGTAAGCGGGCCCGGAGCCAATGCGTTTATTTAAAAAATACCCCAGCCACATACCTACCACCAACACAAGGGACAATATTATCGGTAAAAAAACGTTAGGCTTTTTTGGCGGCACGGGTTGATCGAAATTCATATAAAGGCGTATATTTGTGTAGCAAAGGTATTTGTTTAACCCACATTGGTTACTAATGTTTAGAAAATTTAGCATATTACTTTTAATAACGGCTGTAGGCCTTTTTTCTTTTTGTAAAAAGAAAAAACAAACCGTTCAGGACAATATTCCATACCAAACGGTCAATAAAACCATTTATCCGGGCGATCCGCTGTACTTTAAGCTACAGGTTGTGGGTGGCTGGGTTTACCTGAATAATGTGGGCATAAACGGCATTATTGTGTACCGCGCAGCCATGAACAGCTCAGCAGATTTTGTGGCGATTGAACGAACCTCTACCTGGTTACCGGACGATCCATATGCACTGGCAAAAGTTCAGTCGGATAATTTTACATTAAAAGATACGATTAGCGGCTCCAAATGGCAAATTACCAATGGGTCGGTAATATCAGGACCGGCTACGCAACCCCTAAGGCAATACAATGCTTTTTATGATAATGGTACGGGGGCTTTAAAGATTACGAATTAAATAAAAAAAAGCATCCGCTTAAAAGCGGATGCTTTTTATTATATCGTGTAAAAATTTACGCGGCAGCTTCAGGTTTACCTTTAGCCTGCGAAACAACAATAGCACGCTCGTAATGCTCTGTGCCATTTAACGCGTCAATGGCTTTTTGGCCATCTTCATCGTTTGCCATTTCCACAAAACCGAAACCGCGGCTACGTTTTGTTTCTTTGTCTTTAATAATTCTAACGGAGGTTACCTCGCCATACTGAGAAAAAAGTTCACTTAGTGCTTGTTCTCTTACTTTAAAGCTGATGTTGCTTACAAAAATATTCATAACATAAAATTTATTTAGTTATAGTAAAATTAAAACAAAAAATCATACAAACAAATTTTCGTTCAATAAAAGTTTTTTATCTATTAAAAACATAATTTGTACTATAAACAGGAATATTTTTGTAGAATTTTTGTAAGAAAACTTCTAAAATTTTAGAAGTTTCTTGCAAAAAATCAGGCCCTTACAAGTAAGGGCCTGATTATCAAATAAATAAAGAAATTTGGATTAAAATACCCTTGCCTCTACGCTGATCTCAACATTAGCGTCTTTGGGTAGCCTGTCGGCTTGTATGGTAGCACGGGCCGGGAAATCACCTTTAAAATAGCTGCTGTAAACTTCGTTTACATGAACAAAATTATTCATATCGGCCAAAAAGATGGTTGTTTTTACAATATTGTCGTAAGTAAGACCCGCTTCTTTTAAAACGGCACCAAGGTATTCCATGACAATTTTTGTTTCATCTTTTATGTTGGTTTTAATCAATTGTTTGGATGCCAGGTCCATAGCAATGGTTCCTGATACATAAACACTGTCGCCAACCTGAACCGCCTGGTTATAGGGCCCAATTGGTGCCGGAGCATTGGTTGTATTAATAGGTTTTTTCATAAAAATTAGTAGGTTAGGATAACAAAAATAGTAAAAAATAGCATAACACTCACAATAGAATTCAACAAGTGAGATTTAGTAAAATAACCTCTTTTTATCCCAGATTGCTTATAAAAACAATAGCTTTGCCAGCAATGCAGCAAAAACGGTTAATACTTGTTACCAATGACGATGGGGTGAGCGCTCCTGGCATTTTACACCTATCGGCCATTGCCAGGCAATTTGGCGATGTGTTTGTTTTAGCGCCGGATAAACCGCAATCGGGCATGGGTCATGCCATTACCATTAACTCTACCTTACGGATCCAGAAAACAGCTTATCATGGAGGCGCGTTTGATGAGTACAGCTGCACCGGAACGCCGGTAGATTGTGTGAAAATGGCCGTGAATAAATTTTTGCCCCGCAAACCTGACCTGGTGTTATCAGGCATCAATCACGGAAGCAACAGTTCCATTAATGTGATCTATTCGGGAACCATGAGCGCCGCTATCGAAGGTTCGCTCGAAGGCACCTCGGCTATTGGTTTCAGCCTGGCCGATTATGATATTAATGCCGATTTTAGCGCTACAACCACATTCATTGAAAAAATAATCGCTTCCGTACTCAAAGATCCTTTGCCAAAGGGTGTTTGCCTTAATGTGAACTTTCCAAAGCTGAAAGCCGATGAGATCACCGGCCTTAAGATCTGCCGCCAGGCAAGGGCAAATTGGGTTGAAGATTTTGAAGAACGTCACGATCCTTACGGAAGGCCTTATTACTGGCTTACCGGCAAGTTTGTGAATTTTGAACCGGAGGCTACCGATACCGACGAATGGGCCCTGCAAAATGGCTATGTTTCGGTGGTGCCAATTATGCATGATCTGACAGCCCACAATTACATTAATCATTTAAAAAACACTTTATAAAATGCTGGACAAAGTGGATAAAATATGGATAGGCCTGATCTTAGGCGCCATTATTCCTTCCTTCTGTTTTTTTTGTTACTGGCTGTTCTGTTACAGCCAGCTTTCATTTCCCAATGGCTTCATTCGCTACCTGCGGGGAGGTGAAATGATGCAGGAAGTAAGTATTGTGTGCGTTGCGGTAAACCTTATTGTATTTTACCTGTTGCTCAATAAAAAAGCATACGACATTAGCCGAGGCATTATTTATGCCACTTTTGGTTATGTAGGCGTTATACTATACATCTCACTACTCGCGTAAATTTTGAAATACTATGTCATAGCCGGCGAGCCATCGGGCGATTTGCACGCATCGAACATGATGAAGGAATTGCTGCTGCTTGACCCTGCCATTGAGTTCAGGTTTTGGGGAGGTGACCTGATGGAAAAAGTGGCGCATCAAAAACCACGCAAGCACATCAAAGATCTTGCCTTTATGGGCTTTGTGGAAGTGGCAAAAAATATTCGCACCATTTTTAAGAACATTGCATTTTGCAAGCAGGATATTTTGGAATACAAACCCGATGTGTTGATCCTTGTGGATTATCCTGGCTTTAACCTGCGCATTGCCGATTGGGCGAAACAACAGGGTATCAGGGTACTATACTATATCTCACCAACCATATGGGCCTGGAAAGAAAACCGTGTGGAGATCGTGAAACGCGCCTGCGAAAAAATGTTTGTGATCCTGCCTTTTGAAGTGGCGGTTTACAAAAAACACCATTACAATGCCAATTATGTGGGCCATCCGCTACTCGACGCCATTGAGCAGGAAAAAGCAAGCTTACCTAACAGAGAAACATTTATTAAAAGCAATAACCTCGATCAGCGCCCTATTATAGCTGTACTACCCGGCAGCCGTAAACAGGAAATAGAGCGCATGTTCTCAATTATGCTTGACATGGTGGATCAGTTTAAAGACTACCAGTTTGTGATTGCCGGAACCACCAACCTTCCCAAAGAAGCGTATCAAAAGGCATTGGATAAAAACCTGAAAGTCGTATTTAATCAAACCTATCCACTGATGCATAATGCACACGCGGGCATTATCAAGTCGGGCACCTCAACCTTAGAAAGTGCTTTGTTCCGATTACCGCAAGTGGTATGTTACAAAGGCGGCACGGTATCCTACTCCATCGCAAAAATGGTAGTTGGCGGCAGGGTAAAATACATTTCGTTGCCTAACTTAATTATGGATAAGCCGGTAGTAAAAGAGCTGATACAAACCGACCTCACACCAAAAAATTTACAGGATGAACTGACTAAAATTTTAAGCGGACCGGTGCGCGAAGACATGCTGAAGGAATACGATGAATTGATTACATTATTAGGAAACAGCGGCGCTTCAAAAAAAGTAGCGCAACTCATGTACCAACATTTGCATGAAAAAAAATAAGGTCATATACATTGCCTTTTTGTTTTTGTTTGTGAACTGGCAAACAAACGATACGGTTATGGTGATACCTTCCGTTTCAAAAGCTGGTCATATGAATGATATGCCCCGAAAGAAATACATGTCGGATGAAATTGTGAACATCCGCATCTTCTCGCAATTAAAAGTGCAATCCTTTAGCTTTAGCAAGGAACAAGGTTCCTACAGCATTTGGGCCAATGGCATTGAAGTAGCAAATACAACCAATTTCCCGCTTATAAAAATTAGCTGTATCAACGATTCGATTGAAGTAAAAACCTTTGAAAATGTAATTGGGATTTATAAGCGTATTAAGATCTCGAGCGCTGAGCCCTTGAAGTCTTTCAGAATGAAATTAATTGCCCCCGACCGGAAACCACGCTTTTACGAAGATAATTTAATTGTGGAAACAGAAGCGGGAAGCCTGAAATGCCTGAACGAAATTACGCTCGACAACTACATTGCCGGTGTGGTACAGGCCGAATCGGGCAGGCGTTCGTTCCAGGAGTTTTATAAAGTGCAGGCCATCCTGGCCCGTACTTTTGCCTTATCGCATCTGCAAAAACATACGCTCGAAGGTTACAGCTTATGCGACCATACACATTGCCAGGCTTACTTTGGCAAAACCACCGAGCTGGAAATTATGAAGGCTGTAACCGATACCAAAGGAAAAGTAGTGGTTGACGCGAATTTGAATTTAATAGACGCGGCCTTTCACAGCAACAGTGGCGGACAAACTGCCAACTCGGAAGATGTGTGGGGAAGCAAGCTTCCGTATTTACGAAGTGTGAATGACACATTTAGTACTAAAATGCCTAATGCGCGTTGGGAACGCAAAATGGCAAAAGAGGACTGGCTATCGTATTTAAAACTGAAACATAATTATCCGGTACAGGATTCGAACGCGCGCTGGCTGGCTATTACGTTTAAGCAGGACACACGAAAAGCTTACCTGGAAGCCAGTAATGTAAAAGTGCCTTTGAAAAATGTACGTACCGACCTGCAATTGAAATCAACTTTCTTTACCATCGTTCCGCAAGGAGATACATTGGTATTTAAAGGACGGGGCTTTGGGCACGGTGTGGGTATGTGCCAGGAAGGCGCCATGCGTATGGCCAAGCTGGGTTACAGCTATACGGATGTGATTAATTTTTATTACAAGAGCATTCAGCTTATTGACCTGCACAAGCTCAACTTTTTTAAGGATGAATAGAATAATACCTGTCAGGTTTTTAGCATGATGTATAGTAAACCTGACAGGTATTTATAATTCATCAAGTTCCATTTTCAGTTTTTTAGGAAGGCTTTCCACCACCAGGTTGTAGCTGTCATCAATCCATTGGCGAAGCTGTTTGCTATTTACCGAGCCATCGGCCACAATGGTGTTCCAGTGTTTTTTGCTCATGTGGTAACCCGGCAACACACAGGAGAATTGTTCCCTTAATTCAAGGGCTTTATCCGGATCACATTTTACATTGAATTGAATGGGTTGGTATTCCAGGCCCGTGAGTAAAAACATTTTTCCCATGACTTTATAAACCAAAGTTTCGGGTCCAAATGGCATTGTTTCTTCCACCCCTTTTTTGTTTAAACAGTAGTCCCTTAATTCTTCAATATTCATAGTCAAAAGTCAAAAATAACCATTTTTGATGAGCCAACTACCTGCCCGAATGAGTGACTAAACGTTTTAGTTGTTAAAAAACAACTGATTTTTTAACAAAAACTAGCACTTTTCTTAAATTCTGTAAAGATTCTGGTTTTTTAATTCAGTATCTTTGCCCTCTAATTAAAAACTAAAAACACATGAAGTTAAACTGTACTAAAATCAAAAAAAACAGCATCTTCCCCGCGTTGTTGTTTATGATGCTTGCCTTGTCGGCCAGAATGATGGCCCAGGTAAGTGTTACCGCTTCTGCAGGGACCATGGGGCCCACTGCATACACTACCTTAAACGCTGCTTTTGCCGCCATTAACTCTGGTGTGCATCAAGGCGCCATTGCCATTGCTATTACAGCAAATACAACCGAATCGGCTACGCCTGTTCCTCTTTTAGCGAGTGGCGGTTCTTCTTCTTATTCATCCATCTCCATCATGCCTTCAGGCGGAAGCTTTACCATTGCTTCGGCTGCAACACCTTCTGCAAACAGGGGTATTATTGAATTGGCCGGAGCTGATAACGTAACCATTGATGGTGATGATCCGGGTACACCGGGCACACAAAATTTAAGTGTTGTATCATCTACCGCAAACGTAGCGGGTATTGCCTGTATCCGCTTATCTTCTAACTCAGCAACCGGGTTGGATGGTGCTAATAACAATACTATTAAAAACTGTATCATTACAGGAGCCAGAAGATCGACAACCAGTACTGCCGATAACTACGGGATCCAGTTCTCGAATGGTACAGGTACCAGTTCTTCATCTACCGGTGCTTATTCAAGTTTAAATACATTGATCCAGGGTAATACAATCACAAGATGCTACTATGGTATTCATGCCATTGGTAACTCAGCTACTTACCTGAACACCGGCACAAAGATCATTAAGAATACCATTGGTAGTGCAACCGCTGCTTCTTATGTAGCCTTTACAGGGATAGACATTACTTACAGCTCAACAACACCGGGCGCTACTTCAGCGCTTATCTCACAAAACGATGTAAGAACCGGGTTTGGCTCAGGACCTGCTACCATGTCATCCGTATTGCTTGGCGACGCCAATGCCGGTGCTATTATTAGCGCCAATAACATCCACGATTGCATTAACCCAACAAGCAGTGTTTGGGGTATGTACGGGATCAACATTTCGTCAGCTACCAGCAATACAGGTATCAATATCTACAATAACTTTATCAGGGATATTACCGGTTACGCTATCAGCACATTTGGTAGCCAATATGGTGGTTGGGGTATTTATGTGAGCGCCGCAGCAACAGGCCTTACTATTAATCACAATACCATTGCGCAGCTTGGTTCTACCGCTTACGGTGGTTGTATCAAAATTGCCGATGGTTCTGCAACCGTAGCGCAATTCCAGAATAACATTTTAGTGAACAATGTAAACAACGCAGTTTCAACCTGCTTTTATACAACAGCTAACACAAATATATCTGGTGGTGCCATAAATTATAATGATTACTATATTAACCCAACAGGTGTGCTTGGTTACTATAATGGTGCCAATGCCGCAACTTTTACAGCCTGGAAAACAGCTACATCAAAAGATGGTAATTCATTAAACCTTCTTCCTTCTTTCGTTTCTTCAACTGACTTACATATTACTCCGAGCCAGATTACTTACCTGGAATCGGCAGGAACAGGAACCGCTTCAACAGGCGTTAATACCGATTACGATAACGACAGCCGTCCGGGACCAGTAGGTTCTGTGAACGGTGGTGCTGTTAACCCTGACATGGGTGCTGATGAGTTTGACGGCATTATTCCTCCTACACCAGCTGTTATTAACAGCGCTTCTGTATCGCCAAACAGCCAATGTAACGCTGTTGCCCATACAGTTACCGCTAACATCACACCAGGTGCTACAGCCTTAACTTCTGTATACTTAAGTTACGCGTTCAACGGTGTAGCTCAACCTACAGTTGCCATGACCGGTGGTAACCCATCGGCTACATCAAACTGGACAGGTACTTTACCTGTAGGAGTACCAACCAGTGCAGTTGTTACCTGGTCGGTATTTGCAGCTGATGTTT
>JBEHXV010000022.1:0-82457 GCA_048498515.1 Bacteroidota bacterium | reverse complement strand
AACTTACAATCGTAAACGCAAAGATTGGTAGGCTCGATATGAAAATTACGATTGAAGTATGTTTTATGTCCGTGTCGCTTTTCCCGGATGTAATTGGCTAAAACGCCTAAATAACCGAGGTCGCCCTGCTCATACAATATTACGCCTTCATCAAAGGTGATGCGTTGATTGTTCAGAACTTTTTGGGCAATGTGCTTTAAATCAGCGGATAGATCCGGATTTTGCAATAATAACTGTAAATTACCTTCAGCTTCCATGTAAAAAACTTTGGGCAAATGTACTAAAAAGCATAAAACTATACTTAATAAGATAATATGATTGAATTAGAGGTGATAGAGATGGAAAAGGTACTTTGATTAAGCAATATTCCGGTTGAAACACCATTAACCGCAATCTCAACATAAGTTCCTGAATAAGAAATTGGCGTAATGACATCGGTTGCCACAAAAGGAATGGTTTGCAATACGCTCGCGCTGGTATACCCCGATACTCTTCCTGGTAGAGAAGCGGCAAAGAACCAGCTATGCTTCTCTACCCTCCATGAAGAACCTAATGTGTTAAATGATACATCGGGCATGGACACTCCCGTGCAGGCATAACCCTGGTTTCCATAATTTAAGGGAGTAATGGTTTGAGAAGGAGTGATGGTGAAGCTGTATTGATTGCAAATACTCATCCCTGTACCGGTCATAACACCCCTGCATGGCGGTAGTGTTGATGTAGGCGCGCAATTTATATTAATGGTTCGGGAAACAGTTGCATTGCAGCTACCGCTTATTTTTGTTAATACAGTATACGTACCATTTGGCAAGCTGCTAACCGAATTGGTTAACGATGAGGTATTGTTGGTTTGACTTACAAGCGTTCCGCTCGAATTTGTCCATGAATAAGACATTACCGCATTGGGAATGTTTGTTGTTAAGGTAGAGGCTGCCGAGCCATTGCCCGATAAACACGCCGAAGTAGCTGATAGTTGTGGGCTTAAAACATTTGCCAGTTCAGATAAAACTACCTCGGCATAAAAACCAACCGACCCGCCGGCATCGGCAATGGTAACATCAATAAAATTCTGGCCCGACACAAAATCCGTATCACACACCGGAATGTTTAATAAATAGGGCTTATTGACCCCGGGAATATTGTTATAGGTATTGGTGAGGAATTGTGCTTTTTTTGTTCCATTCAGCTTTACATCAAATACCGCATCGTCGGCCGACATTTTAAAGGCCAGGGAATAGCGGTTGTTGGTTGTAAGCAGGTTGGGAAGATTAAAATACGTGCGGTAGGTAATCAGTTTCAGGCCTAGTGAAGTAGTTGTTGCATTTGTATTAATGCTGTGGTCGGGAAGGATGCCTGCATAAGTATTATTTCCGGTATTTGGAACAACATAAACCGGGTTGTTGGGATAAAGCACAACGCTACCCGGATTATTAGGTACAACCATATCTTCCATCCTGGTGAGGAACCAATAGTTGTCTACATTTCCTAACGAAAAAAAACTGCCGCTCGCCCTGTTATAAGCTGTGCTTAATATACTATAAGTAGTAGGGGCTTGTGAATTTAACTTTAAAG
This sequence comes from Bacteroidota bacterium, assembly GCA_048498515.1. Taxonomy (GTDB): domain Bacteria; phylum Bacteroidota; class Bacteroidia; order B-17B0; family Aurantibacillaceae; genus UBA4416. The sequence goes on along the minus strand of JBEHXV010000022.1, from coordinate 80,885 downwards.
CAAAAGGCCCTAAAATTAAAATCACCCATAAAAACAGTTTTCTCATCAATTCGGGAGGCTTAATATCTGCTCCCAAAGTTACAAAATAACCCTTACAAAACTGTTATAAATTAGTAAATGGGGCATTTGGCCTATTATGTGGCGAAAATCAGATGATAAGTGTAGCCGGAACTCGTTTATCCCATAATCTCATCAAAGCATTTGCCCATATAAGCAATCATCTCATCATTTATCATTGGCGTCACACCTATCCAGAAGGTGTCATTTACAATAATATCGGTATTGGGAAGGTCGCCCACAATGCGGTAATCAAAATCCTTAAAATAAGGCTGTTTTCTCAGGTCGCCGGCAAACAGCAAGCGGGTAGCTATTTTTTTAGTGTTCAGCTTCTCCACAAGCTCATTACGGGTGATCCCGGCGTCTTTTTTTACCGTTATTAAAAACCCGAACCACGACGGTTTGGCATTTTGAGTAGCTTCAGGCAGGATCAGTTTACCCGAATGTTTTTGCAATGTTTCTTTTAACAAATCAAAATTATGCCTTCTTATTTTCACAAACTCATCCAGTTTTTCCAGCTGGGCCAAACCCAGGGCCGCCTGCATGTCGGTAATTTTTAAATTAAAACCCTGGCGTGAGTAAATGTACTTATGGTCATAACCCATTGGCAGGTCGCCCAGTTGCTGGCAAAAACGCAGACCACAGGTGTTATCCTTTCCAGGCTCGCACCAGCAATCGCGGCCCCAGTCCCTGAACGATTCCGCTATTTTTTTAAGTTTAGAGTTGGAGGTAAAAACAGCTCCCCCCTCGCCCATGGTTATATGGTGCGCCGGGTAAAAACTCAGGGTGGCAATATCACCAAAAGTACCTACATGCTTTCCGTTATAAGTAGCACCCAAAGCGTCACAACAGTCTTCCATCAACCAAAGGTTGTGCTTTTCGCAAAAAGCCGTAATCGCATCAAGATTAAACACATTTCCCATGGTATGGGCAATAACCACCGCTTTTGTCTTAGGCGATAATGCTTTTTCCAGGTAAGTCACATCCATTTCATACTCCGGAATGGTCACATCCAGGAAAACAGGAATAGCGCCATATTGCAAAATGGGATTGACAGTGGTAGGAAAAGAGGCGGCAACGGTTATTACTTCATCACCCGGTTTTATAGCCTCCTCACCCAGTTCCTTAGCCGTTAAGGCCGAAAAAGCCACCAGGTTGGCCGATGAGCCTGAGTTAACGGTCAGCACCGATTTGATATTGATGTATTTTGCCAGTTTTTTCTCAAATTCGGTATTAAAACGGCCGGTTGTAAACCAGGCATCCAGTGCCGAATCGGTAATAGCCTGCATTTCTTTATGGTCAAACACCTTCCCGCTAACAGGAACAGGGCTTTCACCTTCTACAAATTGCTTTTGCTTAAATGCTTCATCATGATACTCTTTTATTAAAGCATGTATCTGCCCTTTTATATCTTCAAGTTTTGACATATTTATTGCACGAACTAACGTTGTTACTCTTTATTCAAATATACTTCATTTGACTTATTAAAGTCGGCCCTTTTTTCAATTAATTCCATAATGCTGGCATCCTCCCTTTGTTTTTCGGTTGGAGAGAATAATGCCCTGTTTCGATCATCGACAGCATTTGCAGGATTGGTGAGGTAATAAATAGCCAGGCTTTTTCTGTATACCTGGTCCGGGCAATTCACCTCACGGCTCAACCCATGCCATGAGTTTTGGCTTGTATCAAAAATAACAGCCCTGTTAAAGGCCATCGGTATTTCCTTCACCAGGCTCCCCGACCTTTTCTTTTCTCCATCCTGGTCCCAGAGACCGAAATGTCCCCCGTATTCATCGCGCCAGTCTTTGCACAAATAAACAATTAAATTAAGCTTGCGTTGCATTTTAAGCATTGGATGAATGGAATAATCAAGGTGCGGATTTAATTTGCCGCCATTGGCATGAATGTGCCAGCCACCGCCATGCAATCCGTGATCGGCATGAAGCTGGCAGGAAACGGAATGCGATAAGGTATCTAAAACCACATTTGAATTAAGGAATGAGAATACCTGGTAAGTTTCTTTGGGAAATTTTCTCCAGTCGCTTAAGAGTTTTTTATCTTCTATTTTATTTTTATAGTTGAACCAAATATCATTATCGTAATCGGGAAATTCATGATAAAGATCATGAGCCAGGTTATCGGGTAAAAAATTATCGATCACCGTGTGAAAAAACGGGCTGTTTTCGGGCCGCATAGTAGCCAGGTTACTGATGATGTAATTTTTATCGGTATTGGTCATGAATTTTGGGAAGTTTATTTTGCGCAGTATTCTTTTATCTGCATCACCCTGTTCGAGTAAAGGTCTGTGTTTGGCTCAGTCTCGGCAAGGTAACCTTTAATGGTTATGGCAATTGTTTCACTAAAATTCAATTTTGGTTTCCATCCCAATTGGTTTACCGCTTTGGTAATATCCAGTTTTAACAAACCGGCCTCGTGCAATTTTTCGGTTGCTTTTGGCGCGTCAATTTTTAGCGAAGGGATTATTTTTTTCACTTCATCCACCACATCGCCCACACTGTAATTCTCGAAAGCGGCAGGTCCAAAGTTCCAGCCCCCGGCATAGGTTTTACCATCGGTCCACAATTTTTCACCTAATTTCAGGTATCCCGACAAAGGCTCCAGTACAAACTGCCATGGCCTTACCGAATTGGGGTTCCTGATGAGCGATGTTTGGTTCGACAGGTAGGCCCTTATCATATCGGGAATAATGCGGTTATCGGCCCAGTCGCCACCGCCAATCACATTACCCGCCCTGCCCGATGCCACATGCGCGGTAGCATCTTTGCTAAAAAACGATTTGATGTACGAATTGGTGATCAACTCCGAACAGCCTTTTGATGCGCTGTAGGGATCATCGCCTCCCATCGCGTCATTTTCGCGGTAACCCCAAATCCACTCATTGTTCTGGTAACATTTATCGGTCGTAACATTAATAGCGGCTTTTACAGAAGGGCAATTTCTTACCGCTTCAAAAAAATTAACAGTCCCCATTAAATTAGTTTCAAAATTATAATGCGGATTGTTGTACGATTCAATTACTAAAGGCTGGGCCGCCAAATGAAAGGCCATATCTGGCTTTACCTCGTTAAAATAGGCCTGCAGCTGCTCCAGGTTTCTCACATCACCGTCTGTATGATGGATCTTACCCGCAAGACCTGTTGTAACAAAATTGTCTTTTTTAGTTAATGCCGGCAGTGCATAGCCGTATACATCGGCCCCAAGCTCTTTAAGCCAAATGCAAAGCCAGGAACCTTTAAAGCCGGTATCGCCGGTTACCAGTACTTTTTTGTCTTTGTAAGTCGTGTTAAACAGATCTAACATTTATTTTTTGATTAAAGCCTTCCTTTTTCAGGCTCATTACTAACTCAACGAATTTAGCTGCAAATAACTAAATATTCAAATTATTCGCCTACAATTACGCTGTTTAATTTCTTAACAGAACCCCACGATTCCATGGGTTCATAATCCGGGTAAGGATAATGTCCAAAATTTAAATGGATCGCGTAATTGTTCGCTTTTAAAAAGTGCGTTATAACATCTTTTAATTTTACCGGTTTACCGCTACAGCAATTAATAACTCCCTGCACCTTTGTTTGGAGCGATGCTTTTACCAGCAGATCAGCCATTTCATCAGGCTCCAGGAAATCCCTCACCTGTTCGCCAGCCGACATGTTAAAAGAAGCTTCGTTTTTTGAAATTGCCTCCATTAAAGCGCTGTAAAGGTTTTTACGCCCACCTGTTTCTCCAAATACATAAAAGATCCTGAGCCATTTTGCCGACAGCCTGTACTGTTCTTTGAGCGACTCAACATACAAGCGTAAACTATTTTTAGCCTTCGAATAGGGTAAAACAGGCATACATTCAGCATCTTCCTTAAGCTCCCCTTCTGTTAAACCATATTCATAACACGTGCCCAGTCCGTTAAAATCTTTTAGTCCATTGCTCACCAGGTTCAATAAAAAAGCTTTGTGGCTATCAAGTATTACAGCTGTGTGGTCATCGTCGTAGTAGTTATGCAGTTTGTCCCAGGCCAGGTGGATCATGGAATCGGGTTGCTGAAAAAGATCGTAGAGATTACCCGACGCTTGCTGGCTAATATCGTAAGGGATATAAATGATGTCCTTAAAAAAAGGAAGCTGTTCTGCCTTGTCCTTATGCCTTGATGTAGCTATAACCTGGTGCCCCGCCTTTAAAAGTTTAGGCACCATTAGTTTTCCAAATCCTCCGCTGACCCCTGTAACTAATACTTTCATTTCAAAATTTAAAAGGACTTTCAAATTGGTCAATTGTGATGAGCCTGGAATCTTTTTCCGAAAGTATAGGATCAACAATATCTTTTGCAAAATCGAATGTGGTATAGGAAATTCCCTTGTCGTGCTCGGGATCGTATATTTTTGAAACCCTGTATTGCATAATGGAATGGTTTGAGTTGACATAAAAACCATGAGCCAGGCCAGGGGGTATAAAAAGAGCCAGGGGTTTTTCTTCATCCAGGTTAAAACTGCACCATTTACCATAAGTGGGTGATCCTGTCCTGAGGTCTACGACATAATCCTTAACACTACCCGATACACAATAAATGATCTTGCTAAGCTCCATAGGAGGTATCTGAAAATGCAGCCCGCGGAACACATTTTTTTTTGAATACGTAAAAAATTCCTCCGCTACATTTACATCTACATGAAACTCCTTGAATATCTCGTGGTGAAATGTTTTAACAAATGAGCCTCTTTTGTCATTGAAGGGGGTAAAAATTATCTCGAAACAACCTGGGATGAACGACTCCCTGACCTTAAAACTCATACAATAAACATTTTTTAAATTTATAAAAAATACCGATCCGCCAGCATTTTTATGTAAATTTATTGGCATGAATAAGCCCGAAATAAGCGTCTGCATACCCGTATACAATGGCGAGCTGTTTATTGAAGAAGCCATTGATTCCGTATTAAATCAAAGCTTTAAAGATTTTGAGCTCATTATTGTCGACAACAACTCAAGCGATGAAACAGTAAGCAAAATTGAAAAATACAATGACCCAAGGATTCGCCTGTTCAGAAACAGCAGTAACATTGGCATGATTCCCAACTGGAACAGGGCCATGGAAAATGCCAGCGGTAAATACATTAAAATTTTACCGGCCGACGATATTATTTATCCTGAGTGCCTTGAAAAACAACATAAAGTACTGAACGGTGACATTAACCATAACATAAGCATGGTTTGCTGCCGCCGAAACGTGATTACCGATGCCGGAAAAGTTTTATTCAGCAGAGGCTTCAGCTCCCGCGAAACAAGCATTTCGGGCTTTGCTGCTATAAACAAAAACATTCGCTCAGGAGGCAATATTATTGGAGAGGGTGGCGCCGTGATGTTTAGGAGAGAGATCATAGAAAAGACCGGGAATTTTAATTCCGACATTTTTTATGTTCTTGACCTTGATCTTTGGTACAAGATTTTGTTACATGGCAATTTGCATGTTTTACCTTCTGTACTAAGCGCGTTTCGTGTTTCGGCCGTATCGGCAAGTGTGGCGGTTGTTGACAAACAGTACGGCGACGTGTCACGTTTTATCAGAAAAATATATTCGCAAAAACACTATAAAGTATCTGCACTAAATTGTAAAATAGGTATATTTAAGGCTTATGTGCTTACCATGGCAAAAAAAATACTTTATAAATACATTGTCAGGTAATAGTTAACGGAGCGAGATGAGTAAAAAAATAACGATCATTGTCCCGGTTTATAATTCAGCCAAATTCCTCACTAATTTGCTGGAAGCGATTGATATTGAAAAAAACGCTTTTAACTGGAACCTTGAGCTCATTTTGATTGATGATGGCAGCAAAGACAACAGCTTTTCAAAAATTGAGGAATTAACGCTTAGGTACCCCTATATAAAAGGCATAAAACTGTCGCGGAACTTCGGGCATCAAAATGCCGTAAAAACAGGCCTGGCACATTGCACCGGCGATTACATTGCGGTTATAGATGATGACCTGCAGGATCCTCCTTCCTTACTGCCTTCTTTTTTCGAATACCTCGACAAAGGCTATGATGTGGCCTATGGCGTGAGAAAGAACCGGAAAGAATCTTTCTTTAAAAAACTAAGTTATAATAGCTTTTACAGGATCCTGAAAGCCATTAGTGATAAAGACATTCCATTGGATAGCGGCGATTTTTGCGTGATGAAGAAAGTGGTGGTTGACAGCATGCTTAAACTGGATGAGAAAAATCCTTTCCTGAGGGGCATCAGATCCTGGGTTGGATTCAAACAAATTGGGGTGGAATATGAGCGTAGTGCCAGGTTTGACGGCCAATCGGGTTACACCATCAAAAAATTGCTGAAAATAGCCATGGATGGCATTTTCTCTTTTTCATCTTTACCAATCAGGATCATCACCATTTTTGGGTTTACGGGTTTTTTATTTGCTGTACTTTATTCGGCCTATGTTATTGAAGAACATTATGTAAAGGGAAGTGATGTGCAGGGCTTTGCAACGCTGGTTATCATCATTTCGTTTTTCAGCTCCTTAACGTTGGTTTGTCTCGGTCTTATAGGCGAATACATTGTAAGGATTTATGACGAGGTAAAAGCCAGACCCTATACAATTATTGAACGAACCATTAATATTTAAGCGGTATGAATGTTGCGATAGTTGGTGCAAATGGTTTTATTGGTTCTCATCTCACAGTGCAACTGGCTGCAACTACAGGCATTAAACTATTCTTATTCGGCAATGCCCCATCCGGTATTTTTGACCATGAGTTTTCTTGTACAAAACTCGACCTTTTAAACCGGCAACAGGTAAAACAGAAATTGGCAGCAATGGATGTGGTGTATTACCTGGCCTCTGCCACCATACCCGCTTCGAGCTGGGAAAACCCGGCAAGGGAACTTGATGAAAATTTATTGCCTTTTATAAGCTTTATGGAAAGCATTTCGGAGCTTGGCGTAAAAAAAGTTGTTTTTATATCAAGCGCCGGAACCATATACGGCACAAGCCAGGTAAAAGTGAACGAAAACTCCAGCAAGGCACCCTACTCTCCGCATGGCATTATTAAACTGACCATGGAGTATTTTTTAAATTATTTCAAAATAAAATACAACATCCATTCCGATATTTACCGCATCTCAAATGTATATGGCCCGGGGCAGGATACAGCCAAGGGCCTTGGCCTTATTAATACACTGATTGAAAACACGGTCAACAATAAGCCAACAACTATTTTCGGCAGCGGAACATCTGTCAGGAATTATGTGTATGTAAAGGACGTGGCAAAACTGTTAAGCTTTTCATTGTCTTCGGATATGAATCAATCCCATATATTTAATCTTGCTTCAAACGATACCGTTAGCATCAACGAACTGATAAACACCCTAAGAACAGTTACAGGGCACGATATCAAAATCTTAAAAGAAAACGAAAGAGGATCCGACAATCCAACGATAGATGTGGATAATACAAAGCTCATGGCAGCTTATCCCGGTTTCAGGTTCACACCCATTAATGAGGGCATTCAACAAACCTATCATCATGTAAAACAAAAACATTCCGTATCACATGGCCACAACGCAAATTAATGACATAAACGACGATAAGTTTGACTGGTTAAACCCATTAAAAAAATACAGTTGGGAACAGAGGATTTGTTTTGTTCTGTTGTTCATGCTGGTATGGCTTGTCTATTCGGTAAGATCGAGTTTTTTCGACATGCCGTTTGAAAGGGATGAAGGCGCCTATACCTATTATGGAAAATTATTGCTGGAGGGCAAAATTCCGTATAAAGACTTTTACGAACAAAAATTTCCGGGCATCTTTTATTTTTATGCCATGATGATCTCTCTTTTTGGAGAAAGCGTAAAGGAAATGCACCGTGGTTTTTTTGTGTTAAATGCCATTAACATCGTCCTGATCTATTACATTGTTTTACGGATCTTTTCATCATCGGCTACCGCGCTTATTTCAGCAGCAACATTTGGTTTTCTTTCGCTTACACCTTACATATCGGGTTTTACCATTCAGGCCGAACATGGGGTAGCGTTTTTTTGCACCCTGGGTATTTTATGCTGTGTGCTGGCCATGCAAACCAAAAAATGGTATTACTACCTGCTGATGGGTTTGGCCATGGGAGCGGCATTTATGACAAAAACATCGGGGGTGTTTATTGCTTTATGGGCCGGAGCCTATATTATTATTGATTTCTTTTTTGAAAAAGAACGGAAGTTCAAAGACCTGTTTAAACGTATTGGATTATATTCCGCCGGAGGCTTCGCCGTCATCCTGGTACTTTTCTTTTTAATTTACCTGAAAGGTTCCTTCAAGGAAATGATGTTCTGGTCTATTGATATCCCAAAATATTATGTAAACCGTATGCCACTGGAACAAGGTCTTTTGGCGTTTTATAACACCAAGTTTCTTTTGAGCGAATTTAATTTCTTTTTCTGGGCCCACAGCCTCGCCGGTTTCCTGCTGTTGCTGGTAAAGGGCATTTCTTTACAAATAAAACTGTTTGTACTCACCTTAGTCATTTTTTCAATTGCCACCATTGTTCCCGGCTACTATTTTTACGGGCATTACTGGCTTCAAATGACCCCGGCCCTGGCTGTATTGGCAGGTGTAACCTTTTATGGCGTGATCTCTTTATTTAAAGTTCCGCTCAAAAACCAGGTTGCCATTGTGAGTTATGGTTACCTCATTGTTTTTGGTTTTTTCACCTTTAAACATTTTAACCTTTACCGAAAATATTATTTCAGTCCTAACTTCGAGATCGTATTGCGCGAAATATACAGCACCAATCCGTTTAATGAAGTAGCGCAGATTTCGGGTTACTTAAACCAACGCTTAAAGCCCGGCGATGAGATAGCCGTGATAGGATCGGAGCCCCAGATATACCTGTACACGCACCGTAAATCGCCTACAAAACACATCTTTTTTTCAACCATAGTAAGTGGCGTGCCGCAACACAAACAATGGCAGCGTGAATATACCGCCAGTATCGAAAAGCAAAAACCAAGGTATATTGTTTATGTTACCTGCCCTATGAGCCTGTTGATACAACCAAATACAGATCCTTATATTTTTAACTGGGTTAAGAGTTATATTACCGATAATTATACCATGATAGGCTTTACGGAAATACAGAACCTGATCCGGACGGGTTATGTGTGGAAAAAGAAGAAGAATAACAGGGGACCAATATCACAGGAGCCTATCTTGATCTATGAAAGAAATGACCTGGCCTTTAAATCGGATACCGTAACAGCTACCAGGGATACGGGTTCTGTTAAGGACATAAGGCTTATGCATTTGGATAGCGCTGCCTTAAAAAAATAATTGTTTTTTGAACTTTACTGATTTATTTCCAAATCTTCCATTCGGCCGATCCTTTTTCCCAGTATTCGTTTAAGTCCTGCTTATCTTTTAGCGTGTCCATTGGCTTCCAAAAGCCCTTATGTTTGTAGGCAGACAGCTGATTGTCTTTTGCCAGGTTTTCAAGAGGGGCTTGCTCCCATATGGTCAAATCGCCATCAATGTATTTAAAAATCCCCGGTTCGCAAACAAAAAAACCTCCGTTTATCCAGCTCCCATCTCCTTTAGGTTTTTCAAAAAAAGATTCAACCTCATTATCCTGGTTAATTCCTAAAGCCCCAAAACGGCCGCTTGGCTGAACAGCCGTAACCGTTGCCAGCTTGCCATGTTCCTTATGCGTTTTCAATAGTTCGTTGATATCTACATTGCTTACACCATCGCCATACGTTAGCATAAATGTTTCGTTATTCACGTATCTCTCAATGCGCTTTATGCGGCCACCAGTCATGGTATCCTTACCGGTATCAACAAGCGTCACCTTCCATTTTTCGGTGTCGGAATTATGGACTTCCATTTTATTATTGGCAAGGTCGAATGTAATATCGGAATGATGTAAAAATAAATTTGAAAAATATTCTTTTATAAAATGGCCTTTGTATCCGCAGCACACTACAAACTCATTGAACCCATAGTGGCTGTATATTTTCATAATATGCCATAAAATTGGTTTTCCGCCAATTTCCACCATTGGTTTGGGGCGGGTGTCCGTTTCTTCCGATATACGGGTTCCAAGTCCGCCGGCTAATATAACTACTTTCATGATTACCTGTTTTAAAAATTAATCCGTTCCTTTTCTATAACCAAAGGCCGCTTCCTTACCTGGGTGTGGATAGCGCCAATGTATTCGCCAATAATGCCTATAAAGAACAATTGTACAGAAGAGAAAAAGAAAACACCTATCACCATTGGGGCCGCGCCCGCGTAAAAGGTATCCCAATACATAAGCTTGTAAATAAAATAGCCAATGGCTACCATTAAACTAATGATAGCCGAGAAAAACCCAATAAATGCCGACAGCCTGAGAGGCAGCTTTGAATGGTTTGTAAAGCCAAGCATAGCCATATCATACAAAGTGAAAAAGTTGTTTTTTGTTTTGCCACCAGCACGTTGCGGCTGGGTATAATCAATCTCATACCTGTCAAATCCCAGTTCTGTTACCAGGCCCCTGAAATACGGATACGGGTCATCAAGCTGCCTTAACACCGAAATGAATTGCTGGTCGTATAAACCAAAGCCTGTAAAGTTTTTAATGGTAGCGTCATTGCCCGAAGCGCTTGCCAGCAGGTTATAAAAAAACTTCCTCACGGCAAACATCAGGGCATTTTCCTTACTGCTTTTTTTGATCCCGATGACTATTTTATAACCCTCTTCCCATTTTTTCAAAAAGGTTTCAATCAATTCCGGTGGATCCTGAAAATCGGCTACCAACGAAATAACGGCATCTCCCTTGCATTGGATCAAACCATGAAAAGGCGAGCGGATATGCCCAAAGTTACGCGCGTTTACAATTACTTTAACATGCTTGTCGGTTTTTGCAATTTCCCTGAGAATGGATACGGTTTTATCAGAAGAACTGTTATCGATAAATATGTGCTCGTAAGTATACTGAGGCATTTTAGCAAACACCACAGCCACGGCCTTTACCAGCTCAGCTACATTCTCTTCTTCATTGTAACAAGCGGTTAAAACAGAAATATGTTTTTTTTGTGCTTCCAAATTATTTGCAATAAGTAGTTTTAAAATGATCTATGGCTAATATCGCCTCTTCTTCCGTTAAGTCCAATATTTTAGTAAAATCATAGGCCTCATCCATCATAATTAATGGCAGGTTATTACCAATCCTTTTTTTATCCTGTTTCATGGAGTTTATGATCTCGGACGAAGAAACTCCCTTCAAAATAGAATGATCGCTTTTCAACAATTCTAAAAACACCTGAAGCGTTTTTTTGAAGGTTGCTTCTGTCATTACCTTTTTTTGATAGGAAATATAATTCGCCATAATCATCCCAATAATGATGGCCTGGCCATGAGGGATTTTGTAATGTGTAGCGGTTTCAATGGCGTGGCCAAACTCATGCCCGTAATTCAATAAATTACGTCTTCCCTGGTCAAATTCATCCCCTTCCATGTAGGTCCATTTGATGTCTAAAGAAGACTGCGTAGCACTTAGTATGGTAGAAATATCTCTTTGATGAATTTTAGTCAGCTGGCTAATTAACAGGTCAAGAGAGGTGTTTCCACCCATGCAATGCAATTTTACGATTTCGCCCATGCCGCTGTAAAAATCTTCTTCGGTAAGCGAGTTGGTAAATTCGGGGCAAATATAAATCTGGTGTGGCGGATAAAATGTGCCTAAAATATTTTTATACGATTTATAATTTAAGGATGTTTTACTTCCCATGCAGCTATCGGCCTGGGCAAGCAGGGTTGTAGGAATATAGATCCAATGCAGCCCTCTGTAAAATGTAGAAGCTACAAAACCACTTACATCCTGTGTAATGCCACCACCAAAAGAGATGATCTTTGTTTTTTTAGTGGGTCTTAAGGAAATGATCTTATCAAACACCACTTCGGAAGCCGCGAGTGTTTTATTTTCTTCAATAGCATCCAGGATCAATACATTTTCCTGGCCGGCAATAGCGCTAAACGACGTTTTATACAATTCAAATACATTTTTATCGATTATAAAAACGGCTTCCTTTGTTTCCAACAGGTCTTTTAAAAATGAAAAATCACTTTCAAAATGTATCTCATAATCGTGAATACTGGAATGTATTTTTTTGATCTGGCTCATAATTTAAATAATGCTGTACCCTCCGTCGGCAAAAACAGTTTGCCCGGTAACAAATGTATTTTTATCCGAGGCTAAAAAGTAAATCAGTTCCGCAATTTCCGATGGCTCGGCCAGGCGGTTAATTGGCAAATTGGATTTAATGACCTCAATTTGTTCAGGCGTATTATTTATTTTGGTTAATTCGGTATTCACGTATCCGGGTGCCACGGCGTTTACCAACACATTGGAACTTGCATATTCAACAGCGGCCGTCCTAGTAAAGGCGTTGATAGCGGCTTTTGAAGAAGCGTACATCGACCGGCCGGCTTTGGTTACACTGCTCCAAATGGAGCTAACATTTACAATACGGCCATAACCGCGTTCTTTCATTTTGGGAGCCAGCAGTTCTGTTAATAGAACAGGCGCCCAAAAATTAGTATCAATTAATTGATGAGCGCTTTTAAAATCTATTTCGCCAATAACAGCCAGGGGGTTAATGCCCGCGTTGTTAATTAAAACATCAACAGGTTGTTTAAGGTTTGCTATATAATTTTTGATGCTTTGTTCAGATAAAAGATCCAGTTCATTTCTTCCGGGCGCTATGACAGAGTACCCTTTTGTTGAAAAAAGCTCTACACATGCCTTTCCTATGCCTCTGCTCGCGCCGGTAATTAAAACTGTTTTACTCATATTTGCCACCAGCCTGCTCGATCAGTTTATCGTAACGTTTTTGCAGCATTTCAATACGGTTCTCATCTTCTTTATAGATCATGCCATAGAAATTACGTTTATTTTTAAGCCACAGCAATTCAAAGCCTACAGCTTTTAAAATACCTTTATCGCCACCATTGGAAAGAGTTGCCTGTTTGGCATCAAATAACACTTTACGTGTTTCAAATTTATCTAAATGTCCTTTGGTGTATTGATCGAAAAACGGCAGGGAAGCTTCGGAAACACCACCACCAATAACACATTCCATACCATTAAAGTTTTTTGCTTTGGTCAGCACTTCGGTACATATTTTTCCAATCTCGTCGGAATTGATATGTTCGCGGGTTAAACCAAGGGAACCTGTCATGTCCACACGGCCTACTACAATCCCTTTTAATTCGTTAATGCTTGGTAGTTTCAGCATTTCGTCAAAATTCTTAACGGTCGAAATGGTCTCCACATTAATTAAAAAATCAACCTCTTTTCTTTCATCTTCAGGAAAAGCCAGGTTGGCGCATGATAAGAATTTCTTTAAAGCATAAGCCGTTTCAATCATTGGCCCAACAATACGGGTAACACCAATGGAACGGGAATCATACATATCTTTCAGAGCTTCGCAGCCCCCGATCTTTATTGTTAAATCCAGGCCGGCTTTTGTAATCACTTCTTTTAAGCGAAGTGCTTCTTCCAAACGTGTACCTTCTGCTTCAAATTCCGCCTTGATACCAATTGCATGATGATTTTCCTTCAAATCCTTCAATTGGTCGACCATTTTCTTTTCTAAATTATTCATATACGCTTTAAATTATGTGAAGTTTTACACTTTAAATATAATCCGATTCCTTTTATAAAAAAAATTTATCCCAAAAATTCTTTTATAAACAAATTCGACCTGAACTCTTCCCTTTCCATGAATGGAGCAAGGTCTTCCAAAGGAGCGGAGATCATTCGGCCATCGTCGAGTTTTTTAGAAGCTACTTTAGGGAAGAATTTGTAATCCAAGGTTAGCTTTACTTCGCAAATAACAGGTCCTTTGTGGCTCAACACAAAATCTATTTCTTTTTCTAAATCGGCATGGGAAGTAATTTGATGGGTTGCAAAACCATAGGCCTGCCCCAACTTAATGATATCAGGAAAACTAACGCCCGATTTAGGATCGCTGCCTACCCTGTGCCCTCCAAAAAAGCCATCCTGTGTTTGTTTAATGGATACATAGCCGTCGTTGTTAAGATAGATAATTTTTACCGGCATTTGGTGATGAATAACCGTTTGTAATTCCTGTATGTTCATTTGCAAACTTCCATCGCCGGCAAGGCAAATAATATCTTTAAAATCATTGGCCACGCAGGCGCCAATAGCAGCCGGTAGATCAAAGCCCATTGAGGCGCAACCACTATTCCAGAAAATGCGGGTATTGTTTTTTATTGGCATGGCCTGGAACGGAGCCACGCACGCGGTTCCATCGCCTGTAACACAAATAGAGTTTTCGGGCAGGCGCTTGCCCAATATCTCCATAAACACATAAGGATGCACGCCGTTTGTTGTGTTGTGGTACTCGGGTAACACACTCGGGTATTTCTCCTTACGTTCCTTGCCCCAGCTTAACCAGTCGGCATGTTGGTTTTGTATTGATTTACCAAGTGCGTGGGTAAGACCCAAAATAAATTGTTTCGCATCTGCGCATACCGGCAAATCGGGTACCAGGGTAGGTTTTTGCAATTCCGCTTCATCAATATCAACCACTATTTTATACGCTTCCCTTGCAAAAAATTCCCAGTTGTAACTTACCTGTCTGATGTTGTTACGGGTACCTATGGTTATCAAAACATCGGCATTTTGCACTGTAAAATTACCAGCCCTGTTGCCTAAGGTTCCAAAACGGCCAATGTAATTTTTATGATCTTCATTAATAACATCAATTCCGTTAAAGGTTGTCACCACTGGTATGTCACAAACATTCAGCAGCTCGTGAAACTCTTTTAACGCGCCTGAGATCCTGACTCCATGACCTGCAAGGATGACCGGGCGTTTGGCTGTTTTTAACTTTCCGGCTATGAGTTGTATGTTATCAGCTAAGTTGTTTTTTTTGTCCGCAGAAATTTCCGGTGCTTTAAATTCCCTTAGTTCTGTTTCGTTTACCAAAGCACCCTGTATGTTCATTGGCACATCCAGCCAAACCGGTCCGGGGCGGCCGCTCGTTGCTTCATAAATTGCTTTTTGCAAATAATATTTAATATCCTTTGCCTCGGTAATCATGTGAGCAAACTTAACAATGGGCGAAACGATCTTAATGATATCCACTTCCTGGTCGCCCAGCTGGCGTAAGCCTTTTACTTCAGGGCACGCGTGAATAGTGGTTTCAAATTTTACCTGACCCGATAAATATAACACAGGAACAGAATCGGTCCATTGTCCCATAACTCCGTTCAGCGCGTTTAATCCTCCTGGACCTGTTGTAACGTTTACCACCGCCAGGCGGTTCGCGGTTCTGGCATAGCCCTCTGCTGCAATAGCACAGGCTTGCTCGTGGTGGTTGCAAATGTAAGTCAAGTCACGGCCCAACGAGTCGTTTAAATGCATGGCGCCTCCACCGGTTACCATAAACACATGATCGACCCCATTATTTTTAAGATAGCTTGATATAAAATCGGAAACTTTTATCATGGTATTATTTATCGGAAATTAATAACTCTTTATTTAACATACTTTTGTTTGCGCTATACCAGTTATACAGCTCTTCTACCGACTCTTCCAGGGGCGTGAATGCGAGGTTCTTCATTTCGGTTCTCAATAACGTATTATCGCCGCTGTATTCCATCCCAATGCCTTCCTGCGCCACTTTTATGTCGATATCCTTTTTTGATATGCGCTTCACAAGCTCCGCTATCTTCAACAATTCTACAGATGCATCCGGTGTAATGTTGAAGGCTTTTTCGACAGGGTTGTTTTCAATAAAATGTTCCAAAATGGGCATCAGGTCGTTAATGTACAGGTAATCGAATTTTTTATTCTGGCGTAAGGTGACAGGCAGATCAAAAATGGTTTTACAAATGGCATTAGAGATGAAACGGATCGCATAATCTTCATACTTTCCAAAAATGCCGAAGATCCTGAAGTCGTAAACATGATTTAAATGCGGCAACAGCTTCCCAAAAATGTATTTATTGTAGCCATGTTCATCTTTTGGAATGTTTGTGCCATAATACGTTTCGGGCATTTTGGGCTGATAGTTCTGCATGTCGTAAATAGCGCCTGAGCCCATGTTGATGAGCTTGCCCCAGCTGTTCTGATGTTTCAATAAATTGGACATCATTCTCGAGTTTGTCAAGAACAAATTGCTGGCATCCGTCGCGTTTCTATGCCCCGCTTTTGCCGCGGAATGAATGACAACATCAAATGCTTGTTTGCCAAAAAAATCAGCTACGCTTTTATCATCGCTAAAATCGAGCTCGGCACGAGGAGGAGCTACAATTGTATATTTTTGAGCCAGGTAAGATTCTTTAATATTCTTTCCAATAAAGCCATTACCTCCCGTGACTAATATTTTCATTACGACTGAACATTAGTTTTTGATTTGTTCCTGAAATAATTCAGCGCCAATAAGCCAATAAATAACGCTAAAAAAGCAAAAGAAACCATGGCCCCTGTTTTTTTGTGACGTGGTGTAAAGCTTAATTCAACGGCATTACTTCCTTTTTGCACCAATAAACCGGTTAAGCCACAATTAAGTCGGTAGAGCTTTGCGTCGCTTCCGTTTAAGTTTGCCTTCCAGCCTTCGTCAAAGGGGATTGAGAAAAACAAGATCTTCGATTCGCTGGCATTCACATTACCGGTTATGGTATTCTCTGAAAATTTAGTAATGGTCAGGCTGTCTTTTTTTAACGCGTTAACATCAGCCAGGTAATTATCAAAAGTTACCGGCGCAGCGGTATCGGCTACATTAAACGCTTTGAGAGAACTGAAAATTTGCTTATCGGCATTACTAACAACACAAGCCCTGAGTGCCGCAAAATCTTTTTGGGTTGGCGACAGTTTTTTAAACTCGTCCTCTCCTATGGTTTTATCGTAAGTGAAACCAAACGGCAAGGCATATTTGTTTTTGTATACTTTTACGTCGCCAAACTTCGCTATTGAATCAAAGCCCATTCCGGCCACGGCATTATCTGTACGTTTTGACAACCAGTATTTCCCGCTGCCCAAAGAAAACAGGATAGGCCGGTCGCCCAGGCCTTTTGCCCACCTGGTAGAGTTTTCATCCTTCACATCAATCACATTAAAATCGCCTAAGAATTTAATGTAATTTATTTGATTGAAAGAGTTGTAGGAAGAGGTGCCGTAAAAGCCCTGAACCTTGGCATCGTTAATACTGGAGTGTATTGCCAGGCCCGAACTGTAATCTTTATTAAGCCGGTAAAAGCTTTTATCGTTTTGTTTTAAATAACTTACCGCATCCACTGTATAATCATTGTACCCTACCCTGTCTTTCAGTATTTGCCTGGTAATCACATCCCTCTTATTAACCGTTATGCCGGAAAAATAAGTTACTTCAATAATGCATAGTCCAAACAGTACTACTTTACAAATATCCTTAACTGATTTTTTTTGACTTAAGCCAAATACCAAACCGGCATACACCAATAACAGGAGTGTAGCAACCGAACGCAAACTACCATTAACCGATGATTTAAATTGAGCTGCCGGTGAGTATAACAGGAACAACAAAAACAGGACAGTAACGCCTAATACCACTTTATTTATTTTTCCCTGCTGCTCAATATAGCTGATGGCTCTTGCCGCAAACAGCACCATGAAAAAAACAATAACCAGTGAAAACGTTCGGAAATAGTCGCCCGAAAATGCCCAGAAAGCGTATCGGAAATAAGGGAAAACAATAGGCAAACAAAACACAAACGTTAAGGCGCCGTAAAAATATTTTTGCCGCTTGGTAAGCGAACTGAAAAATTGAGGAAAAGCAACAAGGCAAAAAAGGCCGCAATAGAACAAAGGGGCTTCCAGGTAATTTTGCCAGCCCTTAAAGCTGTTTCCTGTCCCCAGGATATCGCTGCCAAACGTTCGGAAAACGGTTGTAAACCTCAACATTTCGTCGGCCAGGCCAAACATACTTTCTTGTTTCAAGCGGTCAAACAAGCTGGCTTCTCCGCCAACACGCGGACTTTCGGCATACTGCAACAAATCGGCAAACAGCTGGTAGGAGCTCATAAACACGGCAATAACTGACAGGCCAACTGTTTTAGCCACAAAAATATAAAACTGTTTACCGCTCTTTTCATAAACATCATGATAACGCACAATAGCGTAGGGCACCAATAAAATGGTATACATGAATAGAAAGAACGGTTGAAGAAATGTCATAAGTGTAATACCGGCAACCAGCCATAAAAATTTCCGATGGTTCAACCATCTTTCAAACCCATACAATATGGTAACGGCACATAACGCTTCGGTAGAAAAAATGGTCCAGCAGCCACCCAAAATAATAAAACCTGAAAAAGCGAATAGGATTGAAAACAGGAAACTTGAATAAGAGGACAATTTGAATTCCTTTAAAAACTTATAAAAAACAGTACCGCTGAGCACTACTTTTATGATTTGTAACCAAACCAGTAAAAATGGGATCGACGCCTTGTCGAAATAAGAAACTATCCAATGAAACAGGTCGCTGTAAAAGAACGGGAAAATGTTTTGCCCCATGCCCTGGGAAAAAGACCAGCCTATCTCATTTCCATTTCCCATATAATCGGCAGCTCCCATGATCCATGGAAAAACGATGTTAATGGTATCGCTGCCAATATCCCTGAACAAAAAGATCTTTTTCCCAAAAATATAATCGTTGTAAACAACCAGGCATATTAAAAAAATAACAAGGGCAACAACATAGCTTTTTTCAACACTAAAATATTTTTCAAACAGGTTTTTCTCTTTTTTCATATTAAGATCAAAAATATATATATTTTTTCAATTTATGCCTGCCAAACTTGCAAATTGAGGGCAGACAGCTTTATAATATGGCAGCCCTTGCAGAATAAATAATAAATAAGCGGGTATACTTTTTTTTATTATTTTTGGTAGTTAAACATAATAATCTTTAAGCCAATATGGAAATAAGTACTCAACATCATTCTTGCCCATGGTGTAATAGTAAAGACGTGAAATTTAAATGGACCATTAATTCATTTAACCTCATTGAATGTAAAAAGTGCGAGGTAATATACGTTAAGGAAATCTTAACCCCTTCTGAGCTGGCAGGTTATTACAATCAGAGCCCTGATGTTGTATATGAAGATGACAACGTTGAATTTATACGGTATTATTACAGGAAATTAAAAACCATTATTGAGAAAGAATATCCGGGCAAAGGAGCCATTTTGGACGTAGGTTCTTCGGGCGGCTGGTTTTTAGATGAAATGGAAGGATGGGAAAGGCATGGAATTGAAATTGCGGAAAAAGATGCCGTAAAAAGCCAGGAAAGGTACGGCGACAGTATTTTCATAGGCGCCCTGGAAGATTATCCCTTAAAAAAGGATTACTTTGATGTGATAGCTCTTCAGGATGTGTTCGATCACTTGCCAATGCCTAAAGATGCTTTAAAAAAATGCTGGGACATGCTCAAACCGGGCGGCATGATAATCATTAAGGTGCACGATATGGATTGCTTGTACGCCAAGGTAACCGGAAGAAATTTTTACGCGTTAATTCCTCCTTATCACCTGTTCTATTACAACAGGCGGAACCTGGGCGTTTTCTTAAGAGAAAATGGCTTTACCGATACATACTACAAACACATTGGCCACATCTTAAAATTTGAAACCATCTTTTGGCGCTTATCCCATTCAGGCAAAAAAGCATTCTGGTACAGGATCTTCAAACTATTTAACAATACCAAAATAGGGCAAATTGCCATACCAAAAAACTTAAATGATATTGTGACTTATTTCGGAAAAAAGATCGTTAAATAATTTATAGCGGATTCTCTCCCATGCGCTGTCCTAATACTATTTATTGTAAAGTCAGGTATTTTCTCTTTTCCAGGAATTTATTTGCTGGTTTATGTCCTATGTAATATATAAGCCTTTACAAAGCAGCGCGCAGGCCTGTCAAAACGCGGCGCCGTTGAGGGGTGAATTTTAATTTTTTTAGTTGAGCCTGAAAAACCTTCAGTGTTTTTCAGTTGCGAAACTTAAAAATTAAAAGAGCGGGCTGCAATCGTTTTGACTTGTCTTTTTGTTTCTTTTTTGACTAAGAAAAAAGAAATAGAAAATAGATTAATTTAATCCTAGGATTTTTAAAACAGCTATATCCTGTGCGTCATTGCGATCCGCCGGCTGTCGGAGAAGCAATCTCAAACCTAGCTTTGCGTGAGATTGCTTCTCTCCATTTTGCTCATTCCGCAAAACTCCTCGCTGTAACGAAAAAAACTTAGATTACTCTAATATGAATTTGACAGAAGTGAATATTACTCCTTAATAAAACGGCTATTAAATACTCCTTCAGCGGTTTTTATGCTGATAAAATAAACACCATTCGCCATCTCGTTAAGATTAATTGAATACGTATCCGAACCTTTTTCGGTGATATTGAGGTTAACTGTTTTTCCCAGTATATCAGTCACTTTAACACTCTCCGGTTTTTGCTCCGATTTAAAGTTCAATTCCGTTTTTGCAGGGTTAGGAAACACTTTTATATTTCCTGAATGCGCAAGGTCCTCAACTAATAACGTAGTACCGTTCATATAATTATGTGCCGCACACATATTTGGTATTCCCCAGCCATACGTATTATCAGGATTTGATGCCTTTGAAGCCGTGGCCTTTAATGCCTGCAAAATTTCCATGTTGGTTTTGGTAGGGTTTGCCTGCCATAAACAGGCCACTGCTCCTGCCAGGATAGGTGTAGCATAAGACGTTCCGCTGCCGGTTCCAAAACTGTAACCAGGACTGCACACATAGGAATTTTCGCCCATAGAACTTAAATCGGGTTTAATTCGTCCATCTGATGTTGGTCCTACAGAACTAAAGCTCGAATGCCCCCCTGCTCCATTTACCGAACCTACCGTACAAATACTATCGGCATCGGCCGGAACGCCAATGTAATGCCATGGATTACTTCCTTCGTTACCGGCAGCGTTTAATACAAAAATACCTTTACGAACGGCCATGGTAGCCGCCAGCGACGCTACCGAGGTTTTCCCATTAAGGTTTGCATACACATGGTTTTGCGAAGCATTATCAAACTCGGTATAACCTAAAGAAGTAGTTGTTATATCAGCTCCTACG
Organism: Bacteroidota bacterium; assembly: GCA_048498515.1. Taxonomy (GTDB): domain Bacteria; phylum Bacteroidota; class Bacteroidia; order B-17B0; family Aurantibacillaceae; genus UBA4416. The sequence goes on along the minus strand of JBEHXV010000022.1, from coordinate 59,676 downwards.
CTGTCGGCAAACTCCGCAGCAACAACCCAGTTATTCTCTTCAATTATTTTTTCGGTCGCGGCATCTTCCGAGCGTAATAACCAGTAGCTGGCTTTAGGCGCTGTACCAATTAAATTACCCGGGGAGTTACCCGCCATGAGCGATAAACAATTGGCGCCATGCAAATAATCTTCATATACCGATTCGTTTCCCTGCACATAATCCCTTGTCCCTAACAAACGACCTTCATTGAACAAGGAATCAAAAACCTGGTTGGTGTTGGCGCCTAAATATCCGGCGTCAATTACCGCAATCATCATATTTTGTCCACGGTAGCCATAGTAATGCATACAGTCGGCTCCAATTTGACTTACTTGTGTAATAGATGGGCCGTAGTTGTAACCTGATGCTCCACCACTACTGGTGCGTAAAGAATTGGCAACAGGCGTAACGGGTTCATCGGGTACGCTTTTTACATAGCGTCCTACCGGTGTAGAGTTTATCACGCAGCTTAAACCGTTAATGGCCGATAGCTGCGCGCTTGAATTGACAATGACAATAGCGGCATTGAACCATTTTGAACGTTGGAATACCTGCGCCCCGGTTGCGTTTACCTGGTTAATATAGGTTTGGTTCACCGGAAGGTCGGTTGCATTTACAGCAATGCCCTGGTTGGCCCTGCGGGCAATGGAGCGGGCCGACAAGTAGGCTGAAGGATTGGAAACGGAATAAGGCGAACCGTTTTTGTCGGTAAATCGTACCCAGTATTTATTGGGGAATTGAGCGCTGAGATCAATAACTGTTGAGAAGAGCAAGCAAGCGATTGCAATGGTTTTTAATTTATTCATATCCGTGGGTAACATAATTTAATTTGTAAATAACACCTCTGGTAATTCGTGTTTCAACCGGTGTAACCTGGTGTGTAACCGAATCGAGGATTGGTTTATTGGAGGTGAGGTCCTTAATTTCCCTATACACCAAACCTATTTCTTTGGCATATTTTTCAACATAATATTGCCGGTGAATGGCATTCTGCAATTTATCATCTTTTTGAACCACCATCAGTACGGCATCAAAAGGAGTTCCGTTAACTGTTTCGGTTCTATCGCTATAGTCGTAAGTATAATCCCATTTTCCAATGGTATTCGCGGCGTTCCCGTCCCAGGTTGCTTCTTCCTTTACCGGAAAAATAAGTTTTGTAAACCGCTGGTCCTCTTCCACAACTTCAAGGGTGGTGGCTGTTTTGGTGTAGTTCCACACGTCCTTCACTTCCCAGGGCATATTATTGTAGCTCACTGCCGGATCGTATTTTTTCATGTACCTCACCAGTTTAATGGCGGTTCTGCCTTCATTATCTACATAGAGGTCTTCCAGTTTTTCCTTGATGCGGTATTTATAATAAATGGTATCTCCATGAAAGTCATCATAGATTGTTGAATCCACATCATACACCACGTATTTTCCCAGAGTAGTTGGCGCATAGGCATAACCTACATCCGGCGGGTCTTCCGTTTTCTTTTTACAGGCTATAAAAAGAAAAAGAGAACAGCAAATAACGGATATGTTCCTTAAAAAATGAATAGTTAAAATTACTAATAAATTATGGCTAAAACAATCCTAAAATTGTTATAAATTCGTCCAAATTTTTAAGATATGGCAGATTTCTCTAAACATAAATTCGGAACAAAAGCAATACACGCGGGCGCTGAACCCGATCCATCCACAGGGGCCATTATGACCCCTATTTTTCAAACATCAACCTACGTTCAGCAATCGCCGGGCACCAATAAGGGCTATGGCTACGCGCGTGGTAAAAACCCTACCCGCGAAGCCCTGCAAAAAAACATTGCGGCCCTTGAAAATGGAAAGCATTGCGTTTGCTTTAGCAGCGGCATGGGCGCTACCGACGCGGTGATGAAACTGCTTCGCCCGGGCGATGAAGTGATTACCGGCGATGACCTGTACGGAGGTTCCTACAGAATGTTTACAAAGATCTATGAAAATTACGGCATCAAATTCCATTTCATTAACCTAACGGATGCCGAAAACATAAAAAAATATGTGAATGCCAATACAAAATTGCTTTGGATTGAGACGCCAACCAATCCAACCATGCAGATCATTGACATTGCCGCTTGCTCAGCCATTGCAAAAGCCAATAACCTGATCCTGGCGGTTGACAATACTTTTGCTTCTCCTTATTTGCAAAATCCCCTGGCATTGGGCGCCGATATCGTGATGCATTCGGTAACAAAATATTTAGGCGGCCATAGCGATGTGGTAATGGGAGCCCTGATTACCAACGATGATAAACTGCACGAACAGCTTTATTTTATTTTAAACAGCTGCGGCGCTAATCCGGGTCCTATGGACTGCTTTTTAGTAATGCGTGGTATTAAAACCCTGCATTTACGCATGGAGCGCCACTGCTTTAACGGTCGCAAAATTGCGGAGTATTTAAAAACGCATCCAAAAATTGAGAAGATCTACTGGCCTGGGTTTACCGACCATCCAAACCACGACATTGCTAAAAAACAAATGCGCGATTTTGGGGGCATGATCTCTATTGTATTAAAAGGCGCCTCGCTGGAAGACACGTTTAAAATTGCTTCTTCTTTTAAGGTGTTTTCTTTGGCCGAGTCCTTGGGCGGCGTTGAATCCCTGATAAACCATCCTGCCACCATGACCCATGCTTCTATTCCGAAAGCGGAACGTGATAAAGCCGGTGTTGTAGAGAACCTGCTGCGCTTAAGCGTTGGTGTTGAGGATTATGAAGATTTGATAGAAGATTTGAAACAGGCATTGGCTTAACAGCGCTAAACAACAAAAGTCCGTCACGATTCCTCCTGCCGGACTTTTTCATTTAAAACAAAATACTGTTTTATGTACCCGATGAACTTGCCGTTGCGGTTGGAGCAGAGCTGGGCGTATCCTGGTGGGTGCAATTGTGTTTACCATGATGCTCATGTGGTCCGTTACACGTCTTTTTGCAAGATGATAAGGCTGATGCTGTAACAAATATGACAGCTGCCAGTGTGATCTTTAAAGTTTTCATGCCTGATTTTTTTATGAATTTACAAATCATAAACGGCATTACCCCTACCACAATTGTATACTTTTGCTTAAAAGGGTGTGTTATGAGGTAAAAGCCGTACTTTTTGAGGTAAAAAACAAATTGACTATAAATCATTAAATTTAGCGCGCCTAATTATAACATGAATTTTTTCAAAGACCTTTTTAACGCTATTGCCAATTGCTTTAAGAGCTTCAGCCTGCTTTTTGAAAAAGGCTTGTGGCCTTACCTGTTTTACCCAGTGCTTGTTTGGGGAATGATGTGGGCGGGAAGCGTGTGGCTGTTTGCGCAATTATCGGTTAGTATTGCCGAATACATCAATGGTCAACTGAATTTTGAGAACATTCCTGAATCAGGCTCATGGCTCTCTTTTGCAAAACCTTTTTTAACCGGATGGTTTACAACCATACTGGCCTGGATCATTAAACTGACCTTATGGTTTTTATCGGGTACCGTGTCAAAATACATTACCTTAATTCTGCTCTCTCCCTTGTTCTCCCTGCTATCGGAAGCTGCCGAAGAAAAACTGAAAGGAACAACACACCCATTTAACTTTACCCAATTTATGAAAGACATCTTCAGGGGCATTGGCATCAGCCTTAGGAACATGTTACTGGAATATGCCCTCATTGCCCTGTGTTTTATTGTTACACTTCTATTCCCTCCTTTGTTTTTTATTACCACACCTTTCCTGGTATTTGTATCCTGGTATTTTACAGGATTTACCATGCTGGATTATAATTTTGAACGGCATCACATGAGCATTTCGCAAAGTGTGAAATTTGCGCGCCAGCACAGGGGCACAGCCTGTGGCATTGGCATGGTGTACTCCCTTGTCATGCTCCTTCCTTTATTTATTGGCTTACTATTTGGCCCTGCCCTGGCCGTTATTGGCGCCTGCATTAGTTTTCTGGAATTAAAACAACAACGTACCGAACATGACACATTATAAATTATCTGTTGTTAATTATTATAACACTACTCCTTTTGTATATGGTTTAAAGCACGTGCCCGTAAAATGGCCACACAGCATTGAATGGGACATACCAAGCACCTGTGCTGTAAAGCTAAAGAACAAGCTGGTTGACATTGGCCTTGTTCCTGTAGCCATTTTACCCGAGCTGGAATCGTACCACATTATTACCGATTATTGCATAGGCGCGGTTGGGAAGGTTGACAGTGTAAAACTTTTTGCTCAAAAGCCACTGGAAGAGCTGACGCATATCATGCTCGATTACCAGTCGAAAACATCCATTACCCTGGTGCAGGTATTGAACAGGCATTTCTGGAAAAAGAACGTGCAATTTATAAATGCCACAGAAGGTTTTGAAAAACAAATTAATGGTACTACGGGCGCGGTAATTATTGGCGACAGGACCTTTGGGCTCACCGAACATCCCTACCAGTACGACCTGGCCGAAGAATGGCAAAAACATACGGGCCTGCCATTTGTATTTGCCTGCTGGGTAAGCAATGCGCCTGTTGAAGAAGGCTTTATCGAAGAATTTAACCAATCCTTAGCCTATGGCATAAACCATATTAAGGAAGCGGTTATTGAGAACCCAAACAATACAACAGGTTTCGACGCTTATGATTATTTAAAGAATAAGATCTCCTACAACCTGGATGCTGAAAAACGAAAAGCGCTGGAACTGTTCTTAAAGCTTATGAAAGCTTAAAATAACATGACTAATTTGCACTTTCAATAAAAAAACTGTAAATTAGTTAACACTAGTCCATAAACAGGCAATAGCCCTAATTAAGACAAGCATGTTAGTAAAGAACAATAAGGTTGATATACTGGCAACGGAAATTTGCGGAGCATTTACCATTCAGTTAAGGAGCGATGGCATTATTCATTCGCATACCTCGTCGGGTATTGACTTCAATATTGAATCGCTTAAGGAATTTAACCTTGTGATGGCCAGGATGGTAAATTACAAAATGACTCCTTTGTTGCTTACTCTTGATGAATTTGCTATTCCGCCGGTTGAAACCCGCGTGTTTTGGGCAAAAAAAGAGTCCTGTACCTATGCCTCAGCCGAAGCCTATATATCAAGCAACATTGGCCATACCATTATCGGTAATTTTTATTTAAAATTCAATAAGCCTGGTCGCCCGACCAAAATATTTAAAAATGAAGAGGATGCCATTACCTGGCTTAAAACATTTATGTAATCACCTTTCACTATCTCCAGTTATATTTTACCGGAATTTTAATAATTGCCCGAAATAAGTATCTTTAAAGTTATTAAGCTCCATGAACTTTGCTATTTTCATAACCTTTCTCCCATCAAAACTATTAAGGTCTGCACTTGTTCTGGTTATTCTCTTACAGTGTTCGGCAAACTCTTTTTCTCAATCTGATACAAGCATTGTAATTACAGTTGATTTTAACGACCAGGAAATAAAAGAAAAAAACAATCTCATCTCTCCAAAAGCTGTTCACGCCTCGCTTGTAAAAGACCGTTTTGGCAACGAGCGGTCGGCATTATACCTGCATGGCAATCCGGATAGTTATTTGAATTTAGGAAACTCACAACTATTAAAACCCGAAGTAGGGACCATATCGGCTTGGGTAAATTTAGACCGTTTTATTTATGCAGGCAAAGGCTCGGAAGCCAACCCGGTTATAGGCACAAAGAACAGCATTAATGAAGATTTTAATGCAGCGTTTGCGATATGCTATGATTTTAAAGGCAAACGATGGATGGCTGCAGCACATAAAGATTCTACCCAGGATGTCAATATCAAATCGGAAGATGAAGTGATATTTAACAAGTGGTACCATCTTGTGTTTACATTCGACAAAACACAGTTTTCCTTTTATGTCAATGGTAAACTTCAACAGGTAGCGCCCAAACATTTTGATATAAAATACCTGTATGGCGATACTGTTTTGGTAGGCAACAGTGGCAGCAAAAAAAACTACCGCTGGTCGCAGGGTATGTTTGATGATATCCAGATCTTTCACCGGGCATTATCGCCACAGGAAGTTACTACACTTTACAATGCTCCCAACCCGAATAAAACAAAGCAATTGTTTATGGATGCGGCAAAATACCTTGCCCTTGTGTTAGTGTTTGCAGCCATCATTGTTATTCTTGTTATAAGGAATAAACGCAACTTAAAAAAACAAAAAGAACAGTTCGAGCTGAATAACCGTATCAATGAACTTGAAATAAAAGTCATTAAGAACCAGATGAATCCTCATTTTGTGAGCAATTGCCTGGCTGCCATCCAGGAGCTCATCTATACCGAAAACTATAAAAAAGCTGCCCAATACATTGCTAAATTCAGCTTTTTTATGCGCCAGATCTTAAATTATTCTGATAAAACCTATATTTCACTGGCCGAAGAACTGTCCATCATTAAATTAAACATTGAACTGGAGGAACTGCGGTTTAAGGAAGAGTTTGAATTTAAATTAGATGTGGACAACAGAATTGATCTTAATGACATCTTAATTCCCTCCCTCATTACACAACCGTTTATTGAAAATGCCATCTGGCATGGTTTATTACCACTCGGTAATCATCGAAAAGCGCTTTTAATCATCCGTATTTTTGAAAAGAACGATTGTGTGTTCCTCGAAATAGAAGATAACGGCGTTGGCCGTAAACAAAATGAAACGCAAGGCAGCAGGGAATCGAAAGGAACCAGGCTGGTAATGGACAAAATAGAAAGTATTAATAAGCTACTGAGGGGTAATGATTACAAGCTCGACATAAAAGACCTGCATGACGAGGATCATAAGCCCTCGGGAACAAAAATTATCATTCAGTTAAAAAACAGTAAAGAATAATATGGTAAGCGCCTTAATAGTTGATGATGAAAAACATAATGTGGTAATGCTGCAATCCCTGCTAAAGGAGAACTGCCCCGATATAACAATCCTGGATACCGCCAATAATGCCGAAACAGCATACGAAAAGATCAATGACCTGAAGCCACAATTGGTTTTTATGGATATTAAGATGCCAGGAAAAAGCGGTTTCGATTTGTTAAGGATGTTTTCCGAAATCAATTTTGAAGTGATCTTTGTTTCGGCCTATAATGAATATGCCATTACCGCTTTTGAATTTAATGCGCTGGGCTATATTTTAAAGCCTATTGATTACATGGCTCTTCAAAAAACGGTTAGTAAAGCCATCTCCATTATCAATGCCCGCCAAACGGTAAGTAACCATGAAATGGCGCAGTTTATCAAAACGCTGGAAGACAAAGGTGACCGTATCAACAAAATATCGGTACACCATAACGACAAGGTTGTTTTATTAAATGTGCGCGACTTTGTATACATAGAAGGCAAAACCGATTTTTGTGAAATAAACCTTACTGATACGTCGCATTATACGTCGAGCAAGGAACTCAAAAAATTTGAGAACCTCTTAAATGAAATTGGCTCTTTTATTAGAATAAATAAGAGTATCATCGTCAATACCGATTACATAAAAAGCTATACAAAAGGTGATATTTGTGAAATAACCGTAAGTACCGGCCAGGTATTTGAAGTATCGCGCCGAAAAAAAACAGATATTATTTCCCTGTTAAAAGCCAGGCTTGTTTTGTAAAAATGCGCCCACATCAGTAACTTAACAGGGTGTAAATCTGTCCATTTCTTAAAGAAAAATAGCTATCTTTAAAGGTTATTAATCACCTATGAAGAAATTACTACCACTCCTGGTTTTATGCCTGAGTTTTGTTTCAGAAATAAGAGCTCAAAACGAATACATCGATTATCGTTCTCAAACCAATGCGCTTTATTGGAAAAACCGCAAGCCTTTTGCCGATTACTGGCAGCAGGATGTGCACTACACTATTAAAGCACAGCTTAACGACAGTACCGATATTATTACGGGACATGAAGAACTGACGTATTGGAACAACTCGCCCAAAGATCTTTATTATGTGTATTTTCATTTATACAATAACGCTCAAACGAAAGATTCGTATTTGGCCGACCTGTATAAAAACAATAATTACCATTTAAAATTCAACAAATACCGTAAAGATGGCAAAGGCACAGAGGTTGAGAAAATAACGGTGGGAAATACAGAACTTAAAACGGAACTGGATAACACTATTTTAAAAGTATACCTGGAAAAGCCATTGAGACCAGGCGAATCCATTACGTTTGATCTTGATTTTAAAACGTATTACGCCAAAGAGGTGATCCGTAACCGCATGAAACTATTTAATGCCTTTGGCAACAAGCATTATGATGTAACCCACTGGTATCCGCGAATTTCGGTATACGACCGCAAGCAAGGCTGGGATACCGACCAGCATATGGATCATGAATTTTATGGCGACTTTGGCTCTTTTCACGTGGAATTTACCTTACCTAATAATTATGTGCTGGATGCAACCGGTGTGCTGCAAAATGAAAATGAAGTATTACCCGATACCCTGCGCCGTAAGCTGGACATTGCAAACTTTGCCAATAAGCCATGGAACTCGGCACCCAGTACTATTATTAAACGTAACGGTACTACCAAAACATGGAAATTCTCCGCTTTAAATGTGCACGATTTTGCCTTAACGGCCGATCCTACTTACCGCATTGGCGAGTATATGTGGCAGGGCATAAAGTGTGTGGCACTTGTACAGGAGCCTCACGCGGCCGGCTGGCAAACCTGCCCACTATACATTGCCAAAGTGCTTGAGGTAAATACCTATAACATTGGCCCTTACCACTACCCTAAAATGATATGTGCCGACGCGCAGGATGGTGTGGAATATCCCATGCTAACACTGGATGGTGGTTTCGACCCTAATTACCGCGACTTGCTGGTGCATGAAATGACACATAACTGGTTTTTTGGAATGGTAGGAAATAATGAAACTTACCGCGCCTTTTTAGATGAAGGCTTTACCCAGTTTTATACAGCGGATACGTACCAGTTTATTGACGGTCCCAATAAAATTGAACAACAGCCAAAGAGTAAGTACGTGCGGCGTTTTACCGAACAAAACAGGATCCTGGATGACCAGATCTATAACGGCTACATGAACTCTGTAACTGTGCGCGGCGAAGAGGTAACACTGAACACCCACAGTGACGATTATAACGGCGGCATTCGTCATGGTGGTGGTTACAGCGCGGTGTATACAAAGACGGCTGCCATGCTTAAAAACCTGGAATATGTATTGGGCCGGGCTTTATTTGACAAATGCATGCAGCATTATTTTGAGCAATGGAAGTTTGCACACCCTTATCCCGAAGATTTCAGAAATTCAGTGATACAGTATAGCGGAGTTGACCTTAACTGGTTTTTTGACCAATGGCTTGAAACCACTAAAAAAATAGATTACAAGATTGGCAGGATCAAAAGAGGGAAGCAAAAAGGCGAATACTATATCAAGTTCAAACGTAAAGGTGATATGCAAATGCCCATTGACTTTACCGTACTCGACCGAAACGATTCGGCTTACCACTATTACATTCCCAATACATGGTTCGAAAAACCGGTAAGGGCAAATGTATTGCCACGCTGGATTGGATGGGGCAAAGTGAAACCTACTTATGTGGCCAAAGTACAGATCAGTGGAAAATTAAAAAATGTCATCATTGATCCGTCGAGGCGTTTGGCCGATGTGGACATGATGAATAATGTGAAACACCACAAGGTAAATGTAACCTTTGATTCAAAGATCTATAACCCACTCGACTGGAAACATTATGAATTAAAAGCAAGACCAAGTTTGTGGTACAATGGTTACGATGGTATAAAAATAGGCGCCCACTTAAACGGAGGTTATATGAATACCAAGCATGTATTTGATGTAACGGCCTGGTTTAGCAGCGGTTTAGGGCAGGCTTACCTTGATTCCAATGCAAGGATCAATGGTTATAATACAGTATCATTTATTTTAAATTACAGGACATCCACCGCAAAATTCATCAAGAAATCGAATGTTTATTTAACCCTGAAATCGCTGGATGGACTGGAAAGCGGTTTGATTGGCTTTGAGAAAAAAAGCAATAACGAACGTAACAGGATTTACATTCAGTACAAAGCCATGGTGCGTGATATGCCAAACGACCTGGTATACCTGATAAACCAAAAAGAATGGCAAATTCAAAAAATGAACAGCTACATCAATGTGGGCATCGATCATAATTACAGTTATAACCGCGGTACAGGAACCATGAATTTAAACATGCGTGCCAGCGCCCTGACAAGGGATTATGACTATTCTAATTTGCAATACACGGCCATTAATAAAAACGACCTTGGTAAAATAAACATTAATACCCGTGTGTTTGCGCAATTAGGCTTTGGCACCAAGCTGGCCGATGAATCCATGTTGTTTGCATCGGGTGCAAACCCCGAAGACTTAATGGAAAATAAATACACCCGTTCCATGGGCTTCATTCCACCGGAGTGGGGAAATTATGGTGCTACAACCAATCACTTTGCTTCGGGCGGTGGCTTAAATTTAAGAGGTTACTCAGGTTATGTGTTAGCCGGAACAGATGCCAATGGATTTACGGTGTATAATTACAAAGGAACTACCGGCGCCTCGGCCAGCGCCGAAATTGAATTTGGTGAACTATTTAGTTTCATGAACATCAAAAAATTAAACAACACTTTAAAGATCAATCCTTATTTATTTGGCGATGCCGGCACCATTAACATTAACGCGCCAGCAAAAGCAACCGTTATGTCGAACCTGATTGCCGACGCCGGCGTGGGTGTGGCAGTGAGCATTCAAAAATGGGGACCGTTATATGGCTTGAAACCATTGACCATCCGTTTCGACATGCCATTGTTTATTAACCGCCTGCCTTTTGCCGAGAAGGATTATGTGCAGGTAAGATGGATGATTGGCATTAACAGGGCCTTTTAATTTAACGAGGGAGGCGAAGAGAATACAGATGGAACATTACGATTTAATTGTTATAGGTGGCGGGCCAAGCGGTTATGCCGGTGCCATGCGTGCCCTCGATTTTAAGAAAAAGGTTTTGCTGGTAGAGAAGAAACGCATTGGCGGAGCCGGTGTGTACGACGGCGTGTTAACCTCGAAAACATTATGGGAGCTCTCACAAAAAGTATCTTCCATCAGGGAAATAATTCCCGCCTATCATGTCGATTACCAGGATATTGTAAAGACCGTAAAAGAAGCCGTGTTTGAGCGTAAAACACAAATGACGGTGCACTCGCACTTATTGCAAAAGCAGCAACCCGATTTATTTTGTTACGAAAAAGGCTGCGCCTCCTTTCTGGATAAAAACACCATTGCCATAAAAAAAGACGATGGAAGCACCAAAATTGTAAGCGCCACCAATATTTTAATTACCACCGGCAGCAGGCCACGCTATTTACCACACATATCCATCGATGAAAAGATCATTATGACCAGTGATGGCGTTAAAAATTTAACCGAATTACCCAAGAGCCTGGTAGTGCTGGGTGCCGGTGTTATTGGTTGTGAGTTTGCCACTATCTTCTCCAACATGGGGCGCACCAAAGTATACCTGATTGATAAAGCCGACCGTATTTTACCGTTTGAAGATGAAGATGTAGCCGAATTGATCAGTGAAAGTCTTGAGAAGCATGGAGCCACCATTCACCACGGTTCTTCGCTTAAACGCATGGAGATCAGGGATGGGAAAGTGGAATATGAACTGGAATACAAAGGTGGAAGAACCGAAGTCATTACCGTTGATAAAGCGCTGGTATCGGTTGGGCGTGTTCCAAACATTGAAGAGCTTGGCCTTGAAAACGCGGGCGTTAAATTAAATGAAAGGGGCAGTGTATGGGACGATGATACCCAAACAAACATTTCCAATATTTACGTGGCCGGTGATGTGACTACTGAAATGGCGCTGGTAAATGTGGGCGAACGGGAAGCAAGACATGCCGTAGTGCGCATGTTCGGACCAACGGTGAAACCACTCTCCTACCAAAACATTTCCACCATCATGTTCTTAAACCCGGAGGTAGCGAGTGTTGGCATGAGTGAGCAGGATTGCAACAAAAAAGGTTTGGCGCATAAGGTGGTAAAGCTGGATTACAGCACCAATGCCCGCGCCATTGCCATGCGTAAAACAAAAGGTTTTTTTAAAATTATTGTCACTAACGATAACGGTATGCGTATTTTAGGAATGCGCGCTGTTGGCGAGCACGCCAGTTCGGCCATACAGGCCGTGGCCTACCTCATTCATACCAACCAGGGCATTAGGGAGCTGGCCGACATGATGCACCCTCACCCCAGCATTATTGAAGGGGTACAGGAATGCCTGCGTATGTTGTTAGGGAAATCCATTTATAAATCGTCTGTTTTTAAAGATAAGCTGAAATGCTATATCTGCGAGAACAATGTATGTACACCTGTTGAATCGCTCGTATAAAATAGAAAGCTTAGGTTGAAAAAAATATTCATATTACTGTTTTTTATAAGCGGCCATTGTTTTTCGCAAACCAAACCAATCAGCGAAAAGGAGTGGCTGATCGATTTCTATTTTAAAACCGAGAAACCTGTTAACGAAAAATTGTCGGCAATCCTCGATCTGACCATAGAGGGAAAATATAAAGACGCCAAGGAAACCATTTATGAATTAAAGGCCTCCAACTCTAAAAACAGCCTGGCATATGCCGCCTCTTTATGCTACGAAGCCAACATTTGCTACAATGAAAGCAAATATGGAACATCCATTGCACTGGCCGACTCTGCGATTCACATCCTGGCAAACAATAACACTAACCGCTATGCCATAAAAGCATTGAACATTAAAGCAAAAGCCCTGAGCGCCTTGAACGAATTTGCTAAAGCCGAAAGCATTTTAAAGGAAAGCATTGAAAAAGCAAAAGCCATGAACGACCTGAATGGCCTTGGGGGCTGCTATTACCTGTACAGCTCCGTGTATGGAGACCAGGGTCGATATGACGAAAGTAAAAAACTGCTGGAGCAAAGCATTGCCATTCGGCAGGAAATAAACGATGAGTTTAGCCTTGGCGCCTGCTACTCGGCGCTTGGCATAGCTTATGCGCATTTGGGCAATTATATGCTGGGAATCGAGTACATTCAGAAAAGCATTACCATTCGCGAAAAAAATCACGACAAGCGTGGGCTGGCCAACTCTTATTTATCGTTGTACAAGATCTATACTGATATTGGTGAAGCGGACAAAGCCATGGAGTCGGAGTTTAAAAGCCTGGAAATATGCAAAGACATTAATGACCTGCAATGTGTGTCGGGCAGACTTACCAACCTGGGCGAAATTTACCAGGATAAAGGTGATTATAAAACCGCCCTCACTTATCATTTCATGGCACTTTCCATTAGCAAACAGGTGAACATACGAAACCGCATTGCAGAGGTGCATGAAAACATTGCAAAGAATTATAATTACACAGGCAATTATGCTGACGCTATAAAACATATTGACAGCTGCATTGCCCTGCGTAAAACCATTGGTGATAAGGAAGGCCTTGTGTCTGCCACATTGGTGCTCTCCCAAATAAATTACAACCAGCACCAGATTGCTCCTGCTATTGAAAACGGTTCGAATGCCCTTGATGCCAGCTTAAAACTAAACCTTCCTTATTTAATTAAAGACGCGCACCAGGTATTGAGCAACGCGTATGAACAAAAACGGGATGGCGTTAAATCCTTATACCATTATAAGCAGTACATTAAACTAAGGGATAGTTTATACAATATCGACAAAACAAAAGAGATCGTAAGGAAAGAACTGGAATTTAATTTTAGCAAAAAACAGGCGCTTCAAAAACTGGAGACTGCCAAAAAACTGGCCGAAACGAATGCCGAAAGCAGGAAACAGCGCATCATTATTATTTTCTCTGTTATAGCCATGGTCGTATTATTGGCCTTGCTGTTATTCGGAATACGGCAATACCGTTCGAAAATAGCTTCCGAAAAAAAGTTGCAATATGTCAACTCCGACCTTAACCTTAAGAACTATCAGCTCCAGGAAAAATCACAGATCATTGAAACGCAACACAATACCATTCATCAAAAGAACAAGGAAATTACCGATAGTATAAAGTACGCCCAAAAGATCCAAACGGCCATGATGCCTTTAAAGCATGAGTTCGCGGCTTATTTCAAAGATTCGTTCATTATTTTTTCGCCAAGGGATATTATCAGCGGCGATTTTTTTTGGGTCACCAGCCGGAACGATAAAATTATTTTTGCTACCGGCGATTGTACCGGGCATGGCGTACCCGGCGGCTTTATGAGCATGTTGGGGGTTTCATTATTGAATGAGATCATTAATGAGCATGATTTGACAGAGCCCGCCCTGATCTTAAGCCGTTTGCGAAAAAAAGTAATTACTGCCTTACGGCAAAAAGGTTTGTCGGGAGAGCAACAGGATGGCATGGACATGACCATTTGTGTGCTCGACAAAGAAAGTTTAATGCTTACTTATGCAGCGGCCAATCACACCTTATACATTATTAAAAATGGTGTATTAGACGAATATAAGGGCGACAAGCAACCGGTTGGCATTTTCGGCAACGACCTGAAACCATTTAAACAACACCAGGTGCAATTACAAGCCGGCGACCTCATTTATACATTTACCGATGGACTGGCAGATCAGTTTGGCGGACCAAAAGGAAAAAAATTCAAGTACAAGCAACTTAAGGAGCTTATCTTAATGGTAAAGGATCAGCCTCTTGCTGCCCAGGAAAATGTGATCTATAAAGGTTTTAGCGATTGGAAAGGGAACCTGGAACAGGTTGACGACGTTTGCCTGATAGGAATAAAAGTTTAATAAGACTTAAGTCCTCAAAATGATTTTACCAACACGATATTAGTACTCACCTTTTTAATAAAGGTTGATGGATCAACGTTGTTCTTATACTCTATTCCAATAACTTTTGAGTTGCTGAACAAATAGGTATTTATTTCCTGCATGCTCAATACCTTGATCTCATTTTGCTTATTCACATCTGTAATTATTCCTAAAATATTTCCCTCGTAATTGAAAAGGGGACTGCCTATACAGGAATGGCTATTCACAATGCCTTTATAATGATGGGGATGAGCATTCATTTTCATGGTATTAACAGCTATGGTGTCCAGGGCCGGAAGTCCTGTTGTTAAATTTTTATCAGCCAGGAACGATGTTGTCAGTTTTTCCGTATTGCAGTTTTTCATATAATGATAAGCGTACTCAATCTGAATATTATCATCTATTTTTCCATCCCTTATTTTTAATACTAAAAAATTAACCAATGGATTGTAGGAATACACATCTGCGTCGTACTGCTTAAGCGTGTCGTTGCTATAAAGTTCTATCACGAATTTATTTATATGCTCTACATCTTTAACATAGGTAAGCACATAACCGTTTTTTCCAATCAGTACACCAGGGTTTATTTGCTTTACGGGAAGTTTATACTGATTGAAGGGATGGAACATTTGGGGTTGTAATTTATTGTTGATGGTGCTTTGATACTGCCTGATAATAAAATTATCGAACATTGAATTGCCGTTACTAACATAAAGGCCCTGACCACCAACGGAAAAACCATTTTTGGGACAACAGCCCTGGAGAATATTATTAATGTAATAGTAAACGCTGTCTCCGGCACTTAACACCTTCATGCTATTCCAGTTAAACCCGTTTAACTCGAACGAAAAATAATTTTCGATGGTTTTTACAGGGGCCCCGTTTTGGACAGAGCCAATATGAAACCTGAATTTTGAAACGTAGAAATAGTTGTAATTATTCCAATCCTTAAATCCAAAAACAATTCCGCCCTTGCTATCAGGCGTTAAATAGTTAGAGTTTATTTTTGTTTCAATGCTAAAATTTGTCGAATCAATTTTGCGCGCCGAAAACAAGGCATAATTATTTTTCTTCTTATTAATGAGTTCCAATCCCCCTAATTTGATCCTTGCCGAAACAAACTCATTGGCTTCAAGCGGCCAGTGCCGTTCATTGTTCTTAAATTCTTCTTCAAATACAATCGCCTCTGTGCCATTATCATCTATTTCCAAATAGGAGTCTGCTTTAAGCACATTGTTTTCATAAACACTTTGCTTCTTTAAAATTCCATTTTCATTAAATTCCTGCTTAATGCCATCCGGTAAGCCCTGCTCATTAAACCGAACAAGTAGTTTTAGCGTTCCGTTTTTGTTGTACCATTTACAAAGCCCGGTGTATTTATTATTATAATCAGCCGAATCGGAAGCATGCAGGATATAGCCTTCAAAATACCGGCGGTTGTTCTCTTTATAGAACGAGCGGTAAAAATTAACGGTATCTGTATTTTTTCTATAGTAAACAGCTGTTTCCTCATAGGTTAAATACCCGTTTTGATCAAAAAAAGAAGTATTGATGTTTTGCCCCTCACAGGTAATAGCGAAAATGGCAAGGTAAAAACAGATTAATTTTTGCAACATAAAAACAGGCCGGAAATATACGCAGAAAAAAAGAAAGCCCCGTACAGGCATCCGGTTTAATGTACATGGAAAATAGAAAGCTAATTGCTACCTTTGCCTTATGGAAAGTGTAAGACAAAGCAAGGTCGCTAAATTGCTTCAAAAGGAACTGGCCGAACTATTCAGGGCAAACTCAAAAACCATGTTCGACAATGGTTTTATAACCGTTACGGTTGTACGCATCAGTACCGACCTCAGCTCCGCTAAGGTATACTTAAGCATTATGGCCACCAAGGATGTAAATGTCCTGTTTAAACTGGTCAACGACCAGAAACAGCATATCCGTAAATTACTGGGCAATACTATTGGCAAGCAGGTGCGCATTATTCCTGAACTCAATTTCTTTATTGACGATTCGTATGATTATGCCGAAAAAATAAACGCCTTGTTCAATAAACCTATTTAAAGGATTGATATAAAAAAAGCCCCGTCACATTGATTGTGACGGGGCTTTTTTGTAAGGCAAGAAATTTAATCTTTAATAAATTTACGTGTCATGATCTTACCACCATCGTTGGCCTGTAAAAAATAAACACCTTTGGTTAAAGCGCTCACATCTACTTTTATGCTGCCTGCATTGTCAACATCCTGGGCAATAGCCACTTTCCCCAAAGCATCAATAATCATGATCTTTTTGAAATGCGCATCGGTTGAAATGGTTAATTCGTTGCTTGCAGGGTTTGGTGAAATAAACAGGTTGGAAGCCTGACTATACGATTTGATACCTGTAGCAGCCGGATCGATGGTTAAATACCAGGAAAGGGTTTGGCTTGTAGGGCCAAAACTTGTGTTTACGGCAAAAGTTGCAGCAACTGTGTAAGTTCCAGCCGATGCTGCAGCCGGGGTACCCGACATGATTAAACAGGCATCGGAACCGCCCGGGAAATTACCGCTTACAGGGTTTGTTGAATAGGTAAAGCCAGCCGGAAAACCTGCTACAGAGCTGATAGTAGCATCGGTAATGGTTACAAAACCACCGCCAATGGAACTGGCAAGGCTAAATTGTATGGTAGTGTTGTAAGGCGTCGATTCCATACCGTTTGGCAGGTTGGTATTTTCCGCAGGTGATGTGCAATAACCCAATGTACTTGTTGTACAGGAAGGCATAATAGTGCACTGTGCATTTAATTGGGAAAGGCCGCCAATTAATAACGCGGCAAAAAGTAAAGTTTTTTTCATAAGCAATAATTTTAAGGTTTATCAAATTTAATGAAAAAAATAATGCAAAACCTGCCGGTGAATGCCGCATAATCATACCAGTTATGAAACGGCAACGGTTAATTATACTATTTTATAAGCGTTTAAATTGTGTAATTTTACCTTATTATTATAAGCACATTGAACCTATCCTTTTTCATAGCCAGGCGGTATTTAATTTCCAAAAAATCCAACAATGCCATTAATGTCATTTCATGGATCAGTATTGTTGCCATTGCCGTAACCACTATGTCGCTGGTGGTTATTTTATCGGCCATGAATGGCCTCACCGCTGTCATTGCCGACCTGTACCATGCCATTGAGCCCGATTTGAAGGTAAGTCCGGTAAATACAAAATACATTTCCAATAAAGAGGATCTGGCTAAAAAGATATATGCCCTTGAAGGGATCCATAAAATTTCCTTCTCCATTGAAGAAAATGCCCTGATAAAACTTGAAGACAACCAGGCTGTGATTACCATAAAAGGAGTTGACGATGAGTTTAAAAACATTACTCATTTTGATACGGTAGTGGTTGACGGAAAATACCAGCTTAGCTACAATAATCATTACTACGGTGTATTTGGCAGAGGTGTTGCGGGTAAGCTGAGTGTAAACATCAATGATTTTGTTTCTCCCATTTCGGTATACGCCCCAACACGTGGCAAAACAGAAAGTCTGAATCCTGAGGATGCATTTAACAAACTGATCCTTAGCCCTGCCGGCATTTTTTCGCTGAACGATGATTTTGATTACAAATATGTGCTGGTAGACCTGAAAGCGGCGCAGGAATTATTTGATTGCGGAAATGATGTGTCGCTATTGGAAATAAGCGTGAAAGACAAATCAAACATTAAAAAGGTGCAGGAACAATTACAGGCATTGCTTGGCCCCGATTACCTGGTAAAGAACCGCTACCAGGCCAATGATATTTTATTTAAAACACTTGAAACGGAAAAGCTGTGGACCTTTTTGATCCTTGGTTTTATTTTAATGATTGCCACGTTTAATATCATTGGTGCTTTAACGATGCTTATCATTGAAAAGAAAAAGGATATTAAAACCCTGTATAGTTTAGGAGCTCACCAAACCTTCATTCGCCGGATCTTTATGCAGGAAGGTTTCTTAATTACCGGCGTAGGGGCTGTGAGCGGCTTAATGGCAGGCATTATCATTTGTGTTTTGCAACAGCAGTTTCACCTTGTTGAATTTGACGCGCAATCTGATATTACGTATTATCCCATAAAAATGGAACTGAACGATTTTGGATGGATCCTTGGAGTTGTAATGGGAATAGGCTTTTTAGCAGCCATATACCCGGTGCGCATCTTTACAGGGAACGACCTGGTGCATGCCAAGGATTAAATTTTTCCGGGAACTTCTCCTTCAGTTGCCACTAAGCGAACACCATCATCATGAAGCGTAACCTTACGCTGGCGGTAAAGAATGCCAATGGATTTTTTGAAAGTTGATTTGCTCATGTCAAACCGCCGCTCAATAAGGTCGGGAGAACTTTTGTCGGTGAGTTCAAGGTAACCATCATGAGAAGTTAAGTATTCCATTATTTTTTCGGTAGAAGAAAGAACATGCTTAAAGCCTGGTTTTTGAAGGCTTAGATCTATGAGGTTATTTTCGCGAATAAGTTTAATGTAACCCATTACCTGGTCGCCTGTTTTAAGATCGGTAAAAAGATCGTTGTGATAGATCAAGCCTTTGTGCAAACCATTGATAATGCAGGTAAAGCCAAGATCGGTTTCATTGTAAACCAACAAATCAACCTCCTGCCCCTGCTCTACGGTTAAACTATCGTTACTGATAAACTTGTTGATCTTACCGGAGGCGACAACCCTCTCTGACACTTCATCAAGGTAAACGTATACAACATACGAGGAACCTTCCTCCATTTTATGCTTTTGTTCTTTGAAAGGCACAAAAAGGTCTTTCTCCAGGCCCCAGTCCATAAAGGCGCCAACCTTTGATACTCCTGTTACTTCCAGGTAAGCAAACTGGTCAACTTCGGCAAAAGGTTTAAGCGTGGTGGCAATCATCCTGTCCTCTGAGTCCGTGTAAACAAATACCTCAACCTCATCATTGACCTTAAACCCGGGTAAAATATATTTTTTAGGGAGTAAAACCGCCTGATTTTCATGATCGCCCAAATACAT
This sequence comes from Bacteroidota bacterium, assembly GCA_048498515.1. Classification (GTDB taxonomy): domain Bacteria; phylum Bacteroidota; class Bacteroidia; order B-17B0; family Aurantibacillaceae; genus UBA4416. Next base: position 39,834 of record JBEHXV010000022.1, on the reverse strand, counting down.
TCCAACGGCTGTATCTCTTAAAATTATCAATGTATTGGTTTTGCCGATTTGGATCATAGTTGTTTTTTTTTGCAGGACAAAGATACTCTTTTTGAACCGAATAAAATCAGTCGGTCATTTTCACTAATCCAATGCTGTATTTCAATAGTTTATGGGCAAAAATATTTGCATTTATTAACACCTTTCTCTATATTTAGAGAATAATAAATTGAGTTAAATTTGAGTCACCTCCATATGAAAAAACTACTTACTCTTGTTCTATCAGTTTTTCTGTTACAAACGTCTTTTTCCCAGCTTACAACTACTATAAACCCCACCATTGCACAGATGACTTCTGTATTGCAAGGAAATGGAGTTGTGGTAACAAATGTAACCAGAACATGCCCTACCGGCGCAACGGGCGGGTCGGCGCTGTTTAGCGGTGGTGCATCAGCACTTGGCGGCTTAAACTCAGGTATTTTGCTTACCACAGGTACCGCCTCAAATGTGGCCGGACCTTCAGTAAATACTACAGGTAACAATTTAAGTTATGATGCAGGTGCCCCAGGGTCTTCTCTGGGCAATGGATTAGCTGGTGGAACAACGTTTGATGGCTGCTATATTAGTTTTTTAATCACCCCCAACTGTAGTACGTTAAGCCTAAGCTATGTATTTGCTTCGGAAGAATACCCTGAGTGGGTGGGATCTACCTACAACGATGTATTTGGCTTCCTGATAAGCGGCCCAAATCCTTCAGGTCCTGTATACAACAACAAGAATCTTGCTATGATCCCCGGAACCTCGACTCCGGTAACAATTAACAACGTCAATGCAACCAGTAATTCCTCCTATTATCTGCAGGCCCCGCCTGGTTTGGAATACGATGGCCGAACGACCGTGCTCACAGCTTCAACTTCAGTCGTCCCCTGTCAAACCTATACAATGACCATAGGTGTTTGGGATGACGGGGATGGTAACCTTGATTCGGGTGTGTTCCTTGATGTTAACGGCTTATCCTGCCTTGGAAGTCCGACAATTACAGCTGCGGCAACACCTTCAACACTTTGCGCATCTCAAACCATTACGTTAACTGCAGGAGGGGGGATAGCTTCAGGTACATACACCTGGACCGGACCTGCTTCAGGAGGCTTGAGTGGAGCTACAGGCCCTACGGTTACTGCAAACCCTACAGCCAGTACAACTTATACCGTACTTTATTCTGATGTAAATACATGTCCCGGCGTTCCATTAACAGAAATGGCTACCGTTACTTTTACGACTTTGCCTCCTTTTACAGTTACAAAATCACCCGCCGGGAATATTTGTTCAGGCCAGAGTGCTACTTTAACAGCCAATGGTGGCGCCGGTACTTATAGTTGGACCGCAGGCACGGGGCTCAGCGCAACAACCGGCTCTGTCGTCGTTGCCAGCCCTACAACAACTACTACTTATACCGTTGTAAAATCGGTAGGTTCATGTACGGTTGCCAGTGTCGTCACGGTGTCCGTCAGTCCTCCAATTACTGTTGCCATTACACCAACCCTTGCCACCATTTGTACAGGACAAACGGCCACTTTAGTAGCCTCGGGAGGAACAACCTATACCTGGACAGCCAGCAGTGGTACCAATCCACCTTCAACAGCTACCGTTACGGTAACCCCTGGTTCAACCACAACTTATACAGTGAAAGGAGCAACAGGTACCTGTACGTCTCAGGCTGTAGCTACAGTTTCAATTACTTCAGCTCCTTCGGTAACTGTAACTCCGGTGAGTACCAATATTTGCTCGGGCCAGTCGGCTACATTAACCGCAACAGGTGGTGCCGCGCCATATAACTGGACAGCCAGCAGCGGAGCCAATCCGGCCAGCGGAAGTACGGCCGTGGTAAGTCCTACAGGCACTACTACGTATACCGTTATTTCGGGTAGCGGAACCTGTACGGCCTCTGCTGTTTCTACGGTTTCCATTACGTCTATTCCAACCATTACCTTAACGCCTGCCAATACCAGCATTTGTACCGGGCAATCGGCTACATTAACAGTTGCCGGTGGATCCGCTCCCTATGTATGGACCGCCAGTTCGGGCACTAACCCTCCAAATGGCTCTACAGCAGTAGTATCTCCAACCGCTACTACAAGTTACACCGTCATGTCGGGCAGCGGAACCTGTACGGCCATTGCTGTGAGTAACGTATCCATTACCACCGCACCAACAGTTTCCATAAGCCCTGCGTCAACTATGATTTGCAGTGGCCAATCGGTTACATTAACCACCTCGGGTGGAGCGGCTCCATACAACTGGACTGCCAGCAGCGGAACCAACCCTGCACCCGGAACAACAGCGGTTGTGAGCCCAACAACAACCACTACTTATAGCGTATTGTCAGGCTCAGGTACTTGTACAGCAAGCGCCGTAGCCGATGTAAGTGTGACGCCAAACTTTTCGGTGACCGTTACGCCAAGTATTACAACTATTTGCCCGGGCACGACAGGAACGCTTGTTGCAAGCGGAGGTACCAATTACACATGGCTACCGGGTTTAAATAATACAGCTACCTTAACGGCCAACCCTTCTTCCACCACCACCTATACCATTATAGGAACTACAGGACCTTGTACCAATTCAACTACGGCAACAATGAGTGTAAACATTGTGAGTACATCTGTTACAGCCACATCAAACACCTATTGTGTGGGTGGCGCCAGCGTAACACTTACCGGAAGCGGTGCAACAACCTATTCATGGGATCCGCCTTTTGGATTAAGCGGTACCTCGGGAACAAGCGTTACTGCTTCGCCAACCCTTACAACTACGTATACAGTTACCGGCACTACAGGAGCCTGTTCTTCAACAGCAACGGTTACCATTACCGTTCCTGCGGTTGTTACCCTATCGGCAACAGCAACCAGTACGTTAATTTGCGCCGGCACAAGCGCCACCTTAAGCGCTGCAGGGGCAAGCACCTATACATGGTTGCCTGGCGCAACTTCAGGATCAACCATCAATGTAACGCCACCAACAGCAACTAATTATACGTTAACCGGTCAAACATCCGACGGTTGTGTGACGATTCCTGCAACCATTACCATTAATGTTGACCCGGTGGTTTCATTAACCGTTACCCCAAGTAATACAACCATTTGTAATGGAACGGGTGGAACAACCTTAACCGTTAGCGGTGCTACAACCTATACCTGGGTGGCTGATGCCAGCTTAAGTTCAACCAGTGCAGCCACGGTAACTGCTAACCCAACCATTACCACTACCTATAGTGTAACGGGGCAAAGCGGTGTGTGTAGCAATTCGGCTACAGCTACAGTAAGTGTCATTACGGTGAATACTGCCGTTGCCGCGTCTTCTAATACGTATTGTGTTGGTGGCGCAAGCGTGACCTTAACCGCAAGCGGCGCTACAACCTATTCGTGGGATCCGCCTGCCGGCTTAAGCAGCACTTCAGGAACCACTGTTACAGCTTCTCCAACAGTTACTACTACGTATACCTTAACCGGTAGTACAGGAGCCTGCAATTCAACAACGGTAGTAACCATTACGGTTCCTCCAACAGTTACTTTATCGATAGCTGCAACTAATACATTACTATGCCCTGCTACCAATGCAACCCTAACCGCATCAGGCGCCAACACTTATACCTGGTTGCCGGGTTCGGCTACAACGTCTACACTTGATGTGTCGCCGGCCGCTACAACCGATTACACGGTAACAGGTTTAACGTCTGATGGCTGTGTTACAGTTCCTTCTACTATTACCATTAATGTAGCCCCGGCTATTGTACTTACCGTTACGCCTAGCAATACGGCTATATGCAACGGCAGCGGTAGTGCCAGCCTTACGGTAAGCGGTGCAACCAATTACACCTGGTCGCCGGCAAACGGATTAAGTAATCCTAACAGCGGCACTGTAACGGCAAATCCAACGGTAACAACTACTTACAGTATTATTGGCGCTACAGGTTCCTGCACAAGTTCAGCAACAGCAACCGTAAGCGTTATTACAGTGAGCACGGCGGTTGCCGCATCGTCAAATAGCTACTGTGTTGGCGGAGCAAGTGTTACTTTAACGGCGAGTGGTGCCACAACCTATTCATGGAGTCCTCCAACAGGTTTGAGCAGTACTTCGGGAGCCACTGTTACGGCTTCTCCAACACTTACAACGACGTATACATTAACCGGTAGTACGGGCGCCTGCAATTCAACAACAGTTGTCACCATTACAGTGCCTCCTCTTGTAAGTTTATCCATTACGCCAACCAGCACGGTTATTTGCCTGAATGGACCGGGCACTTCTCTTGTTGCCACGGGGGCTAATACTTACACCTGGTTACCGGGCTCATCAAATAGCAGTACCCTGGCTGCCAACCCAATTGCTACTACCAATTATACGGTTTTAGGCCAAACAAGCCAGGGTTGTTATGCAATACCTGCCGTGCAAACGGTAAGCGTTTCCGCTCCTATTACACCAACTATTACCGGAAGCCCTACGGTGTGCTTAACCCAAACAACAGGCCTTGTTGTCGCTCCATCGGCAGCCGGATTAACTTATACCTGGTCGCCATCTGCCGCCATACAGGGTGCCGTGAGTAATTCAAGCATCAGCGCGCTTCCACCAAGTACCGCTACTGTTATTTATACAGTCATTGTTTCCAATGGCGTATGTACAGGTACTGATACGGCAAAACTGGTGGTTCGCACACCACCTACCGGTAATTTTAAACCGCTGAACAGTAATACCATTTGTATTGGAACTTGCGTGACATTTAGTTCTACCACAACCGGAAGCCAACCAATAACTTATAACTGGTATTACGAAAACGGTGTAGGTACCTCTTCGGTAGGCCCTCACCCTGAAGCCTGCTATTTCGGACCTTCCGGTAGCTTCGCGGTAACCATGGTAGCAACCAACGCTTGTGGTACAGACAGTTTAATAAAAGATGATTTTGTGATCGTATTTGCTAAACCTTCTTTGACCGTGCATGGCGATACAACCATTAATATTGGCGAAACTGCAACCGTTTACGCGTCCGGTGCAACTGTTTATTCATGGGCTCCGGATATAGACGGATCGATAGCCTGCACAAGTTGTTCATCAACGGTTGTAAGCCCTACGGTAACTACCGATTACATTGTTACAGCATACGATTCGCCTTATTGTAAATCGTATGATACGGTAACGGTTGTTGTGGATGTGAATTGTGGTGATTTCTTTATCCCTAATGTGTTCTCGCCTAACGATGATGGTTTAAACGATGTGATAAATGTTCATGGAAGATGCATCTCAACGTTTAACCTCCAGATCTTTGACCGTTGGGGTGAGAAAGTGTTTGAAACTTCATCGCTCACCGATAGTTGGGATGGTACTTACAGAGGACAGAAAATGAATACAGGAGTGTTTGTGTATAAGGCCGATGGCGTCTCCATAGACGGGCAGTCGTTTAGCCTGAAAGGAAATATTACACTCATCAGATAATTAAACCTATTACATGAAAAAAATAGTTGATATGAAAAAAATTATTTTAGCAGGTGTTATCGCTCTGCCATTTTTAGCAAAAGCGCAGGACATTCACTTTTCGCAATTCAATGAAACACCGGTTCTGCTGAATCCTGCCATGAGCTGTACGGCGTATGATACAAGGATCATTGCCAATTACAAGAATCAATGGGCCAGTGTAGCAAGCCCTTATCAAACTTACGGTGTAAGCATTGAAAGAGCTTTAAAACACCTGAAACTGAAAAAAGCGTTCGTAGGTATGTCCTTAAGTGTTTATAAAGATAAAGCGGGCGACGCCAGCTTAGGCTCTTTGCTTGCTAACCTGGGCATGAACGTGATTGTAAAGACCGGACAGTACAGTAAACTATCGGGCGGTATTGGCGGAGGCCTGAATTACCGGACCATTGACCCAACCAAATTGCAGTGGGAAAGTCAGTATAATGGTTCCACGTATGACGCATCCATCGCCTCGGGCGAAAAAACACCAATGAGCACTTTATTACAAGGCGATGTTGTTGGAGGGATTGTTTATCATTATGCAAAAAGCGAACGCTACATCAGCGCGCAGGATGGTACAAAATTCGATATTGGTATTTCCGCATTCCATTTTAACATGCCCCAGTACTCTTTTTCAGGCAGTGGAGCACCACAGTTTGCAAAGTTTGTAGCGCACACTAATTTCGACATCGGGATCAAGGGAGCCGGTATAGCTATTGTACCAAGTGCGTTGTATATGAGGCAAGGTCCTTCGCAGGAAATAAATGTAGGCTGCTTGTTCAAATACATTATACAGGATCAATCGGTTTACACCGGCATTAAAAAACCATGCGCTATTTCTTTGGGTGCTTTTTATCGCGTGAAGGATGCCATTATCCCGCAATTGTTATTTCAATATGACAAATACGCGTTTTGCATGAGCTACGACTTTAACATGTCGCAACTGACAGGGGTATCGAAAGCAAGAGGCGGACTGGAGTTCAGTTTACGTTTTAATACAAGTCCTGGTTATGGTAAATCATTAGGAGGAAGCTTTAACAAGCCTACATATAAATAAGGAAGCATAGGGGTTCGATAGACATTTTAAATTATTACAGGTATGAAAAAATTAGTACTATTCTTTAGTTTATTTTGCCTAACGGGCTATCTTCATTCCCAGGTTTTCTGGACGGAGAATTTTAACAACGGTTGTTCGGCGGCTTGCCCGGCTCCTGGCTATACCGGGGCAAATGGTCCATGGGTTCAAACCATACTTGGGCCGGAAGGAGCAGAAGCAAATTTGTGGTTCGTTAGCTGTTCTGAGCAAAACAATGGAATAGGACTCTGTTCATCGGGTTGCACAGGAGGTGGAAATGCTTCATTACACATCAGCTCCGATCCTGCAAGCCCGGGAAACTTTGTTTGCCCCAATGATTGTGGCGCCGCATATGATGCAGGCGGCTTGTGTGGTGTAATTGCCTGCCCACTGACAAATAAGAGAATGGAATCGCCGGTGATAAACTGTACGGGTAAAACATCCATTTCACTTAATTATGCTTTTATCGAGGGAGGTGTTGCTGGTACCGATTTTGCTAGCGTTTGGTATTTCAATGGAGCTACCTGGACAAATTTAGGCGCCATTGCTCAATCGGTGAATACAGGTTGTGGAGGCCAGGGAAAATGGACCGCGGCAACCATCGCGCTTCCTGCATCGGCAAATAATAACGCCAATGTTAAGATTGGTTTTTCCTGGGAAAATGATGATGATGGCAATGGGGCCGATCCATCCGTAGCCATTGACGATGTTACCTTATCTGTACCAACCACCACTACTCCACCGCTTACTTTTTCATTAACGTTACCATCTCCTGTTTGCCAATCCAATACCATTACTGCTACACTAACGTCCACATCAACTCCAACCAGTTTCACATGGTCAGCTTCTTCTCCAAACGTTGTTTTTAGTGCAGTAAACAGTGGTACTACGAACATTACCTTTAATGCTTCGGGAACCTTTACGGTAACATTAACCGCCTGCCAGGGAACGCTTTGCGGAACAGCCACCTCATCCATACAGGTATTACCTACGCCTACTGTAAATGTTACGGCTTCGCCTACTGTTGTGTGTGTCCCGGGTTCATCGACCTTAACAGCCACCGGCGGACCAAGTGCCTCTTCTTATACCTGGGCGGCCTCACAGGGGCCTGCCATTTCAAATACCAATATCGCGGTGGTATCACCTACATCCAATACAACGTATACGGTTTTAACCAGTGTACCTGGTTGCACATCGGCTGTCATCATTACGGTTCCTGTATCAACTGCGCCTTCATTAACCTTAACGCCTAATTCGAGTATTTGTAACGGGCAAAGCATTACGTTAAATGCCAGTGGCGCAACAAGCTATACCTGGGCTCCCGGCGCTACCCTGAGTTCTACTAACGGCGCGGTGGTTACGGCTACACCTGCCACTACTACCGACTATACGGTAACGGGCTCCAATGGTGTTTGTACCAACACCGCGGTGGTAACCGTTACTGTGGCGGCTTCGGTATCGGTTAGTGTTACTCCAAGCAATACAACCATTTGTTTAGGCCAGTCGGCAAACCTGGTTGCATCTGGTGGCAGTACCTATACCTGGACAGCCAGCAGCGGCACCAATCCGCCGGGTACCGCAAGCATAACAGTCTCTCCAACAACAACAACTACATACACGGTATTAACGGGTTCGGGTACCTGTTCAGCTCAGGCTGTGGCAAGCGTGAGTGTGGCGCCGGCGTTCACCATGAACGTCACACCGGCATCTACCACCATTTGCAATGGTACAACAGTTACGTTGAACGCCAGCGGGGCAAGTACTTATAGCTGGAGCCCTGGCACCGCTTTAAGCGCCACTACAGGGGCCAACGTTAACGCAAGTCCTTCGGCGGATATAACGTATACCGTTACAGGAAGTAATGGTGTGTGCAGTAATACAGCCATTGCAAGCTTTACTGTAAATGCGGCAGCTTCGGTTTCTGTTACACCAAGCACTACCACTATTTGTTCTGGTCAGGCGGTCGATCTTGTTGCGTCAGGCGGAAGTACTTATACCTGGACGGCAAGTAGCGGTTCGGCTCCGGCAGGAACAGCATCCGTAAACGTTACCCCAACAATAACCACCACCTATACGGTAATGACCGGTAGCGGAACCTGCACCTCGTCGGCAGTAGCAACGGTTAGTGTTTCGCCGGCATTTACCGTTTCGGTAACCCCGTCGGCAACTACCATTTGTAATGGCAGTACAGTAACATTAACCGGAAGCGGCGGCACAAGCTATACATGGGCTCCTAATACCAATTTAAGTTCCACATCGGGTGCAGCAGTCAATGCAAATCCTTCAACCACTATTACCTATACCGTCACTTCGGTTAACGGTGCCTGTACTTCAAGCGCGGTGGCTACCGTAAGCGTCATTACAGTAAACACATCGGCAGTAGCCAGCGCTACCAATTATTGTATTGGAGGTACGTCGGTAACCTTAACCGCCAGTGGCGCTACCACGTATTCGTGGGTTCCGGGTACGGGTTTAAGTTCAACAAGCGGCACAACCGTTTCAGCTTCGCCAACAGTTACTACAACCTACAGTGTTACCGGAACAACCGGATCATGCAGCACTAATACAGTGATTACGGTTACGGTACTGCCAAGCGACAGCATTCATGTATCGGCTACCAGTACGGTGGTCTGTTCGGGATCGGCAAGCCCTACATTAACCGCTACAGGCGCTACCAGCTATACCTGGTTACCGGGTGGTTCTGTACATACCTCTACTCTACAAGCCAGTTCATCAATTACAACTTCTTATACCGTAACAGGTAAATCCACATCGGGCTGCAACGCCATTCCGGCAAGCATCACCGTAAGTGTGGCGCCACAAATAAGCCCTACCATCACCGCTGGCAGCTATTCGGTTTGTTTAAGTAAAACAGTGGCTATCAACTCCAATGTTACAGGGGCGGGTTTAACCTATACCTGGGGACCAACCTCGGCCATACAGGGGGCCAGCAACACATCAAGCATTATAGCAGAACCCACAAGTAGCGCAACGGTTATTTATACCGTTACCATTTCAAACGGTGTGTGTATCGGAACTGATACAGCTAAACTAGAGGTTCGCACAGCGCCGGTTGGTAACTTTAAAGTATTAAATAAGGATACTATTTGTATTGGAAGTTGCGTCACATTTAGTTCTACCACTACCGGAAGCGAGCCAATGACCTATAACTGGTATTACGAAAATGGTACTGGTACCTCTTCGACAGGACCTCACCCTGAAGCCTGCTACTATGGCCCTGCCGGTGACTTTTCGGTAACCATGGTAGCAACCAACGCTTGTGGTACAGACAGTTTGATAAAAGATAATTTTGTAACAGTGTACGGCCAACCTACCTTAACGGTACATGGCGATACAACCATAAACATTGGAGAATCGGCTACGGTATATGCTTCGGGAGGAACAAACTATTCATGGTCGCCAAATATCACTACCATCGATTGTCCAAGTTGTCCGAACACGGTAGTTCATCCAACAGTTACTACCGAATACATTGTTGTATCGTATAATTCCAAGTACTGCCATTCGCAGGATACCGTTACCGTTATTGTGGATATTAACTGCGGCGATTTCTTTATGCCAAACGCGTTCTCGCCTAACGACGATGGATTGAATGATATAATAAATGTTCACGGACGATGTATCTTTACGTTCAATCTGCAGATCTATGACCGCTGGGGCGAAAAGGTTTTTGAAACCTCATCATTGACCGATGGATGGGATGGAACATACAAAGGACAGAAAATGAATACAGGTGTGTTCGTATACAAGGTCGACGGTGTCGATCTGTTGGGAGAACCCTTTAAAATGAAAGGAAACATTACCTTAATGCGTTAGCTGTTCCCTAATCAATTCATTAAAATAAGTCACACTTTTTAACAGGCGGCTGCCATACCAGCTGAATAATTCGCCATCTACTAAAATAATGCGGGTGCCGGGAAGTTCTTCCTGTAAATCACTGATGTGCTTTTCTTTAAAGGGATAAGGCTCTGACGATAAAAATACAAATTGAGGCTTAAGCGAACGGATCTCTTCAAGGCTCAATTCCGGGTAGCGTGAAGATGGGTTTTCAATTGCATTTTCCAACCCTATCCTGTTGAGCATATCGCCAATAAATGTAGCACGCCCTGCCGCCATGTAAGGGCCTTTCCAAATAAGGTATAATACCCTTTTGCGAATGGTGTTGATGTTCTTAAACGAATGATGAATGGATTCAGCGATCTCTGTTGCCTTTTCTTTTTTGTTGCACAGCCCGCCAATGGCGGTAATGGTTTTAAGGGCATCTTCCAGGTTATAAATATCGCTCATCCATACCGGGAATTCTTTTTGCAACATCCTTACCTGCTCCTGCTCATTCTCTTCTTTATTTCCAATAACCAGGTCGGGCTTCAATGCCCTGATCTTTTCAATGTTTAATTGCTTGGTGCCTCCAACTCTTTCAACCGAGTGAAACATGTTGTCGGGATGGATGCAGAATTTTGTAATACCAACCAGTTCATTGTGTAAACCCAGGTCCCAAAGCAGCTCCGATTGCGATGGCACAAGAGAGACAATTCGTTTTGGATACGCTTTCAGTTCAATGCTATTGTTTAAATGATCGGTAAATAACATAGGCTAAATTTGAGAATAATACCGCATATTTGCTATCAAAATGAACCCATCTTTTAAAGCGCATATTTCTTTACTTGCCGCACAGGTCATATATGCTTTAAACTACTCCATTGCCAAAGACCTGATGCCCGACCACATAAAGCCATTTGGGCTGGTAATGATGAGGGCCACGGGCGCCTTTATCCTGTTTTGGTTAGTCTCTTTTTTTTCAAAACCTGAAAAACTGGAAAAAGGCGATCTCAAAAAATTAATGCTGCTTGCCGTTTTTGGTGTAGCGGTTAATCAGTTGTTTTTTATATGGGGTTTGAGTTTAACCAGCCCTATTAATTCGGCCATTATCATGGTGAGCAATCCTATTGCCGTGGTGCTGTTTACCGTTATTGTTTTAAAAGAAAAAATAACCGCTACTAAAATTACGGGCCTGGGCTTTGGGGTTATTGGCGCATTAACCTTATTATTGTTTAAAGCCCATGGCACCTTTGCCATTGGCAGCGACACTGTTTTTGGTGACTTGTTGACCCTAGCCAATTCATTATCCTGGGCCGTTTTTGTGGTTATGGCAAAACCCCTCATGCAAAAATACCAAACGGTAACCGTTATGAAATGGGTGTTTTTATTTGGCTTTATATATGTTTGTCCCTTTGGCCTGCAGGACATGTTAGAGGTAAAATGGAACCAATTAACGCCTTACGCTATTTTTGCCATGTCGTTTGTTGTCATTGCCACTACATTCCTGGCATACCTGCTCAACACCTATGCCTTAAAAGCCTTGAGTTCGTCGGTGGTGAGCATGTATATTTACCTGCAACCTTTTTTAGCTACCTTAATTGCCGTTTGGCTGGGTAAGGACCAATTAACATTCCTTAAAGTTGTTTCTGCCGCGCTCATTATTTTTGGAGTATACCTGGCCAGCATGAAAAAGAAAGAAACGATTTAAAAAATTATTAATTCTGGATTATAAATTTTAAATTAGGCTTCGCATTCGTTGCCTAAATCACAGATAAACATTAACACCAATTGCATCATGGTCCATATACTATCCGAACAAAATTCCATTTTCAACCAATACATTGCCGAGCTGCGCGACATAACCATTCAAAAAGACGGTATGCGTTTTCGCAGGAATTTAGAGCGCATTGGAGAGATCATCAGTTACGAGATTTCGAAAACAATGGACTATGAAACCCATGAAACAACAACACCCCTAGGCATTGCCGAAACCAGTCATTTAATTTCGCAACCGGTTATTGCTACCATTTTGCGTGCCGGACTGCCTATACACATTGGCGTTTTAAATTATTTCGACGCGGCTGAAAATGCATTCATCTCGGCATACCGTCGCCACCATAAAGACAATACGTTTGATATTCATGTAGAATATGTATCGAGCCCCGACCTTAGCGGCAAAACGCTTATTCTCTGCGATCCCATGATTGCTACCGGCGCTTCAATCGTGCTGGCTTGTAAAGCCATTATGGCAAAAGGCACTCCTAAACACGTGCATATTGTTTCGGCCATTAGTAGCCGCCAGGGCATTGAGTATGTGATGGCCAACATGCCAACTAAAAACATAACCATTTGGTGTGGCGCGGTTGATGAGGAGTTAACAGCCCACTCGTACATTGTACCCGGTTTAGGTGATGCCGGTGATCTTGCCTACGGCGAAAAAATTTAATTCTCTTTCAAAACAGGAACATGGACAGCGCTGAACTCTGGAAATACATTTCTGTTTTTTTATCGTCGACCTTGTTTTTTTCAAAAATTGGCATGCCCACCGCGGTTGGCCTTTTCAAGTTCCATTATTTAAAATCGGTACTCACCAGCTGTGCCGGCGCTATTTTCAGCACGGTTATCTTCACCTATCTGAGCGATGTGATCCTTAAGTGGTGGGATACGTTAAAAGACCGCTTTATTACCAACAAAGGCCCTAAGAAAAAATTCACCAAAACCAACCGCATGGTCATCAAAGTAAAACACCGTTTTGGTTTGGTTGGTATTGCCGCCCTGGCACCTTTTATTATTTCAATTCCGCTTGGCGCTTTTTTAGGAGAGCGCTTTTACAAGGACAAAAAAAAGGTGATACTCTATATCAGCGTATCCACCTTTATATGGAGCAATATTTTATACGTTGTCTATTATTTCCTTTATCACTCGGCCAAATCAATTTTCTAGATCAGGACTTTATAAATTTGATTTGTTTTTGTTTCCCGTTTAAACTAAGCGTCAAAACATAAACACCTTGCTTTAAGCTACTCACATCCACTTCCGAATGGCTGGCTTCTCTATAGAGGCTTATGATCTCTTCGCCCAATAAATTTGAAATAGTGATAGAATAATGTCCGCCTGATCCCATAAACACATTAAGTATGCTGCTTGCAGGATTGGGAAATACACTTACCTGTACTACATCCAGTTCCTCAACACCTACCGTTTGCTGGTGTATAACACCTACCGCGTCGAGGTCGAAACCGCCGCTGCCAAAAGCTGTTGGCCATGGATCGTTTACTTTACGCCCGCCCGCATCACGCGTACAATAAGCGTTTTGCATGCAACCAACCACATCCATTACGCGCACATGCGTAACGGCCTGTTTATTCAACAAGGCGTTGTTTGGAATATCGGCCAGGTCGAAAGGTGTGCCATAGCCACCCCTGTATTTACCTGCCAGGTTATTGATCTTAGTAGCGTCGGTAAAACCAAAGCTTCCGGTTTGCGTAGTTGTATCGGTATTACTGGTAGCGGGGAAACGAAAAAAATTAATGCCGTCGCTGCTTACCTCCACAAATGCCAGTTCCAGGAAATTATCGTCAAAGCCGTTCTCAAATACGGCCAGGTCGGGCCCATTACCGTCAGTGATAAGGGTGTTGAACTGAAGCGTGCAATAACCGCCATCACCAAGGCTTACCACTCCGGTAGTGCCCGCATGGCCAAAGGCGCTGGCGCTGTCGCCCACATTGGTAAAACCGGATCCATGCGCCGAAATATCCTGGTAGCCGCGTACCAGGTTGCCCGCGTTGGCCCAGTTCACAAAAGCCGAACTGTCCTTATGCATGGCTGTTGTGCCAGGTTGGCCAACAGGGGGCGCAAATTGCGCATGAGTCATGAGGCCTGTAAAACACAAGCCAATGAGAGGGGTACTAAAAAGTGCTTTCATTATTTAAGGGTACAATGCCTTTATGAGCTTTCTTCCCGAAACTCCAAACATTGATTTATTGGCAGGTCTTCTGACTTGTTCCTGTTATGCGCCTTCCCGAAAAGAACTCAGTGGCATTTGCATAACCCTAAAAAAGAACTTACAGCTGCGGGTACAGTATTGGATTTACACCAATTTCCCTTTTCCAACGCCGCAAAGATAGGATATTATTACAAGGGAGAAAGGAAATTTGGGTAGTAGAAGTAAATTTCATACATTTACATAAATAACCCCTAGCCCACTTTGGATGAGAAGAAATCTACTTTCTATTTTAACGGCATTTATTTTCCTTGGTTCAATTGCCATTGCTCAGCCAATTTTAACAGCCACTGGTATCAACCCGGTTGTGGGCGATGCTTTTGCTATTGAAAACTACTCTTCAGGCTTTTCCCCGGGAAATTCAGGAGCAAACCAAAACTGGAATATAGTACCTGCCGGCACTACAACCCTGTCCATAATGGATACTTATAATCCTTCATCCACACCAAACGGAAGTTATTTTCTGGCTGCAGATGTTTGCCTCACTGACGGCTCGGGTTTTTATGACTATTATAAAACATCGTCCCTGACCTTAAGACATTATGGTACATCAAGCTCAGCGGCCATTATACCATATAACGATCCGGCAGAAATTTTACGATTCCCTTTAAGTATGGGTAATACATATAGCGATACCTGGCTGCGTACTCAACAAAACACAGGAGCTACCACAACAGGAACAACTACCATCACCTATGATGGTTATGGGACTGTAACCTTGCCTAGCGGAACCTATAATAATGTGGTTCGTGTTCATTCTGTTGAAGATGCTGTTTTTCAATCAGGCAGCACCACTATTAATTATAGCACCGACTCTTATTTATGGTACATAAATGGCTCTCATCAGCCAATTGCCAGCACCTACACGGTAGCAGCTTTCAATGTTGAAGGTTCAACTATTTTAACCAATATTGCCACAAACGTACATGAACAAGACGAATTATCGTCGTATATCAGCTCTTACCCAAACCCTGCTGCCAACGAACTTAATTTTGAGTTGAATAATACAATCACTGTAAAAGAAATTGAGATGCTGGATATTGCCGGAAAAATAGTTTACAATAAACAGGTTTCTCAAAGCGTGATGGATAATGTGCTGAAGGTAAATACCAGCGATTTTAAAGACGGAATTTATTTCGCGAAATTTAAACTGGAAGATGGCGAAACAGTAACCAAAAAAATAAGCATAGCAAAATAGACATAATTATTATTGACATCGTAAACCCTAAAAACCAATCCATATGAAAAAACATCTACTTTCAATTTTATCGGTAGCAAGCCTTTTTTCGGCAACTGCCATTGCACAGCCAACCTTAACAGCTACAGGAATCAACCCTGTTGCCGGCGATTTTTTAACTTTAAAAAACGGCGGAGGTGTTAGTCCCGGAAGTGCCGGTGCAAACCAAAACTGGACCGTTACCCCTTCTTCGGGCGGTACAGCAGCTACTTATACGGTAACCTCAGCATCCAGCACACCTTATGCTGCTGCTTTTTCGCAAGCCAATGCCAGTGCAAACTACGGCGGTATGTACCTTTACTATAACACTTCGTCTTCTGCCTTAAAAAACCAGGGACAATATGTGAGCGGTATCACCATGAGCTATTCAAATCCTGAAGAGCAATTGCATTTCCCTTTTAACATGGGCAATACCTATTCTGATACTTGGGCAACAACCTTTACAAACGGGTTGACATTTACAAGAACAGGAACAACTACCGTAACTTATGACGGCTATGGCAGCATTACCTTACCAAGCGGTACATTTGGCAACGCGGTGCGCGTACACTTTGTACAGGTTTATTCGGATGTTTATAGCGGAGGTAGCATCAACTACAACAACGATGAGTACATGTGGTATATTAATGGCAACCACTACCCTGTAGCGGCTACCTTTACCCTTACCAACAGCGCCGGATCGCCATCCATAGGATCGGTAATTATGACCAATGTGATTGCAGCTGGCGTATCGGAATACGAATCTGCTTTTTCAGCGGTTTCCGCTTTCCCTAACCCGGCTGTAAACGAGGTTAACTTCGACTTCAGTTCTGTACCAATGTCATCTGTAGAAATCATTGATATTACCGGTAAAACGGTTTACAGCACATCGTTGTCAAAAGATAATATGGAAACGGTTCTTACTATCAATACCTCTGAATTTAAAGAAGGCATTTACTTTGCTAAATTCATGAGCCAGGATGGACAAACAGGAACTAAAAAGATCAGCATTTCAAAATAAAGCTCTTTTTAATGATAGAAAAAGCCCGTCGCGATTAACCGTGACGGGCTTTTTTATGACACAAAGTCCTGATTTGCCAATGGCATAATAATCGTATGGTATGGGTAATTATTAGACAATTTTGCTATGAGTTTCTTTAACAATCACGATAAAATGGCCTTTGAACCGATGATGGACGAGGACACCGACTTTATTCCCTTGCTTTCGGCGGAGGATGAAGACAATATGCACGCCGAAAAAATCCCAGAAATACTGTCAATTTTACCGCTCCGAAATACCGTTTTGTTTCCCGGCGTGGTGATCCCCATTACCGTTGGAAGGGATAAATCCATCAACCTGATAAAAGACGCTTACAAGGGCGATAAAACCATTGGTGTGGTAGCCCAAAAGAACGACAGCGTGGAAGACCCAAAACCCGAGGACCTGCATGCTGTGGGAACCGTTGCACAAATCATTAAAATGCTGCGCATGCCCGATGGCAATACCACTGTTATTATACAGGGGAAGAAACGTTTCCGCATCAAAGAATTTACCCAAACCGATCCGTATTACAAAGCAAGAACAGAGCGTTTTGAAGAAACCCGGCCCGAAAAGGATGATGAGGAGTTCCAGGCCATTGTTTCCAGCTTAAAGGATACCGCTTTACAGATCATTCAAAAATCATCACACATTCCTACCGAAGCCGGGTTTGCGCTGAACAATATTGAGAGCCAGAATTTCATGGTGAACTTCATTTCATCGAACATGAATGCCACCTCTACCGAAAAGCAGCTCATGCTCGAAGTGCCCAGTTTAAAGGACCGCGCGACCATGGTATTGGCTCATTTAGCCAAAGAATTGCAAATGCTGGAACTGAAAAACCAGATCCAAAACAAAGTAAAGGTTGATATTGACAAACAGCAGCGCGATTATTTCCTGCACCAGCAAATAAAAACCATACAGGAAGAACTTGGCGAAAAAAGCCATGAGCAGGATATTGAAGACCTGAAAGAAAGGGCTTTGACAAAAAAATGGAACCCCGAGATTGCCGAAGTGTTTGAAAAACAAATTGGCAAGCTGGCCCGCATGAACCCCAACTCGGCCGAATTTGGCGTACAAACCAATTACGTGGAGCTATTGCTGGACCTGCCATGGGGCGAATACACAACAGATAATTTTGATTTAAAACATGCCGAAAAAACGCTGGATGAAGATCATTTTGGTTTGGAAAAAGTAAAAGAACGTATCCTTGAACACCTGGCGGTATTGAAACTAAAAGGCGACCTGAAAGCGCCCATCCTTTGTTTATATGGCCCTCCGGGTGTTGGTAAAACATCGTTGGGCAAAAGCATTGCCCGGGCCATTGGCCGCAAATATGTGCGCATGAGCCTGGGTGGTTTAAAAGATGAAAGCGAGATTCGCGGCCACCGTAAAACCTACATTGGCGCCATGCCTGGCAGGATCCTGCAAAACTTAAAAAAGGTACAGTCCTCAAACCCCGTGTTTATTTTAGATGAGATCGATAAAGTGGGAAGCGATTACCACGGCGATCCCTCTTCGGCATTGCTGGAAGTGTTGGACCCTGAACAAAACTCGACCTTCTACGATAATTTCCTGGAGAATGATTATGACCTGAGCAAGGTATTGTTCATTGCTACCTGTAACAACTTAGCTACCATACAACCTGCCCTGCGCGACCGTATGGAAATTATTGATGTAAGCGGATATACCGTTGAAGAAAAAATTGAAATTGCCAAACAACACTTATTGCCAAAACAAATTGAAGAGAACGGTTTAAAAAAAGCGCAGCTTAAGCTCAGCGATAAACAATTGGAATTTGTGATTGAGAATTACACTGCCGAAAGCGGTGTGCGTGGTTTGGAAAAACGCCTCTCGAAAATTGCCCGCCACGTAGCGGTGCATGTGGCCAAAGAAGAATCGCTGCCAAAGATCAATGAAGAATCGATTGCTAAGATCCTTGGACCATCGCACGAAAAAGCCAAGTACCAGGGCAATGATGTACCGGGTGTAGTGACAGGCCTGGCATGGACACAGGTTGGCGGCGACATCCTGTTTATTGAAACCAGCTTATCCAAAGGCAAAGGCGGAAAATTAACCTTAACCGGAAATTTGGGAGATGTGATGAAAGAAAGTGCCACCCTGGCCCTGGAGTTCATAAAATCGCACAACGAGGCACTCAATATTGACGCGCAAATGTTTGAAGATTACAACATCCATGTTCACGTTCCGGAAGGCGCTACGCCTAAAGATGGGCCAAGCGCCGGTATTGCCATGCTTACTTCCATTACATCTGCATTAACAAAACGCAAGGTAAAAAAGAACCTGGCCATGACCGGCGAAATTACCCTTCGCGGAAAAGTATTACCGGTTGGCGGCATTAAGGAAAAGATCCTGGCTGCAAAACGTGCCGGCATTAAAGAGATCATTTTATGCGAAGACAATAAAAAAGATGTGGACGATATTAAAGCCGATTATTTAAAAGGCTTAACCTTTAAATATGTAAGCCAAATGACCGATGTGCTGCAATTGGCTTTATTGAAATAAAAGCATTTTAGTAACATCAGAGAAATTTTCTATTTGTTGTAAAGCTGATTCGGAGCAGCGCGCAGGCCTGTCAAAACGCGAAGTCGGCGAGCTGTGAATTTTGATTCTTTTAGATGAGCCTGAAAAACCTTCAGTGTTTTTCAGGGGCGAATCTTAAGAATCAAAAGAGCGGGGAGGAATCGTTTTGACTTGATTTTTTTGTTTACTTTTTTCATCCAAGGAAAAAAGTAAAAGAAAGATTATCTTAACAAGATATATAAAACATAGCTTTCCTCACAAACTAATAAGCCGCTATTCTATTTAATTTAGTACATTTAAATAGTTTTAACCAGCGCTTTGTTACGTCTTAAAGTTTTCATACTCCTCCTGTTATCGGCACATCAGTTATCGTTTGCCGGCGATTCCTTATCTGTTTTAAAAAAAAGAAAACTAACGCTGGGTATTTCTTCCGTGGCTATAACCGCGGGTTCACTTGCCTATTTAAACCAGGCCTGGTACCAGCAGTACAGTTCCTCTAAATTTCACACGTTTAATGATAACGACGAGTGGTTCCAGATGGATAAGTACGGGCATACATTTTCAACCTACCAATCGGGACGCTTAATGATGGATGCCATGGAATGGGCCGGTTACTCCAAAAAAAAACAATTGGTTATTGGCGGCTTAAGTGGCTTTACCTATATGAGCGCCATTGAGGTGATGGATGGCTACAGTTCGGGCTGGGGTTTCAGCTGGGGCGATATGGCAGCTAACGCTTTAGGCTGCGGCTTGGCTATAGGACAAAAAGCATGGTGGAATGAGCAACGCATACAATTGAAGTTTTCGTTTTATACATCGGGCTATGCCAAATACCGCACCGACCTGCTGGGTGAATCGTTTGCCACACAAATTTTAAAAGATTATAACGGGCAAACTTACTGGCTCAGCATTAACCCTTCTTCGTTTATGCGTAAAGACACTAAATTTCCCCGATGGCTCAATGTGGCGTTTGGTTATGGCGCCAATGGCATGTTGGGTGCACGGTACAACAATATCCTGGTTGTTGACGAAGATGGTACAACCCATTATTTTAACCGCTACCGGCAAGGTTATTTCTCATTGGATGTTGACCTTACCCGGATTAAAACCAGGTCGAAACTATTGAGGTCTGTTTTTTCCTGCCTCAACGTTATAAAAATCCCCTTCCCTAATTTAGAGGTGAGCGAAGGAAAGCTGAAATTCAATTATTATTAACTATTGCGCTGAGTTGCTAAGATAGCTCTCAATACTTGATAAATGCGACAGGTTATCTTCTTCCGTATTGTTCTTCTTGCTTCTCAGGTACGTTTTATCTTTTACATGCTCAAGGTTAACAGCGGCGCCTCTTGCCCATTTACCAGTACTATAGTTCCAAACCATTGTATATAATGGTTTTAGCTTAGCGGCTTCATCTTTGGTATGTGTTTTCGCATGATAGTGGATGTGTCCGTCTGTATCTACTTCAACTACTAAAACTTCCGAAATGTGATCTTGATGTTTTTTGGCTTCAGAAAAATTGGCGGCAATAATTCCGTAATAATGAAGTGTTCTCATGAGTGTATGGTTTAAATGATAAGCTAATATAACAATTTCTTTGTAAACTCAAAAGACACCTTCACTCTTTACAGTCGTTCATCACTAAACCTGTATAAAAACTCATCACCTGGTAATGAATGACGGCATTCAGATAGATGGAACAATTCATAAAATCTTTTGCCAGCTTTCATAATTCTCTCTATCTTTAATTCATTAACTCTTTGTACTTATGCAACTTTACTCCATCAATACCGGGCATTTTAAATTAGACGGCGGCGCCATGTTTGGCGTTGTTCCAAAATCCATCTGGCAAAAAGCAAACCCTGCCGATGACAACAACATGTGCAGCTGGGCCATGCGCTGCCTGCTGGTGCAGGATGGCAAACGTTTGATCCTGATTGATAATGGCATGGGCAACAAACAGGATGATAAATTCTTTGGCTACTACTACTTACACGGAACCGATACCCTTGATAAATCGCTGGCCAAACATGGTTTTCACCGCGACGACATCACCGATGTGTTCTTAACGCACCTGCATTTCGACCACTGTGGCGGGAGCATTGAATACAATGCCGACCGGACCAAACTTGCACCGGCCTTTAAAAATGCCAACTACTGGTGCAACGAAAAACACTGGGACTGGGCCATAAATCCTAATCCGCGCGAAAAAGCAAGTTTTCTGAAAGAGAACATCATGCCCATCAAAGAAAGCGGACAACTGAATTTCCTGGATCCCACCAGCGATTTTATGCCCGGCTTTAGCATGTACGAAGCCAATGGACACACCGAAGCCATGATGCTACCCCTGTTAAAATACAAAGATACCACCGTTGCTTTTTTAGCCGACCTTATTCCTTCGGCGGGACACATTCCTATTCCCTATGTCATGGGTTATGATGTTCGCCCGCTCAACACCTTAAAAGAAAAAGAATACATTTTAAAACAAGCCGCTCAAAACAACTGGACCTTATTTTTTGAACATGATCCCATTATTGAGTGTTGCACTGTTTCGCAAACCGAAAGGGGCATCAGGCCTGATAAAACGTTTGACTTAATTACTTTGTAAAATGCTATGAAAAACGGTTTTTTGAAAATTGTCTTTTTGCTTGCTCTGGCATGCGGCACCAAAAATTGTTTTTCACAAACCAAACAAACCGACTCTTTACAACAGGTATTAAAAACCGCGAAAGAAGATACCAATAAGGTAAACGCGCTGAACCAACTCAGCAAACAATTGTGCCTGCAAGGCTACAACGACTCTGCACTTGTGTTTAGTAGTGCGGCAAAACTACTGGGCGAAAAACTAAACTTCAAAAAAGGCGTCGCGCAGGCTTGTACAAATACAGGTACCGCTTACCAGGACCTTGGTGATGACAAAAGCGCCTTAAAACATTACAACGATGCTTTAAAATTATGGGAAGAGCTTGGTGATAAAACCGGTATTGGAAATATGTATTTCAGGCTGGCTTTAATTTATGCAGGTGAAGGGAATTTTGAAGAGGCTTTGAAAAATCACCTGGCCGCGTTAAGACTCAGGAAAGAAAGCGGCGATAAAAAAGCGGTTGGCAATTCCTATAACAACCTTGGATTATTATATCACGGGCAGGGCATTTATCCCGAAGCATTGAAAAACCATCTTTCCGCTTTAAAGACCAGGGAAGAAATAGACGATAAAAAAGGCATTGCCGGTTCTTACAATAACATTGGCAATGTGTATGCCGACCAGGGAAACTATAGCAACGCGCTCAAAAATTACACAGCTGCTTTAACCATTTATGAAAGCATGGGCAACAAGCCTTCTACGGCTTCTTCCTTCATCAACATAGGGAGTATTTATTACGACAAAGGTAATTTTGACGAAGCCCTGAAAAACTATTTAGCCGCCTTAAACATACAGGAGGAACTTAACGACCAGGAAGGTTTAACGTATTCGTATACTGGTATTGGCCTGGTTTATACAGATAAAGGAAACTATGAGGAAGCCTTGAAAAATCATTTGGCCGCCTTAAAGATCCGCGAAGAACTGGATGATAAATTTGGCATGGCAAACTCTTACGTTAATTTGTGTGTAACCTACAAAGCACTAAAAAATTACAGGGAAGCGGAAGCCTACGGTTTAAAAGCGCTGACCTTATCAAAAGAATTAGGTTTCCTTGATGGTATAAAATCTTCCAACCAATCCTTAAGCGAAGTATATGCGTTAACAGGTCGCCCTCAACAGGCACTGGATGCTTACAAAGCTTACATTATTGTAAAGGACAGTTTATTGAATGAGGCTAATACGCAAAAAACGGTGCAAAGCCAGATGCTGTATGAATTTGATAAAAAAGAGTCGGCGGCTAAGTTGCTACAGGAAAAAAAAGATGCCGTAACCGCCAGCGAAAAAAGAAAACAACAAATTGTTACCATCGCCGTCAGCATTGTTTTGATCCTGGTACTGGGCCTGGCCGCTGCCATATGGCGCAGCTTGCGCATTAACCAAAAGAAAAACAAGATCATTGAGCAGCAAAAACAATTGGTGGAACACCAAAAACATATTGTTGAGGAAAAACATAAAGAGATTACGGATAGTATCAATTATGCCGAACGCATTCAGCGCAGTTTTTTAGCCACAAAAGAATTGCTCGACCAGAACCTGCAAGAGTACTTTGTTTTCTTTAAACCAAAAGACATTGTAAGCGGCGATTTTTATTGGGCTGCAGAGGTTTCAGGTTCAGGGTTTAAAGTTCCTGGTTATGAAAACCGGGAACAAGAAACGCGTAACCGGAAACTATTCTACCTTGCAACTGCCGATAGTACAGGTCATGGAGTACCAGGAGCCATTATGAGCTTGCTAAACATTACAAGCCTTGAAAAAGCGATTGAACACAACAGCAACCCTGCCGAAATTTTAAACCACACCCGCAACACCATTATTGAACGCCTGAAAAAAGATGGCAGTGCCGATGGTGGAAAAGACGGAATGGATTGCAGCTTAATGCTGTTCGATTTCGCCAATCAAAAACTACAGGTAGCCGCAGCCAATAACCCGGTGTGGATCGTTCGTTCAACTGTCACTTCGAGTGCCGGCGAAGGAGGCGTATCGAGAAGTGATACAAAAGGTTCTCAATACGAGCAAAGCTCTACTCAAACTGACATGCAGTTGATTGAAATAAAACCAGATAAAATGTCGGTAGGAAAAAGCGACAAGCAGCATGAATCATTCACATTACATACAATTGACCTGCAAAAAGGAGATATGGTGTATGCCTTAACGGATGGTTTTCCCGATCAGTTTGGCGGACCAAAAGGAAAAAAATTCATGAGCAGGAATTTAAAAGAATTATTAATTGCCAACTCACACCTGCCACTAAACGAACAAAAGGAGTTGCTTGATAAAACACTCATGGAATGGGTGGGCAACCTGGAGCAGGTGGATGATGTTACCATTGTTGGGATCCGGATCTAACAGCACCTTAAAATGAATTATATATTTAACAGATAATAAAAAAACAAACAAGCATGTTCCCCTACCTCGAAAATCTTTACAGCTATTATTACCTTGTCCTTATCCTGCAAGGACTTTGCGTCTTTCATTCCATTAAACGGGGTACCCAGGGCAAATGGCTCTGGCTCATTGTCTTTCTGCCCCTCATTGGGTGTATCGTTTATATTTTCAGCGAGGTCATCAAAAAGCGTCATGTGTCGGCGGTACAAAGTACAGTTCAAACCATTGCCAATCCGGGTGGCAGGATCAACGACCTGGAAAAACGATTCAAATTCTCCGATACCTTTACAAACCGTGTAGCCCTTGCCGATGCCTATCTTCAAAACGGTGCCAACGAAAAAGCCATTGAATTATATGAACCCGGTTTAACAGGCGTGTTTCATGACAATGAACATGTTGTAAAGCAACTCATCCAGGCTTATTATAATTTAGGACAGTATGATAAGATTGTGGCCATTGCCCCCAAAGTGAGCCGCAGCTTTGAGTTTTCGAAACACAGGGCCAATTTGTTGTATGCATTGGCATTGCAACAACTAGGCAATAACACCCAGGCCGAAAAAGAATTCAATGCCATGAACCATCGCTTTTCGAATTATGAAGCACGCTACTGCTATGGTGATTTTTTACTGAAACAACACCGCAAGGAAGATGCCGCCCTTATTTTCCACGACATCGTAGATGAGGCACAGCACATGACACGAAAAGAAAAGGGCGATTCAAAAACATGGATCGATAAGGCCGAAAAGGAATGGAGCAGGATCATGAATGAGGCCTGAGCCCTGTGTAATTTATTTCACATTACCAAACCGAGCCTTCACAAAGCACGGGCAGTCAATTTGCATAGCTTATCATAAACACCCATTATGATAAATTATGCAATAGCCCTTTTTTCGTTAAGCGCCATCATCGGCATGGTAATGTTGAGTTTTGTGTTACAGGATAAAAAGCCCTCACGGGCTTTGATCTTTGCTCATGGCCCTTTGGCACTGGCAGCCATTGTTCTTTTATTTGTTTATTCAAGCGACCATAACCCTATTCCACTCGAAAGCATGATCCTGTTCCTGATAGCGGCAACAGGCGGAGTTATTTTAGTATTGCATGATTTTATGGGGAAAGTAATTCCCAAATGGTTGGGAATAGCGCACGGCTTAATTGCCGTAGCAGGATTGATTTTTTTACTGGTATTCCGGTTCGGATAAACCTTTTAGTTCATAATAAGCTCGGGCAGGCCCATAGGAGCCGAATCAAAAAAGGCCAGCTCAAAGATTTCCACCTTCACATCTTTAATAATAGGAAAGGTCGATAAAATATCCATCACAGCTTCCTGGTCTTTTGCCTGTATGGTTACCCACAGGTTACTGCGTTCCATATCCAATGCATAATTGAGAATAACGCGTTGTTCCAGTAACTGGTTCACACGCTCCCGTTGCTCCGGGATAAGAGCAGCAAACCGACGGGTAAAAATCTCCGGTAATTTGATATGCACCTGGAAAGTATCTAATGTGTAAAAGCCGCTCATTTTTGTTCTTATTTTATAGTAAAAGTAGTGAAGTAACAGTAATTTTGAATTAAATTTGTCGAAATTTAGATAATTTAAGACTAACCGGTATGGGACGTATTTTTGAAACCAGAAAAGCTACAATGTTCAAGCGCTACGCCAAAATGGCGAAGCAATTTACCAAAATAGGCCGTGAGATCGTGATGGCCGTAAAGCAGGGAGGACCTCATCCCGAAATGAACCCGAAACTAAGGGCTTGTATTGCCAATGCCAAGGCGGTAAACATGCCAAAAACCAATGTGGAAAGCGCCATTAAACGCGCCTCCGAAAAAGATTCGTCGAACTTTGATGAAATTGTGTATGAAGGATACGGTCCTTTTGGGGTTCCGGTATTGGTAGAATGCGCTACCGATAATCCTACACGAACTGTGGCTAACTTAAGGGTATACTTTAGCCGTGCCAACGGATCATTGGGAACTACCGGCTCGGTAAGCTTTATGTTTGAACGCAAAGGTTTATTTAAAATAGATTCTACAGGGTTAAACCACGATGATGTGGAACTCGACCTGATTGATTATGGTGCTGAAGAACTGACCTGGGATGAGGAGAACAACGAACTCATTGTACAGGTTGCCTTTAATGATTTTGGCGCCATGCAGGCCGGTCTTGAAGAAAAAAAATACACGGTAAAAGAAACCATCAAAACCTATATCCCAACTACCTCTAAAGAACTGAGTGAAGAAGAGGAAATGGAGTTTAAAAAGATGATTGATAAAATGGAAGAGGATGACGACATCATGACCGTTTATCATAACATCGCTTAATTCCTTGTCAGGTCGAGCGGAGTCGAGACCCAATAAACAATTGTCTACTTCTCGACTCCGCTCGAAGTGATAAATATGTTATTTCACATAATTGCCCTTGGAAAAAAAATGGCACATACATCCCCTCAACGACCCGGAAAGTGTAGGCGCTATACAGTCGGCCTTATCGGTGGATGAAACCATTGCAAAGTTATTGGTACTAAGAGGCGTTACTACCTTCGACGATTCCAAAACATTTTTCCGCCCTTCGCTCGACATGCTGCACGACCCTTTTTTAATGAAAGGGATGGATAAAGCGGTTGACCGTATTGTAAAAGCGGTTGCCAATAAAGAGAAAGTGCTCATCTTTGGCGACTATGATGTGGATGGAACAACCTCGGTAGCCTTGGTATACAGTTTCTTTAAAAAATACATTCCCGAGATACGTTATTATATTCCCGACCGCTATACCGAAGGTTATGGAATTTCGTTTAAAAGCATTGACTACGCAGCGGAGCATAATTACTCGTTGGTTATTGCCCTCGATTGCGGTATTAAGGCCAACGATAAAATTGATTATGCCAATGCAAAGCACATTGATTTTATCATCTGCGACCATCACTTGCCAGGCGACGAGATCCCGAAAGCGCTTGCGGTTTTAGACCCCAAGCAAAACGATTGCCCTTACCCTTATAAAGAGCTGGCCGGCTGTGGCATTGGCTTTAAACTGGCGCAGGCATTCTGCATTCAAAACGGGATCGATGCCACCGAAGTATATCAATACCTCGACCTGGTGGTAACCTCCATTGCTGCTGATATTGTGCCCATTACCGGCGAGAACCGTGTGCTGGCGCATTACGGGTTAAAGCAGCTCAATGCCGATCCGCGCCCGGGTTTGAAAGCCTTGCTGGCTCTTAACAAACAAGACAGGGAACTGGACATAACCACGCTGGTGTTTACCATTGCCCCACGCATTAACGCCGCAGGGCGCATTGAACATGGTTCCAAAGCAGTAGAGTTGCTGATAAGCGACACCGAAGAAGCGGTTGAGTTTTCAAAAAAAATAAATGAAACCAACACGCAGCGACGCGATATTGACATCAGCATTACCGACGAAGCTTTTGAAACACTGGAGCTCGATCCTATTACTCCTTTCCGTAAATCAACCGTGCTATTCAACCCTTCATGGCACAAAGGCGTGGTAGGCATTGTGGCCTCGCGCATGATTGAGCGTTATTACAAGCCAACTATTATCCTTACCGAATCGAATGGCATGGCTACCGGGTCGGCACGCAGCGTAAAGGATTTTGATGTGTACACCGCCATTGAGAACTGCAGCCATTTGTTGGAACAGTTTGGCGGACACAAATTCGCCGCCGGCCTTTCGCTTAAAATTGAAAATGTGAAAGCGTTTACAGAAGCGTTTGAGAATGAAGTATCAAAAAGCATTACAAATGACATGCTCATTCCAACAGTTGAGATTGATCTTGAAATAAAACTCGACGATATCAATGAAAAACTGGTGCGTATCCTGGGCCAGTTTGCCCCGCATGGCCCGCATAACATGACACCCGTATTTTGCAGCCGCGCAGTACTGGACACTGGCTTTGCCAGGGTGGTTGGTACTAACCATTTAAAGCTGGAACTGTACCAACCCAATACAAAGCTTACCAAACTGGAAGCCATTGCTTTTAACAAAGGCGACTATTTAAATTTCTTTAAGCGCAATATCCCTGTTGACATTGTGTATAAAATAAAAGTGAATGAGTTCAGGGGCAATACCAGCATTCAACTCATTATTGAGGAGATCAAGGCATCTTAGAGTTGTTCCGTTTCCCCTCTAACAAGAGGGGATTAAGGGGGTGTGTTGTTCTCTTTAGGTATTCTGAAAAAAAATTCATAATTGTTTTTTTATCCCATCCAAAAAACTAATTTAGAGCATCCTTATCCGTTAGGTTAAGTTTGTCTCCTGCCCTTGCGTCCTCTTTATTTTATTAAAATTTAAACGTATGAATATTTTCCGCGCATTTATTCTCACGCTTTTACTTTCAGGCACTAGTCATTTAAGTATAGCACAAAAACGAATTATCGATTCCCTTCAAAAAATAGTCAACACCACTACGGTCGACACCACAAAATTAAGTGCTCTCTGCTCCCTGAGCGGTATCTGCGAACCAGCCGAAATCCTTTCCTATGCACAACCGGCCATTAAACTGGCCCTCGAAAAACAAAAGCCGCTAAAGTCTGGCTCTCTCTTATACCGTACCATTTCACATTACCTGGCGGCGGCTTACGATAATGAAGCGTATTATCATTATGCGGTTACCGGCGATGGCGACAAGGAAATAGCCAATTACCGTTTAGCATTGAACATTAAACAAGCCATCCGGGACTCAGCTGCCCTGCCTGCTACTTACATCAATATGGGTTCTTATTACCAACGCCATGGCGATATGGATAAAGGCCTGGAATTCCTCTTAAAAGCCTTGGATTCATACCCAAAAGGTACCCAGAGCTACGACCTGGCAGGTTGTTTGACCAATATAGGCAGCAACTATTACCAGAAAGGAGATATTAATAACGCCCTGAACTATTACGACAAAGCCCTGAAAATGATGGAAACTATCAAAAATTTTAGTGGCGCCGGTTCAGTGTTGCATAATATGGCTGCTGTATACATTGAAACAGGTGATACAACAAACCATATTTCCTCTCTCGAAAAAAGCATGACTTATTTTGAAAGATCAGACGACCAGAGCCGTATTGCTCAGGTTCTAAGTTCCCTGGGAAGGGCTTACTCTACAAAAGACCTTAAAAAAGCCATAGACTATTATCAAAAAAGTCAAAAATTGGCGGAAAAGGGCGGCTATAAAAATATTATTGCTGACAACTATCTTGGGCTGGCTTATATCTATGATAAACAGGGTGACTATCAGCAGGCGCTGGAATATGTAGAAAAAAGCTTAAAACTGAAAGAAGAAACAGGCAGTGAAATGGGACAAGCAACAGCCCTCATACGCTTTGGCAGCACTTACTTTAAAATGGGCAATGTTGCCAAAGCGGCAGAATATGGTGAAAAGGGATTGAAGATGGCGCAGGAAAATGGCTTTCCAGGCCCTGCAAGGCTTGGTGCCGAGCTTTTAAAGAATGTGTATGAGAAGCAGCACAATTATGAAAAGGCGTTTAAAATGTACAACCTGTACATACAAATGAAAGACAGTCTCAACAATAAAGAAACCAGGAAAGCCGTGGTGAAACAACAATTAAAACATGAGTATGAAAAGAAAGCTGCTGCCGACAGTGTAAAAGTTGCCGAAGAACAAAAGATCACTGCGGTAAAATTCAAGCAGGAGCAAACCCAGCGTTATGCCTTGTACGGCGGTTTATTATTGATAGGTTTGTTTGCGGTGTTCATGTTCAACCGCTTTAAGGTAACCCAAAAACAAAAACAGATCATTGAGGTAAAGAGTAAAGAAACCGAAGAGCAAAAAGTGATTATTGAAGAAAAACAAAAAGAGATTGTTGACAGCATTAATTACGCCAAACGCATTCAGTACTCCTTACTGGCGCATGAAGATTTGTTGAAAGCCAATTTACCGGAACACTTCGTATTCTTTAAACCAAAAGATATTGTGAGCGGCGATTTTTACTGGGCCACTAAAAAAGGGACTTCATTTTACATAGCCGTATGCGATAGTACCGGGCATGGCGTACCGGGCGCTTTTATGAGCTTACTGAACATTAGCTTTTTAAATGAAGCGATCAATGAAAAAAACATTGTACAGCCCAACGAGATTCTGAACCATACCCGCCAACGCCTGATTGAGAACATGGAAGGCGGAAAAGATGGCATGGATGCCATCCTGGTGCGTTTTGATACTTCTGCGGGGAAAACAAACATTACCTACGCGGCCGCCAATAATGAGCCTGTGCTGGTAAAGCAAGGCGCTTTTACCGAACTGCCAAAAGATAAAATGCCGGTTGGGAAAGGTGAAAAAAATGAATCGTTTACACTTCAAACAATAGAAGCGGAAAAAGGAGATATCCTCTATCTTTACACCGATGGTTTTGCCGACCAGTTTGGCGGACCTAAAGGAAAAAAATTCAAGTACAAAACGCTCAACGAACTCCTGGTAAAACATGCTGCAATGGACATGAATGCGCAATCTTTGGCACTGAACGAGAACTTCATTAATTGGAAGAGAGAACTGGAACAGGTGGACGATGTGTGCGTGGTGGGGATCAGATTATAAGTTGTTTTTTCAACCGATATTCATCTCCGCCAGCTGGCTGATTGTTTGAATTATAAACTTCTTTTCTATTCACATTGAATCCCTCCAAGATTCTTGCTGGTTTGTACTTGAAAGATCTTTGGAATCCCAAAGGGATTCAATATGAATAGAACGTTATTTATTATACATTAGGAACCCTGAAGGGGTTCAATGTGAAAGCTATTCTATTCAAACTGTAAAACGGAAGAAGAATTAAAACAGATAGACAATGGTAATAAAAATTGTCGTTTATTCCCGGTTCTTAGAATCTGTCAGGATGGTCACTGGTCCATCATTTACCAAACTCACCTTCATATCGGCACCGAATTGCCCTGTCTTGATTGGTTTATTAAGTAATGATGAAAGCTGTTGAATGCAGTACTCATAAAGCGGAATAGCCACATCCGGCTTTGCCGAACGGATAAAGGAAGGGCGGTTGCCTTTTTTGGTGGAGGCAAATAAAGTAAATTGGGATACGAGCAGTATGTCGCCATTCATATCCTGCAGCGATAAGTTCATCTTATCATCGGCATCCGAAAAAATGCGCATGGCAATTAATTTGCTGCAGAGCCAGTCGGCATCTTCTTTGGTATCGGCTTCTTCAATACCCACCAATACTAAAAATCCTTTTTGTATGGAAGCATGAACGGTTCCTTCAATGGTGACCGAGGCTTCCGATACACGCTGAATAACAAAGCGCATTATTTTTTTGCTCTAAAGTTGGTTAAGCCCGATTGCAACCAGGCGGCAAAGATGGTTTCATCCTTTTCCGTTCCCATTGTTCCCGGCGTAGCGTTGCTTTCATCGTGGTTCAACACCACGTACTGCGGCTGCGAACTTTCGTTGTATTTGGTAATTTGCAGAAAAGCATTTTTATTTCCTATAGTGGTGAGTGTACGTTGCTTGCCCGACCATAGCACTTCTTTTTGTTCCGAGGCAGGTAACTCCACTTTACTATCTACATACAATGAAACTATAACTACCGAATCTCTCAGCATTGGTAATACCTCCGGTGTTACCCACACGGTCGATTCCATTAAGCGGCAGTTTACGCAGGCATTACCGGTAAAATCAACAAACAACGGTTTGTTCACCAGCTTCGCATATTTCAAAGCGCTTTCGTAATCGTTTTTAAACAATTGGATCCCATCAGGCCCGGTTACTCTCTTTGCCTCCAGGGCCGCTATTTCAGGAACGGTAGATGTGCTCACCGCGGTTGTCGAGGCACCTCCGTGTCCGCCAAAACCGTTTGGCGACTCAGCATAATGATGCGGCGGCGGGAATGAGGAAATAATTTTTAAAGGCGCGCCCCATAAGCCCGGAATTAAATAAATGGTAAAGGCTAAGCTAACAGTAGCAAACAAAATACGTCCTACCGAAATGTGTTTGATCTCGCTGTCGTGCGAGGTTTTGAACAAGCCTAATAAGTATAGGGTCATCATACCAAAAATAGCCACCCAAAGGGTAATAAATACTTCGCGGGTAATGAAGCCCCACTCGTTTACATTATCGGCGTTGGCTAAAAATTTAACCGCCAAAGCCAGTTCAATAAAAGCGACGGTTACTTTAAAGGTCGTCATCCAACCACCCGACTTAGGCAGAGAGTTGAGCATGGACGGGAAAAATGCAAAGATCATGAAAGGCAAGGCAATCCCTGTTCCAAAGCCGGTAAAGCCCATAAACGGACATAAATAACTGCTTCCTTCGGCTAATGCAGCCAGTAAACTTCCTAAGAAACCGGCCGTGCAGGAAAAAGAAATCACCACTAAGGTGGCGGCCATAAAAAAGATCCCCAGCACACCGCCTTTATCGGCTTTCTGATCGAGCTTATTTCCCCAGGAGTTTGGCAATGTAATTTCGAACAGACCAAAAAAGGAAAGGGCAAAAATAACAAAGAGGATAAAGAAGAAAATATTGAGCCAGGTGTTGGTGGCAATATTACTCAGGGCATCGGGACCAAACGCAATAGTGATCAACATCGTTGGGATCACAAAGGTGATGATGATGAAAAAACCATAGAGCATGGAATTGCGAATCCCTTCGGCGCGCGATTTACTTCTCTTTACAAAGAATGAAACCGTTAAAGGAATCAACGAATACACACAAGGCATGAGTACCGCCCCTAATCCTGCCAACAAGCCCAGCAGGAATTTTGACCAGGCATGACACTCGCCGCTGGCATCTTCCTTTTTCATTTCACTCTCCACCATTGCCTCTACTTTTTTGGCAGGCTTTGGTACAATATCGGCTTTAGGATCTTTGGCATTATTTACCGCCGCTACAATCGCATCGGTATCGCACACGCACTCTCCAGGATTAGCAACTGTTACCGTTGCTGTTTCTATTTTAGATCCGGCAGCTGCCAGGCATGAGGCGCTTCCCTGTACCGTAAACTCAAAGCTTTCGCCCGGAGGAGAAACTTCGCACTTGCTATCGGTACATACCTGCCACTCATATTCACCTTTAATGGTCACTTTTTTATCGGTGGTTAATTTTACACGTTGTGTAAAACTGGCTGTATGCTCAAAGAATTCTACTTTAGCATCAAATACTTTATCAAATTCTTTAATGGGATTGCTTTGTACGATCTTTCCTGCTACTTCAACCCCATCTGTTTTCTTAAACTTAAATACTGTTGGCAAAGGTCCGTCTTCCGAAGGGTTAACAGAATACATATGCCAGCCGTCCTCAATCTCCGCGCTGAATTTCAGGTCGTATTCACAATCGGATACTTTTTTGGTAGAGAAGGACCATTTAACATGAGCTACCTGTGAAAATAAAGAAGAACCGGTAACCAGTAATAAAAGAAAAAGGGAGATTTTTTTTAGCATAACTGTATTTTGTGCGGTAAAAATAATCTAATTTTATGAAAAGGCGCTTTGAGTTTACCATTCAAATGCCTCAATTATCAAATTCCTAGAAGCTTATTTTTTAGCAGCTTCAGGAACGGTGACCATAAACTGTAATGTTTTTGGAGGAAGACACATCCTGTCGTTGCAGCAGGTATATTCTACAAAGGTACTGATAACAAATGCCTTATTACTTTTGCGGCTGATCTTTTGTTTGAACAACACTTCTTTTTCAAAAGAAGCTACTTTGGCGCCAAATACTTCTTCGTAAGCTTCGTGCGCTTCGGGTTCTGTTACCTTATCCACCGCCTTATAGTCAGCATTGGGCGTAATGGTAAACGAGGTGGCAATAGGGCCGGCATCGGTTGGCTTTTGAGAGTAAATATGATGTTTTTCGGCAATGGTAGCGGCAAAGATAATTTCACCCTCGTTATTTCCCCGATCAATATAAGATACTTTCCAAACAACCGGCTCCGCTTTTTCCTGCGAAAAAGAAACAAACGAAGCGCATACACATAAGAGTAAAAACAGTTTTTTCATACAATCAATTTTTAGTGAAATTAGGGAATAAAAAAATATGCCTGTGATTTTAGTTTCCTAAAAAATGTTAGTAAGCCAATGATTCATATGCCTTACTATTAATGCAACTTTCTAAAAGAAATTCAAGGCTCTTACACTTTTCTGCAGATCCAGTAAACGTTCATATACATAATACCGTCGTTTGCCCTGTTTTAGCAATTTTTACAAAAATAATCCTAATTTCGCAAGAAATTTAAACGATACTAATTATAGAACCCAGTAAAGCATGAAAAAAGCCTGTACTCTTCTCTGTATTTTAATATTAATCTCAACTATTGCCCGATCGCAATGCGGCAATGGGAGTGTTTTGGTTCCGGGAGACCTAACCCCTCCTGGAGTAGGCCAGAGCACCGCGCTTCAATTCAACTCGGGGCAATATGTGCTTGCCTATGTACAGGGCGGGGCCAATTACCAGGTGAGTACCTGCGGTGGTTCTACCGGTGCAGGACCAACCTATGACACCCAACTAACGGCTTATGATGACGCAACCGGTGCATTTTTGGCCTATAATGATGATTACTGTGGCCTGCAATCCTCTATTAATTTTACGCCAGGCTTTTGTGGCTATGTACGTATTTTGTTGCACCAGTATTCCTGCAATGGCTCCAATTTGCCATGGATTGTGACCATGACTCAAAATACGGCCGGGAGCATACAAACCTATACGCTCTCAGCAACTACTACACAAACCAATATTTCCTGTTTCGGTGCAGCAGATGGTCAGGCCTCGGTCAACGTGGCGGGCACCACTGGTACCGTAAGATACAACTGGGCCCCATCGGGCGGAACCGGTGCAACGGCAACTGGTCTTTCTCCCGGTGTATATACGGTTACTGTCTCAGATGCTGCTTGCCAGGGAACGATACAAACCTTTACGATCACAGAACCCGCTACATTAACCGCCACTGCTTCACAAACCAATGTAAGCTGCTTTGGTGGATCAGATGGATTGGGCCTTGCCAACGTTTCGGGCGGTACTATGCCATATACCTACACCTGGTCTCCTTCAGGAGGATCGTCAGCCTTATCTTCGGGCTTAACGCCAGGAACCTATACCAATAATATTACCGACGCCAATGGTTGCATTACCTCAACCAGCCTTACAATTACTCAGCCTGTTTCGGCTCTTTCTACAGCAACGGCGGTTACAGATGTGTCCTGCTTTAGCGGGTCTAATGGCACAGCTACAGTAACAGCTTCGGGTGGAACAGCAAGTTATACTTACTTATGGTCCACCTCAGCAACAACATCTGTGATCACTGGCGAACCAGCTGGTGTAAAAACCGTAACGGTAACCGATGCTAATGGCTGTACATCTATTAATTCTGTTAACATTAATCAACCTGCGTCAGCCCTGGCAACAGCAACAACCGTTGCCAATGCCTTATGCTTTGGTGGAGCAACAGGTTCGGCTACTGTGACTGCAACAGGCGGTACAGCAGGTTATACCTATTTATGGTCAACCTCAGCCACGACTTCGGTCATTACCGGTGAAACCGCCGGTGTGAAAACCGTAACGGTAACCGACGCCAATGGTTGTACGGCCATTAACTCTGTAAACATTGGCCAACCTGCTTCGGCACTTGCAACCGCCACAGCGGTGAGCAATGTATTGTGTAACGGAGGAAATACCGGTTCGGCCACTGTAACTGCAAGTGGAGGCACAGCAGGTTATACCTATTTATGGTCAACCTCTGCTACTACGTCTGTTATTACCGGTCAAACATCCGGCGTTAAAACCGTGACGGTTACTGACGCGAATGGATGTACTTCGGTTGGTTCTGCTAATATTGGCCAGCCATCAGCATTGGCAACCGCCACCGCGGTGAGCAATGTATTATGTTTTGGTGGCAACACCGGTTCGGCCACTGTAACCGCAAGCGGTGGTATAGCGGGTTATACTTACTTATGGTCAACTTCAGCTACTACGTCTGTTATTACCGGACAAACTTCAGGCGTTAAAACCGTAACAGTAACCGATGCCAATGGTTGTACTGCTGTCAATTCAGTTAACATTAATCAACCGGCAGCCGCTCTTGCCACATCAACAGCCGTTATCAATGTGTTATGTTTTGGAAACGCGACCGGTTCATCCACTGTAACAGCCAATGGCGGAACAGCGGGTTATACTTACTTATGGTCAACTTCGGCCACCACTTCGGTTATTACAGGCCAAACATCAGGTGTTAAAACCGTAACAGTAACCGATGCCAATGGTTGTACAACCACCAACACGGTAACCATTACACAACCGGCAATTGGGTTAACAGCCTCAACAGTGGGTACTGATGTACTGTGTTTTGGAAACGCGACCGGTTCGGCAACCGTAACGGCTTCTAATGGAACACCTTCTTATACCTATTTATGGTCAACCGGTGCAACCACATCGGTGATTACAAGTCAGACATCGGGCGTGAAAACCGTCACGGTAACCGACGCGAATGGTTGTACCGCAACCAGTACGCTTACTATTACCCAATCTGCTGCTGCATTAGCAACTTCAACAGCAGTAACAAATGTTCTTTGTTTTGGAGGCAACACTGGTTCTGCTACCGTAACTGCCACAGGCGGTACAGCGGGTTATACGTATTTATGGTCAACTACAGCAACCACTTCAGTCATTACCGGCGAAATGGCCGGTGTGAAAACCGTAACGGTAACCGATGCCAATGGTTGTACAGCGGTTAATTCGGTAAATATCGCCGAACCTGCTGCTGCATTGGCAACATCCACAGCAGTTACTAATGTATTATGTTTTGGAGAAAGTGCGGGATCGGCTACTGTAACAGCCACAGGTGGTACTACAGGTTACACTTACTTATGGTCAACCTCAGCTACTACTTCGGTTATTACAAGCGAACCGGCCGGTGTGAAAACCGTAACGGTAACCGATGCCAATGGTTGTACCACCACCAACACGGTAACCATTACACAACCTGCCTCAGGGTTAACAGCTTCAACAGCGGGTACTGATGTATTATGTTTTGGAAACGCGACCGGCTCAGCAACGGTAACTCCGAACGGAGGATTTGGAACTTATACTTATTTATGGTCAACAGCTGCGACTACTTCTGTTATTACAGGACAAACAGCAGGAGTGAAGACTGTAACAGTAACCGACGGTAACGGTTGTACAGCAACCAGTTCGGTTACCATTTCTGAACCTGCTGCGGCCTTAGCGACATCAACTACAGTAAGCAACGTCTTATGTAATGGTGGCAATACGGGTTCAGCTACCGTCACTGTCACAGGCGGCACAACAGGATATACTTACTTATGGTCAACTACTGCAACAACATCCGTCATTACAGGTGAAACAGCCGGTGTGAAAACCGTAACGGTGACTGACGCAAATGGCTGTACAATAATGGATGCCGTAACCATCACCGAACCTGTTGCTGCATTGGCAACATCAACAGCCGTAACACATGTTCTTTGTTTTGGTGAAAGTGCTGGATCTGCTACTGTAACAGCTACAGGCGGTACAGCAGGATATACCTATTTATGGTCAACCACGGCAACAACATCGGTGATAACAAACGAACCAGCCGGTGTAAAAACGGTAACCGTAACCGATGCCAATGGCTGTACTGAAACGAATACAGTTACCATTACCGAACCGGCTTCAGGCTTAACCGCAACATCTGCTGTTACCGATGTGTTGTGTTTTGGAAATGCCACGGGTTCAGCTACCGTAACACCTAATGGCGGAGCAGGAACTTATACTTATTTATGGTCAACCACAGCAACTACATCTGTTATCACAGGTGAAACCGCCGGTGTAAAAACCGTCACGGTAACTGATGCCAATGGCTGTACAGCTAGCAATACCGTTACAATAGCTGAGCCTACAATGGCTCTTTCAACATCAACACTGGTTGCTGATGTATTGTGTAATGGTGGCTCTACAGGTTCGGCAACAATTACAGCAACAGGTGGAACAGCAGGATATACCTATTTATGGTCAACTACGGCAACCACTTCTGTCATTACAGGTGAAACAGCCGGTGTAAAAACAGTTACGGTAACCGATGCCAACGGTTGTACTACCTCTAATACAGTTACAATTGCTGAACCGGCAACGGCCCTGGCCACATCTACAGCAGTTACTAATGTGTTATGTTTTGGAGAAAGTGCCGGATCGGCTACTGTAACTGCCACAGGCGGTACAGCAGGATATACCTATTTATGGTCAACCACGGCAACAACATCAGTGATAACAAACGAACCAGCCGGTGTAAAAACGGTAACCGTAACCGATGCCAATGGCTGTATTGAAACGAATACAGTTACCATTACCGAACCGGCTTCAGGCTTAACCGCAACATCTGCTGTTACCGATGTGTTGTGTTTTGGAAATGCCACGGGTTCAGCTACCGTAACACCTAATGGCGGAGCAGGAACTTATACTTATTTATGGTCAACCACAGCAACTACATCTGTTATCACAGGCGAAACTGCCGGTGTGAAAACCGTCACAGTAACTGATGCCAATGGCTGTACAGCTACCAATACAGTTACAATAGCTGAGCCTACAATGGCTCTTTCAACATCAACACTGGTTGCTGATGTATTGTGTAACGGTGGCTCTACAGGTTCGGCAACAATTACAGCAACAGGTGGAACAGCAGGCTACACGTACTTATGGTCAACTACGGCAACCACTTCTGTCATTACAGGTGAAACAGCCGGTGTAAAAACAGTTACGGTAACCGACGCGAACGGTTGTACTACCTCTAATACAGTTACAATTGCTGAACCGGCAACGGCTCTTTCAACATCAACCATGGTTGTTGATGTATTATGTAACGGCGGTTCTACAGGTTCAGCAACAATTACAGCAACAGGCGGAACAGCAGGATATACCTATTTATGGTCAACCACAGCAACCACATCGGTTATTACAAGTGAAACAGCCGGTGTAAAAACAGTAACGGTAACCGACGCGAACGGTTGTACCAGCATCAATACAGTTACAATCGCTGAGCCTGCAATGGCTCTTTCAACCTCAACCATGGTTGCTGATGTATTGTGTAACGGTGGTTCTACAGGTTCAGCAACAATTACAGCAAGCGGCGGCACAACAGGTTACACCTACTTATGGTCAACTACTGCAACAACATCGGTTATCACAGGTGAAATGGCCGGAGTAAAAACTGTAACCGTAACCGATGCAAATGGTTGCACAACAAGCAATACAGTAACAATAGCCGAACCGACAGCACTCACATCAACACAAACACAAACAAACATAACATGCGTTACTAATGGCATGGCTGAAGTAACTGCAAATGGCGGAACTACTCCTTACACCTACACATGGTCACCAGCTGGTGGTAATGCTGCAACATCAACAACATTAACTGTAGGAAGTTACACCTGCACCATAGCGGATGCCAACGGCTGCATGGTGACAAACACGTTTGCCATTACGGCCAATACGGTTAACCCTGTGGTATCTGTAAGCGGTAACACAATAACCTGCGATGGTGTAAGCAGCACATTAACAGCTAGTGGTGCAGATACCTACGTGTGGAATACAAGCGCAAGCACTTCAGCCATTACTGTTTCACCTTCATCAACTACCGTATACTCGGTAGTAGGAACAAA
>JBEHXV010000021.1:0-91378 GCA_048498515.1 Bacteroidota bacterium | reverse complement strand
CCAGCCAAACGTACAAGCTCATCATGCAGCAGGTGTTGAATGACGCTAACCTGTTACCGCCCAGCGGAGGCATGGCAGGCCTTATGACGACTATTGATACTACACAGGGTGTATGGTACGCACCGGCTAATACAAGTATTGTTGGTGTTTCATCCTTACCTATTAACCTGAGCGATTCGCAACAGGCAAACCTGAATGTGGATGCTGTTACCGGAAAATCCATTAATGCCATCCGTTCCTTTCCCGGACAGGGCATTTTGGTATGGGGTGCCAGAACCTTGGATGGAAACAGTAATGACTGGCGTTACATTTCCGTAAGAAGGACTGTGACCTACCTGGAGCAATCCTGTAAGCTCGCAGCGCAGGCTTATGTGTTCCAGGCCAATGATAAAAATACCTGGCAGGTGGTAACGTCGTCCATCAGCAATTTTTTAACCTCGGTATGGCAACAGGGAGGCCTGGCAGGTGCCAGCGCTTCGGCTGCTTTTTCGGTTGATTGTGGCCTGGGCACAACCATGACATCAGACGATATATTGAATGGTTTTATGAACATAAGTGTAAAGGTTGCCGTTACGCACCCTGCCGAGTTTATTGTTTTCACTATTCAGCAGGAGATGGCAACATCAAGCTAAAGCTTTGTATTTATCATAAAACATCCTATCTTTAAATACGCCCCAGGAGCCCCAACCCGATGAACAAGCACTTTATACTGATATTCTTATTGCATTTCTTTGTTACTGTTTGTTTGGCACAACCTGAAAGCCCCGCCCTTAAAAAAAGAAAAACAGATTCCTTACTAAGCGTTTTAAAACAGATTCCGGAAAACAGTTCCGTTTCAAACGATACCACACGCCTCAATATCATTTTTGGCATTATTAAAAGAACAGAAGGCGACACCTTACTGTATTTTCTGGATAAAGTCCTAAAGCAATGCAACAGTTATGCCCCTGTTGTAGCAAATATAGAAAGTACAACTAATGCAGCGGTTGTGGAAGCTATGAAGAAAGATGGTCTCATTGCTTTTTACCTTAGTGCCAAAGCCAGGATTTTAAGAATTATTGGTGGGTATAAAAACAGTAATGAGGATAAGATCAGCTATTACCTGCAATCGCTTGCCATTTGCGAAAAATCAAATAACAGGGCAGGGGAAGCTAATTGTCATTTGTTTATTGGCTATGTTTATTTTAACCAGTCGGAGTTTAATAAATCCAAAGATCAGTTATTAAAAGCCCAAAAAATTTTCAGGGAAATTGGTAATGACGATGAGTTATCGAACAGTTACCTGATGATGGGAGAATTGAACCACCGGCAAAACAAGCTTGATGAATCATTGAAAAATTATTTGATCGCGTTGGATATTTCCAAAAAGACCGGTAACATATTTCAGCAAGGCGTGTACTATGAATACATAGGTAATTGCTACATCGACCTGGGCAATTATCCCAAGGCCATTGAAAATCATTTTGCTTCCCTTAAAGTATCCGAAAAATTAAAGGATGTAAAAGGCGTAGGCGATTCGTATGGCGATATTGCTTTTATTTATTCTGATATGAAGGATTATCCCAAAAGTCTCATCAATTTTCAGGAGGCTCTTCATAAATATAAAGAGTTTGGAATGCCTGAGTATATTGCCAATGCCTACAGGGATGTAGCCGGTACAAATTATAAATTAAATAAATATGACCTGGCTTTAAATTATTACGATTCGGCCCTGGTGATCTATCAAAAAGAAAAAGATAACCTACAGATAGCGCGAACCTGGCTTTTAATGAGTGATGTGTATGCTAAAAAGCATGATGCCGGAAGCTCTATTAATAACCTTAATAAAACAATAGCTCTGAGTAAAAAGCATGAGTTTTTAGAATTATTGAGAGACTCTTATAAAAAGCTCACGGATATATACGTTAGTCAAAACGATTATAAAAAAGCGCACACAAATTATGTGTTGTATACCCAGCTAAAAGATAGTCTTGTCAATTCGGGCGATGAAACGGCTGAGAATGTAGAAGCCATCCATTCAAAATTTAACAAGGAAAAAGCCGAGCAGGAAAAGGCTCTGCAGGAAGCCATCCTGGCTCAAAAGGAAGCGCAGATAAAACAGGAAAAAACACAACGCTATGCCTTATATGGAGGTTTAAGCATTTTCATCCTTTTTGGGATATTCATGTATAATCGTTACAAAATTACCCAAAAGCAAAAGCGCCTTATCGAAAAACAAAAACACCTGGTTGAAGAAAAGAACAAGGAAATAAGGGATAGCATCAATTATGCCGAAAGGATCCAGCGTAGTTTCCTGGCAACAAATGAACAGCTCAGTGCAAATTTGAATGAACATTTTGTCTTGTTTACGCCCAAGGACGTTGTAAGCGGTGATTTTTACTGGGCCTCTCAATTAAGCAATGGCAACTTTGCCCTGGTAACGGCAGATAGCACAGGGCATGGTGTGCCGGGCGCCATTATGAGTATCTTAAATATTTCTTCTCTTGAAAAAGCGATAGGACAGGGGATTGCGGAGCCATCAAACATATTGAACGATACACGCACCACCATTATTGAACGCTTAAAGAAAGATGGCAGCCCCGAAGGAGGTAAGGATGGAATGGATTGCAGCCTGATAAGTTTTACTCCCGGTAAACATAAAATGACCTGGTCGGGTGCCAATAATGCTGTTTGGATCGTTCGTGAAGATACGTTGATTGAACTAAAGCCTGATAAAATGCCGGTAGGCAGGCACGAAAAAGATACCGTGGCATTTACCCAACATGAGTTCGATCTGCAAAAAGGAGACATGATCTATACATTAACCGATGGTTATGCCGACCAGTTTGGCGGACCAAAAGGAAAGAAATTCATGTATAAGCAGCTCAAAGAAAAATTAGTGCTCATATCGCATAAGACATTAGCGGAGCAAAAATCCGAATTATTAAACGTTCTGAACGAATGGATGAGAAATACGGAACAGGTTGATGATATAACCATTATCGGGATCAGGGTTTAAGTTATTAAAATAAAAACACCAATTATTATGAGCGATTTTGTAACCTATCAAAAATTCTGGTCAATAGACGAGGCTGTAGAACTTATACAATTGCTGAAAGACAACGATATTGAATTTGAAGTGGTTGATAATTCAATTTCGGTAGATGTGACCTTTGTGCCCAACCGTGACAGGGAAAAAGAGGTAAAACTTCGTAAGGACGATTTTGCAAAAGTGGATGAGCTGCTTGAAACAATCGCGGAAAATAATCTCGGGAACATAGACAAGGACCATTATTTGTTCCAGTTCTCGCAAGCAGAGCTATTGGAAATTATACAAAAACCGGACGAGTGGAGTAAAGAAGACTTTTTACTGGCAAAACACATTTTAGCCACGCATGGTATTGCCATTACCTCCGATCAGGTAAAGGAGTTGAAAGAACAACGCCTGGAAAAGTTGGCGGAACCCGAGAGCGGTAATGCCTTGTGGACCTTTCTTGGTTATGTGTTGGCTTTGGGCGGAGGCGTATTGGGAATACTCATAGGCTGGCATTTAATGAGCTTTAAAAAAGTATTACCTAACGGCGAGCGGGTTTATGTGTATACAAAAGCGGACAGGCAACACGGAAATAGTATTGTAGTGCTGGGTATTGTGTGTTTAATCGCATTAATTTTGTATAATCTTTTTACATAGGCAATAAAAAATATTAAAAAGGCCCGTCACGATTTATGGTGACGGGCCTTTTTTTATCGGGCAATAAGTACAAAGCCGGGGGCTAAGTGCTCTTTATCTTTTTTATCAATCACTTTTATCAGGTAGTAATACGTTCCATCAGGGCAATTCTCACCATTGCTGGCTTTACCGTCCCATGAAATATTCAATACATCCCAGCTGTAAAGTATTTGTCCCCAACGGTTATAAATATATCCTTCGGCCGATTTTACGCCGCTTGTTTTAATGTGGAACAACTCGTTGGCGCCATCGCCATTTGGCGTAAACACATTAGGGATCTCAATACTAAAGCCGTCTTCAACAACAATAGTTCTTACTGCTGTGTCAGAACATGGGCCATTGCTGGCAGTCAGGATCACATAATAAGTTCCTGCATCGTTAAACAGTGTATTTGGATCCTGGGCGGTTGATGTGCTGCCGTTTCCAAAATTCCAGCTGTAAGAAGTAGCGCCCACGCTTGTGTTTGTAAACGTTACAGCTAAAGGCGCTTCACCCGTTATTGGGTCGGCATTAAAGCTTGCCGTTACGTTATTTTGAGTGACACTCACTGTTGCTGTTTGCGAACAACCGCTGCTGCTGTTGGTTACCGTTAAGGTATACACACCGGCACTTGTTACGGTTGGGTTGGCGATGTTGCTGGCTCCGCTAATACTGCCCGCAATAGGACCCGCCCAGCTATAGGTTACCACGTCGGTGCTGGTGGTTGAACCCATTAAGGTAACACTTGATGAACCGCAAGGTACCACTGTAGACGCTCCGGCATCAGCAGTTGGGGCAGTGCTATTACCGGTAACGGTTATTGTTTGTGAAGCAGTACAGCCATTGTTGCTGTCAATAACAGTAGCTACGTAATCGCCCGGAACAATAGCTGTAACAGGATTGCTGGCAGAGCTTCCGCCCGGGATCACCCATGTTGGCGTGCCTGATACAGAACCTGCTGTTAGTGTACTGCTGGTAACAGCACAACTAATTACGGTGCTTGTTGAAGCAACCGTTAATGTAGGTGCCGTTGTATTGGTTCC
Organism: Bacteroidota bacterium; assembly: GCA_048498515.1. GTDB lineage: Bacteria > Bacteroidota > Bacteroidia > B-17B0 > Aurantibacillaceae > UBA4416. The sequence continues at coordinate 86,647 of JBEHXV010000021.1, read as the reverse complement.
TACAGCAGCCGTTGCGGTAACCGAGCAACCGTTTGCCGGATCCGTCACAGTTAACGAATAAGAACCTGTGGTTGCAGTAGCGGAAGAGCTGTTTACACCGCCTGTAATTCCTGTTCCCGACCAGGTGTAAGTAGCCGAAGCAGGTGTTACTGTTGATGCAAGCGTAACGGTATTCGAACTGCAGGTTACCGATGCGTTTGGCGTAATGGCCGCGGTAGGTAGCGCAGTATCTGTATTAACCGAAACCTGCGCCCCATTGGTTGAGCAGTTGTTGGCCGGGTTGGTAATGGTGCAGGTGTAGTTTCCTGCTGCAGTAAATGTTGGGCTGGCTGTAGTTGCTCCCGATGCCGGAACAGGGCTCCACGAATAGGTAACACCCGTTACAGTGGATGTCAATGACACACTAGGTGATGGAACAGAACAGTTAATGGTAGCCGATGTTGCCTGTAAACTAAATGTAGGAATGTTCAGGTCAGGAGTAATGGTTACAGTTTCAACAGCCGATCCGCAACCGTTAACCGTATTGGTAACAGCTACCGTAAACACACCGCTTCCACCAACAACCGGGTTACTAATGGTAGCATTGCTGATGGTGCCGGTTGACGGGGCAGTCCAGCTATAAGTGGTAGCAGGATCGGAACTACTTGTCGCTGATAAGGTAACACCCGGGGCAGAGCAAGTGGTTGTATAAGCATTAGCGGCAACATTAATGGCAGGCGTTACAGTATTGGTTGGAACAGTGACAGTATAGGTGTTGGTGCAACCGTTTACAGTGTTGGTCATAGCAATGACGTAATCGCCGCCTGCGCCAATAACCGGCGAAAGCGTGGTGGAACCACTCAGTACATTTGGCCCCGACCAGTTATAACTTACGTTATTTGTTGGAGTAACGACAGATGTAATGCTTAAACTGTTAGTAGAGCAAGTGATAGAAGAAGCTACAGAAGCTGTTGCTGTTGGCTGGGCCAGATCTTGCGTAACAGTTACTACCGCGCCGCTTGTGCTACAGGAGTTTGTTGGGTTTGTAATTAAGCAGGTGTAGCTTCCGGGTGCGGTAAATGTAGGACTTGCTGCAGTTGCGCCCGATGATGGAGCGGGGCTCCATGAATAGGTAACGCCACTTACCGTTGATGTTAACGATACACTTGGACTGGATATAGCGCAGGTAATGGTTGCCGTATTGGCCGGTAAGCTAAATGTAGGAATATTTGCATCCGCAGTTAAGGTAGCTGTCATGGAAGCGGAAACGCAACCGTTCACCGGATCGGTCACACTCACTGTAAATACCCCACTACCGCTGGCTGTTGGCGTATTGGTTGTATTACTGGTCAATGAGCCACCACTTGGCGATGTCCAGCTATAGCTGGCAATTGCCGCGCTGCTCGATGCATTAAATGTTGCTGTTGGGTTTGCGCAGGTGGTCGTTAACGAGTTGGCCGTTAAGCTCAACGTTGGAACAGTGGTATTGGTTGGTACGTTAACCGTATACGAGTTTGTACAACCATTTACAGTGTTGGTGAGGGCAATCACATAATTACCGCCACTGCCAATGGTTGGCGAAAGGCTTGTGTTACCCGAAACAACATTTGGTCCCGTCCAGTTGTAAGTTACATCTGTAGCAGGTGTTACGGTTGAGCTAATGGCAATTAAAGTGCTGCTACAGGTAATGGATGAGGCAGGAGTAGCTGTTGCAGTTGGCGCTGTTTTATCCACGGTAACGGCTACTACCGGAACATTGGTACTACAGGAGTTGCCGGGGTTTGTCACCAGGCAGGTATAATTTCCCGCTGCTGTAAATGTTGGACTTGCTGTGTTGCCTCCCGAATTTGGCGCAGGGCTCCATGAATACGTTAAGCCCGAAGGAGATGTACTGATGGTGATGCCAGGTGCCGGTGTGCTGCAATTTGCAATTACAGCATTTGACGATAAGGTAAATGTTGGAATGTTTGCATCAGCTGTCACCGTTACGGTCATCGGAGCCGATGGACAACCACTTACCGTATTGGTAATGGCAAGGGTAAATACACCGCTACCACCAATAGATGGGTTGCTTACCGAAGTGCTGCTGATGGTTCCGGTTGCCGGGGCCGTCCACGTATAAGTTGTATTTGGATTGGAGTTGCTGCTGGCGGTAACCGTTGCGCTTGGATTACCACAGGTTGTTGTTACCGATGTTGCGCTTAGGCTTAGGGTAGGCGTAGCCGTATTCGACGGAACTGCTACGTTAGTAGTGCCCGTAACACCCGAACAACCGTTGATGGTATTGGTAATGGTTACAGAATAAGTACCACCCAGGTCAACAACCGGGTTCGCGGTATTTCCACCCGAAACAATTCCGGGACCTGTCCACGAATACGTATAATTAGGACCTGTAGGCGATGAGCTTAAGGTTAAGCTGGTAGTTGAACAGGTAATGCTTGATGAACCTGCCGAAATGCTTGCGCTCGCAACCACCGGTGTTGTATTTAACGGTACAAACACATTATAGGCCTGTGAACACATGCTTGAGGTGTTAGTCAGTGTTACGGTGTAGGTCACATTACCTTGCGATACGGTGGTGGATGCTGTATTGGTAGGGCCGGTAATTCCTGGTCCTGTCCAGCTGATGGAGATAGGGCTGCTCCCCGAAGTAATACTAACAGTTGCCGATGTATTGGCACAGGTAATTGAATTGGATGCTGCGCTGATATTTCCGGTAGGAGTCCCCGCGCTTGGTAACACCTGTACGGTAGATGTGGCCGAACAACCTGTTGATGGATTAATGGCTGTAAGTGTGTAGGTTCCCGATCCTGAAACAGTAGTGGTGCTGGTAGGAGCGCCATTGCTCCAGCTGTAATTGGAACCCGCTGTTGCCGATCCCGATAATGTAACTGTAGGAGCCGCACAGGTAATGGTTTGATTGGAACCTGCCGTAACTGTTGGTGTGGTTAAATTATTGGTTAAGGTTGCAACCGCGGCGGTAGCGCTTGGGCAGCCATTAACAGTACTGGTCGTTACCAGGGAATAAGTTCCTACAACCGACGCGGTAATATTGGCAATGGTATTGCTTCCTACAATCCCCGGGCCCGACCAGCTATAAGTAACGCCTGTTGCCGGCCCGCCTGTGAGCACAGTTGATGTGACTGCGCAGGTTAAGGTTCCATTGCCCGCGCTGGCACTTGGAGCAAGAGTATTAATATTGGTTACTAAAGTAGTTGAATAGGTGCAACCTGCCGAACTCATCACATTTAAAGTGTAAGTTCCTGCGCCCTGGCCAATGGCATTTTGGTTATTGGCTGTTCCACCACTAATGGCACTTCCGCCAGGTGCCGTCCAGGTATAGTTGGCTCCGGCTAAGGTTGAATTTAAATTCACGGTATTGGTTACGCAGGTAATGGTTCCACTGGTACTTGTGGTTGATGTTGGAATAGAATTTACGGTTACCGTTCTTACCGAAGTATTCACACAACCGTTTGCATCGGTACCCGTTACGGTATAAGTAGTTGTAGTGGTTGGCGAAAATGCTACACCGTTACTAATGCCACCTGTCCAGGTATAAGTTGTGGCGCCTGTACCACTTAAGGTTGTAGAACCCCCATTACAAATGGTTGAGTTGCTGGCAGTTGACGAAACAGTTGGTAAAGGATTCACTGTAATGTTTCTTACCGCAGTGTTGGTACAACCTCCTGTTGCTCCAATAACGGTATAGGTTGCGGTAGTGGTTGGCGAGAATGTAGCGCCATTTGCCACACCATTGCTCCAGGTATATGTAGTAGCTCCACTTCCGGTTAACGATGTTGAGTTTCCGATACAGATAACTGAATTGCTGGTTGATATGGTAACTGTTGGAGTAGGGGACACAGTAATGGTTCTTACAGCTGTATTGGTGCAACCCGTTGCAGCATTGGTCCCGGTAACGGTATAAGTTACTGTAGCGGATGGTGTAAAGGCTACGCCATCACTAACACCACTGCTCCATGTATAAGTACTTGCACCCGTACCATTTAAAGTTGTAGAACCACCATTACAGATAACAGAACCCGTAGTAGTTGAACCAACTGTTGGAAGCGGGTTTACTGTAACCGATCTCACAGAAGTATTTACGCATCCATTCCCATCGGTACCCGTTACAGTATAGGTATTGGTAGATGAAGGAGAAAAAGGACTGCCGTTGGTTACACCACCTGTCCAGGTATATGTATTGGCGCCCGTTCCTGATAAAGTAGTTGATTGGCCATTACAAATAACCGAATTGGTAACGGTTGATGATACGGTTGGTAAGGCATGAACCGTTATGGTTCTTACCGCTGTATTGGTACAACCCGCTGCCGATGTGGCTGTAACGGTATAATCGGCGGTAACAGTAGGAGAGAATGAAGCGCCATTGGCAACGCCATTGCTCCATGTATAAGTTGAAGCACCGCTGGCTGTTAAACTGGTAGCATTGCCATTACAAATTACCGAATTGGATGTATTTACAGTTAATGTTGGTAAAGGCGTTACTGTAATGCTTCTGGTGGCTGTATTAGTGCATCCGTTTGCCGCGGTACCAATTACCGTATATACGGTTGTACCTAAAGGTGGTGTAAAAGCAGCTCCGTCGGTTATTGCCGGCGACCAGGTATAAGTAGTACCACCGGTACCACTAATGGATGTCGTATTCCCGTTACACACCACCGAACCTGTTGTTGTAGAACCAATCGTTGGCTTTGGATTCACAGTTACCGAATAAGTTGCCGAATTGGTGCAACCATTGGCGGCTGTACCAATTATTGTGTAATTAGTGCCTGTGGTGGGAGTGGCGGTAACTGCCGTACCTGTCGACGGGCTAAGTGTTGCCGCAGGTGACCAGGTGTATGTGTTTGCTCCACTGACAGTTAAACTGGCACTGCTGCCATTACAAATGGTGTTTGATCCTGTTGCTCCCGGAACAATGGTTGGTAAAGTGTTGACCGTTACGTTACTCACGGCAGTACTCGTACAACCATTAGCGGCAGTACCAATCACCGAATACGTTTGGCTCCCCGGGGGCGCCACCGTAAAAGAACCTGCTGTGCTACCCGTACTCCAGGTATAGGTACTGGCTCCACCACCTGTTAAGACAATGGTTTGGGTACCGCAGGTAGTAATGGGGTTGTTTGAATTAATAGAAACACTTGGAGCTGCGAGCATGGTCACTGTTTTGGTGAGTGTTTGCTTATAACCGCATACGCCTCCTACAAAACAAGTGTAGGTCATGGTAGTTCCCGGCGCTACCGAAATGGTTTGCGTATTTTGCCCGGTTGGTTCCCAGGTATAACCCGTTGCTCCTGTTGGTGCTGTTAAAATGGAACTCTGGCCCGGGCAAATGCTTCCCGGCGCGGCTGTAATGTTAGGGAAAGCAACCCCCGAAAGCGCCTGGATGTTATAGTTACAAATGTTCCCGCCCCAGCCGTCAACCATTAAATAATAAGTATTTCCTACTGTAAGCCCTGTTGCACTCAAGGTATAGGTTCCAATTCCTTCCTGGAAGGTGGAAACAGGTGTAAAGCTCGAACAATTAGTTCCGCTGAAGATCTGCATCTGCACACCTTTGTTGCTTGGTCCGTTCTCCCAGCAGTCGTATACATTCACCAATAAAGCGATGGTAGGACTTGCTGCCGAAAAACGGATCCAGGAATTGTTCTCAATATTCACATCAATTGCCGGAGAAGAGTAGGGGCCCGCAACATTGCTTGGCGGGTAGTAACCAAAGATCCCTCCGGTATTGGTACCATCAGGCTGGTTTACACCGGCAGCCGTTTCGTTGTTCCCGTACATTTGTCCTGTACCTGTTCCCGGTCTGTCGGGTGTATAAGCAGGACTTGTTGACGCTGAATAGCCGTTGATGTCGCAAATGTATAAGGCATTGGCACAAACATCGTTGGTTGGCGCCTGAACACAGATCCCAAAACTCCCGTTCTCACTTCCCCAACCCCAATAGCGTAAATAAACGGTAGTGCCCGGTGTTAATCCCGTAGCATTAATGTAGGGTAAAAAATCGTTGGCCGTGCCCGGGTAATTATACGGAGCGCTTGCATCCGCATCATCAGAGCAGGCAATTTGTGTTAAGCTTCCACACGATCCGCTATACAAGGCCATCACGCCATCGGTAACAACAGTTCCGGTTAAGTTTGGTTGTGGAGTGATGCATAAATTCCCGCTGGCAGGTACTACAATGGCAAACCATACGTCTTTTGATGTGGCTGTCCAACCGCCCGTACCACCTGTACAACCTGTAGGAGCGGGCGCTCCTGTTGATTGCGTAGCGCCTACATTGGAGAAGGTGGAATAGTTACAATCAGCTGTAACAGGAGGTAGCACAATTGCGTTACAGGGTTCATCGTTTGGCTGGCTTCCGGCAATAATGCTGCTTCCTGAAACGCATACGCTAAACGTAGAGCCGGAAGTTGAGTAATAATCATATACCCTGAAAAAGTAAGTCGCGCCCGGTGTTAAACCTCCCGCGGAAACCGTTTCGGTACCTCCCGAAAAAGTATTATCTGTACAGCTTAAGGATGTAAATGAACCGCAGGAACCTGAATACAACTCAATCACCCCGTCAAAGGAAGCGGAACCGGCTACCTGTATGGTTTGGGTATAATTGGTTGCTGTAAACGAATACCAAACATCATCGTTGGCAGTTCCCGAACAGGCAGGATAAAGAGTTTGCGTGGTAGCGCCAAAGCTTGTTCCTGCAGTACTGACACAACCGGCATTTACGGTTAAGTTGGTCGCGTTCACACAATTGTCATTAGCCGGAGCAGGTGGTGGATTGTTTAAACAAATGGTAAAGGTACCAGGGCCCGATCCTGCAAAGTAATGATATACCCTTACATAGTAAGTTGTACCAACGGTTAGGCCCGATACAACGGTTGATTCGGTTTGGCCTGATAAGGTATTGTCGACACACGCTCCCGAAATCAAAGAACCGCAGGTGCCTGAAAAGAACTGGAGAACGGCATCGTAGCTTGCCGAGCCTGTAACAGTAATGGAATGGCTTGTACTGGCAGCCACAAATTTATACCATGAGTCATCATCGGCATTCCCAACGCAACCCACAATGTTTTGTGAGGTTCCCGGTGTGCCTGCCACACAGGCCCCATTCACCAGGGTTACTGCGCCCGAGCAGTTTTCGCCCTGCGACCAGGCAACATGACAGCTGATAATAAGTAACAGGCTTAAATAAATTTTACGCATACGCTTTCTTTAAAAAAAATGATTGAAATTAGTTTGTCGTGTATTCCCCGGTACTGTGTTTCACCGGAGTAAAGCCCATGTTGATAAGGGTTTTCTTAATAATGGTAGGGCTGAATTCCTTTTGGTTCTCACTCGTTACTTCCGGTTGTTTTACCAGCATTATTACCTGGCCCATGCCTTTTTCGGCTTTATATTTCACCTTGGCTTCTGTTACAAACTCCAGGCGCGAAAGTGCCTGCTCCAGCGCGTTCAACTGGTCCTGAGAAACGTTGGCTTCAAAGGTATAGTAATGCAGGGTGGTAATTTCTTTCTTATGTAAGGAATTTGTCTGTTGTTGTGAAAAAATGTTAAGGGACAAAAAGCTAAGGATTAAAAGGAGGAACGAGGTTTTTTTCATCTGATTTTTGATAGGTTTAAAGACAAAAATATATCATTTTTTGCATTCATTTTTCAATCGTAATTGTTAAATATTTTTTAAATCAGTTTAGTCTTATTCTATTGAGTGAATGGGCGTTTGTAATGAGAGAATATGTTAAAATTGAGAGTTGAAATAGTAAACATTCCCTAACTTTTTGATAATAGTTTTGTTGTAAAACTTTCCTAAAAAAAGGGTTTTTATAAATTCTGCTCAAACACGTTAAGGTCAAAAAAACGATCTCATTAATTGAGATATTGACATTGTGATGTTACTAATTTTTGTTTTTAAAATATTCCAAACTTAAGATGTGATAAGGCTTGCAAACACAAATGCGGGTTCACCTCAAAGCCTTAATAATCCCAAAAAAATACAGTTTTTGTATTAAAACTATTTAATTATATTTGTATACTTACCAATATTAAGTATATGAAAAAACTATTGACTTTTTTAGCGCTTACTGGTTTTGCCGCTGCTTATTCCCAAATTACCATTACTGCCAATTTACCTTCCAGTGTTGCCACAGGTTCAAGTATTGATGCTGATGTGAAGATTAACAAGGGAGCCGTTGGCAATTTTGCCAAATACCAGATGGATGTTCCGGTTGGCTATGTAGTGAGCGGGGTAGACGTTAAAGGAGGAAATTTCACTTTTGAAAACCAGCGTGCCAAAATTGTATGGGTATCTGTTCCCGGTGAGGCCGAATTTACCGTAAAGTTTAAATTACAGGTAGGAAGCGATGCCGCGAACCCAGGCACCTTTGCACAAAAATTCTATTACCTCGAAAATAATGAGAAAAAAGAAGTAGAAGCTGCACCAATCATTGTTACTACAGGTGGCGCGTCAGCTGTTGCCGCAACTACCCCGGCTACCTCTTCTACGCCAGCCGAAACCAAACCGGCAACCACAACTCCGGCTAGTAACCCATCATCAACGCCACCGGCTGAAACAAAGCCAGCCGAAACCAAACCGGTAGAAACAACACCTGTTGCTTCAAACCCGCCACCAGCCGAAACAAAACCGGTTGAGTCTAAACCAGTTGAAACCAAGCCTGCTGCCGAAACAAAACCGGCTGCAACATCTGCAAAAACAAGTTCAGGCGGCTCAACGGAAGTAGCAGGAGTAAGCTTTAAAGTTCAAATTGGTGCCTATACTACAGAACCTACAAAAGGTAAATTTCCCGGAGCAGGTAATGTCAGTATCGACATGATTAATGGCTTGTATAAAGTTACTACCGGTAATTTTAAAACCAAAGACGATGCAATTAAATACCGTGATGAATTACAGGCCAAAGGTTATTCAGGTTTCATCGTAAGGTTCGAGAACGGAAAACGCATTAACTAATTTAATTTTTTCTAATTAATAATTTAAGTACCCTTTTTGATTAGAAAAAAACTCATATTCATTCTTCTTGCCATTTCATTTTATTGTACGGCACAGCAGTATCCATGGTGGACACAGTACCGGAGCAACTCCACGGTATTAAATCCGGGGTTTTGCGGTACCAAACGCCTGGTGGATATCCGGTTGAATTACCGTAACCAATGGACAGGCTTTGAGGGGGCTCCCAAAACTTATGTGCTGGCGGCAAATTCACGGTTATGGAAAGGCCGCCTGGGACTCGGAGGATTTATCTTCAAAGACGATATAGGGCCCTACAAAAATTTTGCAAGCAGTTTAACAGCCGCATACCACATTAAGTTCGATGATTCTGAATTATCATTTGGGGTGCAGGGTAATTACCTGCGCCAGAAATTTAATGGGAATGATATTACACTCCGTAACCAGCAGGATAAAGCCATTAACCAGTATGTAGAAGATAAAGGCGCGACCTTTGACGCTAGTTTTGGCGTGGTGTATTATAATGACCGTTTTCACATAGGCGCGGCAGCAAATAATGTTTCGAGCAGTAATATTGAGTATTATAAGAACGACAGTATTAAAAAAGGAAAATTCATTTATAAACCAACTTATGTGGTATCGGGAGGATACAACTGGGCCGAAAATCCTGATTTTGCTTTTGAGAACCTCGTACTGGCAGTGTACGTACCGGGTGTTCCTTTTTCGTTTGACTATACACTGCGCCTTCACATGAAAAAACAACTCATGGCTGGTTTCAGTTTTCGTTTTGGCGATGCGATAGCCTTACAATTAGGCTATACAATTAAAGAAAATTTACAAATCGCTTATTCCTACGATTTCGTAACTTCACCATTACGGAAATATCAAAGCGGCTCTCATGAAATCCAATTGATCTTTTCATCAAACTTTGGAACTGATCAAAAGAAAAAAGGATTGAATGGGAAATTCCTGAAACAAAAGTTTCAGTATTTGCTTAATTGATTTTAATAGTTGTTTTATGCGATTTGCGGTTATTGACCTGGGAACGAATACCTTTAATTTGCTTATTGCGGAGCGCTCTTCCGATGCAAGATTTACCAAACTCTTCAACACAAAAATTCCCGTAAAATTGGGCGACATATCCATTAACGCGGGCTACATATCCGAAGCCGCTTTTCAACGGGGCATCAAAGCCCTGCAGGATTACGGACAGTATTTAAAAGACTACAATGTAGAACAAACCTTGGCTTTTGCTACCTCTGCCATCCGGTCGGCATCCAACGGACAAAATTTTGTAGACCAGGCCCAGGAACTCACCGGCATTTCCATATCGGTTATTGACGGTAATGAAGAAGCGGATTTTATTTATTATGGCAACCGCATGGCGGTAAACATGAGCAAGGATATTTCGCTGATTATGGATATTGGCGGTGGAAGTACAGAGTTTATCCTGGCAAATAACGAAACCGTGTTCTGGAAAGAGAGTTACCTGCTTGGCGCGGCCCGGTTGCTCGACCGGATCAAACCTTCCGATCCAATCACCCAGGCTGAGATCGACACCTTTAACGCGCATTTAAAGCAGGAATTGTCTTCTTTATTTGAAGCTGCAACAAAGTATGTGCCTACGGAGCTTATAGGCTCATCGGGCGCGTTTGATTCGGTAGTTGATATCATAGCGGGTAAGTTCAGTACACAGGTTTTAGTAGATGAGATCACCGAGTACAACATTGACCTTGCAAAATATGCCGACATCAGCGCCATGGTCAAAGCTTCTACCATTGAAGAACGAAACCACATGAAAGGCCTTATTAACATGAGGGTCGATATGATGGTCATCTCCATTCTGCTGATCGATTTTGTATTAAGAGAGTTGAATTTGCAGGCCATGCGGGTTTCTACTTTCTCCTTAAAAGAAGGAGTTATCAGTAAAAAGTTAGGTTTGTCGCTATAAGTGCGGCAATACAAAAATTCTTTCTTAACTTTGAAAAAGGATGATCATTGACAGCCCATATACATTATCTGTTTCTAAAGAATTTAATGAAAAAGAGCTCAGTAAGAATACCTGGCTGGTCATTCTTCATGCATCAAGAATCCCGCCGCATGTTGGCCTGGTGATTGATGGAAATTATAATTCCCTTACCATAAAAGGACATGAGCTCAATGTTGGTTTGGAGGTTTTACTGAAAACCATCCAGCAAAAAAAAATAGAAGCTTTATTTATCAGGTTAAAGGTGCATCCTGTTTTCAGTACGGGTTATCAGAGAGAAATTTGCCAGCATTATATTCAGCAGTTTACGCAGGTAAAACAGCATGAAGCAAGTTGCCTGAGCCCGGTGAAATTATTTTTACAGGAATTTTATGCTTTGTGCCTTCATGAGAAAGAATTATTGTTTGAACTGACTGAGCGCCTGAAACAAAATGAGTACATCTCTGAAGTTATTGGACTTAATGTTGAACAGAAACTGGAACAGGAGCAGTTCTCATTACCCATGTACACGCATGAAGAGTTGCAGCAGGTGATACAATCCGAGCGTACCAATTATTATAAAGACTGATGTTTATTAAAGGACAACATATTTATTTCAGGGCACTGGAACCTACCGATGTTAACCTGCTGTATGCCTGCGAAAATGATATGACTGTGTGGCGGGTTAGCAATACACAAACCCCTTATAGCAAACATGTATTAAGCCAATACCTTGAAACAGCCTACCAGGATATTTATACCAATAAGCAATTACGCCTGGTAGTGTGTTTGCTCGAAAACGACGCGGTTATTGGTACCATTGACCTGTTTGAGTTTGAACCCACCCACATGAGGGCAGGGGTAGGGGTACTCATTTTTGAACAATACCGCAAAAAAGGTTATGCCTTTGAAGCCATAGAGCTTATTAAGAACTACGCTTTTGAAACGCTTTTGGTAAACCAGTTATTCTGCAACATTAGCCATAGCAATACCGAAAGCATTTCATTATTCGAAAAATGCGGCTTTAAGGAAATAGGAATTAAAAAAGCCTGGAACAAAATTTCGGCCGGTGAGTTTGAAGATGAACTGATGTACCAGTTGTTGCATCATCAGAGGTAATATTTGGATAAAGTTTTGAATCTGTCAGTTCGAGCGGAGTCGAGAACAGGGTAGACGTCTCGACTCCGCTCGACGTGACAAAAAAGTTTACTTTATCTGAAAAACAAATTTACTTCACCTTTTGAGCTACCACAATCATTTCTTCACCAATGTTCAATGCGGCCAATGTTTTGTAAATGATGTTGTGAATGCGCATGTATAACTTTAATTTCCACATGGGCTTTTCGGTGAAAGTGTTGAAATAATTCTGACGCTCGGCCGAATTGATAATGCTGTTGGCCTGTTGCTGGCTTTGTTTGCTTTTTCCTTTTAAGCGTTTGAGCCAGGGCAATATCGTATACATGATAAATAATTTTATCTCGAACGATGATTTGATGGTCTTTACTTCGTAACCGTGTTTTTTCAGAAGCTGCGTGATGGTTTTCTTTCCAAAATAATTCACATGGTCAAGACCCATCATCTTCCACTTGTCTTTATGCTTTTTAGCAAAATACGAATCAATTTGAGGTACCTGTATAACAATGTAGCCATCTTTCGCGGTAATCCTGGCGCATTTGGCAATCACATCATCGGCTTTGTCAATGTGTTCCAAAACATCCCACATCGTAACAATATCAAATTTTTTCTCCTCGCTCATTTTAAAGAAATCGATATGCTCAACCGGTAACTTTAAATCGTTTTTAGAATAGAGGTAAGGCTGTTCAGAAATTTCGATCCCATAAACATCGTAGCCGAGCATTTGGCCTGTTAGCATAAAATGTCCCCAACCGGCACCCAGGTCGAATAAAGAACCCGAGGCTTTGTATTTTTTAATAAGGTCGTAACGTAATTTGTGGCGTTCTATTTTTACCCAATTGTTTCCATGCCTCACGGCTTTGGCTACATTTTCATCTTTATAATTTTCATACGAAACCTGTTTACGGAAGTAGGGCGGGATAAATGTAAATGAACATGTTTTGCATTCAAGTACCGAAAAATTTTCTTTTTCGTATTTAATGGTAAAATCAGAAGGGTTTGTATTATCACATACGCAGCAATGCACCTCTTCAAAAATATCAGGCATAGTCGGATTAAGGTTTTGTTTCTAGTTCAAATGTCGATTCGGTAATAGCGGTTGCATCCCTGAAATAAGAGATCCCGCCCCAGCTGAATATTTTTTTCTGGTAAACATAGGCTTCGGTTTCCTTTACAACCACCCTTTGAATAATAACCACACCGGTTCCATTAATAGTTTCTTCGGTTACACCAAGCGGGTATTTTGCCTTAAGGGCTTTTACCCTGGCATCAACATCGCCCGCGGTAGCCACATCCGATTTTAATAATTTTTCTATTTCCGCCAGGCGGCCTTTTGCATAGGAATCACCGGCTTTTTCTATTAACGCTTCTTCGTATGAGAGTTTCGCGTCTTTGTATTTTTTGTCTTTAAACTGTCCGTCGGCTTTCGTAATTATTTCTTTGTAACGGTCTTTTGCAACAACGGGGGTGGTGTTCTTTTTTGCTTTTTCTTCCGCTTCTTTTGCCAAACGTGCCGCTTCAGCTTTGGCTTTTTCTTCGGCCGCTTTTTTGGCTGCCTCATCTTTCGCCAGTTTGTCCATTAATTCCTTGTCCGCTTTTTCTTTAGCGAGCTTTGCCGCATCGGCAGCAGCTTTCTTTGCGGCTTCGTCCTTATTCAATTTATCGAGTAGTTCCTTATCCGCCTTTTCTTTGGCGAGGCGCGCCGCCTCTGCATCCGCTTTGGCCTTATCTTCGGCTGCCTTTTTAGCAGCTTCATCTTTAGCAAGCTTGTCGGCAGCTTCTTTATCCGTTTTTTCTTTCGCTAAACGGGCGGCTTCGGCTTCCTTATCTGCTTTTTCTTTTGCCAGTCTGGCAGCCTCTGCATCGGCTTTGGCTTTATCTTCCGCCGCTTTTTTTGCAGATTCATCTTTAGCCAGTTTATCGGCCGCTTCCTTATCTGCTTTTTCCTTGGCTAAGCGGGCAGCCTCGGCATCCGCTTTGGCTTTGTCATCGGCTGCTTTCTTTGCAGCATCTTCTGCCGTCTTTTTTGCAGCTGCTTCTTTTGCTAATTTATCGGCTAATTCCTTATCCGCTTTTTCTTTTGCTAAACGGGCAGCTTCAGCATCCGCTTTGGCTTTATCATCGGCCGCTTTTTTTGCTGCGGCATCCGCATCGGCTTTTGCTTTATCTTCAGCTGCCTTTTTTGCCGCGGCTTCATCAGCCGCTTTTTTAGCGGCAGCTTCTTTTGCTAATTTATCGGCCAGTTCCTTATCCGCTTTTTCTTTGGCTAAACGGGCCGCTTCGGCATCGGCTTTTGCTTTCTCCTCAGCGGCCTTTTTTGCAGCCGCTTCGGCATCTGCTTTCGCTTTATCTTCGGCCGCTTTTTTAGCAGCAGCTTCCGCATCGGCTTTTGCTTTTTCTTCAGCGGCTTTTTTGGCTGCCGCTTCTTCAGCCGCCTTTTTCGCAGCCGCTTCTTTGGCTAATTTATCGGCTAGTTCCTTATCCGCTTTTTCTTTGGCTAAACGGGCCGCTTCGGCCTCTGCTTTTGCTTTATCTTCCGCTGCCTTTTTCGCCGCCGCCTCGGCATCAGCTTTGGCTTTATCTTCGGCTGCTTTTTTAGCTGCCTGGGCAGCCATGGCTTTATCAATTTCGGCTAACTTATCCTTCGGAAGCTGCTCATTGGGTTTTATGCTTAATGCTTCATTATAACCCGCTTTGGCAGCAGTCCAGTCCTGTTTGGTAAAACCATCTTCGCCTTTTTTTAAGGCCGCAATGTATTTGTTGTTTAAATTTTCGGCAGCAATAGCTGCTGCTTTATCTTCGGCCGCTTTTTTAGCAGCCTCTTCATTTTTCTTATTCAGAGCTTCCTGGTCGGCAATAATTTTATCAATTTGCGTTAACTGGTCCTTTGGATAATTTTCGTTTGGTTTCAGGTTGGTTGCCACTCGGTAAGCAGCCCTGGCCATATTCCAGTCCTTTTTTTGAAAGGCTTTATCGCCATTGGTGATCGCCGTTTTATAATTGGCTTCCAGTTCTTTTGCTTTATTAATCGCATCCCTTTCCAGCTGTTTGATCTTATCGAGTGCCGCCAGTGATTGGGCGAAGTAAGCTTCATCGTAATCAAACACCTGTTTTTCGGCGCTGTATTGTATCTTAACCAGGGGCTGGTTCAAAACGGAATAATCAATATCGGGTAGGGGCTCAAACAGGGAAATACCGGGAATCTCAAAACGCTTGGTGCTTTTATCGTCGGGCGGAACGCCCCTGGTTGATACCTGGAACTTTTTGGTGCAATGCCCGGGCTTTGTAACGGTTACTATAAAATCGCCATTGGCAGGGATCTCAAACTTAAAAAAACCATCTTCACCGGTCATGGTTTGCGCTACTTGTTGCGAACCCTGCATAAGGGTAACAACAGCGCCCTGCAACTTTTTCTCATTTTTCTCAACCCGTCCCGATAATGGTAATGTCCAGTCCTGAGCAAGGGCCAACATGGAATTGAATAACAAGAAAATCAGTAATTTCAGGGTGTACTTCATAAATACAATGTATATCTTGTATAAAGGGTTAAATTTACGCAATTTTCCATAAAATCGTTTCAAAAGTTATGCATAATAAAACACTTAAAACAAATTTCAGTTTCTGGGAAACGCAAACGTATTTTAAAGATGTTGACTTGATTGTTATTGGTAGTGGAATAGTAGGATTAAACGCGGCCCTGTCGTTTAAGGAAAAACATAAAAAAGCAAAAGTGGTGGTTTTGGAAAGGGGAGTTCTTCCCAGTGGAGCAAGTACTAAAAATGCGGGCTTTGCTTGTTTTGGAAGCGTGAGCGAGCTGTTGTCGGATATAAAAAAAATGGGTGAAGCCACCGTTTGGGAAACGGTACAGATGCGGATAAAGGGCCTTGAATTGTTAAGGAAGCGCCTGGGCGACAAAAATATTGATTACCATGAGTATGGAGGGTATGAGTTATTTGATAATAATATACTGTTTGAAGAGTGCGCCGAACAGATCCATCATTTTAACAAAAAGATTGAACCGTATACAAAAAGTAAACATACATACAGTGTTGAAAATAAACACATTGCGAAATTTCAGTTCAGTGGGATCAAACAACTTATTCTTAATAAAAAAGAAGGGCAGATAGATACCGGCAAAATGATGCAGAACCTTATTGAGTTAACCATCAGCAAAGGTATTGTTATTTTAAACTGCATGCAGGTTCACAAGATTTCGGATCAAAAGTCGTCGGTAAAACTTTTAACCAACATGGGAGAAATGGAGGCTAAACAAGTTATTGTAGCCACCAATGCTTTTGCCAATGAACTGTTGAAATTGAAAGATGTAAAACCAGCCAGGGCCCAGGTTTTAATTACCAAACCAATTCCTGGATTGACTTTAAAAGGTACGTTTCATTATGATGAAGGCTATTATTATTTTCGGAACATTGGCAACCGGGTATTATTTGGTGGTGGCCGAAACCTGGATTTTGAAACCGAAACCAGTTCAGAATTTGTCTTGAACCAAAAAATACACAGGCACCTGGATGGTTTATTGAACAGGATCATTTTGCCATCTTACAAGTTTGAAGTGGAGCAGCGTTGGTGTGGTATCATGGGTGTGGGGAACGAAAAAAAACCGATCATTCGGAAAATTTCTCCAAATGTGGTTTGCGCGGTGAGGATGGGAGGAATGGGAGTAGCTATTGGTTCTTTAGTAGGACAGTTGGCAGTGAATGAGTTTTAAAGCATTTTCGTATCAGTTTTAGTATAATATCTATTTTCTGACGTTATAATTTAACATAATGTTAATTATAGATATTAATATAATTCTAATTAATTGATATATAGCGTGTTAAATTTAATATAAATTTATCACAAAGGGCTTTTGTGAGGTTATTTTTGCGGCCGATTAATCCCGTAAGATTAATAAAAGTAAGACAAATTTGTCTGTTTTATTAATTCTTATTTAAAAGGATTGGTACTACTATATGAAACTGTCCATGTTCAAATTCAATCTGCCAAAAGAATTATTGGCAGAACATCCCTCAAAAAATCGTGACGAAAGTAAATTAATGGTTGTGGATCGTGCAACCGGAAAAATTCACCACAAAAAATTTAAAGACATTATCAATTACTTCGACGAAGGTGATGTGATGGTGCTAAACGATACAAAAGTTTTCCCGGCACGTATGTACGGAAATAAAGAAAAAACCGGCGCTAAGATCGAGGTTTTCTTATTGCGTGAATTAAATGCCGAAAGCCGTTTATGGGACGTTTTGGTTGACCCGGCCCGTAAGATCCGTATTGGTAATAAACTTTACTTTGGCGAGAACGACAATGTGGTGGCCGAAGTCATTGACAATACCACTTCCCGTGGTAGAACCCTGCGTTTCTTATTCGACGGCCCGTACGATGAGTTTAGAAAAGCATTGTACGACCTGGGTGAAACGCCATTGCCAAAATACATTAAACGCGCGGTTGAAGACAGCGATGTGGAGCGTTACCAAACCGTTTTTGCTAAAAACGAAGGCGCTGTGGCTGCCCCTACAGCTGGGTTGCATTTTAGCCGCGAATTGTTGAAACGCCTTGAGATTAAGGGAGTTAATTATGCTAAACTGACACTTCATATTGGTTTGGGAACTTTCCGTATGGTTGAAGTGGAAGACTTGACCAAGCATAAAATGGACAGCGAAGAAGCCATTATTTCTGAGGAAGCTTGCAAGATTATCAATACCGGCAAGGACAAAAAGAAAAAAGTATGTGCAGTTGGAACAACTGTGATGCGTGCTTTGGAGTCATCGGTTTCAACTACAGGGCACGTAAACCCATACCGTGGCTGGACCAATAAATTCATTTTTCCTCCATATGATTTCTCTGTAGCTAATTGCATGATTAC
Source organism: Bacteroidota bacterium (assembly GCA_048498515.1). Classification (GTDB taxonomy): domain Bacteria; phylum Bacteroidota; class Bacteroidia; order B-17B0; family Aurantibacillaceae; genus UBA4416. The sequence goes on along the minus strand of JBEHXV010000021.1, from coordinate 68,716 downwards.
CAATTTCCATATGCCGGAGTCTACCCTATTGATGCAGGTAGCGGCTTTTGGTGGTTACGACCTGATTATGAAAGCTTATAAAGAAGCTATTAAAGAAAAATACCGCTTCTATTCATATGGCGATGCCATGTTGATACTGTAATTAATAGGGTCAATTACAATAAAAAAGCAACTTGATTCAGGTTGCTTTTTTTGTAAATAGAAAATTTGAAGCCCCAAAATGCCCCCAATTCCTCCATATTACACCATCTCATTTATTCCAGAAGTCATTGTGAAAAAACGACGTTATAATAAAAAAAGCAGAAACAATAAAGGAATTGTCTTCATGAGTTTGTTTTTTATTTTTAAATTTAATAAGTAAATGTATTGTTTTTTAATTTACTTTACTTTACGGCCTTGTTTTACGTTTATTATTAAATTATAATTTATTGAAAACTGAAAAGTTATATGATTATGTTTATTATTCTCTGTTCTTAATAGGAATAGCTTTTTTTTTATACAGTATTTCAGATTACACAATTATTAAACCCATTTGGGAATATTTTCCTGATAGTAAAGACTATAAAACTCAATCGGAATTCAGTCTTTTTTCTCTTGATTTTTTTGCTCCTTTACCCTCTCCGGGCTTTTCGCCACGTCCTTTTACTGTGTCATTGTTTTATAAAATAGTCTTGTCCGATCCCTATAAAATGATCTTTTTACAGAAGGCGGTATATAGCATTTCTGTCCTGGCTTTTATCTATTCTTTTCTAATGTATCTGTCAAATAGATGGGTTAAACTAATGACATTTTATATTTTACTTTATTTTTTCACATGGTGGAGTATTGTTGGCTGGACTGAAAATATCCTTTCTGAATCACTTTCCATGTCATTTATGTTTCTTTGGTTTACAGTAATTTTATATTATTATAAAAAGCAATCACTTTTTAGTTTTTTTATTTTGGTTTTTATCACGTTTTTATTTTCGTTTACAAGGGATACGTGGCCTTATATCATCTTATTATTTTCACTAATAAATTTGCTACTGGTAAAATTCAATGGAAAGAATCTATTAAAGCAAAGTGCTATATTTCTCCTTTTTTCCGTATCGGTATTTTTTATTCAGAATTATACAGCCTCAAGAGGAGAACGTTATAAATTACCTGTATTTAATTCTATTGCCGAGAGGGTTTCGAAAAAAGACGAATACCTGTTATGGTTTAAAAATGAAGGAATGCCATTGGCAGATAAGCTAAAGGCAGATTTTAAGAACATTAATATAGATGATGAAGAAAACAGGCAGATTGTTTATTCCAAATATGATGACTCTGAATATAAGCCTCTATTTAATTGGATCGTGAAAGACGGAAAGAAAGTTTATCAAAAATTTCTCTTGACTCACTGGTCCTGTTTCTTTTTATCAGACCAAGATTCTGAACAAAAAAACAGGATATTTTGCTCGAACCTGCAAGGATATACTAAGAAGCCTGAAGGTTTTTTCTTAAATGCAGATGCAACTTTTCCTTACTTTTCCTTTTTGTCTTGTGTGATATTTATAACTCTTGCACTTGTGTTAATCTTGTTAAAAAGAGATGTGATTTTTCTTTTTCCAATATCTTTGGCAATTTTATTTACTGCAAATGCTTTAATCTCATATAACGCGGATGCGTTAGAGGTAAAAAGACATCTTTTTATTACTCAAATTGTGCTTGAATTTATTTGTTTGACATCTTTATTTTTGATTTTAGATAATGTCAGGTTATTGAAAACTGTTATTAAAAAGAAAAATAGCGACTAAAAGCAATTTTATGTTTTTTAATTCCATCCAATATTTAGTATTTCTTCCACTCGTTTTAATTATATATTACCTAACAGTACCAAGATTCAGATGGGTAGTATTGCTGGTATCAAGTTGCTTTTTCTATATGTATTTTATTCCAAAATACATTTTATGCCTGTTCTTTTTAATATTAGTGGACTATTTTAGTGCTATAAAGATTCATAATGCACTCTCTCAAAAAAGGAAAAAAACATACCTGATCTTAAGCATTATCTCAAATTTTGGATTACTTTTTTACTTTAAATATGCTGGTTTTTTTACTGAAATATTAAATGTCTTTTTTATCCCGTTATTTGGAGCTGAACTCAGTGTGACCAATGAAATCCTGCCGATAGGCTTGTCATTTCATACGTTTCAATCTGTGAGCTATGTTGTGGATGTGTATAGGGAAAAAATACAACCTGAAAAACACCTTGGTATTTATTCTACTTATGTTTTGTTCTTCCCTCAAATGGTTGCCGGACCAATAGAACGGTTTTCGACTTTAGGCAATGAACTTAAGAAATCGGTAACGTTTACAGTTTCATTTATAAAAAAAGCGGTTCCGTTAATCATTATTGGCTTGTTTTATAAAATGGTAATAGCCGATAATTGCGGCGAATATGTCAATGAAACCTATCAGAATTTAAAATTGCAAAATAATTATAATGTCCTGATCGCTGTTTTTTTATTTTGCATCCAGATCTATTCCGATTTTTTTGGTTATTCGTTAATTGCCCAGGGGAGCGCACAGTTATTTGGGATTAAATTAATTGACAATTTCTCGTTCCCGTTTTTCTCAACTAACATAGTAGACTTTTGGAAAAAATGGCACATTTCATTAACAAGTTGGTTCAGGGATTATGTTTATATATCTCTTGGTGGAAACAGGACCACTACGTTTAAATATGTGCTTAATATTATTTTAATTTTTACATTAAGCGGTTTGTGGCATGGCGCCGGTTTTAATTTTATTTTATGGGGTTTTATTCATTCTGTTTTTTACCTTATCACGGTCTTTTGTCTTTCAAAGTTCAACTTAAAATTTCCTTTAATTATTAATTATCTCTATACATTCATCCTTGTTTCATTCATATTTGTTTTCTTCCGGTCAGGGGAATTGAAAGAGAGCATTCAAATACTCAGGGGTATTTTACCACATGGCAACCAGTTATTTAAGCCCGTTTCCTGGATATTGTTAATGAACATTATTTTTATTTTTAGCCTGGAATTTTTTGTCAGAAAGAAACTCAATTATGAAGGATTCTTTATCGAGAATTCCTTTACGAAAAATACAGCCATTTTGTGTTTTTTATTGTTCGGAATCGTAACATTTAGTGGCATAGATAATTTGCCATTTATTTATTTTCAGTTTTAATGAAGTATGTTATATCTGTCATATTACTCTTTTTCATCGGTCTCGCGGCTAATTATACCTATGTAAACCTGGGCTTATACGATAATGATATAAAGAAATGCAATGCCGAACTCATTTACCGCTTTGATTCTATAAACTCTAAAAATGAAATTTTATACCTGGGTGAATCCTCAAATTTTACAGCAAGCGATGCTGACAGCTCAAAAAAATCTATTGCTGAATTAATAAATGCTTTAAACCGGGTATACACGGTTGCTGATATTTCAAAAGGAGCAATTCATGGTTCAACATACAAAGTATTAATTAAACGCATTACTGAAAAATCTACTATAAAAACAGTTATTGTAACGCTAAACCTTCGATCCTTTGGCGTTAACTGGATAGAATCTGATCTGGAAACTAATCTCTCACGCGCCAATATTTTGTATTCCAACCACTACCCTATTATTAAAAAAGCCTTGTTAAGCTTTAAGGCATACGATAATCAGGAATTGTTTAAGAGGAAAGCAAGCATAAAATCGCATTACAGGAGCGATAAGTTTAAATTACAAACCCAAAAATACGAATCCGTATATGAATGGGATAAAGAACTTTATCATAATGGCATCTTGGATAAGGACGGTAAAAAGAACCAGGAAAAAACAGACATTGCCTGTCATTTTATTAAAAATTATGCCTTTGTTATTGACGAAGACAATCCCCGCGTAAAAGACTTTGATGACATTGTGAGTTATTGTAAAGAACACAACATCAGCCTAATTTTTCACGTACTACCTGAAAATTTTGAAAGAGCGGCTGAGCTTTGCGGAAATGATCTCGCTGTTTTAATGAAAACCAATACCGATTATCTTAAAAGCCGGTATCAAAAAGAGGTCGTTTTCATTGATAATTCATCAGCATTAAAGGATAGTTTTTTTATTGACCGGCAATGGCCAACAGAGCACTATATATTTAAGGGAAGATACCTTATTGCTAAAAGCATAAGCGATCAGTTAATTCCTATCTCTCAATAATAATTTTATTGGTGCTAGAATTGACCTTAATAAAATAGATGCCATTGCTCAAATGTGACAAGTCAATTTTGATCTTTTCGGTGTTGAAATTTGCCTGATTATCATCATAGTACACACTATTTCCCAACATATCAACCAACTGTATTTTGTTGATCTTTTTATAATTCGTTTTAATATAAACTTCGTTCTGGCAAGGATTTGGAAAAATATCCAATTGACTGAATTCGTCCTGGTATTCTTTTACACTTATCACATTTTGAGAATTGAGAATGGTAGAATCCATTTTAATAAAGAATACGTCTGATAAAATAGAGTTATAACTTTTAGTATAACCTATGCAGGCAAAGCCCGAATCTTTAGTAGTAATTATTTTATAAATCTCGTCTTCCTTTACCCCTCCATAACCTGTAGCGATTTGGTAACCAAAGCCTGCATTTAAAACGAAAATTTTTGGATGTATGCCAAATGTTGGTAAATTGTCCGTTTCAGCATAAGCAGATAATGATGGGTTACTTAGAGGAATTGCTACACCATTAAAACTCTCATCCGAGTTTGGATGACCGTCTGTCTGGCTTCCAATTTGATATAGAACATTATTTAATTTTAAACAATAACCGTCCAGTTTTCCTGAACCATAAGAAGCCGTTGCTCCAGCCACATAAAAATCCCCATTGGAATGTTCAATAATTTCGTTGGCAAAATCTTCCTTAACCCCACCAAAAAACTTACAATCCAATGAATCACCATTCACATCAACTTTAAAAACCCATACGTCTCCGAGCGAGTCGGCATAACTCTTTGTATACCCCGTTAATGCATAATTGCCATCTGCCGTTTGAATCACCGATTTAAATTCATCGTCTTTTTTACCACCATAGGTTTTGTACCAGCTAATGCTACCGCTCGCATCTGTTTTAATAATATAGCCATCGGCATTGCCCCTTCCATAACTGTAAGTTGTTCCGGCAATAATAAATCCACCGTCTGAGGTATGTTGTATGCTTGTTCCAAAATCCCAATCAGTTCCTCCTATTGTTTTTTGCCATAATAAATTACCGTTCTTATCGGCCCTTACTAAATATACATCGTAACCCCCAAAGCCTGTTGAGGATGTATAGCCTGTCATTATAAAACCTGAGTCGGCCAGCTGCACCACACTTTTACCGGTTTCATTACTGTAGCCGCCAAACGATGTTTCAATTTTCTTTTGGCCCATGCTATCCATTTTAAAAAGATATAGGTCGGTATTGCCCTGCCCAAAGCTACTGGTCGATCCGGTTACAATATAACCACCGTCAAGGGTTTGTTTTACATCATAGCCTACATCGTAGCCGTTACCGCCAAAACTTGTATAAAATTTCCTTGGAGGCTGCGCCTTCACCACCGATGCGATGAGCAGAAATAATAAACCTATGCATTTTACGGTCTTCATTTTTATCAGCGTTTAAATTTTTTGGCGATACTTACAAATGCCCCTTGTCCGTACGTATTTGTTGGCGAAATATATCCTTGCAAGCTGTTGCTACCTATTTTAAAGAACCAACCCGGTGAATTATACGTAAAAGCCAGGCCAAGGTTCAGGCGTGCATAGCCTCCATAACCAACGTGTAAGGCTCCTGTAATTTTTGGTGTAAACTCAAATTCGGCATCGGTAAAGAAATAAGGCTTAAAGTTGGAATTAAACAAATACCTGAAACCAATCCCTAACACAAATCTTTTAGAAAAACGTGTTTTATTGATGATGAGTAAATTAGTAGGAATATTGACATTAAACGATTCCTTATGCGCGTTTGAAGTGGTTTTAATGATACTGTCGCGGTTAATGGCTGCCAGGGTAGAATCCTGGAGATCTAAAATATTATCGATATGATAGCCATCAAACGTAAATGTTGAGTCGCTGCTGTACTGTACGCTGTTATCGAACCAATGCAGGAAACCAATGTTATTGGCATTTACCGTTAACACGCTTCCTTTGCCGAGCTTGCTTTTATAGGGGGTTTCAAAAAAAATGTCGGCGCTTGCCCCTACCCCGGTAAATGCAAAAGGATTTTGGCGGTAATTGGTATCGCTGATGGCCATGTTGAAATTTGAATTGAATACCAGTTCGGTTCCATCGGCATTGGTATATAACGATGAACCCTGTTTTGCCTTTATGTAAAATAATTGCTGACCTTTTAAAATGGATACCGATATGCCAACTTTGGCCGTGGTATCAATCTTATGCCATATAAAACCCAGTTTTAGCTCCTGGAACCTAAGGGAGTTAATGCTGGAACCACTCAGGTTTTTGGTCTCATCAAGGTAGGGCTTATTGCCATAAAACATCAATTCATAAAAATCTTTGGTGTAAGATGAGTTAAAGATCTGTTGGTTTTTGAAACCAATGAGGTAAGAATATTTGGGATGCCTGCCAAAAAAAACAGAAAGGTCGTAATTCATGTTGGCGCCAAGTACATTAATGTGGCGCATGGTATTATCCGACGCGTCTTTCGTTTTTTTATCGATATAGCCGCCATAAATAAACTTATTAAGCAGCGAATTGTAAATTCCGTTTGAGCCTACTTCATATTCGCCATTAATGGAAACGCTGCGCCCGGTTTTCTCAAAATTTAAAAACTCGGAATTGTATTGGGATAAAACAATTTTGGAAACAGACAACAATAAAGCTACAAGGGTAAACCGCATCATTTTGTATTGACGTTATAATTGACATTAATACTCACAATCAGGTCCAGGTAACTTGTTTCATCAATGGTAATAGGCGTTGGCTGGTTCGGCAAAAATAAATAGCTTACAAACCTAATTTGCTTGCATTGTTTCAGGTTTTCAATCTTGCTCTTCTCAAAGGCGGAGATCAGTTTCGAGTCTACATAATTCAACACCACATTATTGGCATCTGTAATAGCCGATTGAATGATGTTCTCGCCCGGTAAAAACAACGAATCAATGACCTGGTTTTGGTCATTTATCATATAACCCTGTATCTGGGTTTTGAAAGCATAATTATTGCGGGCCTGTAAAATGATCTCGCAATGGTTCACATTATCGAGTTCCTTTAACTGGGTAAGGTCTACTTTTGAATTATTGACCAGTTTGAAATAATTGGCCGATAAGGCTAATGGTATGTCAACATCGGCTATAACCTTTAAGCCATGGCCATAATAAGCAAAATCATTACCCGCCGAAATATTGCCAAGCGGATTAAGCTTTGCCTGTATGGAGTAACCTAAATAATTGGGCAGGTTTTCCAGAAAAGGGTTCAGGTTGGAGTTGACTGAATTTAAATTGATTTGTTTTACCCATGGAAAAACAGGGTTAGATGGATTATTGGTCTTCCCGGCCCTGTTCACATTAATAGATTGCAATAAATTACCGCTATTTAAGGTCACAACATTGGCAGGATTGGTTTTAATGGACCGCATGGAGTTAATGGAACTGCTCATTTCTATGCCAAATTCATTAATGATCCTGAAATTAATGGCCGACTGGGTGAGTAAAAGGTTATCTGCCGTAAAATTGCCAAGGAGTCCTATTAAAGACGAGTCAGGGCCAAACGAGAGATCTTGCTGTCCGAAATATCCCTGAATGTATTCCGGGATAATATTTTCAAACGATAATTCCATAGCCAGGCCTTGTCCGGCCTGTAATACGTCGGTTGTTCCACTGGCATCGGTACTTATTGTATAGGTTTGTACCAATGTATTGACCTTATTTCCTGATAACCCAGTTAGGTTAATATTATAGCCATCGAGCGAATATACTTTTGTAAAGGTAGCATTACCCGGTATAACCTGGGTTACCTGTAACGGATTGCCCCATAAAGCGGCAGAATTAATGATATAATTAAATCTTAGCGGTTGCGCATAGGTATTGGTATATTTAATTTTTAAAGCCCCTTTTCTCACAATTGCCCGGTTTAGCTCAACACCATTGCTTACATCAAAGGTTATTTCCTTATCATTTAACGCGGCATTTGAGTAAATATCCACTCCTGGCGTTAGCGTACTGGTAAAAATAATATTGTAACCTAGTTCAATGGTCGTATCCGGTAATCTTACCAGACTATCCATGCTATAGTTCAAAATATCTTTGCTAAAGGCAATGTGTAACAAGCCCGATGGGTCGGCCTGGAAAATGGTGTCTCCAAAAAAATTGCTGATATTGAGGGTGCTCCTGGCAATGGGAATGGCGGCATCCACATCCCAGCTGGTATCTTTTTTACACGAAAAAAAACTCAGGGAGACCAATAGAACCAATACAAACTTTAATAAAAAGCGCATATCACAAACTTAATGTATTAATGAGTAATATGCAATCAATATTTGGCAAAGTTTTTGCTTTATGATCGAACAAAATAGTTAAATTTGCCCATGCTTTATTCAGTCAGGTTTTTCATAAGTTGGATCGTTGCGGCCATTCTTATGTATTCTGCATTCTATACCTGGCATGGCTTATTCTTAAACGATCTTAGTCGTATTTCTTTTTCAAAACCTCTTTTCTTAGCCCTGGCAGCCCTGGTTTACCTGGTTATTTCCTTTGTTCTATACCGTGTTTACGAATCCAAATTGTTGGCTAAACACATCCATTCGGCTATGCTGAGAGGGATATTAAGCGGCCTTATACTTGGCTTTGTATTGTTTGCTGTAATTACAGTACTGGGAATTTCGTTTACTAAAAATGTAACATTTGAGTACATTATTGCCGATTGTGCCTGGCAAATCTCCGAGCAAATAATTGGCGGGCTTATCATTGGGCTTGGAAAAGTGCTTATTTTTGAGCCAATTCCAGAGTTGATACACAAGGATTAATTCTAATTCTTGTTTTTTTACAGATATTTTACAGAATTGCTAGTATTTGTATTTGTTTTTCCAACGATCTTTTAAAAATTGTCTCAAATCCCTTTCGCGTGAATATTCTGATGGATCATAGAAAATAGTTCCACTGATCTCATTTGGTAAAAACTCCTGCTCCACAAAATTATTGCTGTAATCGTGGGCATATTTATATTCATCGCCATAGCCCAACTCTTTCATTAATTTGGTAGGTGCATTGCGTAAATGCAAAGGCACCGGCAGGTCGCCTGTCTTTTTTACTTCCTGCTGGGCCAGGTTAATGGCCATGTAACTGCTGTTGCTTTTTGCCGAACAGGCCAGGTAAGTGGTAGCCTGCGATAGTATGATCCTGCTTTCGGGATAGCCAATCACGTTAACAGCCTGAAAACAATTATTGGCAATAACCAGAGCCGTAGGATTGGCATTTCCTATATCTTCTGATGCTAAAATTAACAAGCGCCGGGCAATAAAGGAAGGGTCCTCTCCCCCATCAATCATCCGGGCCAGCCAGTAAACCGCTCCATTGGGATCGGAACCGCGGATGGATTTTATAAAGGCCGAAATGATATCGTAATGCTGTTCGCCCGATTTGTCGTACAAGGCCAGGTTTTGTTGAATGTATTGTTTTACCAATTCATCCGTTACAATAATTTCGGAGCCGCCAATAGAATTGACCACAATTTCAAGGGCATTTAACAATTTGCGGCCGTCGCCACCCGAAATGCGTAACAGGGCTTCCGTTTCTTTTAATTCAATTTTTTTTGTCTTTAAAACCTCATCCTGTTGAATGGCATTGGTTAACAATTCAATTAAATTATCCTTGCTAAGATGCTTTAGCACAAATACCTGGCATCTTGAAAGCAAGGCCGGAATAACTTCAAACGAAGGGTTTTCGGTAGTGGCGCCTACCAGGGTTACAATGCCTTTTTCAACGGCGTTCAATAACGAATCCTGTTGCGATTTACTGAAACGATGGATCTCATCAATGAACAGCACCGGTTTTTCCTGTTTAAAGAACCCTCCGTCCTGCGAGGCTTTTTCTATAACTTCCCTCACATCTTTAACCCCCGAGTTAATAGCGCTAAGCGAATAAAAAGGTCGCTTTAAAACCTGGGAGATGATTTGTGCCAGGGTTGTTTTGCCAACCCCCGGCGGGCCCCATAAAATTAAGGAAGGCAGCAGGTTTTGTTCAATGGCTTTTCTCAGAGCCGCCTCTTTTCCAATAATATGTTCCTGGCCAATGTAATTGTCAAGGCTATTGGGGCGTACACGTTCGGCTAAAGGCTGCATGGGTTCAATTAATATCCTATAAAGATACCATCAATTAGGCAATATGAATGCTATAAAACGTAGAATATGGGATTAAAAATTATTAAATAAATTTTAAACAGGTTGAGTCTGGCATGATTATTTTGCTACATTTACCACATTCATTAAAACCCTAGCAAATGAACTTAAAACACATTTTTATATCAGCAACGGTTGTTGCAGCCGGCTTGCTAACCATTAATGCCGCCTTTAAAGGTGAGCCAAAAGACGGATTGGATAAACGCAAGTTTATTGTAACCATGACCGAGATCAAGGAAAACTCGCCGCCAAAAAAAGGTGTTGAAGACGAGTTGGAATTTAAAGGCGGAAAAATGTTCAGTAATTTCCTGTATGAGAAACTGGAATACAAATGGATTAAATACGAATTAAAAAAAGATTCTGCTTATACCGATGAGCAGGAAAATGAAGTTCATATCCTGGAAGCGGAAATTTCGACCACCGATGATACCGATCAAACCATGTTGATGACCTGCTCTGTTGAGGATTATGACATTCGCGGAGAGATCAAGATCACCAAAAAAGATAAGTTGAAAAAGAGATACGAATTCTCAGGAAAAGAAAAAGCTAAAAAGAAATAAGCTTTCAAAAGTTAAAATAGCTGCAAGCATATTGCGGCTATTTTTTTGACATCAGTATTGTCACTTCGAGCGTAGTCGAGAAGTGTTCTGGATTCTGATAAATTGTTAAAACAATATGGAACATACACAGGAACTCATAACATTAGGCGCCGGTTGCTTTTGGTGCGTGGAGGCGGTATTTCAGAATTTAAAAGGTGTGGAAAAAGTGGTAAGCGGTTATTCGGGCGGGCACATTAAGAACCCGGCTTACCGCGAGGTGTGCAATGGCGTAACAGGTCATGCCGAAGTGTGCCAGCTCACGTTTGATCCCACCCTGATTTCGGTTGAGGAAATTTTACAGGTGTTCTGGGAAACGCACGACCCAACTACGCTTAACCGCCAGGGTAATGATGTGGGTACACAATACCGCTCGGCCATTTTTTACCATAACGAGCAACAAAAGCAAATTGCCGAACAGTATAAGGAAGAGCTGAATAAAAGTGGTGCCTTCAAAAGCCCTATTGTTACCGAGATTACACCTTTTACTAATTTTTATAAAGCCGAGGATTATCATCAGAATTATTACAACCAGCATGGCGAAGAATCCTATTGCCAGTATGTGGTGAGACCTAAGGTGGAGAAATTCAAAAAACTATTTAAAAACAAACTGAACTGATTATTTCCAATTTTTATGAAACAAACAAGCCGCTTTTTGCTAATAGCCATCACGCTGTTATTTCTGACTGATCTCAAGTCACAGAACGTTAAAACCGTATATAGCGAAAAAGAATATACCATGGATAATACCTTGCCCGATGAGGCAAAGTTTGCTTACCCATTTGTAGTGCAAAACAATGGCGATATTTTATCTGTGATGTCGTACGGAAGAAAGTACCTCACTTATGTTTACCTTAATAGTGAAGGGAAAGAACTGCGCTCGGGAAGATTTGACTTTAAAAAATACGCAAAGTATTCGGCAAACATTTATAAATTCCTTGTGCAGGGCGATAAAATAACCGCTTACGCCATTTTTCACGAAGAGATTGATAAAAAGAAATCGGATGTGCTTTACCGCTTTGTGATGAACATGGCTACCAACAAAGTGGAAACCGAAGAAATTGCGGCCACCCGCTCGTTGGAAGAAAATAAACTGGGCACACTCACCGTGTTTCCGGATACAAAAAATGAAGGCGTTGTGTTGTTTAAATGCACTCACCCTGAGAAAAATAAATATTCATTTGACCTGACAGTTTTAAATGATAAGAACCAAACCGTTGTTCAAAAAAACCTGGATTATGTAAACGATGAACTTAAGGGCTTAAGCATGAACATTCAATCGGCCAAGTTTGTAGCCGGCAAGTTGTTTATTTGTACTATGGAAGCCGAGAGCAAAGACCTCACAAAATCAAAGGTTGTGATCCTTACCATTAATCTTGGTACTAAAGAAGCGTTGATAAAAGAACTTGATTTTGGTGAGATCATTAGTTCCAACGGCTTTATTACATACAATACGCAACTTAATACGCTCGACCTTAATTATGCCATTATTACCGATAAAAAAAGCAACTATTTTACCAATGTAGTAAAGCAATATTACAACTTTTTTGTGGTACCGGTTAATTGCGAGACGGGCGCTATGAGCACGCCTTTTCCCTTGCCAATTCAAAAAATAAATAACTGGCTCACCAAAAACTCGGCCAATAAGGATATTGCCAAAGAGCACTTATTTCCCATTAACTTTTTAATGAACAAAGATGAAACCCAAACCATATTGGTAGCGAATACTTTTGATGGCATTAGAAGCGGAGACATGATGATACCAGGCGGCTTTTATTATGATGAGCCGTTCACCTTTTATTTTCGCCCAAAAATAGCGGGCACCTTTTCAATTGATAACAAAGGCCAGGAAAAAGAGCTTTGTTATGGAGAAGATTTTGAGCATGATGCCAATTATATGTTCGACCTGGCTTCATCAAAAAATGGCTATTACATGATTCATCAAAAAGAAATTAAAACATCATCAGGCGCCGAAGCCAAGCCAAACACCTATTATTCGGCCATCCATGTAGCCAATGATGGGAAAATTACCAAGACCCTTTTAACACAAAATCCGAGCAATTACATTGAGAATTTCTTTTCTCCCAACAAAGGCTTTCCTGGAAGAAATCCTTCAAGTAACGATGGGTATAATACAAATTATCAAAGAAACGAGGATAGAAGCATTTTTAGCTACATGCTCAAAACAGGCTCAGGCGAAAACACTTACAAATATGTATGGTTGCACTTTGAGTAATTGAACAGGTAATAAATTTTAAAATTAACAAGGTAAATCTGTTTTTTGGTCTAATTTTGGGTATAGCGTTTATGTCCAATAAGTCCAGGCCCATGAAATATATCTTTACCTTTCTCTCCATCCTTATCTTAAGTATTTCAGGCTATTCCCAAAACACCATTTGGGGTACAGCCGCTAAAGGCGGAAAATACAATTGCGGTTATTTGTACCGAACCGATTCTATTGGCGATCATGTCGTCATCGTTCACCATTTTAACCACACCATTGATGGAAATGTTCCCGGACCCGTTATGCAAGCGTCGAACGGAAAGTTATACGGAATGACCTTTACCGGCGGACAAGGTGTTGTGATGTTTAGCGGCCCTACGGGTGCTGATTCCACACAAGGCGGTACTTTCTACGAATACGATCCTGTTTTGGACAGTCTTAAAATACTCAGGTATTTTAATTCAACCGATTCACAATATCCCTCTGGTTTCCATGGACCATCGACCATGCGCATACTGGAAGCTACTCCCGGGAATTTATGGTGTATTTTTAATGTTACTAAACCCTATGGCCCCGTGAGTTCGCCCTTGCCAAGATACATTCTTTCCTATGCAGTAGCAACCAATAGTATGACAACTGTGGGGATGCTTCCATCCTGGACAACAACCATGTACCCGGGCGATACATTTAATACGTATTATAGTGGTGAGTTGTATAAAGCCGCCAATGGTTTTATTTATGGTACCACGGCCGGTTATTCGTCCTGCGCTACTACTACCGATGCCAATAACGGATCTATTATCAGGATACATCCACTGACTTACGCTTTTTTATACATCCGTCCTTTTCCCTGCACCTATGTCAATGGCTGGCTACCCGAAAGCAACCTGGCCGAAGTTGGTGGCAAATTTTACAGTACTACACGCTGGGGTGGACCTGCTCTTTCCTTACCAACTAATTTTGGTTACGGTGTTATTTATGAATACGATCCTGCAGGAAATACCTATACCAAAAAATACGATTTTCAGGGCGGAAGTTTGGGTGCTTATGCGGTGGGTTACCAGGTAAAAGCCAATAATGGAAAGTTGTATGGAACTACATTTTTTGGAACGCCCTATACCAATTTTCCTAGTGGTACCGGTGTTCTGTACGAGTATGACGCAGTGGCAAATACATATGCCAAAAAGAAAGATTTTACAAACTCTTATTATTTAAATGATATTGGTGCCAATGGTTACTTATGGTTAAAAGCGCATAGCGGTAAGTTATATGGCACCACGCAAACCGGTTTGTTTGAATATGATGTGACTCTGGATCAGATACGACCGGCCGGAAGATTCAACGCCTTTAATCAATATCCCACTGCCCTTATTGAAATATGCCGTAAACCAGCTTACAAATTAAATGCGGCAACTAATTATACCATGTGTGCCGGCAGTTTTTTTAGCTACGACCTTCATTGCGATAATGCAGCTATTGTTTGGAAACAAAACGGAACAGCTGTTCCCACACAAACTACTTCACTCTTAAGTTTTAATCACCTCACTGTATCCGATGCCGGAACCTGGGTTTGCGAAATGACCAATGATTGTGGAACTACCATCTCCCCTACCCTCACTTTAGTCATTAATCCATCGGGCGCTGGTGTCTTCACATCAACGCTTGTACCGGCAGGAACAAATAACATCTGCCCCAACAGTACCATTACGTTGAGTGGAAACAATGGTGGCATTTGGAATACAGGTGCAACTTCATCAAGCCTTTCTGTTTCAACACCCGGAGGCTACCAGGTAGTTAATACCAATACCTGTGGCATTACCTTTTCAAACATCATTACCATTGATACCATTCCTTCGCCCTATAAACCAATTATTACCTTTACAACCACTCCGGGACTGATTTATTTAAACCCAACTATTTGCCCGGGCGATAGCATACTGCTAACCGGTAATACGAACGGCATTTGGAATACAGGAGAAACAAGCAATTCCATTTATGTAAAAGATACCTTGAAACACTATGTTGTGGCTAATAATGGATGCAAGTCCATGACGTCGGATACCGCTAAAGCAAGCTATTACCAGGCTGTTCTGCCTCCTGTGATTAATGCCGCGGGAGCATTACAAATTTGTTCAGGCGATAGTGTCTTATTAACCACGCAGAATTTCATTCAAATTACCTGGTATAATATTATTAATAACAACATGTCCATTATAGGTGGCGGAACTACAGTATATGCCAAACAAACCGGCGATTATTATGTCAAGTATTCAACCACCTGTGGCCCCGTGTATTCCCAAACCATTCACATTAATGCCGATACGCTGGCATTGGATACTGCGATTGTTTCTGCCTCAGGCCCGCTGGTATTTTGCCAGGGAGGTGGTGTAACATTGCAAAGTAACAATTCCAATTGTGTATGGAGTACGGGAGAAACTACACAAACCATTACGGCTTCTTATTCAGGACAGTACTATGTTACCAATCACAATAGCTGTAGTTCGGTTACGTCTGCCATGGTTGACGTAACGGTAACTCCTGCTCCTGTGGTTAACTACACGGAGCCGGCAAACCCGATTTGTTTAACCACGCCGGCTTTTACACTGGCCCCGGCGAGTCCCGGCGGCGGTATGTATTCAGGTACCGGAGTAACAGGAAATACATTTGATCCTGCTCTGGCTGGCTCCGGAACGCATACCGTTTCCTATTCTTTTTTTGATAACACTACAGGTTGCACCGGGGTGGCCACTCAATCCATTTACGTGGATTATGATCCAACCATTATGGTTGCCGGTTCTTCAAGTCTTTGTGCGGGTTCTACTGCGGTGCTTGTACAGCTGAGTGGCAATGGTACCTGGAACACAGGCTTAACAGGACCTGTTTTGACCACAACAATTGCCGGCAATTACTACGTTACGCAAACCAACATCTGTGGTAATGCGGTGAGTTCCAATACCATTCAAATCACCAGTATCCCATTGCCCATGCAGCCGCTCATTACGCAAATTGGTAACTATTTGCTGGCGTCAAGCGCTACAACCTTTCAATGGTATTTAAACGGTTCAATGATTCCCGGCGCAACGTCGCAAACGTATACGCCAACTCAAAATGGCGATTATACGGTGCTGATTTCTGACCCAAATGGTTGTTATAATACCTCTGTCATTTATCCGTTCCTGGTTACCGGAATGCAACCGGCTATCCCTGATAGCGACGAGATAAGGCTATTCCCTAATCCAAACACGGGTAGCTTTAGGATTATCTTGCCCAAACAAGATTGTAAAGTAATCATCACCAACTCCATAGGCCAGATCGTTCAGGAAAAAACACTTTCATGCGAATTGGAGCACGATTTTCAGTTGAACCAGAGTGGCGTTTATTTTGTAGAAATTTCGACACCAAAAGCCAGTTTTATAAAGAAAATGGTGGTGTATAATAAATAGTTTTTTAACCGAAAAATAAGCTTAAAACCTTTTGTAATTCCCGTCAAAAAATTATATTTGTAAGATAAGGGAATTACTATGCAAGAAGGAGTTTTATCAACAGCAAAAGGATTAAGTTTCGAAGATTTTAAAAAAATAGTCCTCAATGATTTTCGTTTAATTAACGAGAGTCGTCAAACAAGTTTATTAGGCCGTAAAGAAGTGCTTACCGGAAAAGCCAAGTTTGGTATTTTTGGTGATGGAAAAGAACTGGCACAGGTTGCCATGGCCAAGGTGTTTCAGAACGGAGATTTCAGAAGCGGTTATTACCGCGACCAAACCTTTATGATGGCCATTGACCAGCTGTCGTTACAGGAATATTTTGCCGGCTTGTATGGCCATACCGATCTTGAAAAGGAACCTATGAGCGGCGGCCGCCAGATGGGAGGCCATTTTGGCACCCAAAGTTTAAATGCCGATGGTTCGTTTAAAGCCCTTGCCAACCAAAAAAATTCATCGGCGGATATTTCGCCAACCGCCGGGCAAATGCCTCGTTTATTAGGATTGGCATACGCCTCTAATTTTTTCAGGATTAACGAAGACCTGCAAAAAGGCAAGTTTTTGGATTACAGCAATAAAGGAAATGAAGTGGCTTTTGGTACTATTGGCGATGCCTCTACCTCCGAAGGTTTATTCTGGGAAGCCATTAACGCAGCCGGCGTCTTGCAGGTACCTATGCTCATGAGCGTGTGGGACGATGGTCATGGAATTTCCGTTCCTAAAAAATACCAAACCACCAAAGAAAGTATTTCCGAGATCCTGAAAGGATTCCAGAGAGAAAACGGTGGCAAGGGTTACGAAATTTTTAAAACTAAAGGCTGGGATTATGCCCATTTATGCGAAACATACGAAAAAGCCATAAAAGTTTGCCGCGAAGAACATGTGCCGGTTTTAGTGCATGTGGAAGAAGTAACGCAGCCACAGGGCCACAGTACATCAGGTTCGCACGAACGTTACAAATCAAAGGAACGTCTGCAATGGGAAACCGATTTTGATTGCGTAAAGAAAATGCGTGAGTGGATTCTTGAAAATGCTCTTTCGGATGAAGCAACCTTAAATACGATTGAGGAAGATGCGAAAACTGCTGTTAAAACAGCTCAAAAAGCGGCATGGGCCGATTACCTGTCGCCAATAAAAGCGGAAGTGGCGGAAGTATCTGCCCTGTTCGATGAACTTTCCAGCAGTGCCAATGCATCAACGATCAGTTCAATTAAAACGGAACTGAACAGTATAAAAGAACCGATTCGTCGCGATATTCATGGCGCCGTTAAAAAAGTACTGCGTTTAACCAAAGACGAGAATTCGTCGTCCCGTGCAAAATTGGCCGACTGGCTAAGGCTTGCCAATATTGAGAATGCCGATCGTTACAGTTCACACTTAATGTCTCAGTCAACACAGCAGGTTTCTTCGGTAAGTGCTGTGGCGCCTGTTTACAATGATGAGAAACAGGTTGATGGACGTGAATTACTGAGAGAAAACTTTGATTACATTTTAAATAAATACCCGGAAGTATTGATCTTTGGTGAGGACTCCGGAAAAATTGGCGGTGTGAACCAGGGACTGGAAGGCCTGCAGGCCAAATACGGCGAGCACCGTGTATTTGATACGGGGATTCGCGAGGCCACTATCATGGGCCAGGCCATAGGTTTAGCCATGCGTGGTTTAAGGCCAATTGCCGAAATTCAGTACCTCGATTACTTGTTGTATGCCCTGCAAATTATGAGCGATGATTTGGCTACCGTGCAATGGCGAACCAAAGGTATGCAAAAAGCGCCTGTTGTTATTCGCACACGTGGCCACCGTTTGGAAGGTGTATGGCATAGCGGTTCGCCAATGGGCATGATCGTTCACGCCTGCCGCGGCATTAATGTGTGTGTGCCAAGGAACATGACACAGGCAGCTGGTTTCTATAATTTATTACTGGAAGCCGATGAGCCATCGTTGGTGGTAGAGCCGCTGAATGGTTACCGTTTAAAAGAAAATTTACCGTCGAACATTGGCGAGTACAAAGTACAGTTGGGAATTCCTGAAACATTAATTCATGGAACGGATGTGACCATTGTTACTTATGGTTCATCGGTACGCATTGCCCAGGATGCCATTAAGCAATTAAACGAGCATGGTGTTTCGGTTGAATTGATCGATGTGCAAACCTTGTTGCCTTTTGATGTCAATCACAGCATTGTGGAATCGTTGAAAAAAACAAACCGCGTGGTGTTCTTTGATGAGGATGTACCTGGTGGAGCCACCGCTTACATGATGCAAAAAGTGCTTGAGGAGCAGGGAGGTTACCAATACCTGGATTCCAAGCCTATTACCATCGCTTCAAAAGCGCACAGGCCGGCTTACGGTTCTGATGGGGATTATTTCTCCAAACCAAGCGCCGATGATGTATTTGATGTTATCTACAACCTGATGTTGGAAGTTAACCCGGAGAAATACCCTAAAATATATTAATTTCGTATAGATTTAGCATCAATAAAAATAACAATAGCAAAGTATGAAACTTTCAACATTAATATATGCCTGTGTATTTACATTTTCGGTGACGACTTTGGCGGCACAGGAACCTAAGAAAGAAGAAAAGAAAATTCAGGAAGTGATAGAAATGACAGCCGATCCTATTCCGCCGGTTACCCTGGCCGATGGAACGGTACAGGAAGATACCAGTGGTGTAAAACCAATGCCTGTTGCCGAGATCCTGAAACGCGCGGTTAACTTTGTGAAAATTGAAAGCACAAAATATACCAAAGGCAATGGGGTTACCACCGGTAGTAAAGCGGAGTGTGTAGCTACTTTTGCATACAAACCAAAAGAATTGAATCCTCAGTCGGATGTACAGGGAACCTTTACCATGCATTTAAGCATTGATGCCAAAGAAGGAAAATACCGTTATACCGTTTCAAAAATAATGCACAATGCCAAGAACGCAGAAAACTCGGGTGGTGATGTGTATAGCGAAGTGCCAAAATGCGGCAGTATGAAATTACCGAATGAAATGTGGAAACACATGAGAAGCGAAGCCTTGAAAGATGCAGGAACATTGATCGTCGACCTGAAAGCTGCCATGAAAAAATCGAG
The DNA here is from genome assembly GCA_048498515.1 of Bacteroidota bacterium. Lineage (GTDB taxonomy): Bacteria > Bacteroidota > Bacteroidia > B-17B0 > Aurantibacillaceae > UBA4416. The sequence goes on along the minus strand of JBEHXV010000021.1, from coordinate 48,964 downwards.
CAGCGAACCACAGGATAAGGACGAGTGGTAATACATTTTTATACTATTTAAAGTCCCGCTTACCGGGACTTTTTTTTGCCCTTTTTACATGAAGCATTTAGAGATTTATACACAAAAAGATATTTTACAATTTACCCGTAAGCGCAGCAACGAAACCAAATTTGGCGAAGAGGTAAGCGTTATTACCGATGAAAAAAAATGGGAACAAGAGCTCTTGGCTTCCACTTGTCGTTTTGTGTTATTGGGCATACCCGAAGATATTGGTGTGAGGGCAAATTATGGTCGTGGCGGCGCGCATACGGCATGGAAACCGGCCCTTGAAAGCTTTTTGAGCCAGCAAAGCAATGAGTTCCTTAACGCATCACAATGCCTGGTATTAGGTCATGTATACGTTGCAGACCTGATGGAACGCTCAAACGAACTGGTATCGAAAACAAAAGCGGACATTGAAAGCTTAAGGAACCTGGTAGCTGAAGTGGACAAAAGGGTAACGGATGTTGTTGGTAAAATAATTAAAGCAAATAAAATTCCCATAGTTATTGGCGGCGGCCATAACAACTCCTACCCTATCATCAAAGGCTGTTCAGAGGCTTTATCGAAAAAAATAAATGTCATTAACTGCGATCCCCACACTGATTTCAGGCCGCTGGAAGGTAGGCACAGTGGCAATGGATTTAGTTATGCCTATAGCGAAAAGTATTTAAACAAATATTCTGTTTTCTGTTTGCATGAACAATATAACACGGCAAGTGTATTGCAGGATTTTGCAAAGAACAATGGTAACCTGTATTTCAGTTCTTATGAAGATGTGTTTGTGCGTGAAAGCAAATCCTTTTCAACAACGTTAAACCAAAACATTTCATTTGTAAAAAGTGAATGTGCCGGTGTGGAAATTGACCTGGATGCTATTACCAATGTACCTTCCAGCGCCAAAACAAGCTCGGGTATCTCGCCGGTACAGGCACGGCAGTACGTATACCAATGCGGGAATAAGTTAAATGCCTTGTATTTGCATATTGCCGAAGGTGCGCCAATCCTCTCACACATTAAAGCCGATAATAAAACAGGGAAGTTGATTGCTTATTTAATTTCTGATTTTATGAAAGGTGTGTTGGAGAAGGAGTAATAGAATTTTTGATTACGAATTTATACGAATTCACATTAACACGAAGCCATTCGTATATTCGTAATCAAAAGCATTAATGACTCTTAAACATTACTTCAAAGTTGGCACCGTTACTATTATAAGCTTTCAACTCCGCCCCTATTTGCTCGGTAAGGATCGATACGATGTCAAGCCCCAGTGAGTTCAGGTTCGAGAAATCAAAATTATCAGGCAGGCCTTTACCGTTATCCGAGATTTTTAACTGGTAGGTATTCTTGAATAATTTAACCAAATCGATGGTTATTTTTCCTGTATTGTTTTCAAAAGCATGCTTGTAAGCATTCGAGATGAGCTCATTGGCAATCAATCCTAAAGGAATGGCGGTGTCAAGGTCGAGCTCAAGTTCAATAAAATGAGGTACAATGGTAATTTGTTTATTTTCCAGGTCAAAGCTATCCGAAATTTGCATGATTAGGTTCGATAAATAATCATTGAACCGAATGCTCGTCATGTCATTATTACGGTAAAGCAGCTGGTGCAACAGCGCCATGGAGTTGATCCTGTCTTGCGCTTCGCTTAAGGAGTTTTTTATTTCAGGATTATCCGTTTTACCCGATTGCAGCTTCAACAAGCTCGATACGATTTGTAAATTGTTTTTTACGCGATGATGCACTTCTTTAATCAACAAGTCTTTTTCTATCAGCGATTTATCAATGATCTTGTTACGTGTCTCTATCTGCTCATTCTTTACCTCCAGTAATTTTTTCTGAATGTCTGTTTTCTTAAGTTGCCAGGTAACAATAATAATAATGACGATGAGCAGGATGCCGCCAAGGATTAAAATGTTACGAATGTTCTTTTGCGTATTAACTTCGTTATTCTTTTCTAAAATGTTTTTCTGGTTGCGTCGTATCAGGTTTTCCCGTTCATCTATCTGGCTGGCTACCTGCGAGGAGATCAGCTCCTTTAAATTCTCTTTATGCTCCACACTATCCCTGAAATTGATAAAGCGATTGTAATAATCAATTGATAAGTGGTACTGCCCTGTTTTTTCATAGTACACCGCATACTGTTTCAGGATGTTGGACTTGGCATTGTAGTCCTCACATTTGTTTAATATGATATTGGCCGTGTCTAAATACTTTTTGCTGAGCTGGGGCTGGTTTAAATTCAAATAACATTTTGCCAGTTCAATCTGGCTGATCGCGGCATTTAAAATGTCCTTTGACCTAAGACTGCCTTCCACATCTTTTTTAAGCAGGGGAATGGCTTTTTTATAATCCTTCAATTCTATCAGTACCTGCCCGATATTTCCTTCAATTAATCCTAATGTAAACTCATCATACAGGGTTAAGGGTTTGTTGTCATGAACGGCATGGAACAGGTCTTTGGCGTAATTAAAACAAAACATGGCGCTATCCTGGTTGCCATATTTTTGCCAGAACAGGCCCCGGTTATTAAAGTAACCCAACACCATTTGGTTGTTGTTCTTCAGGTCTTCGTATTCGAGCACCTGTTGTTCAAGGCACTCCTTATACATTTTCATTTCATAATAAATAATACTGAGTTTTGGATGGAAGTACCATTCGTCAATATTATTATGGCGCTTGCTGATGGCCATGATCTGTTTATGAATATTGATGGCTTTGTTTAAGGAATGCAAATGCACATAAGCATTCTTTAAATGATACAACACCGGTACACTGTCACGGTAATCTTTTATCCTGTTGCGGGCCAGCAGATCGGTTAAGATGGCAATGCATTTGGAGTAATTGCGGTTATAAAAATAAATTTCGGCATCCAGTTTTAAGAACACGTCTATTACCTCTGTTTTATTATCCAGGATAGCCTGCTCGCGTATTTTCTGCAGTTCGTTCTTTACCAGTAAATAGCATTTTATTTTGGTACCCGACTTAAGGGTATCAATAGCGTGCACCTTACCCGCATAACTTTTAGAATTGAAATACTTTAAAAATTTCTCGCCGTAATCATCCTGCGAAAAAGCAGGCTGAGCTGTTGCCAATAAAACAACAGACACAAGGAATAACATATTTCTAAAAGGATTCAACTATCAGCAAATGATTAATTAAAGATATTACAAATAAGTCAGTAATAGTTATGATACATTATTAACTTTTCAATTGTTTAAAAGTTAATAATGCCTTTTCTTAACGGCTAAAAGTTCCCTGTTCGTGTTTACTAACAATTTATAAGTTGATAATCAATCCCTTAAAAATCGATGTTAAACAGTTGTTAACAGCAATAATGCCGTTAAAAAATCGTACCTTCCGTATATGAAAGTTATTCGGCAATTTTACCCTCCCGACGTACTAAAAAAACTATGCAAAACTTCGATAACCAGAATAAAACCCGCAAAAAATTATATACGCCCGCATCCACTAATGAGGTAGGAAAACTACAGCCACAAGCTGTAGAACTGGAAGAAGCCGTTTTGGGGGCCATGCTCCTTGAAAAAGATGCCTTGAGTACGGTGATCGATGTGGTGTCGCCCGAAAGCTTTTATAAAGAACAGAACGGTATTATTTTTAAAGCCATTTACTCCTTATTTAACCGCTCTGAACCGGTTGATATTTTAACTGTAACACAGGAATTAAAACGCACCGGTGAGTTGGAAATGGTGGGAGGTTCTTTTTATGTTTCCTCTTTAACCAACCGTATTGCCTCATCGGCCAATATTGAGTACCATGCCCGCATTGTAGCGCAAAAATACCTGCAACGCGAGTTGATCCGCATTAGCACCGAAACCATTAAATCGGCCTACGAAGACAGTACGGATGTGTTTGAACTGTTGGATTCTACCACACAGCATATTTTTGAGATCCTCGATTCGAACGTTCGTAAGCAGCACGCCGGCATGACCTCATTGATTGCCCAGGCCATTAACGAGATTGAAGCCGCTGCCGCCCAAACCGATGGCTTGTTAGGCGTCCCTTCGGGCTTTACGGCTCTTGACCGTATTACCGGTGGCTGGCAAAAATCCGATCTGTTGATCCTTGCGGCTCGCCCAGGTATGGGTAAAACGGCGTTTGTGGTAACCATGGCCAAGAACGCGGCCGTGGAGTTCAACAAACCGGTGGCTATTTTCTCTTTGGAGATGTCCTCGCTGCAATTGGTAAAACGTTTGATCGCTTCCGAAACCGAAATTTCGCAGGATAAGATCTTAAAAGGAAACCTTGATAACCACGAGTTTGTTCAGTTAAATGAGCGTATTAAAAAACTCTCGGTTGCCCCATTATACATTGACGACACCCCTGCCCTCTCCATTTTTGAATTGAGGGCAAAGGCGCGCCGTTTGAAAGAACAACAAAATGTCTCGTTAATTATTATTGACTACTTGCAGCTTATGAGCGGCGGCCCCGACAGCAAAGGGAACCGTGAGCAGGAAATTTCACAGATCTCCCGTGGTTTAAAATCGCTGGCCAAAGAGCTCGAAATTCCCATCATTGCCCTGTCGCAGTTAAGCCGCCAGGTTGAGAACCGACCGGGAGGTAGCAAACGCCCACAGTTGAGCGACTTACGTGAATCGGGAGCCATTGAGCAGGATGCCGATATGGTAATGTTTATTTACCGTCCCGAGTATTATGGTATTGAGGTGGATGAGAACAACCAGCCAACCAAAGGCAGGGCCGAAATTATTATTGCCAAGAACAGGCATGGCTCTATTGTAGATGTTCCTTTACGCTTTATTGGGCAGTATGCCAAGTTTACCGACCTGGATTATACCGAAGGCACTGATATTTATGCAGGCAGCAATAGTTCGGGCCTGGTGCAAAATACCGATTTCCTGTCGCAGCCAACTACCAAAACAGTACAATCAACCAAATGGGATGATGACGATACAAGTGGCGGCGACATTATCAGAAGGAACGATATTGACGAAGTATTTTAAGTCTTAATGTATGAGTAAAACAAAGCCAGCCTCCTCTACCTCTATCAGCTATTTTAAAGGAATTGATGTGCTGCGTTTTATTTGCGCTACCGGTGTTATCTTTCATCACTGTACCTTAATATTGCGCGACAAGGGTTTTCCTACCAAAGCCGAAGCCCTGCACCGCTATTCGGGAGCCTTTTTTTTGGATGTGTTTTTTATCATTAGCGGTTTTCTCATTTCATTGATCCTGATCCAGGAATACAAATTGGGTACCTTTACCTTAAAGAATTTTTATGCCCGCCGCATCATTCGCATCTGGCCACTTTACTTTTTAGTGGTACTGGTCAAGGTCATCATCATTCCTTTGTCCAATCATTTTCCATGGGAATATGTGAAGGAAAGTGTTTTGTATGCCAGTACTTTTACCGTGAATTACCAGTTGATTTTTAGCACGGTAGAACCCGAATATACCATCCTTTGGTCGGTTTGTATTGAGGAGCACATTTACCTGCTGCTGCCCCTGTTGCTTTTTATTTTCAAGGGAAAATTTAAAACCATTGGCTGGTTATTAGTCGTAACAGGCTTCCTGTCGTGGTTTTATTTTAGAGGTGTTCCGGCCGCATCGGGACTGAATACGCCTTATTTCATAAGCTCAAGCTATTTCTATTATTTTGGCATAGGTACCTTGATTGCCTGTTTTTATAATGCCGGTATTAAGTTAAAATTCCTCTTTATTCCACTGGTTCAATTGGCTATTTTATTTGTGCTGGTGCTGGTTGTGTTTAATATTGTTCCATACAATTACTCCCTTGGTCAAAACCTTATTATTACAGGGCTTTTAGGGGGATACCTGGTATGGGCCGCCACGCAGCAGGAATTTGTGATCAAATTAAATGTACCCGTATCTAAATACCTGGGCAATATTTCCTTTAGCATGTACATGATCCATATCATGATCGCCACCTACATTATCAAAGCCTTTAAGCACAGCGATGTCAAATTCAGCGAAGGATTGTGCGGCTGGGGCATTCCGGTTGCCGTCATGCTCATTACCATGGCAATTTCTACCCTGCTCTATTATTGTTTCGAAGGACCAATTCTGAAGCTGAAGAAACGGTTTACGACGGTGGCTTCGAAGTAGATAGGACAAGTCATTTATTGTGACCTCGAAGAGGTCAAATGTTTATAGAAATATCAGAATTAATTTTGTGTACGACCCCGTCGGGGTCGAATGTTATAACATATTTCCTTGCTATAAACATTTGAATCCTTCGGATTTATTTTTGCAATGGAGTAGTAATGTTTTAAAAAGCAATCTCCTTCTTTTTCGCCGCAAAAAATAAGCCGCCACCAAAGCAAAGCAGCAATAATACGGAACCAATCATGGCAATGCTGTTGCCCGTTTTATATACTTTTGGTTCAAACTTAAACTCAATGGTATGCTTGCCGGCCGGAATTTCCATGCCTCTTAAAACATAATCCACACAGGTATGCGGTGTTAAAGCGCCATCAATGTATGCATCCCAGCCTTTAGGATAATAAATCTCGGAGAACACGGCAAAACCTTTGTCTTTTGAATCTGACTGGTACACCAGGTCGTTTGCTTTATAGGACTGTAAGGTGATCTTCCCATCGGCATTATACGTATCGGCCACTGTAGTCAGCTCTTTGTTTTTTTGCTGGATCACCGCTTCGCGTTTTGTATTAACGTTATATAAAGCCACAATTTCCGAATCGGCATTTGGCACTGTTTTAATACTTTTAATGAACCAGGCATTTCCATTGGCCTGTGGATTTGAAATAGGAATAACGGCATCTTTTGTTGGCACTATCACATATTTGGTGTTCAGCATGTTCAGTACGTTTAATTTTGCCATGTGAATTTGCATCAGCGAATCGTTTTGCGCGGCGGCATTCAGTCCATTGTAAAACGCATCTATTTCTTTATCCAAATGGAAATCAATGATCTCCTGGTATTTCTTAAGCTTGGCGCCATGGTACCCACCAATGGATTTATGGTAATAAGAAGTAGCGGCATCATTAAAGGTGCTGGTTGATAAGTTCAATACCCGGTAATCAAGGCTCTTGTCTTCCAGGATGCGCTCATCGGCCGGTGTTTTTGCCGGTGGCGCGTCGTACTGCGCTTTAGGTACAAAGTTTTTTTCGTTAAGATACCTTGCCGCTACCGGCCACAAATCGGCCATTAAATAAATGCTCATCGCTACCAGGAACAATTCCAGTTTTAATTTCTTTTGCAGGTACAGGAACAGGAAACCACCCGCTAAAGCAACAAAAATTAATGAGCGGCGTGCATCCGATTTGAAAATAGCCTCCCTGGCTTTTTGAATATTTTCGAGGTAAGCCGGTAAAAATTGAGAGATCTGCGCGTCGCTTGCACCACTTTGCTTGAACTGGTTAACGATCTGTGTTTCTTCGCCATCGGGAATAAATGAATTGGTAACGGTTGGCATAAAAGCGCTGATGAGGCAAAAACCGCCTATAACTGCCAGCGAAATGATAAGGGCTTTTTTAAGATCGATGGTTTTGCTGGTGAAAGGCAATTTAACCGCTTCATTCTTAGCCGATGCTTTAATGAATTTGTCCAACGCCAATACGGCCAATAAAGGAATGGTAAGTTCGGCAATGACCAGGATCATGGAAACCGCCCTGAATTTATTATAGCCGGGAACATAATCCATAAACAGGTTGGTTAATGGCATAAAATGTTTTCCCCAGGCCAGCATTACCGATAACAAGGTAGCGGCAAACAAGGCCCATTTCAACGGGTGGTCAATGATCAATAATCCTAAAAATGCCAGGAGCATGACAATGGCGCCAATGTATACCGGCCCGCTGGTAAAAGGCTGATCGCCGAAATAAGCGCTGCTTTGCGCCACCTGTTCACGCATTTGAGGATCGATGATCTTCAGGGCATCCTTGTCGGCGCTACCAATGGCTTGTGAACCACCGCCTTTAAAATCAGGGATCAGGAATGTCATGGTTTCCCCTACCCCATAGCTCCATTGGGTAGCATAGTTCTTATCCAAACCGGATGTTACATTCGATTTATTATCCTTTAAAGAAGCGTCAATGGTTAATTCGGTTTTACCACGGGTGGTATAGTTTCCGTATTCATAGGTTGCCAGCAAATTTCCGGCATTAGGTAATACGCTTATCAGGGTAGCGCCAATGAACAGGGCAACACCTATAAGAAATGGTTTGAGGTTTTTTTGTTTGAAAGCAATAATGAAATAGGATAAAAGCACAATGCCAAACAGCATAAAGCCGTAATAAGAGATTTGAACGTGGTTGGCATTTAACTCTAAAGCCATGAATAAGGTAGTTACCGCAAAGCCCAACCAATGTTTGCCACGCATTAATAAGATAATACCACCCAATACCGGCGCCAGGTAACCAATGGCATTGGCTTTGGAGTTATGCCCTGCTTCGAGAATAATAAAAAAGTAAGAGGAAAAACCATAAGCCAGGGCGCCTACGAGCGCCAGCCAGGGATCGGTTTCGAGGCAAAGCAGTAAAATAAAAAAACCAATAAAGCATAAGAAAATATAACCGCTTGGGTGTGGTAAAAATAAATGGAACACCTTGTCAATAGTTCCTAGCCAATTACCCGGATATAAGGTAGAGACCTGGTAGGCCGGCATGCCACCAAACATGGAGTTGGTCCATAGCGGCTCGGCATGTTGCTTTTCCCGAAAGTCTTTTACTTCCTGGCTCATTCCTTTATACCTTACAATATCGCCTTGTTCCAAAGACTTACCTGATAAGAGGGGACTAAACTGAACAAGGGTAATTACGGCAAAAACAATAATGGCTGCTAAATGCGGAAGGTATTTTTTTATGGTCATCGTAAAGTGGTTTTAGGCAAATATAATCATAATCCATCTTTATGAAAATATTGATTTAACCACATAGGCACATAGATTTAAACAGAGAGCGTTTCTTTAGCTACCTATGTGTCTATGTGGTTAAATAACCCGAATCAGAAAATGAGCTCTTTCTTTTTTGCCGATAAATAAAACCCGAGCGCTACCGAAACAAGTACCAGCAAGGAACCGATCAGGGCAATGGTATTTCCTGTTTTGTAAACAGTTGGCTCAAATTTAAATTCTATCTTATGTTGGCCGGCCGGGATTTCCATGCCACGCAACAAATAATCCACACACATGTAAGGGCTTAGTGTTCCGTCAACATAGGCATTCCAGCCTTTTGGATAATAAATTTCGGAGAACACGGCAAACTCTTTGTTCTTGGTATCCGTTTCATATACCAGGTTGTTTGGCTGATACGATTTTAAAACAATTTTTCCTTCACCTTCATAGGTGTTAGTTGCTCCAAGGCCTTCCCTGTTTTTTTGCTGAATGAACGCATCTGCTTTTGTATCGGCACCATACAGGGCCACAATTTCCGAATCGGCATTAGCCACTGTTTTAATGTTTTTCACAAACCAGGCATTGCCATTGGCTTGTGGGTTTGGTATGGCCAGTTCGTAATCCTTGCCTGGATAAATAACATAACGGGTATTGAGCATATTCAACACCGGTAAGTTTTTGGTCATGGCATTCATGGATGAATCATCGGTTACTGTTTGCAGGCCTCTGGAGTACTGATCCATTTCTTTAAATAAATGAAAGCTGATGAGCTCATCGTATTTTTTTAGTTTAGCGCCATGGTAACCGCCAATTGATTTGTGATGGTATGAGGTAGTGGCATCCTGGAAAGGATTAACAGCAAGGTTCAATACCCTGTAATCAAGCGTTGTATCCTGCAAGATCTGGTCATCAGCCTTTGAAGTGGCAAAAGCCGACTCCTGCTGTGCTTTGGTAATAAAGCTGTTACTGTTCAGGTAACGTGTGGCTACCGGCCACTGGTCGGCAACAAAACAAACGCCAAGGATAGCGAACAACCATTCGGCTTTTAGTTTCTTTATAATAAACAGGAACAAACCAATGGCTGCCAATGCAATAAAAAAGAACGAACGGAGGGCATCGCTTTTAAAGATCTGCATCCTCGCTTTTTGCAGGTTCTCAATATAAGCCGGTATTACCTGCGCAATCTGGGCATCGGTTGCCCCGCCTTGTTTATACTGTTGTGTAATGTTGGCTTCTTCGTTTGGTGGCGAAAATGTATTGACCATGGTTGGCGCCAGGAAGCCCATGAGGCAAAAACCACCAACTACCACTAAAGATACAATCAGTATTTTTTTAAGATCATAGCTCTTGTTTATAAAAGGTAGTTTTACAGCTTCATTCGCATTGGTCATTTTTATGAATTTATCAATTGCCAGAACGGCCAGTAAAGGAAGGGTGAGTTCGGCAATAATCAGGATCATGGAAACCGCTCTGAACTTATTGTAGCCCGGCACATAATCCAAAAAGAAACTGCTGAAGCCCATAAAGAATTTGCCCCAGGCTAGCATCATGCACAATAGAGTGGCAATGAACAGCGGCCATTTAATGGTATGGTCAACAATGAACAAACCAAGAAACGCCAGGAAAATAACAATGGCGCCAATGTATACAGGGCCGCTGGTTCCACCCTGGTCGCCAAAATAGGCGTCGCTCCCGGCTATCTGTTCCCTCATTTGCGGATCAACGGCTTTCAGGGCGTCCTTATCGGTATTGGAAATGGCCGATGAAGCCCCACCTTTAAAATTCGGGATCAGGAAGGTCATGGTTTCCCAAATGCCATGGCTGTAAGCCACCGCGTAATTTTTATCAAGCCCCGAGGTTTTATTTTCCTGGTTGCTTTTTAAATCAGGGCCTATGGTCAATTCACTTTTCCCACGGGTTGAATAGTTGCCGTACTCATTGGTTGCTAACAGGCTTCCCGCATTTGGCAAAAAACCGATCAGGCCGGCAACAGCAAAAATTCCTGCACCTATAAAAAATGGCTTTACTGTTTTTTCTTTTACCGCTTTTATAAAATAAGCTATAAATACCAGGAGCAGGATCATAAAACCGTAATACGTGATCTGAACGTGGTTGGCATTTAGCTCCAGGGCCATAAACAGGGTTGAAACCGTAAAGCCCAGCCAGTACTTGCCCCTCATGAGTAAAATAACGCCGCCTAAAATGGGGGCTAAATAGCTAATGGCATTGGCCTTGGAGTTGTGTCCAACTTCGAGGATAATGAAAAAATAAGACGAGAAACCATACGCCAGCGCTCCTGCAAAGGCCAGCCAGGGATTAATATCGAGACAAAGCAATAAAATAAAAAAGCCCAGGAAACACATGAAAATATAACCGCTTGGGTGTGGCATGTACACATGAATCAATTTGTCAACCTGGCCAATCCAGTTACCGGGATATAATGTAGAAACCTGGTAGGCAGGCATTCCGCCAAACATGGAGTTTGTCCAAAGCGCTTCCGAGTGTTGTTTTTCCCTGTAATTGGCCAGCTCTTTGCTCATGCCTTTATGTTGGGTAATATCCGACTGGTTGATGACCTTTCCGGAAAACAAGGGCTTGAAAGAAATATAGGTAATGAGGGCAAACGCAATAACGGCCAGCAAGTGCGGAAGGTGTTTTTTAAAATTCATACAGTGTAGGTTTAAGCAAATATAGGAAGCGTTTTACAATAATTAAGGCGTAAAACGACTATTTTATTTGTATTTTAGCGCCCAATGAAAAAGCTGTTTTCGGTACTTAAATATACCAGGGATTATAAAAAATATACCTACCTGAATATCCTGTTCAATATTTTCTTTTCGATTTTTTCGGTTTTTTCAATTACACTGGCCATTCCCTTTTTAAAACTCATTTTTGATAGCGATGTTACCTATTACCAGGATTTGGTAAATAAAGGTTTGCCAACTTTTGAATACAGCGCCGCTTACGCGTCGGCATGGGGTTATTATAAAATGGCCTACTTTATTATTACCTATGGGAAAATAAAAGTACTGGCATGGATTTGCATTACGGTATTCATTGCCACTTTTTTTAAAAATGTATGCCGCTATTTTGCCATGTATTTCCTTGCACCTATCCGTAACGGTGTGGTAAAGGACCTGAGGAATAAAATGATGAAGAAATCGCTTGAGCTTCCCCTCTCCTATTTTAGCGAGGAGCGTAAAGGTGATATGATGAGCCGTATGACGACCGATGTCATTGAGATCGAATGGTCCATCATGCAAACCCTGGAGCTTATTTTCCGTGAGCCTTTGCTCATTATTATTTCGTTGGTTATGCTGATAGTTATTAGCCCTTATTTAACGCTATACGTTTTTTTATTATTGCCGGTAGCCGGTTTGGCGGTAGCCCTTGTCAGCAGGAGTCTTAAAAGCCGCTCGGCCAAAGGTAAGGTTGTATTTGGCCAGCTGTTCAATATTATGGAAGAAACACTGGGCGCCTTAAAAATAATTAAAGCATTTACCGGTGAGCGCTTTGTACAAAAACGTTTTGAGAAAGTGAACAGCGAATACAACAAGATCTCAGTTGGCCTTTACCGCCGTGGCGATCTTTCATCTCCCATCAGCGAAACAGTTGTGCTTGGTGTATTAATGCTTATTTTATTCATTGGCGGCATCATGGTTATTAATAAAACCAGCAATTTAACACCCGAAGCGTTTTTGGGTTATTTTGCTGTGGCCTCACAAATTGTTCCGCCCATTAAGCAAATTACCCTTGCCTACAACAACATTCAAAAAGGCCTGGCTTCCGAAGAACGTATCGATAAGATCCTGCAAGCAGAAAACCCCATTGTCAATATTCCCAATGCCAGGGTTATTGACAACTTTAACGAGCATATTGAATTTAAGAATGTATCTTTTGCTTACCATAAAGGCGACAGAGGCCATGTGTTGAAGAACATTAACCTCACTATTCCTAAAGGAAAAACCATTGCCCTGGTTGGCCTGAGTGGTAGTGGTAAAACTACCATGGCCGACATGATCCCCCGCTTTTATGAAACCGATTTGGGTGATGTATTATTTGATGGTGTTCCTATTAAAGACATTAACATTGAAAGCCTGCGGAAACAGATTGGAGTGGTAACACAGGAAAGCATTTTATTTAATGATACTATTGAGAATAACATTGCTTTCGGGATCGACCACGTTGACCATGAAAAGGTGATAGAAGCGGCCAAAGTGGCCAATGCCCACGAATTTATTTTAAAACAACCGGAAGGCTACCAAACAAACATTGGCGACCGTGGTGGTAAATTAAGTGGCGGCCAGCGTCAGCGCATCAGCATTGCCCGTGCCATTTTAAAGAACCCTCCTATTTTAATTTTGGATGAAGCTACCAGCGCCCTGGATACAGAAAGCGAACGCCTGGTGCAGGAAGCCCTGAATAACTTAATGAAGAACCGTACCAGCATTGTAATTGCCCACCGCCTAAGTACCATTGTAAATGCCGACGAGATTTGCGTGGTTGAAAAAGGTGAACTGGTAGAAAGAGGGACACATAAAGAACTCCTGGCAAAGAACGGTATCTATAAACGCCTGTTTGATATGCAAAGCTTTGCATAAAGTAAGTGTTTTTTTGTTTTCTATAGAACGCAGATAACGCCGCCAACCATTTTGTTTCCTGGTTAAAGCATTAAAATCACGGTTCTAATCTTAAGCAATCTGCGTCATCGGCGTTCCTATAATATTACCCCTGGCATTAAAATTTAAGCCCTTGTAAGGTTAACCATTCCAAGCCGGAACCATACTTTATATGAAGCGGGTAATTATCTTATTTTCAATGCTTTGCTTTCGTTATTCGGCGTGTTCACAAATTGATAGCCTGGCTCAAAACCTGGTAGATACTATTAAAGCAAAACTCATCGTAGATGCTATCCCACGAAAAACCCTGTTCGATAAAGTTATGTACCCACACCGTTGGTATGTGAGGCGCTTATTAGCGCCAAAGGCTGAAGATTTTGATTCCACTTACATTACCACCAATAAACGCAAACTCACCATTGCCATTCCGGTATCCAAAAAATTCTATGGTCTTAATCTCAACGATTTGACCACAACCAAAAGCCTTAAATTCTCGCCCAATAATTATTACCATATTGGTTTTAACTTCAGCAACATTATTGTCACTTTTGGTTTTTACCCCGGTTTAAAATTTGGTGCAAAACCCAACAGGGGCAAAACGTATAGTCGCGATGTTCAGGTAACAGTCATTGGGCGTAAGGTGATTACCGATATCAATGTACAAAATTACAGAGGCTTTTATTTGTACAATTCAAATGAGTATGAGCTGCAGGGCCTCAACCCCGATACCTTTATCATTCGTCCCGACATTAAGGTGTTTTCCTTTGGCATTAATACCATGTATGTGTTCAGCTCTAAAAAATATTCACTCCGGGGTGCGTTTTCGTTTACCGATGTGCAGCGTAAAAGTGCAGGCTCGTTTATGGCCGGCATATATCACTCCTATGTCGAACTCAGGTCGGATGATACCAGCCTGGTGAAATATCCTTTTCGGGACGATTTTTCTCCTATTGTAAATACTATTAATAAGATAAGGGTTACCACACTGGGTGCCAGCGGCGGTTATGGTTATACTTTTGTGTACAAAAAAATAATTTACAGTAATTGTATTAACCTGGGTTTTGGAACACAATCCACCACGTTTCATACAATTGATGATTCGGATCACAGGCAATCGCTCGACCCAAGCATTCACATAAACGCTAAATCTGCTTTACGGTATGATGACTTATGGTTCTTTACAGGCATATTGGCAACTTACGATAATAATTATGCCTTCAGCAAGCACGATTTTAAAACCGAGAATTACATTGCCAAAGTGGTTCTTTTTGCCGGGTACCGTTTTAACATTAAGCAAAATGGCCGTAAGGTATTAAAGGCGTTGAGGCTGGTGGATTATTAACGCTTATTAGATCAAATTCCCCGATAAATTAAACCTTCTGTTTTTTGCATGGTCTCAGGTGCACAAAACCGGATAAGACAAAAGAAAATTAGTATATTTAATCTACAATTCAATCCCCATGAAACGACTGTTTATTTTATCGATCCTGAGCATTTCCCTCTTTTCATGTAAGAAAAAAGAAGAAGTTCCTTTAGAAGAAATGACCACCGTTACACAGTTCAGAGCCCATGGCCTGGATGTAGACTGGGACAAGTCGGGCAGCGACCGCATTGCTTACTCCACCAAAGAGTCGGATTCTTATTATGATATTCATTTTGCAAGGCCCGATGGTTCGGATGATGTGTGCTTAACCTGTAACCACCCTGCCCTTCCTAACAAACACGTAGCCTGCCCCTACTGGCACCCATCGGGTAAGTGGCTGCTAATGGTGGTAGAAGAAGCCACACATAGCGGCTCATCAACCGATGCCCTTCCTGGTTTTGGCGCCTATTGCGATATCTGGATCATGAACAGTACAGGAAGCAAAGCCTACATGCTGGTTGATATTGTGAGCGATATGGATCATGGCGTGATTGCCCCACGCTTTTCGCATGACGGAAAACAAATTGTATGGACCGATCGTAAAAGCCAGCCCGATTTGTTTAATCCCAGGAAGCAAGCCGGCTACTGGACCATAAAAATTGCCGATTTCAGGTTCAGGCAAAGCGATAGTTTACCAGAGATCAGCAACATAAGGACCATTGAACCCGAAAGCGATTATTTTTATGAGTGTTATGGTTTTTCACCCGACGACAGCCGCCTCATTTTTTGCAGCAATATGAATAAACCTTCGTTCCTGGATGAACATATTTATACCATTGACACCCTTGGGAATAACCTGCAAAAATTAACGGATAAGGATTATAATGAGCACGCTTTTTACAATCCGGATGGCAGTAAAATAGTATGGATGACCAATACCAGGAGTGATACAGGTGGTACCGATTGGTGGATGATGAACGCCGATGGTAGCGATAAAAAACGCCTTACTTATTTTAATGAGAACCAAAGCAGCCAATATGCGGGCCATGCCGTTTGGGCCGGTTTAGGGTCCTTTTCAGCGGAAGGAACCCGTTTTGTAGGAGGCCGGCAGCTAAGTCTCATTACCCAGGAAGGTGAGATTATGATGGTAGCATTGCCAAATTAAAAACTCTATCTTTGCAAAAAATCTCTTTTTCTGCAATGACAGCCGGTTTTATTCAAAAAAATAAACTCTTGATCCTTTACGGCATTTCGCTGGCATTGCTGTTGTTTTTATTAAAATGGCTGGAATACCGTTTCATGATCATTCATAACTCCTCCGAAATTTATATCGGGGCCATTGCTCTTATTTTTATGGGACTGGGCATATGGCTGGCTTTGAAACTGGCCAGGCCCAAAAAGGAAACCGTGATCGTTGAAAGAGAGATCATTGTAAATGTTGAAAAAGAGATTTTTGTGCCGGTTGAGCAGGAATTCATAATGAATGAAAAAGAACTGAACAAACTGGAGATCAGTAAAAGGGAGCTTGAAGTATTACAATTGATGGCTAAAGGAATGAGCAACCAGGAAATAGCCGCTGCATTATTTGTATCATTAAACACTATTAAAACGCATAGTTCAAATTTATTTGTAAAGCTGGATGTAAAACGAAGGACCCAGGCCATTGAAAAAGCTAAACAGCTGAAAATCATACAATAACATTAATGGTACTTAAGTGTGATTGTTGCATTAAAGCCTAAAATCACCCGAAAGTATGAAGAAAAAGGACCCTTGCCTGTATAATTTTGCCCCATATTAATCAATTAAAAAATTAAACACATGAAAAAAAATGTCTTAGTATTTGGGTGCATCTCAGGGGTCATTGTGAGCACTTTTATGGCGGTGAGCATGGCCACTTTAAAAAACAATCCGGGGTTCGAGCATAGCATGCTCATTGGCTATGCCTCCATGCTTATTGCTTTCTCTTTTATTTTTGTGGGAATTAAAAACTTCAGGGATAAATATAACGATGGCCTCATTACCTTTGGCAAAGCCTTTACCATTGGCTTGTTAATTTCCCTCATCGCCTCTACTTTTTATGTGGTGGTGTGGGCTTTCGAATTTCATTTCTTCATGCCCGATTTTATGGATATGTATGCCAACAGCATGGTTAATGAATTAAAGAACAGTGGTGCCAGCCAGGCTGCCATTGACGCGCAGGTTGCCGAAATGGCAAAATACAAGGAAATGTATAAGAATCCGGTATTCTTTGCCTTATTAACTTATATGGAGATTTTGCCGGTTGGTATCATCGTTGCCCTTATTGCAGCCCTTATCTTAAAAAAGAAAAATACCGATCTGCCCCAAACAGCATAGTAAATCATAAAAATAAATCATATGGAAAAATTAGTTTCAGGAATCGGCGGGTTCTTCTTCCGCTCAAAAGACAATAAAGCATTAGCCAATTGGTACGAACAACATTTTGGTATTAACGATGTTAAAAATTATGTACCCTGGCAACAGGAAGCGGGCCCAACTGTATTTTGTCCTTTTAAGGAGGATACCGATTATTTTGGAAGGCCTGAACAGCAGTTCATGCTCAATTTCAGGGTGACCGACATTGATAAATTTTTAGAACAGCTCAAAGCAGCCGGTGTAAAAATTGATGAAAAGCGCATGGACGAAAGTTATGGACGTTTTGCCTGGGTATATGACCCCGAAGGAAATAAGATAGAGCTTTGGGAACCTAAAGACTAATTCGTCAGTACCCTCCTCGCAATGATGTAAAAGCAGAAGCTAATCTCTGTAGTTAAATCCAATGCCTCAATGTCAGCAACGTGCTGATGACAATCACAAAACTTAAAGGGATCCCGATGGTAAGCGACAACGTTAAACTACGGGGTCCTTTTTGTTTGTAAATAAAAAGCCTGAACAGGCCAAAACAAATTAAAAAGGTTGGCAGGTAATAAACAATCAAAGCCGCAATATTTCCCGGCTTAAACAGGTCCGAAACCGAATGGGTGTCCTTGTCGATGGAGAATAGTAGAAAAATAGACAATAGTGTTACCCCTGCAATGGTAAGGTATTGTTTGTTGTAAGATAACGTATTTTCCATAATTCAATAACGGAACAACTCTTAAATTATTGTTTACATCCCCAGGTCCATGAATGAACGGTAGGTTTTGTTATAATCCTTTATACTTCTTCGTATGACCTCATGTGCCTCTTCCCTACCGTAGGTTTCTGTTATCTCAACAATGGCTGTTGTTTCACCCGGAATATTTTTGTAGGTTAAAAAGTAGTGACGCAAACGGTTTATCAACGGTTCAGGGCAATCCAAAATGTCTCTCCACTTGCTGTAAATCTCATCCTTGGCCATTACCGCTATGATCTTATCATCCGCTTCGTTCTTGTCAATCATTCGGAAACCACCAATAGGAATGGCTTCTACAATAATATCGCCGCTGGTAATGTTGCGCTCGGTCAATACACAAATATCCAAAGGATCGCCGTCGCCGATAATGTCGGTACGGTTTGTACGTTCGTTGGCGCGCGCCGCAATTTCCTCACCGCAAAATGTGCGGGGCACAAAGCCGTATAGAGCCGGAATGATATTCGAGAATTTCTGAGGTCTGTCTACTTTACGGTAGCCCGTTTCCTTGTCAATTTCATATTTTACATGATCGGCCGGGACCATTTCAATGAAAGAAGTGATAATTTCGGGGGCTTTATCTCCATAAGAAATCCCATGCCAGGGGTGTGCTTTGTGTAACTGAACTTTCATTGTAATATGGTATTAACTGTATTTTTTAAATAATTTATTCACGATCACGTAAATCAACAGGACGCCAAGAATGGAACAGATAATAATAACGATAAACTGGTTGCTGCTTGGAATAATGTTCCTGTTTTCCACTTTATTGGGATTATCCTTTAATAATTTATGAAGGCCTAATGTTGTTTGCAGGAAACGTAATTCTTCTTCATAGGAAATACCGGTAGTTACGGCAAAAAAATCTTCTTTGGCTACCTTAAAGAATTTACGGCTCCGGCTGCAAAAATCAAGTTTGGCATTATCCACTTGATGATAATTGGTATAAATAATCCATTCATCTCCCGCTCTTAATTCCAGCTTGCAGTTATCCAGGTCGTTGAAATAAATTTTGAAAGAAGCTGCCGCATTTCCTTTATACAATTCTTCAATCAGGAACAAAGCCTCGCTCTTTTCCTTATTTAATTTTACGGATTGAATCGTGCCCTTAAAGATCAGGTCGTACTTGTTCAGTTCCTTCTCCGATAATTCTGTCACAGGACACTGGCAGGCAAAGATGAGTTTGACTGTACAAACAAAAAGTATGGTAAATAGTTTTTTCATAATTATTAATTTGAAATCACGTCATGCTGAACTTGTTTCAGCATCTCATATTCATGAGTGAGTTTACCTTTACTATATATTTAATGTTTTCACAAACTGCAAGGTCGCTTCCATTTCCTGATACATGATCTTGTCATCCTTAATAAAAGGAATTTGTTTTCGGAAATCTGCCAGTACTTTTTCAATTTTTTGCGAAGACTTTAAAGGCCTTCTGAACTCAATGGCTTGTGAGGCATTCAGTAATTCAATGGCCAGTAATTTTTCCACGTTCTCAATTACTTTATAGCATTTGGTTGCGGCATTGGCGCCCATGCTCACATGGTCTTCCTGCCCGTTGCTGGATACAATGCTGTCGATACTGGCCGGGGTGCACAATTGCTTGTTTTGGCTCACAATGCTGGCAGCCGTATATTGAGGGATCATAAAGCCCGAATTTAATCCCGGTTTAGCCACTAAAAAAGCCGGTAAATTACGGCTGCCGGAAATCAATTGGTACACACGTCTTTCAGAAATGTTGCCGAGCTCGGCAATGGCAATGGCTAAAAAGTCTAATGAAATAGCTAATGGCTGACCGTGGAAATTTCCGCCGCTAATCACTTCATCGTCTTCCGGGAACACGGTTGGATTATCGGTTACCGAATTTATCTCCGTTTCAAATACCGAATTCACGTAAGCGGTCGCGTCTTTAGTAGCGCCATGCACCTGTGGAATGCAACGGAAAGAATACGGATCCTGAACCTGTACTTTGGCTTGCGCCAGAATTTCACTGTCCTTTAAATGTTCACGAATGGCCCTTGCTGTTTGCAGCTGGCCTTTGTGAGGACGTATGATATGAATGTTATCTTTAAATGGTTCTATTCTCCCATCAAATCCATCCAATGAAATAGCTCCAATAAAATCAGCCAGGATATTTAATTTGGTTGATTTTAATAAACACCAAACGCCATAAGCACTCATAAACTGGGTCCCGTTCAATAACGCTAAACCTTCTTTGGATTTTAAGGTGATGGGCGTTAAACCTAATTCCTTTAATACATCGGCTGCCTGACGCTTATTACCCTGGTAATTCACTTCGCCCATACCCAATAAAGGCAGGCATAAATGGGCTAAAGGCGAAAGGTCGCCCGACGCGCCCAATGAACCCTGTTCGTAAACAATAGGATATACTTTATAGTTGTACAAATCGATCAAACGTTCAACAGTTTGTAATTGCACAGCGCTTTTACCATATGAAAGAGATTGTACTTTTAGCAAAAGCATGATGCGTACAATTTCCAAAGGCACCTCCTGCCCCATTCCGCAGGCATGCGACATAACCAGGTTGGTTTGCAACTGCTCCAGTTCATTATCAGGAATAATGACATTGCACAAGGAACCAAAGCCTGTATTAATTCCATAAATAGGTTCTTTTTGCGAAGCCATTTTTTTATCAAGGTAATCGCGGCAGGCAACAATATTTTTTTTTGCTTTATCCGATAAGTTTAAAGTCGCGTTCGATTCGAGGATATGCTGAATGTCTTTGAGGGTAATTTGTTTGTCGGTAGAGATGTGATGATTCATGTTAAAGTCTGTTTTCGTTTTATGATTACGAATTTGATTACGAATATACGAATGTGTGTATGTGAAGACATTCGTATATTCGTACCAATTCGTAATTATTTATCGTTGTTCACTGGTAGCGTTATCTTTATGAGTATTGTTTATATTAAATACAATGGGATATTTCCATTTGTACCTTACATATTTCCCGTCTTTTTTGCCTGGTTTCCATTTGGTGTCACGCATGATGCGCAGAGCTTCTTTTGTGAGTAAATGATTGATCTCTTTTTCGGCAAACATATTGCTTAAGGTGCCATTTGGTTCAACCACAAAACTTAGTACTACTGTACCCTGTATGTTTTGGCGAATTGCAAGGTCGGGATATTCCAGGTTGGCCAGTACAAATTCTCCCAAAGCCTCTTCGCCTTTATAATAGTCGGGCGAGGCATCAGCCCTTGAATAGATCACAAAGCTGGTATCAAATAAAGCTTGCTCTTTATGAACCACAAAACCTCTTGCTTTTGTATATTTTTTATATGTATCGGGATTGAACTTAAATACCAGGAAACTTTGAGACGCTACATTCACGTTACCGATCTTGGCAGGAAGGAATTCAAAATAACGCAGCAGGCGCTTCGCTTCTTTCTGGAACTCTTCCTGGTAGGTTTGTTTAAATTCAATGTCTTTCACGCTCCCATCAGCCGATACGATAAAATAAATGGCTACGTCTTCTGCCACTTTTTTCTTCAATAAATTATCAGGGTAAATGACCTGCGACTGAAATACATAATCTACATCCGTTTTCCCGCCAATGGGTTGTGCGGGAACATCAACGGTTGTTTCAATTCGTTCCTGTGAAAATGCTAAAGAAGATGCTAAGATGAAAAGGACTAAAAGGTATTTCATTTTTTTTGTGCTTTTAAAAAACGTTGCTTGTCGCTCATATCATTTATAAGCTCTGTAAAAATAAATAAATTAGCCG
Organism: Bacteroidota bacterium; assembly: GCA_048498515.1. Lineage (GTDB taxonomy): Bacteria > Bacteroidota > Bacteroidia > B-17B0 > Aurantibacillaceae > UBA4416. Next base: position 27,220 of record JBEHXV010000021.1, on the reverse strand, counting down.
CATTTGCATAGTTTTTTACATCCGAAGCGTACAGGGGATTTAGCTCGAAGTATAGGTAACCGCCTGATTCTAAATCAGTTTCACAAAGGTCAATAATTCGTTTATAAAAAATAATAGGATCGTTGTCTTTTACAAACAAAGCCAGGTGTGGTTCATGTTCCAGTACCCTCGCATCCATATGAGCGGCTTCCGAATTTAAAACATAAGGAGGGTTGCTGATAATGATGTTGAATGGTGAATGTTGAACCGGAGATTGGGATAGAATATCCACTTTAAAAAACGTAACATCCACATTATTTTTAAGGGCATTTGATTTTGCCACTTCCAGTGCCTTGTCAGAAATATCAATCCCTGACACCTTCGCGGCGGGTAAATATTTTTTTAAAGTAACAGGAATACAGCCCGAACCGGTGCCAATGTCTAAAACAGAGAGGAGAGATGAGTTATAAGTTTTGAATTGTTTAATGACCACATCTACCAGTTCTTCGGTTTCGGGGCGTGGGATCAGGGTAGATGAATTAACATTGAATTTTAAATTATAAAAATCGGCTTCCCCTAAAATGTACTGAACAGGTATTCCTTTTCGGAGTTCAACACCTGTATTATAAATATTAATAAGATTGGACTGGTTGATCTTGTCTTCAAATTTTATTCTTAGCTCCGTCTTCGAAAAGCCTAAATACTTTTCACAAATCAGTTCAAAGATGGCATACAATTCACCCTCGTCGTAAATAGAAGACAATTCATTCCTGTAGAATGTGTATAATTCAGATAATTTATTGGAGGCAATTCTCATATTTTGAATGATGAGTTATAAGATATGAATTATGAGTTTGTGATACGTTTTCACTCATAATTCATATCTCACCACTCATATCTATTTATCGTTTAGCAACTTTTCCAAACCATACATTTCATCGCGTAACCTGGCCGCTTCCATAAAGTCCATTTCCTTGGAGGCTTTGAGCATGGCTGTTTTTAATTTGGTGATCTGTTTTTTCAACTCGTCTTTGGTCATGTATTGTGTTACCGGATCGGCAGCATAACTTATTTCTTCCGGCTCCACATAAGCCCTTACCAGCTTGCCATCAACCGTTACCTCAATTCCAGGATCGTTGGGCTGCAACAGCATTTTTTTACCGGCTTGTTTTGGAGTGACGCCATGCGTGTAATTGTATTCAATTTGTTTTTTACGACGGCGTTGTGTTTCATCAATGGTTTGTTTCATGCTGTCGGTTATTTTATCGGCATACATGATTACTCGCCCGTTTACATTACGCGCGGCCCTGCCCGTTGTTTGAACCAGGCTTCGCACATTCCTTAAAAATCCTTCCTTGTCAGCATCTAAAATGCACACCAGCGATACTTCCGGCAAATCCAGCCCTTCCCTTAACAGGTTAATACCAATCAACACGTCAAACATGCCAACACGCAGTTGACGAAGGATCTCTACACGTTCCAGGGTATCTACTTCACTGTGGATGTAACGGCAGCGAATTTGTAATTTGGTAAGGTATTTTGTCAATTCCTCAGCCATACGTTTGGTTAAAGTGGTCACTAAAACACGTTCATCCCGTTCCACTACTTTATGGATCTCTTCCAGCAAGTCATCCACCTGGTTGCCGCTTGGTCGTACTTCAATAACAGGGTCAAGAATCCCGGTAGGACGAATTAATTGTTCCACCAAAATGCCATCCGCTTTTTTCAGTTCATATTCAGCTGGTGTCGCCGATACATATATGAGCTGATTCGTCAGGTTCTCAAACTCTTCAAACTTCAAAGGCCTGTTATCCAATGCCGATGGTAAACGGAAACCGTATTCCACCAGGTTTTGCTTGCGCGATAAGTCACCACCAAACATGGCGCCAATTTGCGGAATGGTGGCGTGGCTTTCGTCAATTATCATTAAATAATCGTCCGGGAAATAATCCAGTAAACAGAAAGGTCGTGTGCCTGGAGCCCGCCCATCCATATAGCGTGAATAATTTTCAATACCACTGCAATAACCCAGTTCACGCATCATTTCAAGGTCGTAGTTAACCCGCTCTTCAATGCGTTTCGCTTCCAGTTGTTTACCCTGTGAGTTCAAAAACTCAACGTGCCTTACCAGGTCATCCTGGATTAGCTCCATGGCTGTTTTCATGGTATCGGGCGCGGTAACAAAGATGTTGGCAGGGTAAATGGAGAAACTCTCAAACTTTTCAATCACCAGGCCGTCTTTCGGGTCAAAGGTTTCAATGGATTCGATCTCATCACCAAAAAAGCTGATGCGTACGGCATGATCGGCATACGATAAATTAACATCAACGGTATCACCTTTTACCCTGAAGGTACTACGCTTAAACTCGTCTGTGGTTCTTGAATATAAGGCGCCAACCAGTAAATGCAACAAGCGGTTGCGCGAAACAACCATGCCAACTTCTACTGCAATAATGTTCTTTTTAAAATCAGTGGGGTTGCCAATACCATAAATACAGGATACCGAGCAGATCACAATCACATCCCTCCTGCCCGATAATAAGGCCGATGAAGCGCTGATGCGCAACTTCTCAATCTCATCATTGATCTGCAGGTCTTTTTCAATATAAGTTCCTGTTGTTGGCAAATACGCCTCAGGCTGGTAGTAATCGTAATAACTCACAAAATACTCCACTGCATTGTTCGGGAAGAATTGCTTAAACTCACTGAACAGCTGGGCCGCCAGTGTTTTATTATGGCTTAGTATGAGGGTTGGTTTATTAACCTGCTGAATGACATTGGCGGCAGTAAACGTTTTTCCGGAACCGGTTACACCTAAAAGCACCTGGTGTTTTGTTCCTGATTGAATGCCATCCACTAAATCTTTAATAGCAGTTGGCTGGTCGCCCGTAGGCTGAAATTCGGATGTGAGTTTGAATGGCACGGGGCAAAGATAAGCATGAAATGCTTTTTAAACGTTATTTTAACGTTCTTTTTAAGGAAGAAACCTGATTATAGAGATAACAGTTTATTTATCTTGTAACAACAATCTTTTTGCTAAAAGTTCCTCTTTCATTTTTTAGCACAACATCATAAATCCCCTCTGCCTGATCGTTCAACTGGATAGACGTTTTAATCCCAGAAAATTCAGTTTGGAAAACTACTTTTCCTAAAACATCTACAATTATGATCTCGGTTCTTAATTGATCTTGAGAAGCGAAAAGAACATCAAACTGACCATTGTTAGGATTGGGGGCTATCATAAATTCCGTTTTTTCTCCATGGTTATTAATTCCCGTCACCGTACCATTATCATACACCTGCCCATCGGTAGTTAAGATAGCCGACTTCATCCCGGCAAAATTTTCTGAACGAACGGATACATAATACTTTTGAGATTGCACAAGACTCAAGCCTGTTGCTGTAACCGATGTGGTACCTAATGGCAATAATGTCCATGGAACTGTATTCGATGCGCCTGCCGTGGTGCCAATGGCATAATAATAGTTCTTAATATCGGAGTTGGCATCAACAGCTGCCAGCCAGTTGGCTTGTAATTGTGTGCCATTTGTTGTGGTGTCAATATCATTACCCGTTCCGTCATTCAGTCCTGAAACCATAGAAGGATTTGTCCAGTCCACATTAATGTCCTTATTAACCACCGTACTCAGATTACCCGACTGATCGGTAATAATGGTTTTAATTTTCCCGGAAGGTGTTGTTGGATTTGGGTTTTGATAACGGATGTAATTGGTGCTTCCCGGTCCGACAAAAATGGTTGCCGTTGCATTACGGGAACGATAGGCTTTAAAATTATCTACTTTATAAATGCAGTTCGCGCTTCTGAAGGAAACGTGGGTTCCTGTATTAATGGGCGAAGGATCAGTCCACTCGGCTGATAAAACATTGTCAACATACACTTTAATGCTCCCGGTTGTACGATCATAAGAAACCTTGTAATCATAGGCCTGGTTTACATTAAAATTATAGGTCACATTCTCTACCGGACCGCTGCCCCAGGAATTATTGATTACTTTATAAATCTGTATCCTGTCATCATCCAGTCGGAAAAATACAAAATACGAGTTACCGCGATTGGATGAGTCGGGCTGGTCGCAGAAGAAATGAAAACCCGCGCGGCGGTTGGTGCCAGAGCCACTCATCGTTCCTGTCCAGTTATATAAAAAACGGTTGGAAACAGTGGTTTGTGTTAAGGGAGCATACAAATTGGTATTGGAGTTGCTTTCATCGGTTTGTTGCAATACGCTTCCGGTAGCAATGCTCCAAAGCCCTGTCTTTTGGGTCCAGTCTGCATGAATGGTCGGGCCATTAAAATCATCATTAAAGAAACCGCGGGTAGTGTTAGCTCTCCATTCAGTACCATTGAAATCGGTTACCTGGTAAAAACTTTTTTCTACTCCGCTTCCACCGCTGTTATCCAGGTCGTTAAACGAAGCTGTAAAATTGGTGGTGTCCCAAAGAGCTGTGGCAGAAATAGCGGTTGTTGGCGCTATATTGTCTACGGGGTTCGAGAGGCATGAAGTAATTAAGGTGCCGCCATTAGCAGCTAGTTGCGCGTTTCCCATACTGTCTATTTGCGCAATGGTTGGTATATACCCTTGCCCAAAGCCCGAATGCGGAAACACCACATAGTCAATAATGCCTTGTGAGGTTCCACCGGTTCTTACATTTGGGTTTACACCAACCAGGCTCGCTGTCATAATAGAGGCTTCGCCAATACTGGTCGTATTTCCCGCATCGGCGTAAATAGCAAAGCAGGATTGTCCGGTAACCGTATTGTATACATAAGCTACATCGCCCCTCACAATATTACCCGAGGCTAATACATTGGTTGGGATGGCGATATAAGGTACGGTTTCAGAATTTACGTAGCGTAACGGATTGTTAATGCCATAGTGTGAGTTAACCAATGAGGTAGCGCAAACATACATTCCCGGATAAGGATCGGAGGCCCCCTGTAAAATAGGATCGCCACTCGCGTCGGTTACCAGTGCCCACCAGTTGCCGGGATAACCGGCATTTGCTGTATAATCCAACCCGCTGTTATTGGGGCCATAAGCACGTGGGCTCCCATCGGCATCTATGTACATTTTTGCTTTGTACATGGTTGCGCCCGATGGGTTATGAATGTACACATCAAAGTTCTGAAGTGTTCGTTCATAAGTAAGGTTACAGGACACTGTGGTGGTTTTTGCTGCCGGATTGGTTTGGGCCGTTACGGTGATTGCAGAATAAAGAAGAGCGAAAAGTAATTTTAGTTTCATACAATAAATTGATAAGGCAATTTACAAGAAAAGTGAACAATAAAAAAGCATTCCGGAAATCTAAATCAATTAATGTTTAAAATATTTAATTGTGCCCTTCGACTCCGCTTAGGGTGACATTATATGTCAGTTCGTCAAGACGAATCGTGATAGTCGGGAACTCTATATGTATTATTTAGAAATGATCAACTGCTTGTTAACTGCTCTTTTTCCGTCATCTATTTTAACAATGTATATGCCGGAGCTTAGAGCTGATGTGTTTAAGCGAAGTTCATGCTCACCATCAGTATAAATGTTTTTTTGTATGCTTTGTACTTTCTCACCAAGTACATTGAACACATTTACTTCAAGGGTTTTGGTCTGTGATAAATTGAACTTCAACAGGCAATTGTCGGTAGCGGGATTTGGAAATACATTCAGATCATTTATAGTTTCTGAAATGTCTTTGGTAGCAGTGGTAATATCAATGTTTATGTCATCAATAAAAATATTATTTCCGCCATGGCCGCTGAACACAAATTTCATCCGGAAATTATTGGTCATGAAGATGCTCAGCAAGGTAGCTGTTGCGGGTTTCCAGTCAGATGGCTGTGTTGGGTAAAATGGCGTGGCTTGCGGAGGAACGGTTTCAAGCAACGAACCAATGGCCGAAAAGCGCTGAATGGTTGCACCATTACAATTAGCAATACCGTACAACTGAAGTTGATCTTTATTGCTGGTATCTTTTCGGGCAAAAGCATATTTAAAATTAATGCTTAGTCCTGTGGCTCCTGATAAATTAATGGCCCGGCTGTATAATTCATCTTTACCTTCAACAGCGCTGTTATAATTGTTGAGCATCACGCTTTTGGTTCCACTTAGCGAAGCCAGGCTGGTAAGTTCCCAGGTGTTACTCGTATCTAAATTATTGGTAAGCCATTCCAGTCCGTTTAAAGAACTGACTGTTTCAAAATTTTCTGAATATGGAAGACCTGTTCCGGTAGCGGTTTGCACGGCAATGTAATTTAAGCTGGTTGTAGTGGACGAATCGGTACCGTTTTTTACTTTTAAGCTCACAGGATAAGACCCCGGAGAGGAATAGCTGATGGTTGGATTGGCCACTGATGACGTTGCAGGCGTTCCACCCGGAAAAGTCCATTCAATGGATGTGAAAGAGCCATTATAGGATGTATTTGTAAATGCAACGGTATTGCCAGGACAGATGACTTTTTTGTTGCTGGTAAAATCGGCCTTGCAAAGCGGTGCCGCCGTATAAACACCGGTAGCCATTAAATTGGCAGTTTGCCATAAATTATTTCTGCCTGCAATGGGCGAGTTTAGGCAAGCGTGCATCCGCGTTTTTTGCCCGTCGGTAAACATGATATTACAATAACTATAATCCATGGCGTTTTGCACATTATCTACCGTATTGCCGCAGGAAGCCCCGTTAATGTTACAGGCTTGCCAGCCGATGGTTGGCGGCGTATCCGCCACAAGGTCATCAATGTTGCAATCCTTATTGGGATCGGCACAGGGATAATAATAGAAACCGGGTACATTATTACCACCCCAGATATGGTGAAGGTTTAAAAAGTGTCCACACTCGTGTGCAAAAGCCACCGATTGTGTTAAGTTAGAAGTTCCAATCGTACCGACATAATTATGCGAAAGCACAATGCCATCCCATAAAGGTATGGTGTCGGCATCCGAAGGCCACACGGCATGTCCTGCCAAACCTGCTGCATTAGCTACAACATATACATTTAAGTATTGTGTTGGGGGCCAGTGGATCAGGCTCTTGATCCTGTGGTCACCGGAAGAGGTTAATGGCGACGCAACGCGGTTAATGCCGCTGTGGCAGTTGCCGTTTGGATCGCGCTGTGCCAGCCTGAACTCGATATCGCAATCGGCATGAATGGATTGGAATGCCGCAACAATGCTACTGTTATTGGGGTGCTGTTTTCTAAACGTTTTATTCACGATGTCTAATCCGTCTTTTAGTTGAGCGTCCGAAATATTTTCCATCCCATAATTATGTATCACATGGAAAACCACCGGGATGATATAAGTAGCGGCGCTTGAGGTTTTTGCTGCCACCGGGTTGGTGATTTGATCCTGGATAAAGCTTTTAGTAAACGTTTCCAGTTGCCCATCTCTTTGTATAACGGCTTTGGCAACCCCTGGGTTTTGTTTCAGGGTTGAAATGCGCATTTCATCGGCACCGCAATGTAACAAGTTGTTTTGTGAAAACACATGACCGGCAAAAGCGATGATAAATACAAAAGATAAAATTTTATTCATAATGGGTAGTTTATGAACTAAAAATACAAAAAAATCTTATCTTCACCTTATGGAAACAACAGCAGTTATAACAGGTATCGTAAAATGGTTCAACGATTCAAAAGGATTTGGCTTTATTGCGCCTGATGACGGTACGGTAGATGTATTTTGCCATCACTCGGCCATCAAGTCCGGTGGCGACAGAAAAACCCTGGAAATAGGGCAAAAAGTTCAGTATACAAAAAAAGAAGGAAGAAAAGGTCCTGAGGCGGAAAATGTATATGTAATTGGCTAAGCCTGCAAATTACAGTTTAGTAAAGTGTCTTACTTTTTTTCTAATACATGATGTTTACCAATAGCTATTGTGTGGCATGGTCAATATCAATACTCACATCAAGGTTGGTAACATCATATGTTCCTGCAACCTTGGCATTAACATCTTTTTGGGTGGCTGTTAATGTAGCATTGGCATACCTTACTTCCCAGACATTGATTCGCATGGCACTGGAATCTCCCGAATGGCCGCTGTCATCATAATCTGCCTCATTATAAGCTGGATCTGCTTTATCATCTTCCGAAGGACCACGGAAATTATCAGGAATTACATCCGTGTTGGCATTAATGGCGGCGGTCCACACCGCATCTGTTGCAACGGTGTTCCCAATATTTCCTGCCCTTATACTCTGCCCGCCCCTATCGCCGGCATCGTCAATACGGGTTTGTGTATTCGCAATAGCCGCGTCCCTGTCAGCGGCAATGTGTTTATTGGTGAACTCCTGGGCAAAGGTAAATGGAATGTCGGCATCTTCCTGGTTGGTTCCTTCAGCGCCTTTAAACAACTGAACAGGTGTGGTATTCGATACCGCTTTTAATTGGGTACTTTGTTTAACTTTTGAACTATTGTCGGCCATGTTCTGTAAAGCTTTTAACTGCATGGACCGGGGGCTTTGGTTAGCCGCTTCCTGTAATTGTTTTTGCGCCATTGCTTCGGGTCGGCTATCTACCAATTGCAAAGCCTGGCCATTACCCTGCTGTTTATGATCGGCAGCCTGGTTTTGAACTTCAGTTTTCTTATTGGCGCGTGTGTTCATGATGAAACATTAATCTGTTAATCTTCCAGCCTGATCTTTTCAATCATTAAGTGTTTTTTGAACTTGTGCACAAGGTCGGCCATTTGTTGTTCCCTTTCTTCCAGGTCTTTCATATCCAGGTTCGAAGCTTCGGTTACCGGTTTCAGTTTGGCCAAGTTGCTTCTCATGGCTTCCAGCCCTGGCAAAGTTGACTCCAGGCTTGGATCTGCCGGGTCGAGCGAAGCCATTTTTTCCTCCGTGTCTTTAATGAATTTTTCCACGTAAGGGATCATGTCCCATGGGTTATTGGGCGTGTTCCATACAAAGGCAATGTTGCATTTGCGGCATTTGTATTTATTGCTTTTCCAACCCTGTGGGTTTGTATCAAAACCAATCACCTTCAGCATTTGTCCGCTGCTGCATTTTGGGCATTTGGCATTGTCCTTTATCATGCCCTCTAATTGCTCCCGCTCGGCTAAAATGGTTTCCCTGTTCCTGGCATGAAGCTGAAGTTGTTCTGTAAACTTATCACAGGTATCCAGCATTTGGCGGTAGTCCTCTTCCAGTTTATTTTCGGTAATGAGAACCTGGGCGCGCTTTTTGAAATACTGCACCAGCTTTACCAATTCACGCTCTTCGGGTTTAAGGTTTTGTTCCATAGGTTCCGGTCTTTTACCAAAGATAGGAAAATGAAAGCCGGATTCAAATTTATTTGAGTGATTTGAAAATGATTGTTTTAACCTTACTTCAGAATATAAATTATTCTTGTTTCCGGCCACTGTATCAGGTAAGTGGAGTTATAAATGTCATCAAGAGCATACTTTAATGTATCCTCAAGATAAATTTCTTTTTTTATGATTGTTCTATCGAGCATTTTATAAATTTTACTTAGCTCTTTTTTATCAGACCCATATACGATCGAATTTAAATAAACTGCACTATCGGAGGTATTATTGTTCCATGAAAGTTTGTATACCTGTTTATCGGTACAGATCAAGAGTTCTTTTTGTCCGCAACAGGTTGTTTCAATATTCCCTTTATATTGGATTAGTTTTGGGAACAACGCTTTTATGCTATCTATGATCCTTGGAGAGTCTGTCCATTTGTGGATACTGTCAGCATCTAAAAGTTTGGGTGGTTCATTTTCCAATAATGAGGTGTCAATTTTAAAAGGGCGGTCGCCATACGAATAAATGGCAGTGATCGGTTCAAAACCCAATAAGGAATCGAATTGATTTTTTATTGAGTTTTTATTTGAAGTACTGGTGTTACAGGAACAAACACAAACGGTGATACTTATTATGAACTGTAGCCACTGTACTAATTTTCTCATCTGGGAATTTTTATTTCCAATACTGTTTCATCAGGTCGGCAACCCAGGCCGCTTGTTTTATAGATGTTTTTGGCTCAAATTCCCTGAACACAGGTTTAATGTCCAATACCGGAGTTCCATTAATCGCATCCAAAAATTTTACCTTTATACTCCGGCCATTATGTTCAAGTAATTCAACAGTAGCCAGTCCTATCTTGTTGGGTCTGTCTTTTTTACGCTGACCAAAAATGCCAACCAGCGGGTAATTTGGGTTGCCCCTTGGGTGGCCCGAAAGCACAATGTCTTCATCCTTTACCTTATCAAAATAATAAATGATCTCCAGGTGCGAGAAATTTGAAATGCCGTCAAATGCTTCTGTGGGAATATGATCTGCCAGTTCAATATCGGCTACAATTGCTTCCCAATGATCGTCGCCTGGTTCGGTCCTTGAGTTTTTAACGCTTGCTATAGGCTGTAATGTTATTTCCATATTGTACGGTACTACCAAATATAAGAATTTAGCACGAATTTTTAATTCCTATAACCTTAATGAAAGTTTGAACATAAACTTTGCCATCTTATTTTGTTTAAGTACGGGTTTGTACCTTTTATCCAGTGCTTTGCTCCAACCAATGGTATAAGCGGTATAATTACTTAGTTCGCTATGGTTACTGTTATCTGATGGGCTGGTATTCATAATATCATAATCCAGGTACTTTTTCACGATCCTTCGCCGTTTGCCAAACCAGTATTTATGAATGTACAAGTCAGGAGCGCCAAGATAGTGAACACTTTCGTGAGCAATGGTCCTCGATTTATTACGTCCTATAAATGCGGCATTCCGGTTATTGTAAAAACCAAGAATGCGCTCTTTCTTCTTTGCTTTGGTAATATGGATCACAAAAAGATTGTTGTTTTTTACACTGCTTTTTTTGGACTGATAGGAATCATAGATCATTTTTTTGACCATGGTATCTTTTACAGATTGTGCAATAGACATGAACAGGTTTTGTTCCCAATTCTTCAGAGCTTCCCGTTTCGATTCGTTTTTTGTTTTATCCTCTACCCATTTTTTAAAGCTGTTCTTATCCTTGAAAAGAATGGTTAAGCTATTGCTTGGCAGGCGGAAGACAAATGTTTTTTTAAGCATCGTATCCCTGTTCAAAGGCCAGTGTTCATGGAAATTAAGGTTCTGCCCATTGAGTTTAGCCTGTTGACTGATCCAGTCGTAAGCGGTTTTCGATTCGCGGGTATATGCGTTAATAAGACTGGTATCGGCAGGTTTTGCCTTATCGTAAGTAATCACAAAATGGTAAACGTTAACCGTATCTTTAACAGGTTCGGTTCTGATAGGAACTGCTTCCTTTATAAAAAAGCAGGACTGAAGGAAAAATGCAAAGACACCAACAAGAACAGCGACTATTTTTTTTATGTGACTCAATGGGGGGAAGAGTTCGGTTTTTTATAATTCTACATCTATTTCACGGGCGCCTTCTCCGGGAGGCCCGAACCTGAGTTTGGCAATAGCGCCCTTTATAAAAGGAATTTTATCAAGCGTTGGTTTTATTACTTTAAACAGGGTTTCGGCATTCGGTCCGTACATGTATAACGAACCATCGCTACCATCCATGGCAATCTCATGTCCATCGAACTCGCCAACGGCGGCGGCTTCAATCACTTTGTCCAGCTTATCGCACAATTCAAATAAAGGGTCAAGGCTTTCCATGCCATAATCAAAATAAACAATCACGGCGTGTTGCGGTTCCTTATTAGCTTGTTTGGGCGCATTGCCAAAGAGCTTATCAAATCCCATAATTTAAAACTAAACTAATATATAAATATATTCAATACTCCTGCTCGCTGCTTCCAACTAAATAAATCATCAGGTCATCCACTTCCTGGTCACTTAATACACCTTCAAAAATAGTCATTCCTGCTATTCCATATTCCTTACCCAATTTTTTGGCATAATTGTCCCCCGATTTGTGAACCTTTTGATTATTTAGGATGTAATTTCTCAGCCATTTGGTTTTTGGCTCCGGAATCCGGTTATATACTCCCGCTAATCCGGGACCTGTCAATTTGCTATGACTTACGGTATGGCATACGGCACAGTTTTGTTTAAACAACTTTCTGCCATTTTCTCCGTCGCCACTCACTTTCAGTTTATTGCTGGCCATGCCATAATTCCTGGATTCCGTTACCGCATTGCCGCACAGGTTTTCGTATGCCTTATCATTAGCTTGTTCGGTTTCTTCGTTTTCATGGGTCCCTGTTCGGGGTCCGCATGAAAACAAGCTTAAAGAAGTGATAATGGCAATACAATAAAATAGTGCCGGCTTATTAGTTTTATTTTTAGTGGACTTAAACATTTAACTCTCTTACATATGCCACCATGCAAATTATTACAGCTTAAAATATTCCTTTGCCCTGGTTGCGATCTCGTTGCCATAAGCCAGGGAAGCTGTTGCTGCCGGCGATGGCGAATTGATAACGTGCATGGAGTTACCATGGTATTCAATTTTAAAATCGTCCAGCATGTCACCTTCGGGGCTCAGGGCCATTGCACGGATTCCACAACGTGCCGGTTCAATATCATCCATTTCCAAATCCGGGATCAGTTTGCGCAAACGGTTAAGGAAATAGGTTTTGCTGAAAGCGCCACGGTACTCGTCCAAACCAAAGCGCCAGTGTTTTTTAAAGAAACGCCATGTTCCTTTAAAACCAAAGGCTTCCATGGTATCCTTAAAACTAAAAGCTGTTTTACTGTAGCCTTCCCTGTCGAACACAAATACAGCATTTGGCCCGCACTCTACCCCACCCTTTATCATGCGGGTAAAGTGAACACCTAAGAATGGGAACTGCGGATTTGGTACCGGGTAAATTAAATTCTTTACTTTTTTACGGCCTTTTTCCGTAAGATCGTAATAATCGCCACGGAAGCCAACAATGGCCGAATCGGTTTTTACATGGTCCTTTTTAGTGATACGGTCGGCCTGCAGGCCTGCACAGGAAATAATGTATTTGCCATTAAAGGTTCCTTTTTCGGTGATCACATCCGTTGTATCGCCTTTCTTTTCAAACCCGGTAACTTTATGTTCGGTCAATACTTTGCTGCCGTTATTTTTAGCGTGGATCAGTTCCACATACTTTCTTGCCACATCGGCATAATCAATAATACCGGTGCAGGGAACCCAGATGCCGGCAATGCCCACGCAATGCGGTTCAATTTCTTTAATGCGTGCCGCGTCAATCATTTCAATGCCTTCCACACCATTGGCCAAACCGTTATTGAATACCTTGTTCATGTGTGCCAGCTCACTTTCGTGTGTAGCTACAATAACCTTCCCACACAAATCGAAAGGGATATTGTGTTCTGTTGCAAACTGAACCAGTTCCCTTCTCCCCGCCACACAATTTATGGCTTTGTAGGAACCGGGCTTATAGTAAATGCCCGAATGGATCACACCCGAGTTATGGCCTGTTTGATGGGCCGCTACTTCTTTTTCTTTTTCAAGGACAAGAACTGTTTTGGTTGGATTATGCAAGGTAAGCTTGTAAGCGGTTGCCAAACCAACAATGCCGCCGCCAACTATAATTATATCGTAATGTGTGCTACTCATTTGTAAGTAAATTTGTCAAATATAGCGTTATTGAACTGGATTTTCAACACAGAGAACCATGAGTTTTGAAAGAGTTCACGGAGTTTTTTAAGGGTTATGCAATGCCAAAAATACCCTCAAAAATAAAATTGCAATAAATCATCCCTTTGCGTAACTCTGCAACTCTAAACTTTGTGTTAAACTGTTATGAAAATTATCTGTATAGGCCGTAATTATGCCGAACACGCCAAGGAATTGAACAATGCCATTCCAACCGAACCTGTTTTTTTTATGAAACCCGACACGGCGCTTTTAAAAGATGGCGAACCGTTTTATTATCCTGACTTTACCAAAGACCTGCACCATGAAATTGAGATCGTGATAAAGATCAATAAAGTTGGAAAATATATTGACGAGCAGTTCGCGCATAAGTATTATGAAGAGATTGGTTTGGGCATTGATTTTACAGCTCGCGACCTGCAGGCCAAAGCCAAAGAAAAAGGCTTGCCCTGGGAAAAGGCCAAGGCTTTTGACGGTTCCGCTCCTATTGGTAAATTCATCAATAAATCGCAATTGGGCGATTTGTCAGCTATTGATTTTGAACTGAAAGTAAACGGTGTTGCAAAACAAATTGGCAATACCAAAGACCTGCTGTTCAGTTTTGACAAGATCATTTCTTATGTTTCTCAATTCGTAACCCTTAAGGTTGGCGACCTTATTTATACCGGTACGCCCGAAGGTGTGGGGCCTGTAGTTGTTGGCGATAAGCTGCAGGGATTTGTAAAAGGAGACTTGTTCCTGGAGTTTGAGGTGAAGTAATTTAGTACGTCATTGCTTCTCCGCCAGCCGGCGGAGAAGCAATCTCATCGCAGTGACGAAACCAAACAAAAAGCCCTCTGAGCATACTCAGAGGGCTTTTACATTATAAGTGTTTAGTAATTACTTCTTAAACTCCACTTTCATTTCCACACGACGGTTTTTCTGACGTCCTGCTTCGGTAGCGTTATCGGCAATTGGCACGGTTTGACCAAACCATTCGGTTAAGATCTTATCGGCTTTCACACCTTTAGCCACTAAGTATTTTTTAACCGCTTTCGAACGTTTCTCCGATAAGATCATGTTCTTGGCCGGCGCACCCTGGTTATCGGTGTGACCTGACAACCTTAGTGTCCAGTCGGCGGCATGTTCTTTCATTAACACCGCTAGCTCGTTTAACGATGGATAAGATACTTTCTTAATGATGTCTTTACCGGTTGCAAACTCTAAGCTTGCAAAAGCGCGCTCCAGTATTTTTTGCTCTTCGGCTTTTAATACAGGTGCCGGAGGACAACCTTTCAGTTCTTTTAATCCAGGCACGGTAGGGCAATCATCTTCCCTATCCACTACACCATCGTTGTCGGTATCAGGCCAAGGACAACCTTTGTTTTCTACCGCACCGGCTACATCAGGACACTGATCGTCTTTGTCTAACACGGTATCGCCATCCTTATCAGGACATCCTTTGTATTCTTTTGGTCCCGCAATATCCGGGCAAGCATCATATTTATCCGGTGTTTTATCGCCATCCCTGTCAGGACAACCTAAGAACTCAGCCAAGCCGGCATCATCCGGACACTCATCGTCCTTATCCATGATCTTGTCACCATCCCTGTCAGGGCAGCCTTTAAACTCAGCTAAACCTTTTTCATCAGGGCAATTGTCTTCCCCGTCGGTAATGCCATCACCATCCCTGTCAGGACAACCTTTCAGTTCTTTGGTTCCTGCTACGTCAGGGCACTTATCTTCACTATCCTGTATGTGGTCACCATCTTTATCCGGACAGCCCATAAATTCCCAAACACCCGGTACATCCTTACACTTGTCTTTTTTGTTCGATACACCATCCTTATCCCTATCCTTAGGCCTGCCGTAAGGCACAGGTACTTTCAGCATGGCATACACATCGGCGCCATACACTGTTTTTTGTCCCACCAATGGTGCCAGGTTACTCGACCCCACAATAATTGGCCCTAAACGTACCGCGGCACCGGCCCTGAACCCATCGAGGAAATTATACTGAACCGGGATAAATACGCCAAACCATTTATGGTCCCAACGCGGTGTTAAGGTCAGGCTGCTAATGTCATGCACCTTGGTATCGTTCTTTTTAAACTGGAAAGCTATATAGGGTGTAAAGTTCACGTACACGTCTTTCCATACCTGGTAATCGATCTGTAAGCTCATGGCAGTAGGCAGGTTCATTTTATAAGTGCTTGGACCCGATAAGTTGCCAAAACGGCCTTTTAAGGTATCATCAAATTCGCCCACCGATCCCGGATTGATTGGTTTCAGGTTCCAGAAACCTACATCGGCCTTAAAGTTACCGCTGGTAGAACCTTTTTTAAATTTAATGGAACCAATGTCGGTTACCGAAAAACCAACTTTTAATTTGTATTTGTTCTTATCTCTTCGCCACAGGTCTTTTTCACCATCCATGTCGTATTTGTATTTCATATACGACGGACGCCATTCGTACACGACACCAAAGTCGAAACCAATACCCGGATAAGACTGGCTGTAATCAAACACCTTCGTTCCGGTTTTGTCACCACCAATCTGGATGTCTTTTAAATTTAAATTATCGGAGTGCCCATAATTTACTTCCGATTGAAAAATAGATAAAGTAGTATCTGTCTGGAAATTATAATTAAGGTCTTTCACAAACATATAGGAAGACTGAATACCCTGCAAGAGTTTTACCGTTGCCCCGCCTTTAAAATAATGCTCATTGTCTTCTTTAAACACATGGGCGTAAGTTAAGCCATATTCCGCCCAGGTCATTTCCTGCACACTTAAGTATTTATTATTAAGGTTTGTTACCCATAAGCTTGGGTACTTAAATTCTTCGTATGCCAGTTTGGCCAGGTTAGGCGAAACGCCATCCACATTCACATAACTTCTTAAGCTGCTGGTAATGGCAAAGGCATTTTTATGGTTAATAGACACCATAAATGATGGGCCCGCAATGCGGTCGGTAAGATAAACGCTTTTATTTCGTCCGTTGGTTCTTTCAACCATGTATTTTTCTACGAAAGCCGTATCATCAAAAGCCGGCATGGTGGTTTTACCATTTTCATCCTTTGCTCTTTTAAAGGCTTCGCGCTTCACGCCAACATAATTATTATAAACTCCCAGGTTAAGGCCAACCAGGTTCATGTCAAATTTCATACGGCTGTCAACAATGCTGGCTGGTTGCAGGTAAACGCCTGTAATCCCGGCATAATTACTTTGATTGAAACCTGTAAAATCCTGTGCGTTAATAAAATAGGAAAATAAAATTCCCAGTAGCAGTAGATATTTCTTCATATTTCTTTGGCTGATTATTTGTCAAAAATAAGATATTCTATGAATATATCAATTGTTTAAAAGTTAATTTGAGGTTAAGCCATAAAAGTGTCGGTTAAATAGGCGCATTCGGGTTAGATTTAGTATTTTCGCAGATTCTTAGGACGATAAGCACTATGTTAGAAAAATTAGAAGAGATAAAAAGAAGGTACACGGATGTTGAGGCGAAATTAGGCGACCCGAGCGTGATTGCGGATATGCGTTTGTTTAAGCAGCTGAATATTGAATACAAAGGTTTGCAACCTGTTGTGGATGCCTATCATAAATACAAAAAAGTAACCGATAATATTAATAGCGCCAAGGAAGTTCTGGCAACCGAAAAAGACAAGGATTTTTTGGATATGGCCAAAGCCGAACTGGAAGAAAACCGCCTGGAAGAGCAGAAACTTGAGGAAGAAATCAGATTACTGCTGATCCCTAAAGACCCTGAAGATGCAAAGAACTGCACCATGGAAATACGCGGTGGTACTGGTGGCGACGAAGCGGCAATTTTTGCGGGCGATTTGTTTGACATGTACCGTCGTTACTGCGAAATAAAGGGTTATCAATTGGAAGTGGTGGATGAAAGCCCGGGTTCCATGGGTGGTTACAAAGAAATTGTATTTAATGTAAAAGGCGATAATGCCTTTGGCACCATGAAATTTGAAAGCGGCGTGCACCGTGTGCAACGTGTACCGGCTACCGAAGCGGCGGGCCGCGTTCATACATCGGCAGCTACCGTAGTGGTTTTACCGGAAGCCGAAGAATGGGATATTGAAATTAAAGCGTCGGATATTGAAATGCAGACTGCCCGAAGCGGCGGCGCCGGTGGACAGAATGTAAATAAAGTAGAATCCAAAGTAATATTAACGCACAAACCTTCGGGTATTGTAGTAACCTGCCAAACTCAACGTAACCAGTTGGGGAACCGCGAAAAGGCTATGGAAATGCTCCGTTCTAAATTATATGACCTGGAGTACCAAAAACGCCTTGCCGATACCACGAGCCGACGTAAGAGTATGGTAAGCACCGGCGACCGTTCGGAAAAGATCAGGACCTATAATTACCCGCAAAACCGTATTACCGACCATCGCATTGGTTTAACCCTTTATAATTTAACCGATTTTACCAATGGGTACATCCAGCAAATGATAGATGCATTGCAGTTTGCAGAAAATGCGGAGCGACTGAAAGAAGGAGGATTGTAGAAACAGTTTCTGGTTTAAAGTTTCAGGTTAAAATACATGAAACAAGAAACCTGAGACCTTAAACTTGAAATAAAAAATGACCCGAGCAGAAATCATCAATCAAATAAGAACCAAAAAAACCTTCCTGTGTGTAGGATTGGATCCGGATGTAGATAAGATCCCGAAATTTTTACTGGAAGAGGATGATCCCATTTTTACTTTTTGCAGGGATATTGTAGATGCTACGGCAGAATATTGCGTAGCTTTTAAGCCAAACACGGCCTTTTTTGAGGCTTATGGTTTGAGCGGGATCAAAAGCATGGAAAAAACCATTAAGTACGTTAAGGAAAATTATCCATCACATTTTTTAATTGCCGACGCCAAACGTGGTGATATAGGTAACACGTCCACCATGTATGCCCGGGCCTTTTTTAAGCGCCTTCATGCCGACGCTATTACCGTAGCGCCTTACATGGGGAAAGATTCGGTAAAGCCATTTCTTGATTTTGAAAATAAATGGGCCATTGTATTGGCACTCACCTCAAACGAAGGTTCCAACGATTTTCAGATGCTGAACACCAATGGTACCGAACTGTACAAGGAAGTACTTAAAACTACTGCGTCATGGGGAACCGAAAATAACCTGATGTTTGTGGTTGGAGCTACCAAAGCCGATATGCTGAATGATGTAAGGGCTATTGTGCCGAATCATTTTTTACTGGTACCGGGTGTTGGCGCACAGGGTGGCAGCCTTGCAGAAGTTTGTAAATATGGATTGACAAAAGATATTGGTTTACTGATTAATGCGTCGCGTTCCATTATTTATGCTTCCAACGGAAACGATTTTGCTGAAGCAGCTGCAAAAGAAGCAAAGAAAGCAGCGACAGAAATGAGTGCTTATATTAAATAATTTTATCCCGGAAAGTATTTATAACCGCCTTTTTTAGTATAAATAGACTTTAACTGGCCATTTTCCCTATAAATACGCTCACTGTCAATAAACTGACTGGAGCCATTACCCATGTAATCGCGGAAGACATTGCAGTTTTTGTAATATGTTTCATGTAATAAAATACCTCTGCGGTATTTTTTCACGCTTAACAGCATATTTTCAGCGTAATTCATTACAGTGCATTGCCAATCACTGGCAAATAAGGTGTCTGGTTGCGGATTTTTAAAAGTAGGGTGATTTATGACATAGAGACTGTAATGAGCAGAGCGTCCGTTAAGCATACCATCTTTTATGGATACGGTATCCATGCCACGACGTAAAAAACCATTGCCGTCTTTAAACGTCTTTACCGTATCCATCTCGTTATTTTTGTTACGATAAGTAATCAACGCTAACTTTTTATCAACAAAGGTCAGATGCTCCACATCGGCATAATAACCTTTCTTAATGCTATCGGTATACACTTTTGGTTTTGCTTTTAGCCATTTCAAATTACGCTCTTTAGTCCAGAAATAGCCTTCTTTTGGGTATGACATTCCTAAGCCCATAGGCTTATTATTGTTCTGTGCATTGACCAATAACGGGAATAAACCAATAAATAGGTAAAGTACTTTTTTAGACATGCCTGAATAATAACAATTGATATGCCATTTATTCTATAGTAAGATGTTTTCGCCCGGATTACTTTTTCTTAGCAGGCTCATCATCGTCCTTATACTTATCATAATCCAGCTTATTGCCCCAGAAATTCATTTGTTGTTTTATCCAGGCCTTGCGCTTGGCCACGTATTCGGTAGCCGGATTGGCTTTTAAGCGCAAAGGACTTGGTAATATGGCCGCAATGGCGGCAGCCTCGTCTTTGGTTAATTTTTTAGCCGGTTTATGAAACCAATGTTGCGCGGCTGCTTCGGCACCGTAAATGCCATTGCCCATTTCAATGCTGTTAAGGTACACTTCCATAATGCGTTCCTTGCTCCAAAAAGTTTCGATCAATAAAGTGAACCAAGCCTCGCAGGCTTTTCGCAGGTAGCTCCTGCCCTGCCACAAAAACACATTTTTAGCAGTTTGCTGCGTTATGGTGCTTCCTCCCCTGAAACGTTTGCCTTCCTCATTTTCCTTCATGGCTTTTTTTATAGCACCCATATCAAAGCCATAGTGCTTTAAGTAGTTTTGGTCCTCGCTGCACACCACCGCCAGCTGAAGTTTTGGTGAGATCTCTTCCAGCGGAACCCAGTCATGCTCCATGGTCACGCCTTTCCCTTCGCTCAACTGCTCCACATCCCTTATCAGCATCAACGGTGTTAAAGGTACCGGAACCCACTTGAAAACAATAACCGAAACAATAGACAATGCCACTAAGAAAAGCGTGGATTTCCAAACTATTGTCCATATCTTTACAAGCACTTTTTTCATTACTGGTAAAGCTATTACATACTTTCCCACAATTTTAACAGTGAGGTACAAATTAACAACACCCGGTTTTTAATAACATGAGTAAAAAAATAACCTATATCCTGCTGGTGCTTGCCATTTTAGGCGTTATTGGCCTGTATTACTACAACAAATACAATGTAGCCCCCGCCATTGATATTGCAAAACTTGAAGTGGTGGATGAAGATACAGTGCTTTTTGACATGGCCTCCTTAAAAGGTAAAAAGGTCATCATCAGTTTTTATGCGTCGTGGTGTGGCAATTGTTTGGAAGAACTAAAAACCCTGAATTCCATTAAAGATACCAAGCTGTCAGATGTAACCATTATGGCTATTACCGATGAGGACATTGATAAGCTGGTGTCGTTTAAAAATGCGACCCAATATCCCTTTACATTTTTAACCATTACCAAACGGTTCAACGACATTGGCATCTTTTCTATTCCAACGGTTTACCTGTTAAACACAAAAGGAGAGGTGGTATACAATAACGTTGGATATGTGGACTGGAACGATGAATCGACACTTAACCACTTAAAATCATTGATGGAATAAGCTGTTAAATCGTTTGCCCTGTCACTAATTTTCAATATATTTAAACTCTATTTTTTTAACTTATTATGACAAAGATCAAATTCGGAACCGATGGTTGGAGGGCTATTATAGCCAAGGATTTTACAGTTGAGAACGTAGCCCGTGTAACAGAGGCTACTGCCAAATGGATAAAGAAAAACTTCGATAAACCAAGCGCGGTTGTTGGCCACGATTGCCGCTTTGCCGGCGAGTTGTTTGCTGAAACAACAGCTAAGGTATTTATAGCCAATGGTGTAAAAGTTTTTTTGGCAAAGGATTATGTGTCGACACCCATGATCTCATTGGGGGCTTTGAAATTAAATACCTCTTTAGGCATTATCATTACGGCAAGCCACAATCCACCGTCATACAACGGGTATAAATTAAAAGGTCATTATGGTGGGCCCCTGGTACCTGAAAAGATCCAGGAAATTGAAGATATTATTGAAGATAATTACAAAGCTGACCTGGATGCCATTGACCTGAAAGAAGCGGAGAAAAAAGGCTTACTGGAATATGTGAACCTGGAGGATATGTACGTGCAGCACGTTGAAGCTAACTTTGATATTAAAGCCATTAAAAACTCCGGTTTAAAACTGGCTTACGACAGCATGTTTGGTGCCGGTAAACGCGTTATGAAACGCTTGTTCCCCGAAATTATTCATTTGCATGACGATGATAACCCGGGATTCCATGGCCAGGCTCCTGAACCCATCCACAAAAATTTACTGGAGTTTAGCGAGCTGATTAAAAAAGACGGTAAAATTAATTGTGGTTTATGCACCGATGGTGATGCCGACCGTATTGGTTTATACGACAGCAAAGGAAATTTTGTGGATTCGCATCACATTATTTTATTACTGGTGAAATACCTGGTGGAAGAAAAAAAAATGGGCGGAAAAATAGTGGCTGCTTTCTCTGTTACCCCACGCATACATAAACTGGCAAAACATTATAACCTGCCAATTATTATTACTCAAATTGGGTTTAAACACATTGCGGGTTATATGATTAATGAAGATGTGATTATGGGTGGTGAAGAAAGTGGTGGTATTGCTATTAAAGGCCATATCCCTGAGCGTGATGGTATTTGGATGGGATTGACCATTTGGGAATACATGGCAAAATCGGGTAAAACACTGGAACAGCTCATTGAAGACCTTTATAAATTAACCGGCCCATTTGTGTATGAGCGTAACGATTTGCATTTGACTGAGGATGTGAAGCAAAAGATCATTGCCAACTGCAAAAATGATACTTACAAATCGTTTGGTACCTATAAAGTAGAGCGTTTGGAAACTATTGACGGATGGAAATACCATTTTGAGAACGAACAATGGCTCATGATCCGTGCCAGCGGTACCGAGCCTGTGTTGCGCTTGTACGGCGAAAGCGATACGCTGGAGAACACCCGCAAGCTGTTGAAAGCAGCGCAGGAAACATTGTTGGGATAATACTGGTATAACATTAGTAACCAATGATAAAATACCCCGTTTTCCTTTTAATTCTGTTTCCGCTCTTGTGTTGCGGGCAATCTTATCTTATCTATCATGGCGATACCGTGAACAGGATAAATGCTCATGGATTAAAGCATGGCCGGCAATTGTATTTTGACAATGACAACCGCATACGCTCTGAGGGCGTTGATAAGATCGTATTTAATAAGAATATTGACTGGACTGCCGAAAAGGATAAGATATTTAATACCAATAATCACCAGGCAGTGCAGGACAGGAACGGCAACCGGGTTCTTTTTTCCGCTAAATTTAACGATAGTCTTTCGGTGCCGGATGGTTACTGGCTGTTTTATGAATTTAACTGGTTTAACCCTCTTATTGTTTGCTATTATACGAATGGCATTGAAAAGATCGCGAAAAGCGTTAGCGGGAACAAAATTGAAAGCGAAACAATTACAAAAGAAAAAGGTAATGAAATTATTGGGTATGAATACTTTGACGGCGACACATCTGTTTCGAAAATCAGATACTGGTCTGGAAAAAACCGGGATAAAATTGATTGTTTCCCTAACAGGAATTTGATCATTAATACCTGTGAACCCGGCCTTTATGCTTTATATGGAAAAACATCCATCGACACTATCCTGGTATCGGCCAAAGTAAATAATGTTACAACTATAAAAGAAGTAACCTGCTTGCACCCTGCTATTAAAATCACCAATACAAAAGGTGAAAAGATCTCGAATCTGCTGCTGGCAAAAGACAGGATGGATACGGTCCTGGTTTACTACTCACCTACTCCCGGTATGGGTAAAGTTGGCAAGTTCAATAATTATACATCTTTTACTATTGTAACTCCCGGTTACAGCTATGTATTGAATACGCATTTATATGGTAACCATATTGACCTTAGCAACTGGAAGACCAAAGAGTTTAAAATCAAAAAAAATAATTACGGGCCAACTATTCTGGAAGTTGAATTGCAGGATTTCAGGTATTTTTTACTACCGGCTACTGCCGATCCGGCAAAGCTGAATGAGTACCTTAAGGACAAGGATAACAAAAAGGTGTTAAGTGTGAATTACTGGCAAACCCCTGATGTGAACCTGTCTGATCTGCCTCCCGGTAATTATTATTTAGTGATCAGGGATGACAATGATGATCATAAAATAGTGAATACCATTAAGCTCCTGTTATCTGATTAAAAGGTCCGGTGATATGTTTCAAATAAAAAAGCCATCCTTTATCGGGATGGCTTTTTTAGTAAAACAAACAGGCTATTTACTTACTCAAATTTTCATCAATTTCAAACTGCAGGGTTTCCTCTTTCATCTTTTCGGCCTCTACTTCCGAAAAGGTGTTGCGGAAAGCAATCATCAGTTTTATTTTTTGCATATCCTGGGCTTTTCCACCATCCATGCGGTTCCATTTAAACGTTATTTTTTCGCTTTTGCCTTTTGTAAGTATAATGGGTTGTGATTTTGATTTCTCATTCGCGATCTCGGTACCATCCGGCAATTTAACGGCTGCCCGGCCCGGTTGGATGACCCCTACTTTATCGCCGGTGTATTTACAATCAAATTTCACTTCTGTTTTATCCGACTCTTTGGTTAGGCTGGTCATACTACAGCTAAAATTACCGGCTGTAAATTCGTTTTGCGATGCCGGCAACTGAAAATCGGGAACTTCAATGCCTTTTCCACTGGTAGAGATCTTATACATCCCTCCCATGACATAAGCATAAGGTTTCAGGAAATCAGGTCCCATGGAATTTACCACTCTGAAATCGGAATCGCCGGGATAAACAAACACCCATTTTTCTTTTGGTTTTACTTCCTTTTCTCCCAGTTTAAAAGTGCTTTCTTCCGGTTTGTAAAGCAGTACATCATTGGTCTTGTTAACGATCTTCAGCTTAAACTTGGTCATTTCCTTATCTGAAACACCATTGTTGGTTGAAACCGTCATGTCATCATATTCATTCAGAATATCTTTATACATTATTTTGTCGTATTTTTTTTCTTTTTTCTGAGCTTCGGCTGTTGTATACAAACAAGCCAAAGCGGCAATGCATAAAATTGTTTTTTTCATGGTTTTATAATAGGTTTTAAAATAAAGGACAGGTTTTCAGGTATTAAAAATAATTATTTTATTTCACAGTGTATCAGAATAAAGTTGAGAATTTAACAGTAGCGGCTGACCAGTAGAAAATAAAGGTACCAATTCGTCATTGCTTCTCTGCCAGCTGGCGGAGAAGCAATCTTAAATTTATCAAAGCGATGTGTGAGATTGCTTCGTCGTTCCTCCTCGCAATGACGTTTCGCATTATTCAACCATTCATGCAGGAAGCCCTTAGCACCTGCATGTATTGCAAGCCTTTATTTCGGGCAAAAGCCATGTTATGTTCAGGAATGAGTTCAGGGTTTTTGTAGGTGCTTAACACTTTACTAATGCTTTCTTCACGTAATAAATGAAGCATGGGGTAAATGGAACGGTTGGTGTAATTAGCGGCATCATCCGCGTCGGAACCCGCAAACAGGTAATCGGGGTGAAAGCTCGCGATCTGGTAAATGCCCTCATAACCCTGTTTTGATAAGCTGCGTTCGGCTTGTTTTACCAAGGAGAGGTAAGATTCAAAATCGGTAAAATCGTTCGGGAAAATGATGAGTGTGGTTTCAATGGCGTCGTTCTCATCCAGGTAATGCATTTCCTCTTTTAAGCTTTCCAGGGCCCCGGTTTTATCGGCACGATCAATAACCACATAACGAATGCTTTTTTTAAACAAGGCTTTAGCGGCAAAAGGGCAAAAATTACAATCTATCACCACCGATTTGATCCAGCTTTCGGTTTGTTGAATAATGCTTTCCTGTGTCATCTTAAATGATCCTTTCCGAATAAAACATTAAAAGTTCATATAAACGCTCAAACTCCCGCTTATAATCGGCCGAATTGTAGTCCCTGGGGCTTGAATAAGAAAGCGTTTCAAAACCCGAAAGCAGAGGTGCAAAGCTTGCGGGCTCAATGTGCTTGTGAAATAAAACTGTATTATTTTCCAGCAAATTATAAATCTCCATAGTAGACCTATGGCTGATCTGGCCTTTATAATTTCTTAGTTGATCCACCAATTCGTGAATGTTCATACTCCCTGGTAGTATTATTTTTTAGAAGAAGCTTTTTTCTGCTTTTCCTTCAGCTCCTTTACTTTTTTCTTCAGCTTCTCAATTTCTTTATCCCTTAAGGCATTTACCTCAATAATGGAATCGATGCAGCTTTGCAGGTGAATCACCGCGTCGTGCAGGCTCACTTCCCTTTCTGTAGTTACTTTTTTAGCCATGGTGGTATTTTTTATAAAGGTAGGAATAAATTTCATTGAATGTCAGTTCGTCACGACAAGTCGTGAGAGTCGAGAACTATTTGCGTCTCGACTCCGCTCGACGTGACAGATAAATGGTTTGATACTATTTAGCGGTCGTATCTTTCTTTGCCTCTTTTTTAAAGTATCTTCTCAGCAATATATTATGCTGTAGCGCTTCCAGGTCCTGGTCGAGCTTTTTAGAGCCGCTCTCCAGGTTTTTCATGGTCGCTTTTAAATTAGCACCGGTTGCCTCATCATTCAATAATATGCCTATTGGCGTTTTATTGCTTCGTGCCGACGTGTTCAGGTTTCGTACAAGCGTGGAAGCGGTATCGGTAATACGATCCAGGTTGCTGATCGATTTTTTTAAGGAATTAAATACTATCGTATCGCTCACCAGCTGGTTTGCCAAGGTGCCTTTTTTATTTAAACCTGAACTGAAAGAGGACAGGGAGCTCATTAATTGCTGTGCCCGGTCGCTGGCGCTTTTCAGTGAGGCGCTGGCAGAATTGATGTTGGTATACACTGTTTCATCTTTTAATAATTTACCAATGCTTCCGCGGCCATCCACCAGGTCTTTGCTAATGGTTTTAAAATCTTTGGTAATGGCTACAAGGTTCAGGTTATTTTCCTGCAAGGTATTGAGCATGTCTTCGGTTGATGTTGTTTTTTCAACACCTAATGTGTCATCCTGCACAATGGCCCCGGCATTGGCACTGCCACCGTAAATTACCAGGATCTTATTGCCGATAAATCCGTCGGTGCTTACTTTTACTTTGGCATCCTTGCGAATGTACTGTTGTGCATCCTCATTGATGTTCATCACCACCTTTACCCGGTTGCTGCCGTAAAAATCAACACGTCTTACAGTTCCTATTTTCACACCCGAAAACCAGATGTTACTTCCTTTCTGCAAACCGTTCACATCATCAAACACTGTGGTTATCTGCATTTTAGTAGAAAAGGTTTGATGGATGTTCCCAATCATCATAATTCCGGCAAGCAAAAAAATCAGGCCTACCAGCACAAAAATGCCTACTACAATGGCGCGTTTATTAGGTGATTCATTCATGGTTTATTGTATAAAATTGTAATTAAAAAAACTCTGTACCCTTTCTTCATCCGTGGCAAATACATCATCAAAACTTCCCACTTTCAGGAATTTGCCGTCGAGCAGCATGGCTACCCTGTTACCGGTAACCTTTGCACAGGTGAGATCGTGTGTTATGATAATGGAACTGGTTTTATATTGTTTTTGCACATCATTGATAAGGTCGTTGATTTCGATAGATGTGATGGGGTCAAGCCCTGAAGTAGGTTCATCATAAAGCATGATCTCGGGTTTGAGGATGAGGGTACGGGCAATTCCAATGCGTTTTTTTTGTCCGCCCGACAGGTCGGATGGTAATTGATTGACTCG
>JBEHXV010000020.1:0-99501 GCA_048498515.1 Bacteroidota bacterium | reverse complement strand
CAGTGGTAAGTCCTTGTGCTCCGATTGCCGATTTTGCTTCAAACAAAACTAAAGTTTGTAACGGACAAGCAATTAATTATTCAAGCACCTCTTACAATTATACAAACCCTATAACAAGTTATTCATGGGTGTTTGAAGGCGGTACACCTGCTACTTCATCAAGCGCTGCACAAACAGTAACTTATTCAACGCCTGGTGTATATGGTACAACCCTAACGGTTACAAACGCAGATGGTACGAGCTCTAAATCTGTTTCGCAATACAACCACGTATTCTGGAACTCAGATACTACTCATTTACCATTTATGGAGTCGTTTGAAAGTGGTGCTACTTTCCCGGATTGGTTTATCACTAACCAGGATTTTGGTACAATTACATGGCAAACCGCTAACTACGGTTCTCAGGGATCAAGTCAGTGTTTGATTTTACCAAATGCAAACGGTGGTTACTATTTTGGTGATGTGGATATTATTGAAAGTAAACAATTCAACTTCACCAATACATCAGCCATTAGCGTTTCTTTTGACTACTCGTATGCAAGAAAACCAGGTACTACACAGGATACCGTTAAATTCCAGTACAGTCTTGACTGCGGCGGTTCATGGCAAAACATGCTTACCAGCCCTACTGCCATACAAATGGCATCAGCAACTGGTGGAACGGTAACAGCTCCATATGTGCCTTGGTCGCAAGCCAAATGGGCTACTAAAACCTACACCACTATTGCAACAACACCTTTAAACAACAAACCGGATGTGAAGTTCCGTTTCTGGTTCAAAAACGACAGAGCTACCGGTTCGGCGCAAAACTTATACATTGATAACATTAACATTTCAGGTGTAGTTGGTATCGAAGAGTTAGAGAGCACCATTGGATTATCTATTTTCCCTAACCCAACCAATGCTTCCTCAACCGTTGAGTTTACTTCACCGGTTGACTCAAAAGTAAGCATTGTTGTAAATGATGTTACCGGCAGATTGGTTGAACAAAACCAATTCAGTGCGGTAGGTGGTCATTTAACAAGTTATGCGGTTAACCAATCCGGAAAATTACAATCGGGCGTATATTTTGTCACTTTAAGTCTCGATGGACAAAAAGTTACCAAAAAACTGATCGTTCAATAATCCTGATCTGATACAATTTTAAAACGCCTTTCTTTAAGAAAGGCGTTTTTTTTGCCCTTTTTTGTGATCCAGGAGCTTTGCATCTGTTTAAGCCTGTGTTTGGTAAGCTAAAAACAATTATCTTTGCTGCCCAATTAAAGTAATTAATACCCGCACTTATGAAGTTTTTAAGATTTTATATCCTTTACCGCTTGCAAATAATTATAGCCCTGGTTGTTTTAGGCGTTTTATCACATTTATACCTTGATCCTGTTACTGCCTGGATTTGTTACACACTGGCACTATTTTCATTGGTGTTTTATTTTGGCATGGGAACCATGCGTCTTGTTCAGGAAGCCGTTCAGGATGGCGATGTGGACAGAGCCATGATGTACATGAATAAGATCAAATTTCCACGTTTGTTGTATAAACCCATCCGTTCGGGATACTATATGCTGCAAAGCAACTTATCAATGGCTAGTAACGACCTGGATAAAGCCGAAGCCAATATCCGGAAAAGCCTGAAAATAAAATCAAAGATTGTGGGCGATATGGAAGGAGCAAACCTCATGCAGCTCGGATTTATTGAATTGAAAAAAGGAAATACCAAGCAAGGCCGCATTCACCTTATGGAGGCGATTAAAGCGGGAATACCTGATAAGGAAAGCCTGGCAGCCGCTCATTTACAGTTATGTAACATTGAAGCGCAGCGCATGCAGTACAAAATTGCCAAACAACATTTTAAAAAGGCAAAAGACATGAAACCAAAGTCGGAAGAAATTGTGAGCCAGCTCAAAAGCATGGAAAAAAATATAAACCGAATGCCGGGATAATAAAAAGCCGTTACATAACTTGTAACGGCTTTTTTATTAGAACCCTTTTGGATAGCAGATAAAATACTTGGTTACTTTTTTACTGAGCATCTTTATATTCAGCTGATCTGAGGCTTTGGCTACATCTACCAGCGAACCATCCCTGTAAAGGATGTTTATTTTAAAATGCGAGGAGTTGTAAGCGCTGTTATTCACACTTTCCGAGAATACAAAATAATCCGTTTCCTTTTTGCTGAGCTTGTATTTCTTCATCACCTTATCATGTATCTGGTTGATGTAAGCGGCTGTAAAATTTTTATTTTGTAATTCTATTTTATAAAGGTTCCGGTCTATAAGGTTTTTACAAAGCGTCGATAAAACCACATCCTTATGGTTCATCCAGGCTTTTACCGATGCCATAATATCATAATCATCCAGCAGTACAAACTGCTGCAGCAAGTCGGGATTGCTGCTAAAATCCTTTTTGCTGAAGTTATTCTTTAAAAATAAAGACAGGGCAGGAGTAGCAAACAAATCCTCTCCATTCATTGATAATTCCTTGGCCCGCTTTAAAATATTGACCAGCAATTTTTCGGCGCTTAAAACTGTTTTATGCAGGTAAACCTGCCAGTACATCAGGCGGCGGGCAATTAAAAAACTTTCAACACTGTAAATTCCTTTAGCATCAACCACCAACTGTCCGTCCTTCACATTCAGCATTTTTATGATGCGGTCGCTGCTTACAACCCCTTCCGATACGCCGGTAAAAAAGCTGTCCCTGTTGAGGTAATCCAGCCGGTCCATATCCAGCTGGCTCGATACCAATTGGTGGAGGAATTTTTTTGGATATTTATCTTCAAATATTTTTATGGCTAAGGATAAATTTCCATTAAAGGCTTTGTTCAATTCATCCATCAGCATGGTCGAAATATCTTCGTGATGCACGCCCTTTACAATACTGTGTTCCAGGGCGTGCGAAAAAGGTCCATGGCCTATGTCATGTAATAAAATGGCAATTACGGTAGCCTTGCATTCCTCATCGTTGATCTTAACGCCTTTTGATTTTAAGATCTGCAAAGCCTCGGTCATTAAATACATGGCTCCAATAGCATGATGAAAACGGGTGTGTAATGCCCCCGGATACACCAGGTTGGTTAAACCCAATTGTTTAATGCGTCGCAATCGCTGAAAAATGGGATGATTAATAAGGTCATGAACCAGTTCGTCGGGCAGGGTTACAAAACCATAAATAGGATCATTGATTATTTTACGCTTGTTGGAAGTCATAGGATGTAAATGTAACGCTTAAATGGATAACAGAATTGTATTGACAGCAGATTACAAAATTAAAATATTAATTGTATATTGTCGTAAAATAGTTTAAATGAGGAAGATAGGCTTTTTTGTGGTCTTGTTTTGTATTTCAATTGTTAGCTACGCGGGTTGGATCAATCTTAATACAGGAATTAATGATAATTTGACAGGAGTTGTTTTTTGGGGAAATAATGGGCTCGTTTCAGGAAGTAAAGGCTTATACTATACCACAACAGGAGGAAGCGGCTCTTCAGCCTGGAATAGGTTTAACATAACAACCAATCACAACGATTCCCTGTTATACAACCGTACAAAATTCTCTCACGCCTATTCTGCACAAAACAGTACTTATGGAATGAATAAAGCGGTTGTGTGTGGTTTAGATACCATAAACAACAGTTCGGTCATCATGCTTATTAATTTGTCGGTCTTATCGTATACCCTTGTGTATAATGGCCCGGTTAACAGTGGAGGTTTTAATAAGGCGACCTTTAATTACCAGGACTACAATTATTATGCAGTTGGCAACAACGGGCAGTTTGCAAAATTTGATTACAACGGTAATTCATTCGTTCAGATCAGTACGCCTCTTGCAAGCGATTATACTTCTGTAAGTTTTTCATCAAATAACTTTTGCCTTGTGTCCAACGGGAATATTGTAAATGGAACCAGGAACGGATCGACCTATACCTTTACAGCTACCACAAGTCCTGCTACGCATAGCTATAAAGATGTGTCGTGCATGGGATTAAATAATTGTTATTTTGCAGGTAACGGTTATTTTAAATGGTATACTTTAAATTTTAGTCAAATACCAAACTATGACTTTGGCAGTTTAAATGCTTCGTGCCTTTTTTACTATAACAACAGCCATTATGTTGGAACCGATCATGGTATTTTCAAATCATCCAGCAGCTATAATTTTTTAGAATGGCAACCCTCTTCCTTAAATTACAAGATTAAGAATTTATGGAGCTCGGGAGGAAGCGGCACGACTATTTACGCCTGTGGACTCAATGGCGTGGTATTAAGTACTACTGACGAGGGAGGCGCCACCAAGCCATACGCAGGCTTAAACTTGCCGGGCGGCTGTGTTGGCGTGCCTCTCACCATGAGTGGAATTGTAGGCTCTTCGAATAACTGCGAATGGTATATTGACAATAGTTTAGACTTTTCAATGTGCAACACATCGTTTCAATCTTCTTTCGCAATAGGTCAGCATACCATAGAATTGATAGTGACAAACAGTTTCGGATTAAAAGATACCGCCCGCCAAATCATCAATGTAGTGGATTATCCTAAAATCAATAAACCGGTTTCTTTAAATAAAACAATTCTTTGTAAACAAGAGCCTTTGGTAATTACCATCGATTCGTCCCAGCAAAATGTGTACTATACGCTGGCCCAATTCGGCTCATCAAACTTATTTGGAAATTCGGGCAATGGCAATAATTCATCCATAACGTATACGTCCTATCCTGTTTCTGCAAGTGGAAATTATTATATAAAAGCCAATAGCACATTGGCACAGTGCAGTAAAAACTTTACCGATACCCTTAAAATTACTGTCGAAAAAACGCATTCCAATTTTCATACAGCCACATTAAATTCAGAACCAGGAGAGCCCGTAGCAAATTATCAGAATTGCATTGACGCGCAGAATTATTTATGGACCTTTACCGGCGGTGGACCAAATACAACATCGAGCTCTGTTGCAAACCCAACGGTATCATATTCATCAGTGGCACCAACAACCATAAAACTCATTTGTTGGTCAAATAATGGTTGTTACGATTCACTTCAAAAAGCAGGACCAAACTTGTATGTAGCGCCTGTTGCCGACGATTCCTGCTGGACACTGGTAAACAATGCCCCCGATCCTTCCTGGCAGGGACATTATGATTTTGATATTGCCCAACTTTCTCCGTCTAAAACCGGTTTTTTTGCTTGCGGAACTTATTTCAGGGAATCGTTTGCCTCACGTTATGGCGATTCTTTAAGAATGAATCCAAAAGGAGGCGCCTATGTAGGGAAATATGATTTTAAAGGAGCATTGAAATGGATGAACTACAGCGTACAATCTGACTATAACGCTTACCCTGGTTATGCTACACGAGATGTTATTACTTCGGTAAAAGAAGATTCAAAAGGTAACGTTTACATTTGTGGCAGGGTTCATTCGTATTTCTACGATAATAAAGGCGATAGTTTATTAATACAGGACCAGCATTCCAGTAATTTCAGTAATATTTATTTTATGGCCAAGCTCGATTCAACCGGCAAATTTTTATGGAGGTTATGCGGCTATGGCTTTCTGCCAAAAAAAATAACAATAGACAAATCTGATAATATATTGCTTTATTCCGAAATGGGCTCTGCAAATATTATTATTGAGCGAAATGGTGTTCCTACTTATACAATAGCAAGTGCAACGAATCCATTTTTTCTGAAAATTGATCCTGCTGGAACGGTTTTATGGTACTGTAAATCCAGTGCATTAGTATACGATATAGGTGTTGATGCCGCTAACAATATATATGTGATGGGTGGGTTTCAAAACGGAATGACATTCTATTCTGCGGGCTCTTCTACCTCTTCAGCTTCATTTACGGCAAATCCCAATAACCAGGGTTGGCAGATATTTCTTGCAAAATACGATAGTCTGGGTCAGTTTACATGGAAATTTAGGGCATTAATGAACGGTAATGCTTCAGCGTTTGCAAATTCAATGGCTGTAGATAATGATGGAAACATGTACCTGACAGGCTCCATTGACGCACAGAGTGCTGTTTACAGGATGCTTACCATTTACAATACTGATGGAACAAAAGATTCAACAAACCAGGGCCAGTATTACACGATGAAGATAAGTAAAGACGGTATTTTTAAGTGGTTCAACAGTACTCAAAATGTATCCATTGCCAAGGGTAATGTGATAAACCTTTATGGCAATGAAGTGAGTTCCATAGGACTTTACGGCAATTATGCGCTTCCACCAACATCCACTTTCAACAGTCAAAATGGAACTGGTGCAACAGTAACGATGGGTACAAACGATTACTTTATGACCATTTATGATACCTTAGGAAACCTGAAAAAAGTTATCAGGAACGGTGCAAACCCGCACAGTCCTACTTATGTTGCCAGGTATTTGATGTATATGTTCCGTGCCAATTCGGGCGATTATTATACAGGTGAATGCATGAGTTTGCTTAGCTCTTTATCGTATACTAATTTTAATACATACATTGCGCCAACCAATGGTTATGATGGGGTCATATCCAAGTTCTCAGGCTTAAACTGCGCTTTGGTTACTTACCCAAATACGGTTACACAACTGTCCGGGCCATTAAAAGAGCCATCCTTGTCAATATATCCAAATCCTGCCGGTAATCTGTTATACATTAAAGATGTAAATGGCAGCGAAAATTTGTCGGTGAAACTCATATCTATAGTAGGACAGGAGATTTATGCTAAATATGATAATGGAATAGTGAACCTGGAAAACGTGGCTCCTGGGATGTATTTTTTAGAAGTTTACAGGGATAATAAACTCTATCACCAGGAAAAGATAATCAAAGAATAAGCAAATAATCCTTATTTTTGTTGTCACATTTTTAAAAGACTCCGATGCCAAAAATATCCGCTAAGGCTCATCAAATGCCTTCTTCTCCAATCCGTAAACTGGTTCCATTTGCTGAAGCTGCAAAAAAACGCGGCACTAAAATATACCATTTAAATATTGGCCAACCCGATATTGAAACGCCTGCCTCTTTTTTAAACGCGGTAAAAACAGCCGACATTAAAGTGCTGGAATACAGCCATAGCGCTGGTAACGAAAGCTACCGCAAAAAACTATGCGGCTATTACAACTCTTATAATATTAACATCGATGCAAGCGAGGTTATTATTACCTGTGGTGGTTCCGAAGCAATTGAAATTGCCATGATGACCTGCTTTAATGAAGGCGATGAGGTCATTATTCCGGAGCCGTTTTATGCCAACTATAATGGCTTTTCCATGGCGGCCGGTGTAAAAGTAATGCCGGTAAGAAGTTATATAGAAACAGGATTTGCCCTGCCAGCCATCAGTGATTTTGAAAAGGTAATAACGCCTAAAACAAAAGGTATTATGATCTGTAACCCGGGTAATCCAACCGGGTATTTATATACCAAAGCCGAACTGGAAGCCCTGCGCGACCTGGTTAAAAAATACGATCTGTTCCTTTTGAGCGATGAGGTTTATAGGGAGTTTTGCTACGACGGCAAGGAATATATTTCGGTAATGCACCTGCAGGGCATTGAAAATAATGTAGTATTGCTCGATTCCATCTCCAAACGTTACAGCGCTTGCGGCGCCCGTATTGGCGCCATGATTAGCAAAAACAAGGACGTAATGGCAGCAGCTATGAAATTTGCCCAGGCGCGTTTATCGCCGCCAAGCTATGGACAAATAGGTGCAGAGGGTGCACTGGATACCCCAAAAGATTATTTTGAAGGTGTAAAAACAGAATACATAGCCCGCAGAGATTTTTTAATTGAAGAATTAAATAAGATCGATGGCGTATTTTGCCCTAAACCCAGCGGTGCATTTTATTGCATTGCCCGCCTGCCAATTGACAATTCCGATAAATTTTGCCAATGGTTGCTTGAAGAGTTCAACCATAACGGGCAAACCATTATGATGGCTCCCGCATCAGGCTTTTATTCCACACCAGGCGCCGGTACCAATGAAGTACGTTTGGCCTATGTGCTAAAAAAAGAAGATCTTAAAAATGCCATTGATTGTTTAAGGGAAGCCCTAAAGGTGTATCCCGGAAAAACAAATTAAGTTTCCTGATACATGATAAAGGATTTAAGACAAAATCTGTAATCCTTTATCATTGGCCTTTTGTCCATTTTTAATGACACCCTGACTGTAAAATCAATTTCTTGTCATGCTTTTTTGGATGGTATGTTTTTGGATAATTCCAACGTACAATCTGCGAGAAATGAAACAATTTCCTGTTAAAGAGCTGATCTCCGTCGTTAAATACCCTGTATTATTTTTAATACTATGCTGGGCTGTTTTTTTGGCCGATACCTACTTTGACCTTGACCTTTACAGGTTTGGTATTGCCCCACGTACTATAAGTGGTTTAAAAGGCATCCTCTTTGCACCCCTGCTTCATGGGAATTATAGCCATATCATTAATAACAGTCTGCCCTTTTTAATTTTGGGTTCCATGATTTTTTATTTTTACAAGCCAATAGCCTGGCCGGCTATTTTGTGGATTTATGTCATAAGTGGTTTATGGCTTTGGGTAGGAGGCCGTAATAACGAGGCGGTCCCTAATTTCCATTTTGGGGCCAGTACCCTTATTTATGGTTTTTCAACTTTCCTGTTCTTTAGCGGGGTATTTCGCAAGCACAAACAATTGATGATGGTCTCGGCTTTTGTGGTGTTTATGTACGGAAGTATTACCTGGGGGATGTTTCCCTTCGATATGGCCATTTCATGGGAAGGGCATTTGTTCGGTGCCATCTCTGGTATCTTAGTTGCATACAGTTATCGTAAAGAAGGTCCGCAGGCAGCTGTTTACCAGTGGCCCGAAGAGGAAATAGACCTTGAAGCGATATATAATCATGAGATCGAAGAACAAAATAAACCCGTTGAGGAAAAAAGTCAACAGTACTTTCATATCACGTATACCTATGTTCCTCAAAAAAAAGATGGTGATGCTAAGGAACCTGAACTTTAAATTGAGCATGGATCCCTACTTTATCTAAAGCCGGGCCCGCTCACTAGGCCTGTATTATCTTATCTCTTGTTGAAGGGCTGTTAGCTATTATTTACTTTTCCCTTAAAAAATCAGGTTATTTTTTGTACATTTGCCCGAATTTTAACACCGAAAATTCAATCTTATGGCTTCATCGTTTTTAGCAAACAAATTTGCTCCCGAAGGTTTAACGTATGATGATGTTTTATTAGTTCCGGCTTATTCTGAAGTATTGCCCCGCGAGGTAAATATTTCGAGCTATTTTACTAAGAACATCAAGATCAATTCACCTATCGTTTCTGCGGCAATGGATACTGTAACCGAGTATCAAATGGCTATTACCATAGCGCAGGAAGGTGGTATTGGCGTGTTGCACAAAAACATGACCATTGCCGACCAGGCCATGCACGTGCGTAAAGTAAAACGTAGCGAGAGCGGGATGATCGTTGACCCCTTAACTGTTCTTCAAACTGCCACTATTAGTGATGCACTGGCTATTATGACAGAAAACAAGATCGGTGGTGTTCCGGTTGTGGATAATGATAAAAAATTTGTAGGCATTGTCACTAACCGTGATCTTCGTTTCGAAAAAAACCTGAAGCGTTTGGTAAAGGAAGTGATGACACCTGCCAGCAAAGCGGTTACCGCAAAACAAGGCATTACCTTAAAAGAAGCCGAAGAGATCTTACAGGACCACAAAATTGAGAAACTCCCTATTTTAGATAAAAACAACCGTCTGGTGGGTTTAATTACCTACAAGGACATTATTAAGATCAAGGTTCGTCCCAATGCTGCCAAGGATGAAAGAGGAAGGTTGCGTGTTGCTGCCGCTGTTGGCGTAACAGCCGATACCATGGACCGTGTGGATGCATTGGTGGAGGCTGGTGTTGACGCCATTATTATCGATACAGCTCATGGCCATTCAAAAGGGGTAATCTTAAAACTAAAAGAAGTAAAAAAGAAGCATAAAAATTTGCAGGTAGTTGTTGGTAACATTGCAACCGGCGAAGCCGCCCTGGCATTAATGAAAGCCGGTGCCGATGGCGTAAAAGTGGGGATAGGACCAGGCTCCATTTGCACCACCCGCGTTATTGCCGGTGTTGGGGTGCCACAATTGACAGCTATTATGGAAGTAGCCGCGGCCTTAAAAGGCAAACTGCCCATTATAGCCGATGGCGGAATTCGTTATACAGGAGATATTGTAAAAGCCATTGCGGCAGGTGCACACACCGTGATGATGGGGGGTATGTTTGCCGGTGTTGAAGAGAGCCCGGGCGAAACCATCATTTTCGAAGGCCGCCAGTTTAAGGCATACCGAGGAATGGGTTCGTTGGAAGCCATGCAAAAAGGTTCAAAAGACCGTTATTTCCAGGATGCGGAAGATGACATTAAGAAACTGGTTCCTGAAGGAATTAGTGGGCGTGTGCCATACAAAGGTCACCTGGCCGATGTCATGTACCAGTTAATTGGCGGTTTACGCGCTGGTATGGGCTACTGTGGTTCCAAAGACATTAAAGCACTGCAGGGAGCTAAATTTACCCGCATTACAGCAGCCGGCGTCAAAGAAAGCCATCCGCACGATGTGGTTATTACAAGAGAGGCACCGAATTACACACGATAAGGGACGAAAGAGATTGAAGGGACATAAGAGACCAAAAAGACAAGTCTCTTGAATCCCTTAAGTCAAACAGTCCCTTAAGTCTTAAAGAGAGAACAATAATTTAATAGAATAAAAGAATGGTATTACCAATAGTTGTTTACGGCGATCCGGTTTTAAGAAAGAAATGCGTTGACATTGATAAGAACTATGAAGGGCTTCCAGAATTAATTAAAAACATGTACGAGACCATGTACGAAGCCAATGGCGTTGGACTTGCTGCTCCGCAAATTGGCAAGGCCATTCGTTTATTTGTGGTTGATGCCACGCCGTTTGCAGAAGTGGATGAAGATGAAGAGCCTGAGTTTACAGAAGAAGAAATGAAAGAGATGGACGGCTTCAAAAAAACATTCATCAATGCCCATATTATTGAAGAAACAGGCGAGGAATGGAAATTTAACGAAGGTTGTTTAAGCATTCCTAAAATAAGGGAAGATGTGTTGCGTAAACCCAAATTGACGATTGAATACGTTGACGAGAATTTTAAAAAACATACCGAAACCTATGATGGTGTTATCGCCCGTGTAATCCAGCATGAGTACGATCATATAGAAGGCATTTTGTTTACCGATAAGATCAATCCGTTTAAACGCAAACTCATCAGTGGTAAGCTCACCGATATTTCCAAAGGGAAGTTCAGGGCCGATTACAGAACACGCGTCTTTCAACCAAAACGATAGTATGAAAAAGCATTTTAGTTTTATTGTTGCCGCTACAGCAGTTTTATTTTTTTCATGCGGCAATCCTTCTACCGAGCAAAAAAAGGAAGGTGAGAATAAAGATTCTTTAGCGCAGGCAAATGCCGATGAAGCGGCTCCAGGCGATTGCGCTGGTTATTACAGGGCGGCAAAAAAAGCCGATAGCGTATTGCTGGTAGCCACAAGCATTAATATGCCCGATGCCGAAAAAGCCATACAGGCATTTAACAGCTATAGCTCTTTTTGTAAAGATAAAGCCGAGGCGGCGGTTTATTTGTTAAAAGGCGGCCAGGTGGCCCGTTCGGTTGGTAAATATACAGTGGCGCAAGCCATGTTGAAACAATGCGCCAACGATTTTCCTGACTTTAAGGACCGTGGTGCAGCATTGTTTTTACTGGCACAATTGTACGATGAAGCATCGATGCTGAATAACGAGGCCGAAGCAAAAAAACTATACGAGCAGATCATTAAAGAATATCCAAAAACGGATTATGCCAACGATGCCAAAGCGGCACTCAACAACCTTGGTAAAACCGATGAACAGCTCATCCAGGAATTCCTGAAGAATAATAAATAAGATTACCGGTTTATAGAACGCTGATAACGCTGATGATTAAGATCAGTTATGATTTCTCGTCATGCTGATCCGCCAGCTGGCGATCAGCATCTTATCATGAGACCCTGAAACAAGTTCAGAGTGACGAATACAGTTAAAGTGATCCGTGTTCCATTTGATAAAGCCTACTTTTTGAGTATCAACACCGAAGGTACGTTAGCTAACCATTCCGGTTTATGATCTACCAGGTATTTCCAGCCTTCTATGCTCACCATTAGCAGGTCCATGGTTTGCAGGAACTCGGCGTTTATTTTCGATTGCCCATAAAGTGCAATGTGGTTTGGCGCTTTTTGTTCAATGGCACGAATGTTTTCTTTTAGCGTTAAATTCTGTTTTACCTTGTCATTATAATCAACTACCATAATGCGCGACTCGTTATTATGAATTAGTTTTTGCGCATAATCCATCATAAACTCATCTGTTTCCTGCAATATTAAAAGCGTCACATCATCTACTTTTTTCAATCCCTTGTCGGCAAGCACGGCTACCGCATTTTTGCTCGATTTCAGGATGTTGTTTGTTTTGTCGTCAAAGCCGTTCTCTTCCAGTATCTTTTCTTTTCCAATAATGGTATTGTATAATTTTTCGGGGTTAATGATCTTGCTGGTTACACCAAGCAAACGCCCAAGGAAGCTTCCTTCGTAAATCGATTGTCCCAAACCAACAATGAGTAGGTCGTACTCGCCGTCATTGGCTGTTTCAATAATTTCTTTTTGAAAATCCAGTGTCGGTTTAAAATAAGTGTTAATTGGAAGATTGTGTTTGTTGGCTTCGCGTTTAATAGGCTTAAGCGAATCCCTTTCCAGCTCACGGATATTGTATTGGTGCAGCTCGTTGCTCGGAGCCATGTGCAGTGCCGATACAAGCGTGTTGTCGTGTGTTTTGCTCACAAAGCTGTTGGCCAAACGCACCATGCTTTTTCCATGCTCGGCGTCACCAAATGAAATAAGTATTTTAAACTTTTTATAGGTTGACAATTCATCATCTCCTGTTTCCGATTTCTTTTTCGGCAACATATAGTTCACAAAATCCAATGCCGGGCCGGCCATAAAGGTTGTTACCAGAGCCATTATCACCATCATGGAAAAAACCTGTGGCGATAATAATCCAAGATCAAAACCAATGTTCAGAGCAATAAGTTCCGTTAAGCCCCTGGTATTCATTAAAACCCCTATGGTTAAACTGTCGCGCCAGCTTAACCTGGTAAACTTTGCCGCCAGTGCACTCGCTAAAAACTTGCCTACAATGGCCAGCAAAATAATAATGGCGCACATACCCCACTGGCTGGCATCGTTCAACAAGCCAATTTGTGTACGTAAACCGCTAAATACAAAGAACAACGGTAATAAGAGCACCAGCGATACATCTTCCACTTTTTCGATGAACACATTCCGGAAGTGCAGGTTCTGTGGCATGATAACTCCTGCCAGGAACGCACCAAATAAGGCGTGTATTCCAATTACTTCGGCTAAATAGGCAGAGCTTAGCAAGGTGACAAAGAAAATAGCGACAACGGGTTTACTGATGGTATCTTGATGAGAGTAGATGTCGCCAAGTCGTTTTAAGAAAGGACGAACCACGTTTAACATAATCAATACAAAAATAACCGCTAAAATAATGGTATAAATGGCACTGATAAATGATCCGGCTTTTACAATGGCCACTACTGTAGCCAAAATGCACCAGGCTGTAATGTCATCTACTGCGGCGCAGGTAATGGCAATAGAACCTACACGTGTTTTGGTAAGTTGCCTTTCCTGTAATATCCTGGCAAGTACCGGAAAAGCAGTGATGCTCAGGGAAATTCCTATAAATAGGGAGAAAGAAAGAAAATCGACATTGGCAGGAGCATAGGTATCATAAATATAATAAGCCAGGCCCATGCCCAGTGTAAAAGGAACAATGATGCTGGCATGACTGATGATGAATGCTTCGTGTACTTTCTTTTTCAGAATTTTCAGGTCGAGCTCCATGCCAATAATGAACATGAAAAGGATCAGGCCTATCTGGCTGAAGAATTTAAGATTGGGAAGGGAAGCCTTTGGAAAAAGGAAGGCGGAGAATTCAGGAAAGTAAGTTCCCACTAAGGATGGCCCAAGTACAATACCGGCAATGATCTCGCCAATAACGGTTGGTTGCCCCATTTTTTTTAGGATCCAGCCAAATGCCCTTGCGGCAATAATAATGGAAATGATTTGCAGGATAAGAATACCCAATGGATCGGTGATGTTATGATGCAAGGTGTCGCCAAGCTGTTCGAGCCCGCTGGTGGTTGGCGCTGCTTTAACTTCCGCTACCTTGGCTATTTCGTGTGTTTGACCACCTTTTACGATGAAGTACATCAAACAGGAAAACCCTCCGATAACGATCACGTAGAATAAAATGTTCCTTAAGTTTTTCATTTAGTTACGGGTTTAGTTTGTTTTTTGGGAAAATAAAATACAAAGCCTGCTACGGTTCTCATGCCGCCGTTCCAGTTCGATTTATCATCGGTTTCATAAAAAGGCGCCACTTCAAATATCAAGCCCGCGTTTTGGAACGGGAAAGGAAATGCCTCTACACCAATGGGAACAACTACGCCATGCTTATGGGTGGTGGTAAAGTTCCAGTCGCTGCGAAAACCCAGGCCCATTTGAAACCTTACTTTTTCAAGATGCACCACGCGGTAAAGTACCGAGAGCTCCGAAATAAATGTGGAAGGCGTTGTCTTGCCGCTATAAAGCCCCGCCTTGGTAATGCGCGCATCCATGGAAACGCGCTTGTCCTTATTTAACCTGAAGCCCAGGCCCGTTTCCGAGCCGGTGGGGTAGAGTGCAAGCCCTACCGATGTTTGGGCCTTTGAACTAAAAACGGCTGCTAAAACTATTACTAAAAAAAGTGTTCTCATGCTGGCCACAAAAGTACGCTTAAGTTATGCAGAACAGTTGCAGCCTCTTTTACTTATGTAACAAAAGGTGGTAAAAATGTAATGAAAATCAACCCTGGATTCTGAGCCTGAATTCCTCGCGGTAAACCTCGCTCAGGGGCAGGTTCACCAATTGGTTATTTTTGAGAGAAATGGTTGTTTTTACTTCGTCGGCCGTAAAATGCCGTACAGTTTTAAGGGCAATGATATCCTTTTTGTTAATGCGGCAAAATTTTGCTGAAGGCAGGA
This sequence comes from Bacteroidota bacterium, assembly GCA_048498515.1. Lineage (GTDB taxonomy): Bacteria > Bacteroidota > Bacteroidia > B-17B0 > Aurantibacillaceae > UBA4416. Next base: position 84,389 of record JBEHXV010000020.1, on the reverse strand, counting down.
TCGAAAGGATCTGTTCAAAACCGGTATTTTTGATGGTCGATCGCTGCCCGCTTTCCAGGTACAGGACTTTATCCCTGCTGTCGGTTTCCGATGAGGTAATGTATAGAATGTCGTTGAAAGCGATAAGTGTTTTGCCTTTATCGGTATTCCATAATACCTGCGTTTTTTCGGACGTTGTTTGTGTTTTAAGTGCCTGTCGCGCCTTTGCTATCGCCAGCTCAAAGCGTTCCTTTTGTAAAGGCTTCCTGATATAATCCACCGCGTTGAGGTCAAAGGCTTCGGCTGCAAATTCTTTGTAGGCGGTGGTAAAAATAATGAGCTTGTTCTTCAACTGTTCGGCCACTTGTAGTCCTGTTAATCCCGGCATCTGGATATCAAGGATGCAGAGGTTAAAATCCAGTTTTGGAACGGCACCCAGGAACTTTAGCGGATCATCGAAAGCTTTTACAACTTCCACATCCGGTAGCTGTTCGCATAACGCTTTGATATAGCTTAGTGCCGGAAGCTCGTCATCCAACAGCAAGCACTTTAGCTTTGTAGTCAAGTAAGTTTAATTTTAAATGAGAGATGAACACATCATTTTCCTCGAATTGCTCAAGCGCATAGCAACCTTTGTAAATAATATCCAGGCGCTTTTTCATGCTTTCGGTACCTATGCCGCTGTTGTTTTTCTTTAAAGCAGGTTTCGCGCTTATTTTATTGGCAACCGTCAGGGCAAAATAATCATCCTTGAGCTCAAACGTGATGGATATAAACGAATCGCCGCTTTGAATGTCGGCATGTTTAAAGGCGTTCTCAATCAGGTCGATGGTAACCATGGGCGCCAGTAATTCCTGGTTATAAAAGGGATGGCTTTCGCTGATCTTGTTCTTTATTTTAAGATCGAACAAAGGGCTGAGTTTTAGTTTATTGATCTCAACCAGGTTCATGGCAAACTCAAGCTCCTCTTTAATGCTTACAAACTGCTTATCGGTTTCATATAAAATATAATCCAGTACATTGCTTAATTTATCCAACGAAAAGTAGGTTTGATAGGCATGAGATTGAATGGAATTGAGAATGTTCTTAAATAAATGCGGCTCTATTTTGTACTTCAACCCTTCCAGTTCAATAGCATGGATCTTTGTTTCAAGCATTTTAAAATCGTTCAAAAGCGCTTTGTTTTTCTTTGAGCTTGCGTTGTTCTTTAGCAACAGGTAAACAATAGTGCCGGCAAGGGCAACAATGCATGCTAATAGAAATATGACTGTTTTTGAAATGAACATGACGCTACAAAGGTATTAAGATTTTATATAAATAAAAAAGCCACTCTCAAAGAGAATGGCTTTAAAGCTCAAAAAGGCGATTTTTAATCGTTAGGTAACATTTTATACTCCGATTTATCGAAGGCTAAAATTCCCCAGAAAATAATTCCTAAAAAGAACAAGCCTACGGTAAAGCCTGAGCTTTTTCCAAACGATAAGGAGATGCGGTTTAACATCATAATAACAAATACAATGTTGGCAATAGGAATGAAGAACATGAAGAGCCACCACCATGGTTTGTTGGCAACCTTTAGCATGATTAAAATGTTGTAAATGGGAATAAACACGGCCCAGCCAGGCTGACCTGCTTTTTCAAATACCTTCCATTGAGAGATGATGGCAAATACAATGATAGATAGCCAGATAAGAACCATTAAAAGAATTCCGATAATCATAAATTTAGGGGTTAAGGGTTAATAATAATTAAATATAGTACAATTTCGGGATTGGACAAATAAGGGAAAGGAAATTATTTTGTGTATCGTCATTGCGAGCGAAGCGAAGCAATGACGGAAAGTAACTAGCCCTTAATGCTATTCATAATTTCTTCCAGCTGCGCCATATCCTTGCATCTTACTTCCCGTGCTTTCGAACCCTCAAAAGGCCCAATAATTCCTGCTGCTTCCAGCTGGTCAACAATACGACCCGCGCGGTTATAACCCAGTTTTAATTTACGCTGAAGGAATGAGGCAGAGCCCTGCTGGAACTGCACTACCAGTTTAGCGGCTTCATCAAACATTTTGTCGCGTTCGCTCAGGTCAATTTCTTCTTTGCCGCCTTCGCCGTCTTCACCAACATATTCCGGTAATAAAAAGGCGCTAGGGTAGGCGCGTTGTGAGCCAATAAACTCTGTAATCTTCTCGGCTTCCGGTGTATCTACAAAAGCGCATTGTATCCGTATAAGGTCGTTACCGGTACTTAACAACATATCGCCACGACCAATCAATTGCTCCGCGCCGCCCGCATCTAAAATGGTGCGCGAGTCAATTTTACTTGTTACACGGAAGGCGATACGCGCAGGGAAATTGGCTTTAATGGTACCGGTAATAATATTTACCGACGGACGTTGTGTGGCAATGATTAGATGGATTCCGATAGCCCTTGCCAGCTGTGCCAAACGGGCAATTGGCGTTTCTACTTCTTTGCCCGCTGTCATAATCAGGTCGGCAAACTCATCCACCACTAATACAATGTAAGGTAAATATTTATGGCCCTCGTTGGGGTTTAATTTACGGTTAATGAATTTGGCATTGTACTCTTTAATGTTTCTTACCTGTGCATCCTGCAATAAAGCGTAGCGGTTATCCATTTCAATACACAGGGAGTTAAGCGTATGAATTACCTTGGTGTTATCAGTAATAATGGCATCTTCGGCATTAGGTAGTTTTGCCAGAAAGTGGCGTTCAATTTTATTGAACAAGGTGAGCTCTACTTTTTTAGGATCAACCAATACGAATTTAATTTGTGCCGGGTGTTTTTTATACAGTAATGATACCAGCACGGCATTTAACCCAACCGATTTACCCTGGCCTGTAGCACCAGCCATTAACAAGTGGGGCATTTTGGCAAGGTCGGCCACAAAAATTTCGTTGTTAATGGTTTTTCCTAAAGCAATGGGCAGGTCATGCGTGCTGTTCTGAAATTTTTCGGAAGCAATGATATTACGCATTGGTACCATTTCCGGATTTTGATTTGGCACCTCAATCCCAATTGTTCCGCGTCCGGGAATAGGAGCAATGATCCTGATGCCAAGGGCTGCTAAGCTCAGTGCAATATCATCTTCCAGGTTTTTTATTTTAGAGATACGCACGCCGGCAGCCGGAACAATCTCATACAAAGTTACCGTTGGCCCAACGGTGGCCGAGATCTTATCGATCTCAATCCCATAGTTTTTCAGCGTGTTCAGGATCCGGTCTTTATTGGCGGTTAGTTCCTCGTTACTCACTTTGGCATTCCCTGTTCCGTAATCAATGAGTAACTCCGGGCTTGGGAACTGGTAATGGCCAAGGTCGAGCGTGGGATCGTATTGACCGAATTCTTCTACCAGTTGCGCGGCTTTTACTTCCTCGTCGAGCGAAATAAAATTTTCTTTTGGTTCCTCTTTTACAAACTCAGGCTCTTTTACAATTTCGTCGGCACCCGGGTTGTTGATCTCAAAATCCAACTCTTTGATTGGTTCTTCGGGCGTGGTTACAATATCAAGTTCCAGTGGAATGCTTTCCTGTTTTGGTTCTTCGGCTACCGGTTCCACAACAGGTTCCTGCACCTCTTCTTTAGCCGGCGAGATCACTTCAAAGTTCAGCAGGGCCTCTTCCTCTTCTTTGCTCAGGCTTGGTTCTTTATCGTAAATGGTTGAAGCGTGAGGGTTAATGTTATTTTCGGGATCGGTGATTTCTTTTTCAATAATGGCTTCATTATCCAGGTTTGGCAGCACATCTTTTTTGATATTAAAATTCATGTTAATGCTTAACACCAGGAATGCCAGCATGCTAAAAGCAAGAATGGCCAGTGTGCCAATATGGCCAACATAGTTGGATAGTTGGATGTTTAGAACATAACCGTAACCGCCTCCCAGGAAAAATAATTTATCGTGAAAGAAAAAGGCCAATGTTAAGCTCGTCCAGATCATGAAAAACAACCACTTGGCAGTAAAGGCAGAAGGTTTGGCAATTTGTTTGTTCAGGATCTTTTGCAAACCATAAATAACCAGTACCGGCACCAGTATGAAGGAGGCAACACCAAACCACTTGTACATAAATACGTGCGAAACCAGTGCGCCAAATTTTCCAAGCCAGTTCACCACTTTGGTATCAAGGGCAAATAATTCCGACATAGGTCCAAGCACTTTGTCCTGATCCTTATCCCAGGTAAACACATAAGAAAGAAAAGCAATGAACAGGTATACACCGGCCATAATGAGCATTAAACCAATTAATTTTTGGGTACGCTCATTGCGGTACAGGGTGAGGGTTTTGTTCCACCTGGCAAGTAATGTGGCTTTCGTATCGCTCGACGAAACTTTGCTTTCCGCTTTTTTAGCCGTGCTGGCCGACTTTGCGGCATCGGCTTTAGTCGATTTTACTTTATTTTTTGATGAGGACAGAACGGTTTCCTCAATATCATTTTTATCAATAGACGGTTCCTTTACAGTTTCATCTACCGGTTTTTCCCTGAATTTATTTTTGGTTGTTGCCATGGCTAATATCCTTTAAAAATAAGCCGGTGGCGGGTAGAATGGGGGCAATACTTAAAATGTTTTAAACGTGGGATTGTTTAATAGTCAGGAGATTTTTGCTATTTTTTTGTCACTACGAGTAACGTTTGCGTTCTTTTCAAACGTGTATCGAGAAGTGTTCTCGATACGTTTTTTGCAAGAGGCAGGCAAAAAACACCCGAACTGACAATAGTTTCTATATTAAAACCGGCGCCAGCTCTGCACTCACAAAACCTTCCTCATCAATGGCTTTGGTGGTAATAGCCACCGATTGGTTCACCAGTTTCTCATCAAACGGATAAGCTATTTTGATATAGTTCTCAGTAAAGCCGTGCATGATGCCATTCTTATTTTCATGCTCAAATAAAACGGTAAACTCTTTATTCAGATGTTTTTCGTAAAAGCCCCTTAATTTTTTGGCCGATAAGATCCGGAGCATTTTGTTACGACGCTTGCGTTCGCCCATGTCCACTTTTCCATCCAGCAAAATGGCTTCGGTGTTATCTCTTTCGCTGTAAGTGAACACGTGTAAGTAAGAGACATCCAGTGAGTTAATGAAATTGTAAGTGTCTGAAAAATGTTCGTTTGTTTCGCCCGGGAAACCCACGATCACATCTACGCCAATGCAGCAATTGGGCATCAGCTCTTTTATTTTGGAAACCCTGTCCTGGTATAATTCACGCTTGTACCGGCGTTTCATTTTACCCAGGATCTCGTTATTGCCGCTCTGTAAGGGAATGTGAAAATGAGGCACAAAGCGCTTTGATTGGGCAACAAACTCAATCACCTCATCTTTTAACAAATTGGGTTCAATGGACGAGATGCGGATGCGTTCAATCCCTTCCACAGTATCCAGTTCCTTTATTAAATCAAGGAAGGTGTATTCTTTACGCTTTTTAGTGTCCTTATCAATGTCCACACCATAGCCAAAATCGCCCAGGTTCACGCCTGTTAAAACAATTTCTTTCACACCGCTTTGGGCAATGCGTTTGGCATTGGCCACGGCATTCTCAATGGTATCGCTGCGGCTTTTGCCGCGAGCCAGCGGAATAGTGCAAAAAGTACAGCTGTAATCGCAGCCATCCTGCACTTTCAGGAAAGAGCGGGTACGGTCACCAACCGAAAAGGAATCTACAAAGGTATTCACCTCCGAGATCTCGCAATTATGAATTTCGGTATGGGTATTTTTACCCGAAAAGTTTATATAGTTCAGTAGTTTAAATTTTTCCGAAGCGCCCAGTACCACATCCACTCCTTCAATAGTCGAAATTTCATCGGGTTTTAGCTGTGCATAGCAGCCTACCACAGCAATAAAGGTATCGGGGTTTTTAGCCAGGGCCGAGCGTACAATTTGTTTACATTCCTTATCGGCATTTTCGGTTACCGAGCAGGTGTTTATCACGCACACATCGGCGCCCGCTTCAAAAGCGATTTTCTGAAAGCCTTTTTCCTGCATCAAACGCGCAATGGTTGATGTTTCCGAAAAATTAAGCTTACAGCCAAGGGTGTGAAACGAAACGGTTTTTCCTGCAAACGACATGGCCGCAAAGATACAAATTTTCAGGCGATAAAAAATGGCTTTGGTCGTTTTTGCTTATCGCCCGATTTTATGCTTCACTTTTAAAGGGCAAAGTAAAACTAAAAGTGGCTCCTTCATTTTCTTTGGCATCGGCCCATATCCTGCCGCCATGGCGTTTTATAATGCGTTGCACCGTTGCAAGCCCCACACCCGTGCCATCAAAATCCCTGGTGCTGTGTAAGCGTTGAAACACGCCAAATAACTTGTCGGCATAGCGCATGTCAAAGCCGGCACCATTATCCTTTACCGAATAAATAATTTCCCCGTCTTTCTGGTCACAAGTAATTTCAATTTCAGGGTTCTCTTTTTTTGACGAATATTTTACGGCATTATCAATTAAATTGACCCACACTTGTTGCAGGAGCGAAGCATCGCCATAAGCATTTTCTAAAACACTGAGCTTAAATACAGGCTTATGCTGATGGTTTTCGGTGACCTCGGCAATGACTTTGCCCACCAGTTCAGCAATATCGATCCCCGTTTTTATCAATTGCTTTCTTCCTGTTTTTGAAAATACCAACAAGTCGTTAATGAGGATGTTCATTCGGTTGCTGTTATATTTTATCCGGTCAATCAGGCTTTTTGCCTCTTCATCCAGCTTATCGTAATAATCCTCTTCAAGGATCTGGGAATAGGAGATCAGTGCCCGGAGCGGCGCCCTCAGATCGTGCGAAACAGAGTAGGAAAACGATTCCAGGTCCTCGTTCACGGTTTTTAATTGCTCCATGTTGTTCAACAGCTCTTTGTTCAGCTGGTCAATCTGCCTGGTAGCATTTTCCAGCGATTTGTTTTTCTCCATCAGTTCTTTTTTCTGGAGCTGGATCTTTAACAAAACCGCCACTTTCGCTCTTGTAATTTCACGATCGAGTGGCTTAAACAGGTAATCAACAGCGCCTTCATCAAAGCCCTGAACCATGGAGTGGTGTTCTTTTTTTGTAGCTGTGGCAAAGATGATGGGAATATCTTTTGTCCGGTTATTCGATTTCAGGATCTGGGCCACTTCAAAACCATCCATGTCGGGCATTTGCACATCCAGGATAATGAGGTCCACTTCTTTTTCAAGCGCTATTTTCAAGCCTTCCTTGCCATTATAAGCCTTAAAAAAGCTGCGGCCTTCTTTGGTCAGTAATTCTTCAAGTACCAGGATATTGGAAGGTACATCATCAACCAGTAAAATGTTCATCGTTTCTTAAGTTTTAGGCCTGCCTGGCGGCAGACAGGTTAATACTTTCCTTTTTCATAAAGATCTTCTCTTTCTTGTCAATCACTGTAAAAAAGTTCTTCTTGTTGTAGCAATGCAGGTTTTCCCTGTTGCCAAGCGCTAAAAAACCAAAAGGACAGAGGCTTTCGTATAAAAGATCGATGACCTTGTTTTGTAATTCATTATTAAAATAAATGAGCACATTGCGACAGGTAATGAGCTGAAACTCGTTAAACGATTTGTCGGTAACCAGGTTATGTGAAGAGAAAACAATTTTTTGTTTTAAAGTATTGTCAAATAACACCGAGTCGTACTTGGCTGTATAATATTCCGAAAAGCTGTTCAACCCTCCCGCTTTTAAATAGTTGGTGGTGTATAGCTGCATGTTCTTTAACGGATATGCACCCTGCATGCCTATTGCCAGCGAATATTGGTTAATATCGGTAGCGTAAATAACCGACCGATCCAGCAAACCTTCTTCTTTTAAGAGGATGGCAATGGAGTAGGCCTCTTCGCCGGTAGCGCAACCCGCAACCCACACCCGTATTATTGGGTAAGTGGCCAGCCGGCTTACGATCTTTTCTCTTAATGTTTTGTAATACAAAGGGTCGCGGAACATTTCGGTAACGGTAATGGAAACACTGCGCACAAAATCACCAAACAGATCCTCGCTTTCAAGCAGCAGCTTTTTTAAGACCTGGATGTTGGGGATTTGCCTTGTATCCATAAAGAAAACAATACTTCGTTTGATGGATGAGGGCGAATATCCGGTATAATCATAACCGTAGCAGGCGTTCACTACATCCAGCAGATTGTTTAGTTCGGTATTGCTTATGGTTTCTTTCATCCGCTATTTATAAAGCCAAACCCTCATCAACGATAATAGTTGTGAGATGTTGACCGGTTTTGAAATATAATCCGACATGCCGGCAGCCAGGCATTTTTCCCGGTCGCCTTTCATGGCTTTTGCAGTTAAGGCAATAATGGGCAGTTTGTTGTATGTCCCCTTTTTTCTGATGAGCATGGTGGCTTCATAACCATCCATTTCAGGCATCATAATATCCATTAATACCAGGTCAATATCGGGGTTTGTTTCCAGCTGTTCCAGGGCTACCTTTCCGTTTTCGGCAACCACACACTGCACTCCTTCATCTTCCAGCACATTCAGCAATGAGTAAATGTTCCTCATATCATCGTCTACCAATAATATCTTTTTCCCTTTCAGCACCTCATCGGCTTTATGAAGTTTTCGGATCAGGTTTTGTTTTTCTTTTGGTAACTGCGATTCTATTTTGTGTAGGAACAAGACAGTTTCATCCAGTAAGCGCTCATGCGAATCAACCGTTTTTAAAATAACGGTATTGGCAACTCTTTCCAACCTGGTTTTTTCTTCTTTTGTCAGGTCAATGCCGGTATAAACAACTACAGGAATGCGGTTTAGTTTTTCGTTGCCCTTTATCTTATCCAGCAAATCAAAGCCCGACATATCCGGAAGGTTCAGATCCACAATAATGCAGTCAAAATCATCATTCAGCAACATATTGTAAGCCTCGCTGCCTTTGTATGCCGAAAAACATTTCACATCGCCGTTTCCTATCAGCTCACGAATGGCATTATTCTGGGTTTCGTTGTCCTCAACGATCAATAACTTTTTAAGTTTTTTCTGAATGAACTGCTCAACCTTATCAAACGCGTTTTGCAAGACAGGCAGGGTAATTGGTTTTTTAATAAAATCAAACGCGCCCAGTTCGTATCCCTCTCTTCGTTTGTCATGCCCCGAAATGATTTGTACCGGAATGTGCCTCAGGTCGGGATCGTTTTTGAGTTGTTTTAATATTTCCACCCCATCCATTACCGGTAATTGAATGTCGAGCATAACGGCATGGGGTTTATAATGCCTGGCAAAGCTTACCGCTGTATTTCCCTGGTGAGAGATAATGCCTTTATAGTTTCTGCTCCTTATAAACGTGAGCAGCGTTTGTGCAAACACTTCATCGTCTTCAACAATTAAAATAATTTTATCATTTTCGCTAAGGTTATGCCTGTCGTCAAAAACAGGCAGGTCGGTTTCCGGGATAAGATCTATAGGCTCGTTTGCGGTGATTGGCAATTCTTTTTCTGTATTTTCTTTCAGGTCTATCTCCTTGTGGGAGGTATTAAGCAAGGAGTTGAACAGGGCAGGTAAGAACAGTGTAAAGGTACTGCCTTTTCCTTCCGTACTTTCCAGTTGTATCTCGCCACCCAATACATTGGCCAGTTCTTTACTAATGGATAGGCCAAGGCCGGTTCCGCCATACTTTCGTTTGGTCGATCCGTCGGCCTGCTGAAAGGCTTCAAAAATAAGCAGCCGCTTGTTTTCCGGGATTCCAATACCGGTATCGGATACCGAAAATGAAATGATATTGGATGAATCCAAATTGCGATTGAGCGAAAAGGCCGGAGTGGGTTTATTATCAATGACTAAGGAAACCGTTCCGCCTTTATCGGTAAACTTAAACGCGTTTGATAACAGGTTCTTGATGATCTGTGCTACACGTTGCCTATCGGTTTTAATAAGTGTTTGTTGCGCGGTATGATTAAACTTTATATTAAACTTGATGGATTTATTCTTAGCCAGCTCTGTAAACATGAATGAGATATCATCTACAATATCCTGCGTGCTTACATTTACAATATCGAGTTCCATTTTGCCCGATTCGATCTTAGAAAGGTCAAGGATCTCATTGATAAGATTCAGCAGGTCGTTCCCCGACGTGTAAATGTTTTTTGAGAACTCTATTTCTTTGGAGCCAAGATTGCCGTGCTTATTCTCCGAAAGTAACTGGGAAAGAATAAGGACACTGTTGAGTGGTGTTCTTAGTTCGTGCGACATGTTAGCCAGGAACTCCGATTTATATTTACTGATCTCTTCAACCTCTTTGGCTTTAGTCTCAATTTCAATTTTGGCGTTTTCCAGTTTGTTTTTTTGTTCTTCCAGCACATTTGCCTTAAGCTCCAGTTCTTCGTTTATTTGTTCCAGGTCTTGTTGCTGCGCTTTTAATTCAGTTTCCGACTCTTCCAGCAATTCGGTTTTCTGATGCAGTTCTTCATTGGCATTCTTAAGCTCTTCCTGTTGCACCTCCAGCTCTTCGGCCTGTGCCTGTGTTTCTTCTAAAAGTGCTTTGGTTTGTTCCCGTGATTGGGCCGAAACAAAGGCAATGGCTATGCTGTCCATCACAATCTGCAGGTATTCTTTTTTTAGTTCGCTCAGCTCGCGAATGCTGCCAAGTTCAATAACACCGGTTGACAAAGACTCGAATGAGAATGGGACGGCGATGATGTGCCTTGGTTTTATGTTCCCAAATGAACTGACAATACTAAAATCGTCTTCAGGAATATTTTTAAGCAGCATCATTTTGTTTTCAGATAAAGCCTGGCCCACAATCCCTTCGCCGGGATTTATAACCGAACTCTTTTTTTTCTCCTGGTTAAGCGAATAACCGCTTGTTAACACCAGTTGCCCGGTAGCTTCATTAAACAAGTATAAGGCGCCAACCTGCGCCCCCAAGTAATTGCATAAAAAATTAATGACTGCCCGCCCCAGATCGTTCACTTGCAAATTTCCCTGCATGTTCTTCACCAGTTCCGAGCTCCCAGCCAGTGTCCAGTTTTTATCGGCAGTTGCCTGTTCCGCTTTTTTGAGTGCCCGTAAATTGCTGGTAATAATGATGTATACGCTGATAAGGACAGCGGTTATAATCAACAGGAGTATAATGAAAATGGTATTAAAATTAGCAGCATCTTTATCGCTGGTTTGTTTTCGTTCATTCAATAATGTTGATTCAATGTTCATACCATTAGCAATCAACTCTCGTATCTCATCAAGCATTTTCTTTCCCACATTACTTAAAACTACTTCCTGTGCTTTTTGAAAACCCTGCGCTTTTCTTACATCAATACAATACTGCAAGCGGTCAATAAATTCATTCGCTTTATTCTCTATTGCCGCTATGTTTCGTTGCTGCTCAGGATTATCAATAGTAAGTTCTTTTATTTTTCGGAGATATAGCGGTAGTTCTTTCTTTGCTTTTTCATATGGTTCCAGGTAATTCTCGGTTCCTGTAATAATGTAACCTCTTTCACCCGTTTCAGCATCTACACATGAAACCAGGACCTGCTCAAACTCATACAACACTTCCTGGGTATGTTTTACCATTTGGTTGGTGGCGTTAAATTTTTCGCTGTTCCTGAACGATAAAACGGCTGCAACAATTAAGATAAGCGTAGAGATAATAAATCCTGCCTGTATTTTTTGACTTAATGTATATTTCATGACATGAAAAAGCTTTAGATTCTTAAGCTAACTTATGTCTTTTTTTTCATTTTTTAAGCTTGTACGTTCAGAAAAATTTCATTAAACCCCTTTGTTTTCAGGTGTTTCAGAGGGTTAATCTTACATATGTAAGATTTATTGATTTTATACATTTAAATTGTCTTAAAGGAAAGGCGGTTATTTATTGCGCAGCTCTTTCCGGTATTTTTCACGCAACTTTTTAAATTTGTCGCGTGGCGACCTGTTATTGAGGTCGTTAATACGTTCGTAATCGTCTGTGAGCTCTTCCGGTAAATTACCTTTGTAACTTATTTTATAGATTGAAAAACCATTATAAGGAACTTTGTCAATATTGCCCAACATTTTTACCCGCTTGTCAACGCCTTCTTTTTTAAAATATGACATAAACTCCTCTTTTCTGTGTTTAACCAGGTCATTGTATTTTTCATTGATCTTTGCCATTCCTACCAGTTTTACACATTTGTCCTGAACGGTATAGAGATCGGTTGATTTTATATGTTTATCAAGGTATTCAATAAACAAAGAGTCTTTAACCGCGATCCGGTCAATGGCTACTGTATCTTCAGCACTCAGTATATCAGTATTTTTTCTTGTATAGGACAGGTAGTAACGTTTTTTCGCTTCAAAAAAAGCAATGTATTCCTTTTCCTTATCGGTATACCAGATAGAGTTGACCGAAATATTGAAACCGGGATTGTTTTTCAGGTAATCAGCTATGTTGTACATAAAATCCGATTGGCTTTCAGGTAAGGTGCTCCGGTTCATATCCCAGCGTACGATCATGGATTTTTCAATTTCCGTTTCAATGGTTTTTACCTCAATACGATAAGGTGTTGTAGCGGGTTTTATAACAATGTTCTTCAACACATCAAATATCACATCTCTGATATTGAATTTGGGATCGCTTAAGTTCCCGGTTATGGGCACCTCGTAGTCTATCACATTTCCACGTTCACGCACAAAGAACATGATAAATTTAAGCGGGATCCATTTGGCACCGTTGCGTTTTTGTTTTTTATTGACACGTGGGTCAATAACCAGTAAATGATTGTTGCTGCTTATAAACCCATTGTTCACGTCCCAGTTACCTTTTACTTCTACTGTGCCACGGTCGAGAGGGAAAGAGGTATACGTAATGAGATAAGGGTTAAACATGGCTACCGGAAGTTTATCGAGGTAATATTTCAGTTTAAAATCGGAACTATCCTGTGGGTTAATGCTCAGGTCGAAAGAAATATCACCATAAGGTTTTAGTTTTGTTCTTAATGTTAAGTTAACCCAGTTTTTGTTAGTTCGGTCAATAGAGTCGGCCACAATGGTTAATGGCGTTGCCGCTACCGCAAACTTTTCGTTAATGGCATAATCATTATACCGGGCGTCGGCATTATATATCCCCAAGCGTTGAATCTGGTAATTACTTCTGAAGAAATTCTTGGCCAGGAGTTTTACATAGTCGGCAATCTGGAATAAGATATTGACTTCCTCGTGCGATGATTTGGCTTCTTTTACCTTACCACCTTGCTTGCCAAACATGTTTTGTAAATTATCAAGATGGTCGTAACGCTCGTATTTAAAATAGGGTTGCAGCAACGATACGGAGTCGAACATGTATTTTTTATTAACCGGGCTTAATTGTTTAATACAGAGTGTGAATTTTTTAAATGAGGCGTAATCCTCAATGCTGTCTTTACCAAAGTGAAAATCGTTAATGGCTACAAGCCCTTTGGCATTTAATTGTTCCGAGCGTTTAAAGTTTCCCGATGCGTCAATGTCGGCATCAAGGTTTGCCCTTAGGCTACCGTAATTGGCAATATCCTTTAAGTATTGTTCCAATACCGAAAGATCGAACTTATTGATTAACGCTTTTACTTTATAGTCGAGTGTACTAATATTAATAGTAGTATTGCCTTTCAGGTCACCACCGCCAATGCCCGATACCAGGGAAAATTTTACAGCAATGGTATCGGCATTCCACATTTTGCCACTCGATTCAATATTAACCTGTTGCACAAAATAATCAACAGGAACATTCTTTTCGTGGTAATAAAAAATACCATCATTTATTTTTATATCAAGGATATTAAAGTGAACAGGTTCTTTCTTTACTTTTGGAAGTGTATCGTTGGAAGAGAATTTTTCGATGAGGTCGGTAAAATTGAACAGGTTTTTGCTTTGTATAATTTGTGCTACCGGTTTATCAAGGGTTAAATTACTTATTTCGTAAGTTTTTGAGAGTAATTTATGCATTTCAAAGTTTACCGAAATGCCATCGGCGGCAAAAAATACACTGTCGCTTTCATGCTCGTAAATTTTAAGATCGTTAATATGGGCATATCCCGTAAAGGGATTCAGGTATATCCAGTCCATCGTTACTTCTCTACCCGAAAATTTCACGTCATATTTTTCAACAACATACTTGGCAATAGGCGAAATAAATACAATGACTATGATGACAATGGCCATAACAATGGTAATAAGCCAGAAAAGTATTTTTTTTAACCGGGTGTTTAAAAACTTCATAGGTATGAATTGATTGTAGGGTTATAAGCAGTTTTGTATCTTTAAGTAAATATGATACCAGTATTAATGGGCTTTTGGCAGCAGCTTGCCCCACTAACCGATAAAAGAACCAAAGCGAGGTGAATCAGGGAGGTGCAATTATTGTGGAATTTATTCCACAATAATTTTTTTGAAAATCTCACAGAAGTTTCTTTTATTTAGTTCATCTAAAACCCCTTTTATGCGATCATTTATAATTTCTATCAGTATCTGTTGCGCACTTATGTTTTTTTCTACGGGCCTAAGGGCACAAGACACTATTGTTAAATTGAACGGACAGGTTATTCCGGCAAGGATCATTGAGGTAGGAACTAATGCCGTTCGTTACACCAAACTGGATAATAAGGAAGGACCAACCTTTGTTGATTATAAAACGGATATTGCCTATGTAAGGTATAGTAACGGCCAAAAAGAAGTATACAGTAAACAACCGCAGGTGGCAACCATTCAAAAAACCATGTTGGATACGGCATCCTCCAAACTCGACGCGTTTGACGCTTACACGCCTACCGCTAAAAATAAGATTGAATTCCTTAATAACAAGTATACGGTGAACGGACAAAGGGTTAAAAGAAAAGATGTAGACCGCCTGCTGGCAAAATCGAAAAACCCGGGAGTTCAAATTGCCCACAAAACAGCAAAAACTACCAGGATAGTACAAAAAGTAATAGGATTAACATCTATAGGAAGTACAACTACGGGAGGCATCATGACTGTTTCCACGGTATTTACCTGCTTTAAGGAGGCACAGAATGGGAGCGTGAGCACGGGTTCGTATGTAAATGCAGGTTTAAGTTTTTTAGGTACCTTAACCTTACCCATTACTTCAAAAATTTTAAAGAACCGCCGCGATAAGTTATACGACAAAACCATTGATCTGTATAACGCAACGAATTAAAACCTTGTAAAAACAAAAAACCCGCGGCCCAGGAGGTACCGCAGGTTTGGGGAGGAGCGTTACGCTGCCAAACAGTATTTTTGATGAAGCTTTAGAATATCTGTAGTCTTATAGCCCCGTTGATAGGGAATATTATCGGTTACCTTTCCGTCTTTAATGGTTACTTCAATAAAAAAATCATTTAAAAAATAGATCTGGATGAGGACTTCGTCATCATTATACTGATCTACAAACAGGGCCTGGGTTTTTAACAGCTCTTCTTTTTCTTCTGCGCTAAGTTTTGCGTAATCGTAAATTGTTATCATGGTACAAAGTTCGGTCATAAGCGTGGCGCATACAATCCGACTTTCGTGATATTCACACATAGGTAAGTTTTTTGAAGAAATTGTGTAAAAATGGGCCTTATTTTCCGGTTTTAGCTTAAATTTAAGCTATGGTAAGCATGAAAAACATCCTTCTTTTGGCGGCATCGGGCCTCTTGTTAGCATCATTCAGGCCTTTTGCCGGAAATTTGGTTAAAGAAACCAGACTGGTTGCCATGAAAAAAGATGCAAAGAAGCTGGCAGAGTATTACCGCCAACGGGTTTTAAGAGGGGAGAGCATGGCTTCCATTGCCAAATTGTATAGCGAAGACCCGGGCTCAGCGCCAAACGGCGGGTTATATAATAATATTGTTCGCGGGCAAATGGTGCCTGAGTTTGAAGCAGTGGCTTTTAAATTAAAGCCGGGTGAAGTTTCGGAGGTTTTTGACACGCAATACGGGTTTCATTTTATCCAGCTTATTTCCAATAAAAACGACGTATTGAGTTTAAGGCATTTGTTGATCACAAGGGAGTAAAACTCTTTTTACAACGCTGGAAATGAGATTAATCGTCACCCTGAACTTGATTCAGGGTCTCATGAGATGCTGAATCAAGTTCAGCATGACGTTCAAATTTAGAACATTTGATAATAAAAACTACTTCACCAGTTTCATTTCATTTAATAAATAACCGGCGCCGGCAAATTTATCAATGATGAACAATGTGTAACGCACATCGAGTGTAATGTTGCGGCACTGGTTAGGGTTGTACATAATATCGCTCATGGTGCCTTCCCAGTTACGGTCGAAGTTAGTACCTATCAACTCGCCTTTGCCATTAAACACAGGGCTACCGCTGTTGCCGCCGGTAGTATGGTTGCTGGCGGTAAAGGCCACGTGTAATTTTCCGTCCTTATCGGCATATTGGCCATAATCTTTTTTAGCGTATAGCTCTTTCAATTTTGGCGGAACATTAAACTCCTCGTCACCCGGAATTTCTTTTTGCATGATCCCGTCGAGCGTGGTAAAGTAATTGTACTCAACCCCATCTTTCGGGTTGTAATGGTTTACTTTGCCATAAGCCACCCGCAGGGTAGAGTTGGCATCGGGATAGAATTTTTTATCCTTAAAAATTTCCTGCTGCCCCTGGATGTATAATTTTTGCAATTCGTTAATTTCTCTTTCGTCGTATTGGAATTGAGGGAACACCGATACCGAATAATATTTTACAATAGCGCTGGTGATATAAAACACGGGATCTCTTTCATACAAATTGGTGTATTTTTCAAAATCATTCAGCATAACTTCTGCCTTTTCTTTGTCTACAAAGTTGGTGTTGTTGAAAAGGAAAGTAGTGATCTTTTTGGCATCGTTATTATTTGCTACAATAAACGAATCCAATACATAAGGGCGGTTATTGGATGGTACACCTTTTATGTATTCGGTTAACATGGCTTCACAAATCTTAATATCAGTAGGTTTGTTGTAGCCTTTAAAGAATCCCAGTTTTTTATATTCACTTAAGCTGGTTTCATACGTATTGCTGAGGCCTTTTTGCTTTTTCTTAAGTTCTGCTATTAAGTTAGTGTACGTGCGCGCGTATACAAAAGCGTCAATAGCCATTAAGCATTCGCTATAATAATCAACCTGTTTGTTGAGTACCCGGTATTCGGCGTATATTTTTTGCAATTGCGGAAAGATGTTTCCGTATTTCTCTTTTTTTGCAGCGTCGGTACTAATGACTTCGTTGAATTGTTTTTCGAACAATTGTTTTTTTGTAACGGCATCGTAGTTTTTTAGGCCATTCATTTCGCCCATCCATTTTTTATAATAGTTGGCAACGCTGGCATATTTGCTGGCATATGCAATGCGAACGGCATCGCTTTGCAGCATGTCCACATTCATAATATTAAGGCGTTTTTCACGTAACGATACTTTTAAAGGATCGCTTTCGTTCATAATCATGTCAACCGCGTAGCTCGACAGGTATTCCTGTGTTCTTCCGGGGAAACCATAAACCATGGTAAAATCGCCTTCTTTATAGCCCTTTAAATTAATTGGGATCACATTTTTTGGCGTATAAGGTACATTGTCTTTGCTGTATTCGGCCGGTTTGTTATCCTTGCCGGCATAGATACGAAACACCGAAAAGTCGGCGTTATGTCGTGGCCACATCCAGTTATCGGTTTCGCCGCCAAATTTACCAATGTCGGATGGAGGAGCGCCTACCATGCGAACGTCTTTGAAGGTTTCAACCACAAATAAGTAATACTCGTTACCATAAAAGAAAGGACGGATAAAGGAGTCGTAATGTGTACCGGCTACGGCATCTTTTTCAAGCTGTTTAATGTTTGCTTTGGTGATCGAATCTTTTTTTGTTTCGGTCATGGTGCCTGTAATGCCTTTCATGACTTTGGCGGTTACATCTTCTATGCGCTGGATAATGGTGGCGGTTAAATTTGGCGTATAAACTTCTTCGTTCTTATTCATAGCCCAAAAGCCATGAGTTAAATAATCTTTTTCCACAGTGCTATGGTATGCAATGGAAGAATATCCGCAATGGTGATTGGTAAGGATCAATCCCTGGTTGGAAATGATCTCGGCAGTGCAACCACCTCCAAACTGAACAATAGCATCTTTAAGGCTTGATTTGTTGACGCTGTAAATTTGTTCAGCCGTTAACTTTAAGCCATTTTTTTTCATGTCTTTTATGTTCATGGCATTTAAAAGTTGTGGAAGCCACATGCCTTCATCGGCTTTTGAAATTAAAGAGATGACTAAGGTTAATGCCAGTAGAGTTTGTTTCATTTTTTGATTGTTAAATGATTGCGAATTTTGTACGAAATTACAAATCCATTACTATACGCAAACACGCTCGTATATCCGTAATGACCGGTAATCATATTTTTTACATCGAACGGATTACTTCTTTTACAATAAGACTCATTTTAGGTTCCGCTGCGGCTGCAATGTGCTGAACTTCTTCATGCGTCACTTCAATTATTTTTCCTTCCACTCCCAAATCGGTTACAATACTCACGCCAAATACGCGCATGCCACCATGTTTGGCTACAATTACTTCGGGTACAGTGCTCATGCCAACGGCATCGGCCCCAATGCGGCTAATGTAGCGGTACTCGGCCGGTGTTTCAAAACAAGGGCCTGTTAAGCCAGCATAGCAGCCTTGCGCTACCCTGATGTTGTTTGCCTTTGCAATTTCAAGCGCCGATGCAATGAGTTTTTTGTCATAAGGTTCACTCATGTCCGGAAAGCGGGGCCCCAGCTCTGCAATGTTTTTGCCTATTAACGGGTTTGTGGGAAATAAGTTAATGTGGTCGTTAATGATCATGATCTCACCAATCTCAAACGCGGGGTTCATGCCACCACTGGCGTTGGATACGCATACGGTGTGTATGCCAAGGGCTTTCATTACACGAACAGGAAAGGTTATTTGCTGCATGGTGTAGCCTTCGTAAAAATGAAAACGGCCCTGCATAGCCATTACTTTTTTACCCCCAAGTTCACCAAAAATTAATTTGCCGCTATGTCCTTCAACTGTACTAACCGGGAAATTTGGAATTTCTTCGTAAGGTATTACAAACTCCGCGCTGATTTCTTTTACTAAGCCACCTAATCCGGTTCCTAAAATGATCCCAACTTCGGGACGAAAGTTATTTGTTTTATCAAGAATACTTTTTGTGGTAAAATTTATTTGTTCTAACATAGTTTAATATAATATCGTTAAATTCCTGTGTTTTATCTTTAAAATCCACCTCAATCGGCAGAACGTACAAAGGTAAGCTATTTGTTATATCCTCCAAATCTGTTCCCTTTAATCGCATGGCATCTTTTTCGGTAGTTACCACAATTTTATTACCACCTTCAATGGCGTCAAGTTCCGCTCTTATGTCAACTATGTTTTGTAATGTAAAGTTATGATGATCGGGATACTGAATATGCCTTACGCTTGACGAATACTCTTTCAGATAAGTAATCATTGGCTCGGGGTTTCCTATGCCGGTAAAGGCAACTATCCTGTATCGGAACAGGTCGTTAAGCGTATCGATGGTTTCGGACGGATTTTGAAAGCCATAGAGTTCCCCGTATTTAAGCCAGGTAAAGAACAAATGCTGGTGTGCCAGGGGTTTTAGGTCTTTGATAAGGTTCCTGATCTCGACTGCCGTGGTTTTTTCAGGCGTTTTGCTTATCACAATAATGTCGGCCCTGTTAATGCCTTTTTTAGATTCGCGCAAATAACCCGCGGGCATCATGCAATCGTTAATGTATAAGTTGTTGTACTCGCTTACCACAATGTTCAGCTCACACTTCAACGCCCTGTGCTGAAAAGCATCATCGAGCACTACAACTTGTGGCGATTCGGGCAACTCTGTTAATTTTTTTATACCATTAACCCGGTTAGCATCTACGGCAACCATAAGCTGCGGATTTTTAGTTTTATACTGCAATGGCTCATCGCCAATATCGCTTGCCTTGCTGTTTTCGTTAGCCAACATAAAGCCGGATGACGTTCGTTTATACCCACGGCTTAGCGTGGCCATCTTATAGTCGGCTTGTAAAAGACGTATGATATGTTCAACATGAGGTGTTTTGCCTGTACCACCCACAGCAAGGTTGCCTACGCAAATGGTTTGTACATCTACCGGCTTGGATTTCAGGAACTTCCAATCATACAGCAAATTACGAAATGAGGTAATGATGCCATAAATAACAGCGAATGGAAAGAGGAGTATTTTTCTTAAGGTCACCTGAAAATATAACTAGGTGAATTTAAAGGCTTTTTGTTAAAAAATGAAATATTTCTTGATTTACTTGGGCTATTACAATCCGTTAGGAAGCTACCTGATGATACAGGTCATTCTCATCAAAATCAATTCTTCACGTCAACCCAAAGCCTGCAGGGTTCCAGCGAACAGCCATTGGCAAGGACCTCTGTCACTTCCAGGTAGCCGCTTTCATAATCTACAGAAAGGGTAATGGCATTGGAATTCCTGTCCCCGGTAATCCAGAAACCTGCCGGGCAGGTCCATTTATAAGTAGATCCCTGATGGTAAGGAACGGAATAAGTTAGGCCGCTTGTGCCGGGTTTTACATTCGCAGCTCCCCCAATGGTGTAAGGTTGTTTTATTAATCCAAAAAAGTGAGCGGCCCAAAAGGTGCTGTGAAAGCCTATATTAATAGAAAATAAGCCTGTTTTACCTCCTTGTGTAGAGCAGCTACCTGTATCAACGGGTAGGGCATGACCAATTCCTCTTATTCTGTAATAGCATATAACTTCCTGTTCCTGTTTGTTTTTATAAATGGTTACTTCAATCTCTTCATTATTTCGAAAATAGGGATAATGTTCGTCTTCTTCATAATCAGTATGATGAATGTTTACCCATTGCTTAATAAGCTGGTTAGAATTGTTGGTACTTACAACAGGATCAATTCCTCCATGAAAGACTACCAGTTCGGGGTAGGTTCCTTTATAGTTTGGATTTTGTTGCCGTACCAAATCTCCCCATTCTTCAGGAGATTTAGAGATCATGCCTAACATGCCGAGTCCTGCTTTCACAACCGATTCGACTCCTTTATAAGGACCTCCTGCCATTACGCCTCCTTTATCAAACACCTCAGGATATACTGCCATCATAATACTGCTCATGGCTCCGCCGGCCGAAAGGCCAATAACATAAATTCGTGTGCTGTCAATGTTTTTATGTTTTTTCAGATAATCAATCATTTGCATAATTGAGCCTGGTTCTCCTTTGTCTCTTTCCTGGTCGGCGGCGCGGTACCAGTTGAAACAATTTTCAGGATTGTTTAAAATGATTTGCTCCGGATACAGCACATAAAAACCGTGCATTTGCGCCAGCTTGTTCCAGCCTGTTTGCTCGGCACAGCTACTTGCCATTTGGGTGCAGCCGTGCAGGACCACAACCAAGGGAGCTTTTTGTGTGATGTTTCCCGGGTCGAAAAACATCAATTTTAAGTTGCCAGGGTTAGTCCCAAACGGGCGAATTTGCTGAAGTTCGGTTTGAGAGAATACAGAAATAGAAAATAATATGCATAATACAATATGTGTTATTTTCTGCATAAGCATCTGCTCTGATCTTACAATTTTAAAGTGGCAAATTTCAGGGTTTTTGGACCACAGAAATTCAATAAGATAGTATTATCGGGTAATGTAGGGTACCCATTATAGGGCGATATGCCCAGGTCTTTTGTATTAGCGATAATTATTTTTTTGGAAACATTACCTGCCGGGGAAAGGTTATAGGATACCACATTTGATTTTACAATGGGATTGCCATCGGTATAAATTTGTTTGCTGCAATCAAAGGTATTGCCGGTTTGAATGGGTTGTTTATCCATATGTTCCAGGAACACAAGCTTCAATGTGTCTTTTTCCAGCACCGCCTTCACATCAAAATAGTCTTTTGAATAGATATGCCTGTAAGCTTTTCGGTTAGCGGTTTTTTTAGGAATAACGCGTGCCCATACAAATTCTCCTTCTTTGGTTAGCTTGTATGCTGTCATATATTCTTCGTAGTAAAAAGGGGTGGATATATGCCCCAGGCTCAAAAAATAAAAGTGTTTATCCGACTCAAAAATTTCCTTTACATCCGTTTCGAGCTCACCGTCTTTTGATTTATGTAACGAATATTCTTTTTCAAGTTCAACTTTGCCATCAGATACATTAATGATCTTATAGATATACCTGTTTTTTGTTTTAAATAAATAAATGACTTTTTCGTTTGGCAATTGTGTCAGGCTATTGGAAACGATACTGTCTGTACTATTAAATTTAATTTCATTAACCTCAATGTCCTCTTTTTTAAATTTGTTAATGCCAATATACGAAGCAAAGGTTGTTCTATGGTCGCTTTTAGGATAATGCATTAAGATGAATGTAAGGTTGCCATTGTTTGCCAATTTGTATTGCGAGGTTTTAATTCGTTTATCGCCATCTTCAATAGGTAAAAATTTCGAGAAGGTCTTTTTTCCGCTTGCCAGATCAATCCATACTAATTCTGTGTTTTCAAAAACGATCATGTTATAACCAAATGCTTTCTTTTTCTCGCACAGATTTTTCATGACAACTAAGGCTGTTTTGCCATCTGGACTGAGCACCACTTCATAAGATCCTTGCTTTTCATAACCGGTATCAACAATATGTCCTATTTGTTCATCGCTTATGATCTCAAAATTTTTATTGAGGACTTTCATGTAAATCCTAAAGTCGGCAGTACTCCCTTCAGTATCAAGTAACCCATATATAATATAGATTTTATCCTGCCTGAAAAACACATTGAGGTCACATGCTCCTGTTTCCTGCAGGTAATGAAATTTTTGAAATTCAACCGTTAATTGTTGTTGCGAAACTTTTGACAATGAGTTTTTATTGACTTTTAAAAAATCAAATATGAATTTATTATCCAGGTTATAGGAAACAGCATAGTAATTTTCGTTATCGGAACCCAAAAAATCGGCATTGGGATATTTTGATTTTATTTCCATTGACTCGCCTTCTTTGGTGAATGTTTGTGCTGAAGTGGAGAGAGTAGTGGATAGCAGGCAGAATAATACGAGGATTTTTTTCATAGAGGGGTTATCTGAAAAGAGAAATATGACCATTCTTTATGATCTTTTTGTCGGTACTTTTTTGAATGGCTTCGATCCGGTAAACATATACATCGTCGGGGCATGGGTTATTTTTGAAACGGCCATCCCATTTTCCATTTACATTGTTACTTATATACACGGTGTTTCCCCACCGGTCAAATATGGTCATGACGAAATAATTATACTCGCATTGAAACACAGGAGCAAATACATCATTCCGGTCATCATCATTTGGCGTAAAACTGTTTGGTATATAAATATCGCAATCACAGTTCTTGTATTTTACATATACGCTATCGGTTTTACTGCCGCATGTTTTTGAAACGCTTTTTACCCAGTATATGCCTTCCTTTGTTGCATTAATATTCAGTGTATTGGCGCCTGTATTCCAGTATAATTTCACATCGGCCGGCGCCCTTACCGATAGAATCTTGTTAGCATCGCTCTCGCAAACCAATAATTCTTTTCCGAAATTAGGAATCGTACCAACGGCAGAAGAAACGCGGAAGGTATCGGTATAAAAACAACCTTTGTTATTTGTTTTTATCCAGTATTTTCCAGGCTTATCAATTTTTAATATTTCACTATTTTCGCCCGTACTCCATGTGTACCTGTATTTTGTTTTTGGGTTTATGGTAATAAGGTTCCCACTGCAAACAACGGTATCTCTTATTACCAATTTTGGCATGTCGTTTATTTTTACATAAGTAGTATCTGTAATTACTCTACTGCCATCATAGATCTTTACGGTGTATTTTCCTTTTTGTTTTACATAAAGTTGTTTGGCGTGGTCAATAATCTTATAAGGGGTTGCCCATTGATAAGTTGCCGATTTGCTTACGAGATCTTCAGGAAACTTAATAAGGAAAGAATCGCCCGCGCATACAGCTATCGTATCGGTTAACAAATTAAGTTTACTTTGGGCATGAAAAACCCGAAATAATAAGCTGAATAGAATAAAAAGTATGTAGCGTTTAGTTCTCAAGTAAAAAGTAAAATTAATGCGTTTAATTGTTCTTTCCAGTTAATTAATATTAATTATTATGCCGTTCATCTAAATGTTATACTTGTAATGTGATCGTTATAAGTGTTCCGTTTGAAGGAGATGTCAATTCGGACTTGTCAATAATCTCAACTTTTTGATGTTTGCCTGTCAGCTTGGTATTGAGCTCAAGTATGTTTTCGATGGTTTTTGTACCAAGTGATTTGTGCCCGGCTTTAGCATTTTCTTTGGCTTTATTAAAACCAATGCCATCATCCTCAATAACAATTGACAAGGTTTTATCGTTTATTTTTTTGAAACGGATAAATAAGTTCCCATGTTCATGTTTTGGTAAAATGCCATGAATGATCGAGTTTTCGGCATAAGGTTGAATGATCATATTGGGGATTTTTATATCAAAGGTATTCAGACCATCTTCAACTTCAATATAAAAATCAAATTTACCTTTAAAGCGCTCTTTCTCAAGATCAAGGTAATAGTTTAAACGAGTCAGTTCTTCATGAAGGCTAATGTCGCCCTGTGAGGCCTTTTCAATAATCATCCGTATCAGCCTTGAGAATTTAGCCAGGTATTCGCTCGCTTTTAATGAGTCGTTAGAGTTAATATAATTCTGGATGGAAGTTAATGAATTGAAAATGAAATGCGGACTCATTAATGAGTTCATGGCCTGATGTTTTAATAAATTAACCTGGCGTTCTTCCTGTACACGTTTTGTGGCTTTTTGCCTAACGTTTTTTACCCATACATAAACAATAGATAGTATCAGAATAAGCGAACCAATAAGAATGCTGATTAAAAACCAGGGAGTTTGTTTAAAAGGAATTTCTTTTTTAAGCACTATAGATACGGGATCGGACCAGTTAATGCCATCGTAAGAACAAACAATATCTATTTTATGGGTTCCGCCATCTATGGATGTTAAATGCACCGATCGGTTTTCGATAGAAGACCAGGTACCTTTGTCGTATTTGTACCTAAAAAATTGTTTATTAGGCTTAACAAACAAGGGGCTCGAAAAATCGATAATAATGTCGGATTGGTTACTGTTTAAGTTCAGCGTATTTCCATTTATTTTGACAGGAATATTGTCTACGGTCACATTAGTTACAAATAGCTTATTGGCAATGCGTTTTTGTAATAACAGATCATCTATGCTGCAAAGCGTAATTCCTTTGTCGCTGCAAATGCAACAATTGTTCTTATCAAAAATAATATCGTTGATGGTATTTGACAGCAAGCCATTTGATTTGTTGTAAATAACAATGGGTTGAAATTTTTCATCACAAATAAACAAGCCGTCAAGGGTTGCTATCCATACTTTATTTTGATAGAACTTTATTTTTTTTACTGCCGTCAGCCGGTGTTCACCTAATTGCTGCAGGAGGGTAGAATCCTCAAAAACAGTGATCCCGTTTTCGTGGGCCAGGTATGTTTTAGAGTTATGGCTCTCAATATGGTTCATGCCAAAACTGAACAACTGGTTATGGTAATTCCTGTATGTTTTTGCCGAATGTGAATAAATACTTAACCCGTCGGATGTGCCAATAAATAAATCTGTTTTGGTATCATGCAAAGTGTTGATCCGGGTTCTGTAATCGGGGAAAGAAACCAGGGTATCGAGCACCGTATATTTTTCTCTGGTATAATCTTTTATTTTCAACAGGCTTGCCGTTCCATCGGCCAGGTAGGCTTCGCCGGGAGTTTTGCAATAACTAAAAAGTCTAGAAGCAATGGGGGTAAAATTATAATAATTAGAACTGATGAAAAAGATCTTATGTTCGTTGGAAATGGAATTTATTTTAGAATACATGACGTTTTTTTGGTCGCGGTAAATCCCAAAAACAGTTTCTTCAAACAGCTCATCCGGCAAAATCACATTCTGAGTGTTATTGTTATTGTCATATATAAACAAGCCGTTTCGGGTACCAACCGCGATGCTGTTTTCAATAAAAGCGGCACAGTTTACCTGGAGGATCTTCCGCCCCGAGGTGAACGAAATGTTTTTTAATTGTGGGTTTTGAATAAAATAAACGCCGTCGTTAAATGTTCCTATCCAAATATGGTCATCCGTATCTTTATAAATGCAATTAATCAAAACCTTATCAATTCCAAGCAAATCAAACGCATCGTAGGTAATGTTATTTTCTATAAGATATAGGTTGTCATCAGGGGTATTGGTAAACCAAATGCGTTGGTATTTATCTATAATAAGCTTACTAACATGTGCATAATTATTTGCACCAAAAAAGCTGTTTGTTTTCTGTGTCCTCACCGGGATGGTTTGGGTAATCTGATTGTCCTTAACGCATATAATGGAATTGTCGCTTCCTAAATATAATATCCCCTTTGCATCCTCGGTAATTGAATAAACCGGAAACGATTTCCCTAAATTTAGTTTTACCTGCCGGCCATTTTCAAACAGGTACAAACCATCAACCCGGCCAACAATAACTTTATTGTTTTTTGTTTTGTAAAAAGCAAAAGCCTGGTTAGATTCATCCTTTTTTCTTATTTCGTCTCCTATTACTTTACCGGTTGCAGTTTCAATGGCATTAACCTCAATCTGGTCGGTCAATGAATAATTGTAATCGCTGCCAAGAATGATCTCGTCAACAGAATTTTTGAAATTCAGGTTTTTTATTAAGGCTACATCGTTGTTGTTCTTATTGTATTCATAAATGCCTTCTCTACGGTTAATAATAATAAGGTTATTATTATCATTAAACCCAATGTTTCTTATATAGTTTGATTTAAGTGGTGTTTTGGGCTTTATTTTTGAAAAATCATAGCCATCAAAATTATACACGCCGTTTTCGGTAGCTAAATACAGGATGTTGTTTTTGTCCTGTTTTATGGCAAACACATTGGCATTGCTCAAACCATCCTCAGGGCCATAATGCTGGAATGAGAAGCTCCTGTTTTGCGATTGTATGCTGAATGCCGCAAAAAGAAGACAAAAAAATAAGCTATACAGATGTTTAAACCTCATACTTGGTACATAAAAATAGCAAAATATATGAAATAAACCGCTGTTTATAATGCCTGGTAAAATGTAGTAGTTTTTACTAAAGGAAGATTTTGGATTATACGTATAGTTTTTTTATCTTTGTAGTATAATTTAAGTAATATGGATGCCAAGATCACCTTATCTTTTGATAAGCAAATCATAGAAAAAGCAAAACGCTATGCCGAGTCGCAAAACATCAGCTTGTCAAGGCTAATGGAGCATTTGCTCGATAAGATCACTTCCAATCAATACAAATCACTCGAAGATTTTCCGGTAGCAGATTGGGTAAATATGGTAGCCGAAGGTAAAGCCGAATATGCCACACCTTCAAAAAAACGCGCTTCTTTAAAAACCGAATACCGAAACCGTAAAAAATGAAGGTTTTTTTAGATGCTAATGTCCTTGTTTCTGTATTGAATAAGGAATATCCTGTTTTTACCTATAGTTCAAGGGTCTTAAGTTTAGCCGAGATCCCGAAATATAAATTTTATACATCGCCTATTTGTTTGGCAATTGCGTATTATTTTGCCGAAAAAAAATGTAGTAACGAACAGGCCCGGCGTAAAATTGACTTATTGGTGTCTAAACTCCAGGTAACCACTGTAAACGATATCACCGTGAAAGATACCTGTGCCAATAAAAAGATCCATGATTTTGAGGATGGCTTGCAGTATTATTCAGCTATTCACAGTGGCTGTAAATGTATTGTTACAGAGGATCGTAACGATTTTTATTTTTCAGAGATCGAAGTACTTACCAGCAAACAATTCCTGGAGAACCATGTGTTTTAAGCTGCCTTTACTTAATTGTTATAAGGCCGGGCTTGTTTGATAATGAATTTTCGCTTTTTATCAGCCGTTTCTATCAATTTAAATTCCACGTCCATCGCAAAATCCCTGTACTCGGTATTTGGCCACTTATGGTATAGTTCATAAAAATAGCGTTTGATTGCTTCGAGCTGCCGGGTAAGTTGGTATAATTCTTCAATACTTAGTAACGAACCTCCTGTATTAAGGCTCGAATAGCTTAGCCAATCGGCCGAGCGTGATGCATCGTAAAAGGTACTGCCAGAGTTCATATAAGAAATAACCTGTTCCGAGATCACTCCTTCTTTTGGCGATACCACTTCATTTTCACCTTTTTGAAGATTAATAATAAAACCTGCATCGTAATTTCTGTATAGGTTTTTAGTAATGGCAACACCATTTGCCAATTCATTGTCAAATACCTGGTGTATCAGAATTCCCATCAATACCTGTGAATGGTCAATATTAAAATACTCACGTTCTTTAAAAGCCCTTACCGACCAAAGGCTGGCCCATACTTTTTTTATAGCTTTTTCATATGATTTCAGAGAGTCCTTAAAAATTCCTGTTTCTGATGTATATAGCCCCGCGCCATTAAATTCGTTGCCGTCTTCGCAATTGGAAGAGGACCTGAAACGTACTTTTTTTGAACCAAAGTTTTTTTCGCAAAAACGTTTCACTGTATTTAGCAGTGCGGTATCAAGAGGGGCCAAAGCAATGGCTTTCCTTATCTCTTTTAATTTTACGGAGAGTACAGTATCATTTTTTAGCATAGCTCTTTCTGCCAGTAAAGCGGTTATTTTATCGGAAACATAATTGACTTTTACGTGCCGGTTATAATAATAAAAAGGAATAGCAAAGGCGTGCTCCGGTGTTTGGATCTGAGTATTCTTTTTACTGAGTTTCTGTAACTCTGCCAGGTTGCAGGTTTTTGAGCCAAAGGCATACCTGTTCTTATAACTTAAATAATTGAGGTAGCTAATGTTTTTATACAGGGTATCTCCAGGGAGGTTTATTACTTTACGGTTTTTGGGACCTGCTACGGGTTCATCAATTTTTTTATAGTTGTAGCCTGTTTCGCCAATCGATACTTCCACATAAGCATTGTTTAATTTTTTTAAAGAATCGTTAGCATAGCAGTTTTTTATATAGGCACAGGGCGTTTTTCTGTTTTGGGTGAGCAAACAAATGTGGCTCAATGGTGTTTGAAATTGATTGGTTATAATGCCTTTACACACTGGTATGTTATTCGAATTGCCGTCAATAACCAGGATACAATTGCTATAGTCGGTAGATTGCTTTATGGAATCGGCATTAATAAAAGTAAGGGTTCCTTTTGCTTTTCCCCTATAAATAAACTGGTATTTCTGGCTTTTGTAAAGTTCATCACCCGTCATAACTTCATGTTGGTTGGCCAGTTCTTTTTTACGACGGAGCAGGGTAGTAGTGTTGAGCAATATTTTAAACTGCTCTTTTTTATAAAATGTTTCGGCAACTTTATGGGTGAGGGTGGCTATGAGTTCATTACTAATATCATCGGGCGGAGCAAACTGAAGGAAGTAATTTTTGGTATTTGTGTTAAAATTAAAGGTTGCTAAAATGTATTTTCGCCCGGGGTTTTGTCCATAATTAATGGTGTTGAACCAATTAAGGTCGTCCTGGTCATACAAAATTTCGCTGGTAAAGCGGTAATGCCACACGTATTTTACCGATTGCAGGTAGTAGAGTTTTTTGGTGGCAATAACATAAACGATTTTAACGCACTCAATCCCATTGTAGTTGTTTGATAAGGGTTTTCCTTTTAACAGATCGAAATCCTGTTTGCTTTTTATTTCATTAAGGTAATCGGGCGCCTTATTTTGGGTATAGGTATTAAAAGGCACAAACCATACTGTACATAAAAAAAGCAGGTTAATGAGATACTTGCCTGGCATTGCCGGATAGAATTTTAGGAAAAAGCTATGATGTTTGGCTATTTTGGTGTAACCGCCCGTGTTTTAATAAACTCACCAAATTCCTGGGAGCGTGCTTTTGATACCTGTATGCTGGTACCGTCGGACATGATAATGGTACCACCCTCGGCATTGGAGTATTCCTTAATGAAGTCGATATTAATTAAAGAAGAGCGGTGAATGCGGAAAAATACATTAGTTGGTAAAATAGCCTCAAACTCTTTTAATGTTTTTGAGGCTACAATTTTTTTGCCGGTATTTAAGTACAGGTTTGTATAGTTATCAGAGGCCTCGAGCCAAACAATGTCTTTATAATCAATGAGCGTAAAACCTTTGCTGTGATTAATGAGCACTAAATTTTTATCATTACTGCCTGTAGCGCTGACGCCTCCTTTTTGCTCATAATGCTGAACCACTTTTTTTATGGCTCCCTGTAATTCACTTAACAATAATGGTTTTAAAAGATAATCAATAGCCCCTGCTTTTACAGCATTGATGCCATGCTCGCTGTAGGCTGTTAAAAAAATAAGGCAAAAATCACGGTGTACCAAACCATCTATCATTTCAAGACCTGTCATGCCTGGCATATTGATGTCGCAAAACACAACCTGGGGTTTTAGTTCCTGGATCAGTTTTTTGCCTTCCATACCACTGGCAGCTTCTGCAATAACTTCTATTTCAGGGCAATAGTTAGCCAGCATATTTTTAGTATTACTGCGGCTGTTTTCTTCATCATCTATAATGATCGTTTTAAAAGTTTGCATAAGGTGGATTTTTATGCTAAATCTAGTGAAAATTCAAATAAGATTCAACTCATTTATTTAACATACTTACCGTTTGAGTAAAATAGTGTTTGGTAATAGGGAGTAATGATTATCTTCATGCTTTAAATCAAAAATACCTTTTAACCAAACAAACCGATTATGAAACCATTTGTTACAATTTTTGTTCTTTTTATTGCTATTACGGCATTTTCACAAAAAACCATTACCGTAGAGGATATGTGGAGTAAATATGCCTTTATGCCCAAATCGGCCGGGGGCTTCAATGCCATGAAAGACGGCATGCACTACACCGACCTGGAACAGGATGGCGATTTTATGAATATTGTAAAATACGAACTTAAAAGTGGTAAAAAAGTAGCTGTACTTGTAAAAGGCTCTGCCGTTAAAGTAGGAGATAAAGCCATTGATGTAAGCGGCTATTCCTTCAGTCCTGACGAAACAAAATTGTTTTTTTCTACCGAGGCAAAGCCTATTTACCGCCGTTCGTCGGTTGAAAAAAATTATGTATACGATATTAAAACCGGCAAAACAATGGAATTGTCGGAGAACGGGAACCAGATGTTCGCCACATTTTCGCCAAGCGGGAATAAAGTAGCGTTTGTTCGCGATAACAACCTGTTTATTAAAGATCTTGATGGGAATAAAGAAACACAGGTAACCAACGACGGAAAGAATAATGAGATTAAAAACGGCTGGGCTGATTGGGTGTATGAAGAAGAGTTTAGTAAAGCCAATTATTTTGAGTGGAATGCCGACGGTAGTAAACTGGCCTTTGTACGTTTTGATGAAACTAAAGTCAAGGAATACAGCTTTGATACTTACAACAATAACCTTTACCCCGACAAAGTAACCTTTAAATACCCTAAAGCCGGCGAAGATAATTCCATTCTCTCGGTTCATATTTACGACCTGGCAACTGGCAAAACAACATTGGTTGATATTGGAAAGGAAACCGATATTTACATTCCACGCATTCAATGGACTACAGATAAAAACGTATTGTCGCTACAGCGTATGAACCGTTTACAAAACAAGGTAGAGTTATTATATGCCAACGCCGCTGATGGTTCTACAAAAACGATCCTGTCGGAAGAGGCAAAAACCTATATTGACATTACCGATAATTTAACGTTCCTGCCAAACAACAAAGGTTTTATATGGAGCAGCGAGCAGGATAACTATAACCACTTGTATTATTATGACAATACCGGCAAGCTGATAAACCAAATCACTAAAGGAAACTGGGATGTTATTTCCTTTAACGGTTACGATGAGAAACTGAATACGCTGTATTACATTTCAACCGAGCAAGGACAAATTAACCGCGACATTTACAGCATTAAACTGGATGGTACCGCTAAAAAACACTTATCTACAAGTGAAGGAACCTCTGAAGCTGAATTTAGCAAAGGCTTAAAATACTATGTGAGCACTTACTCAAACGCCAATACACCACCGGTTTATGAACTGCACAGCGCCGATGGAAAATTGGTTAAAGTGCTGGAAGATAATGCCGATCTGAAAACCAGAATGAAGGAATATAAACTATCTACCAAAGAGTTCTTTACCTTTAAAAATACCGATGGGGTAGAGTTGAACGGCTGGATGATGAAACCGCAAAATTTTAATCCCGATAAAAAATACCCGGTGTATATGTTTGCCTACAATGGCCCGGGTGCTAATGAGTGCAACAACCAATGGGAAACCTTCGATTTTTGGTGGCATTCCTTATTGAACCAGGAAGGGTATATGGTGGTTTGTGTGGATGGCAGGGGAACTTATGGTCGAGGCCGTGAATTTAAACACTGTACCTATATGCAGCTGGGTAAACTGGAAACGCTTGACCAGATTGATGCCGCCAAATACCTAGGAAGTTTGCCTTATGTGGATAAGAGCCGCATTGGATTCCAGGGCTGGAGCTATGGTGGTTATATGGCTTCTTTACTGATTAGCAAAGGAGCTGACTATTTTAAAGCGGCTATTGCGGTTGCCCCGGTAACCAATTGGAAATGGTATGATAATATCTATACCGAGCGTTTTTTACGCAAACCGGCCGATAACAAAAGTGGCTACGAAGACAACTCACCGATTAATTTTACCAAAAAAATTACCGGCAAGTTCTTATTAGTACATGGTAGTGGTGATGATAACGTGCATTATCAAAACTCCATGGAGCTCGCAAACTCACTGGTTAGGTATAACATTCCTTTCGAGTTTATGGCCTATCCTAACCGAAACCATGGCATTTATGGCGGTTACACCCGTACCCATTTGTACAATAAAATGCTGAAATTCGTGAAAGAGAATTTATAGTCTTTGTTATTTTTCAATTTCTTAAATGCCCCGATCCCGGGGCATTTTTTATTTCTAAAACAATCGTTAAAAAAATGAAAGTTTTATCCCAATAAAAGCCTATCTCGTCTTAATTTATTTTATTAATTCGGTTATTTAATTATATTTGGTAGTCTGTACTAACCCTGAATTATAATATATTAAATGAGCGAATCGGAAATCAAGAAAGTTGGTATTGCTTTGCAAGGCGGTGGCGCACACGGGGCATTTACCTGGGGCGTTTTAGATAGGCTATTGGAAGTGGACCATATTGTGGCCGAAGCCATGTGTGGAACCAGTGCCGGGGCTGTAAATGCCGTAACCTGTGCCTATGGTTTGCACGTTGGAGGTCCTAAAAAAGCCAAGGAATTAATGGAACAACTTTGGCGCAGGATTGCCCAAACCGGTAGTTTTTTTAAACCCAGTGGTTTCGACCGCTTTTTCAGTGGTGGCGATATTCATAATTCACCCGGATATGTGATGTTCAATAACATGACACAATACATGTCGCCCTACAATTTTAATCCTTTTAACTACAACCCTTTACGCGATATTTTAACCGACCTGATCGATTTTAAAGAGTTGCAGATGTATAACAAGAAAAAGTTGTTCATTTGCGCCACCAATGTTAAAACCAACCGGGCAAAAATTTTCAGCAATAAAGAGATCACTGTAGATGCCGTTTTGGCCTCGGCCTGTTTGCCTTTTCTTTTCCAGGCAGTGCAAATTGACGGAGAATATTACTGGGATGGCGGGTATATGGGAAATCCTCCTATTTTTCCGCTCATTACCAATACAACCATTCATGATATAGTTTTAGTAAAAATTAACTCTGTCAACATTAATTCGGTACCAACAACGGCACGCGATATTGCCGACAGGGTGAATGAGATATCCTTTAACAGCAGTCTTATCAACGAAATGAAGCTGATCCATTACCGCAACGAACTGTTGCGAAACGGGATCTTAAAATCGGATGATAAAACAAATCGTGAGATCTTTGTACATACCATTTCGGGCTACGATGCGCTGAGCCAGCTGAGTTACAGCAGTAAAATGAATACTTCCTGGGAATTTTTACTCAATTTAAAGGAGCGTGGCCGCCAAACAGCATCAAAATGGCTGGAAACAGATTATAAACAAGTCGGAATAAAATCTACCTTTGACGTTGAAGAACATTTCTTCGATAAATTGTAATTTTGTACCCATTCGTTTAATGCAACCACATACATATAATTCTGGTATCAGGCTATTTTTGTGCCTGGTTGTATTTCATGTTACATCTTTTGCCCAGGTAAAATATCCTAACGACAGCAATTACATCAGCACCTTATCGGGCATCCAAAAAAGCAATTTGCAGGGCTTTTCAGCTTCCAAAATTGATACGACCATCAATAATTTCCAGAATTATTTTCCAAGGAATACCAATGGTAATTATGGTTTGCCCTCGGCCCCTTTATTTATCAATTACCAGCCTAAAGCGTTAGGCTTTAATGTATACAATGCGCCTTACGACAATGATATGATAAGCGCTGATAACGTTCAGTATTATCAAACCAAAGGCCCTTACGCGTCATTAACCGGTATTGCAGGCAGCAAGCAGGAGCAATGTTTTAAAATGCTGTTCTCGAATACCTTTAAAAATAAAATGAACCTTACACTGGGTTTTAACCGTTATAGTGGTTTAGGCTTTTACCAACGCCAGCAAACTTTTACCAATAATTTCTTTACCACTACCAATTACACAACCACTAATGGCAGGTTTGGGTATTATGCCTATTTTTTATTCAATAAGGTAAAGCACCATGAGAACGGCGGTATTTCGGATGACAGCCTGTTCCTGGAAGATGTACGGGTAAACAAGCAATTGCTCCCGGTTAATTTAAGCGCTGCCAGGCGTGAAGTGCGGCATACAGATGCCGAGATCAATCCCTGGTTCCGGATCAATAAAAGAGAAGACAGCAGCACGGTTCTTTCCCATTTTATTGATTACCAGTTCAACTATTCAGGAAGTTATAGTAAGTACACGGATGATGGTGTTTATACAGACAGTGTTTACAATGTATTTTATATGGATCCTTATGCCACAAAAGATTCTACACACTGGCGTACCATTTCAAACAGCGTAAATTATACCTTGAAACTAAACTCCCTTAATGCCAAACTGAGGGTAGGATATAAGCATGAGTTGAACCAGATAGAACAATACCTTGATTCAGCGTTTAACCACCAAATGGTAAATGCAGGATTTTATATCTCAAAAAAAGGCTACACAGGTTTTGCAAAAGGGAACTATATCTTCAGCGGGCCTAATAGCGGTGATTATGCTATTGAGATCAATAATAGCTATACCAAAAGAATTGCTTATAATTTATTTAAGAGTCCCTTTGTTGTTAAATTGAATGCCGCAATTGAAAAACGCCATCCCGATTTTATATACAATACCTGGTACAGCAATCATTTTGCCTGGAACAATTCATTCGTTCCAACCGAAAAAATGCAGGGATTGTTTAGCATTGGCACTCAGGACAAACGTTTTGAAATAGGGGCGGTATTCCAGTCTGTAAAGAACATGTTGTATTTTGACGACATGGCTGTCCCACAGCAAACGCCCTTAACAGTGCAAAACATTGCCTTATTTGTAAAAAAGGACATGCTGCTATTTAAACATCTGGGAATTAATTTGGGCTTTACCTACCAGTCGAGTTCTTATCAAACCATTGTAGC
This sequence comes from Bacteroidota bacterium, assembly GCA_048498515.1. Lineage (GTDB taxonomy): Bacteria > Bacteroidota > Bacteroidia > B-17B0 > Aurantibacillaceae > UBA4416. The sequence continues at coordinate 48,763 of JBEHXV010000020.1, read as the reverse complement.
TGTTCCCAATAACATTGCTACAGGCGCTTTGTACTTCCAGGGAAATTTATTTAAAAAAGCTTTGCAATTGCAAATTGGTTTTTCGGGCCAGTATTACAGCGAGTTTTATGGTTATGGTTACATGCCTGCTACTAATTTATATTATGTGCAAACGGATAAAACGGTTGGTAATTACCCATTCATTGATTTCTTTTTGAGCGCGCGTATAAAACCGGTGCGTTTCTTTGTGAAAATTGACCATGTTACCCAGGGTTTCCTGGGGACAAACTATTCGCTCACACCCGGCTACCTGCAAAACGACAGGGCTTTTAAATTTGGATTGAACTGGTTGTTTTTTGATTAAAGGATAGAACGCTGATGACACAGATGGTTATGATTTGAATGATTAAATCAGTTCGGGTATTCGCCATCCTATTTTAGCATAAACAATCAGCGTTATTTGCGTTCCATAAAAATCAAAAGCTAATAAGAAACATAGCTTACCACCGGATAATGATCTGTCAGGGATTCGGAAAGGTGATGGTAGTTCTTTGATTTGAATTCCTTACTGTGGAGTATGTAGTCAATCCTGAACCGTGGAAATTTACCAGTGTAAGTTTGCTCAAATCCTGAACCTGATTCAATAAACGCGTCTTTTAAATTCCCTCTCACAGTGTGATACACATAAGAAGCCGGAGTGTCATTAAAATCACCACACAAAATGATCTTATAAGGACATTTCTCAATATGAGCAGCTATGCCATCGGCCTGGGTTGCCCGTTTCACGAATGCTCTTTTCAGGCGACGTAAAATATTCTTGCTTTTTTCCAGTTCGTCTTTCGTATCGGTAGTGTCATTATTTACTTCATCCAGGAACTTATAATCGGCTTTGCTGAAACGGATAGATTGCAGGTGCATGTTGTAAATGCGTACGGTATCTGCTTTAATCACCACGTCGGTATAAATGCACATATTGTTGGCGCTGGTATTGAATTCTATTTTGCCTTTTTTAATAATAGGGTATTTGGTAAAAGTGGCAATGCCCCAATGGTCGTTGCCTCTTAAAGTAGTGGTATACTCTACGTGATGATTTTTCGCGTTCAGCAGGTGCGTTACAGTGTCAATATTGTTAAAGTCCCCTTTTTCCTCGGAGGTGTAAAATTCCTGGAGGCAAAGTATGTCAGGGTTTTCTTCAGCAAGAGTCGTTAGGATAATATTTCGGCTTTGTTTGTTTTTTGTCCAGTTATACAAATCAAACAACATGGAGTTGTAGCTCATGATCTTAATGTCTTTATTAGAAATGGTTTGTTTTGAAATGTCGACCTGCACAAAGCCCAGGCAGGTTTGAATGCTTAATAATAATGCTACAAACGAAAAAGCTGCCTGGATGCGAAACTGGGCAAACCAATAAATAAAGAAGCCTATATTGGCCAAAACAATAACGGGGAAACCTAATCCGAAAAATGCCAGGATCCAGAAGTGGTCGGGCGAGATATACTTTGAGGCAATGGCGCCAATAAGGCTTATAATAAAGGCATAGTTAATCCACAGAAGAAGCTTGCTGAATTTTGACAGCTTTTTAGCATTTCTTCGTTGGATAATAGCTCTTAGTTCGGGGATGGATATTTTGGGGAAGAAGCTGATGTGTTTTTAATTATTGTATTAAACCGTCTTTCATCATTAGTTTTCTATCAGCCATGTCGGCCAGGGTTTCGTTATGAGTAACCACCACAATGGTTTGTTTTAATTCGTCGCGTAGTTTGAAAAACAAGCGGTGCAGGTTTTGGGCATTCTCGCTGTCAAGATTTCCGCTGGGTTCATCGGCAAAAATAACTTTTGGGTTATTTATCAAAGCGCGGGCTACAGCCACACGCTGTTGTTCCCCGCCCGATAATTCAGATGGTTTATGATCTGCACGTTGCTTCAATCCCAAAAGGTCAAGTAATTCGGTCGCTTTTAGTTCCGCTTCTTTTTTTGACGTCTTATTAATATAGGCCGGAATACAGACATTTTCCAAAGCGGTAAATTCGGGTAACAAATGGTGGAACTGAAAGACGAACCCAATATGCTGGTTTCGGAATGCAGCCAGTTTTTTTTCATTCAAAGACGTAATATCCACGCCATTAAATGAAATGTTTCCTGCACTGGCTTTATCCAGTGTGCCCAAAATGGTCAGCAAGGTTGTTTTTCCTGCTCCCGACGAGCCTACGATCGAAACTACCTCGGAAGCCTCTATATGGACATCTACACCTTTTAATACCTCCAAAGGACCGTACTGTTTCTTTATGTTTTTTCCTATTATCATTTATTGATTACGAATTGGTACGAATATACGAATCATGGTATAAATCCTGAAAAGTACAAATTCGTCTATTCGTATAGATTCGTAATTATTTGCTTAATACTTTCAATTCTGTTCTTCTGTTTTTCGCTTTATTTTCGGGAGTATCGTTTGGCGCTTTAGGTTTTGTGTCACCGTAACCTTTGTATGATAGGCGAGCGGCAGGGATTCCTCCTTTATCAATCACATAATCATAAATAGCCTTTGCACGATTGTTCGACAAGGTTTTATTGAATGCCTTGTCTCCACTGTTATCTGTGTGTCCGCTAAATTCTATTTTCAAAGTGGTATTGATCTTTAAGAAAGCGATGATCTTTTGAAGCTCAGCCTTGGATTCATTTTTCAGATCCCATTTATTCACATCAAAAAAGATGTTCTTCAATTCAATAATGCCTGTATCAATTGGTTGTAAAGGAATTTCAAGCTGGTAAGGTTTATTATAATCGGCCTCTTTATCCTTTAGTGAAAAGTTGTCGCTGTAAAACAAGTAACCGGGCTTGCTCACGTTTACCAAATAATTGTGATTGGAGGTAAGTGTTACCAGGAACTCGCCTTTGTTGTTGCTAAAGGATTTGGTAACCGATTGCTGGCTTTCAAGGTCAATTAATTCAAAGGACGCGTCGATGGCTTCTTTTGTTTTTGCGTTGAAGGTATGCCCTTTAACGTAAGTTATTTTTTCGGGACGTACGGATTCAGGCAATTCAAACTGGTAAATATCGGAGTTACCAAAACCACCTTCCCGTTCGCTGGAGAAATAACCGTATTTACTTTCAGGACCTACTACCAGCTTAAACTCCTGGTCAACGGTATTAATGGGGTAACCAAGGTTTATGGCTTCACCCCAGGAACCGTCGGCTTGCCTGCGGCTCAGGTAAATATCTGTTTTACCCATACCAACTCTTCCGTTCGATGTAAAGTAAAGTGTGTTATTATCAGGATGAATAAAGACAGATTGCTCATTTTTGTCGGTATTAACTGTATTGCCAAGCCTAACAGGTTCCTGGAACTTTCCATCTTCACCTATTTCGGAGTAATAAATATCACCCACATAATTCCTGGTGCTACCACGTATGAAATACAAGGTTTTTCCATCGCTGCTGAAACTTGGCTGTGTTTCCCAGTTGGCCGTGTTTATGGGTGGGCCTACATTCACCGGCCTGGTCCATTTGCCGTTTACTTTTTGAGAATAAAAAATATCGCAGCTTCCGTAGCCGTTATTATTTCCCATGTAGGAATTATCCTGCTCGCCACAGGCTGCAAAAAACATAAAGTCGCCGGCAACCGATAAGGCTGGCGCTCCCTCATTACATTTGGAGTTCAATTCAAGAAGAGGTACAGCCGGCTTACCATCGGTTGAAATGTAAAAATCTTCCTGTCCATCCTGAACCCCGCAATTTTTTTGATTAACGAACTGCCTGGTAAACATAAAGTATTTCATATCGGCACTAATGCTGGGCAAATACTCGCTGTTTTCGGAGTTAATATTGCTGCCCATGTTTACGGGTTTGATGGCTTGCGGAGAAGCCAACTGAGCTTCCCCAAACTTTGCACATTTAAGTAAAAATTCGGCTTTTTCTTTGGTATTGGGATTAATTCTTGGGAAAGAAAGGTATTTTTCGAGGGTTACTTTAGCATCTGAATAACTTCCGGCATAAAACTGCAATTCCCCAAGCTGGGAGTAATTACTTACAAAATAGGGAGAAAGAGCTTTCTTAAAACTTTCAATCGCTTCTTTCAGTTTATCCTGTTCCATGTACACTGTTCCCATTAGGGTATGAGCCTCAATAAACCCAGGGTCTTTTGATAAGGCATCCTGAAATTTATCTTCGGCTTTTTCGTAATTCCTCACATCCAGGTATTTTCTGCCTTCCAGGTAGGAGGCAATTGCTTTTTTGTTGGTACTGGTGTAAGCACCTGGTGGCAAGCTTTGAGAATAAGCGGAAAAAAGGGTGAAAAGTATAATGAATAGGATAAGGAAGTGTTTCATATTTTATAAGATAGTAGTCGTATAAATATAACGATATATTATAAAATAGTGTCGCTAAAAAATGCTAACAAATAAGCATTTTATTAAGGTTTTTGAAAGGTTCTTAGCCAGGCAATCGCATTGTTCCTGTCGTCAAAAAATTTGGTAGGAACAAGGGGTTTGTTGATCTTTAGGAATAAATTGCCAATGATGTTCTCATGAAACTTGTTACTGTATAAAGCCAAGGCTGCTACGTGTTTGGTATATTCCAGCGAAGCGCCGGCACGGCGTGCATCGCCTGATACATCGGAGTTATCGTCGCCTTCAAACAAAACCATGAATTTTTTACCCGGAATGTGGTTCACGGATTGGTCCCTCGATTCCCATACATCACTAGCCTGCAGGGTAACATTTTTTTTAACTTTAAATTCAATCAACAAATCATCATGAACATTCATGGTGTATGCATTGGTCTCAAAAGTCTTCATAACAGTTTAGGATGAGTAAATATAGCAAATCAAAATTACATTAATTTGCTATAATTCTTAAATCCTTGTTAATTCGGTAATAATGCTTGTGTGTTGAGGAAATTGGTTGATGAGGACGGATCGTTTGGCCATTTCAAAATCAGCAAAATCAAAGCCGGGATAAACCGTACAACCAACGAGAGAAAAATTGCCGCCTGATCTCACTCTCGACCCAAACCAGGTATTGGCTTTTACGGTATATTGAAACGATTCTCGTTTTAAAAGATCCGAACCAATAGCCGTTATTTTTAAATTCCCTGTTTCGTCAATCTCAATAACATCAAGCGCGTCGCCAAAATAAAAATGCCAGGTTTCGTCGCTTTTAATTTTATGTAAAGCGGAGAAGTTTCCTTTTTCAATCAGGAAGTAAATGCCCGTGGCAATATTTCTTTCTCCGCTAAAATCAGACGGCAAACATTGCGCCGACAATTTCAGAGGCGAACGGTACGTTTCCTTATAATACCCACCTTCCGGATGGGGCAATAAATCAAGCGTTTTAACAAGAGTTTCTACTGTCATACCATCTGTTAATAAGCCAATACGCTTCCCAGCCAGCGTTCAACCGCTTCCACACTCATGTTTTTGCGTCTGGCATAATCTTCAATCTGCTCTTTATTTAATTTGCCAATCCCGAAATAGTGCGATTGGGGATGGGCAAAATACAAGCCGCTTACCGCCGCAGTAGGCACCATAGCCAGGCTTTCGGTTAAAATAATTCCGGCGTTCTTTTCCACGTCCAGCAATTTCCAGATCGTGTTCTTTTCGGTATGGTCGGGCTGGGCAGGGTAGCCCGGTGCAGGACGAATACCGGCATATTCTTCCTTAATCAATTCTTCATTTTTCAGATCCTCATTTTTGGCGTAGCCCCAAAACTCTTTACGTACTTTTTTATGCATCAATTCCGCAAAGGCTTCTGCTAAACGGTCGGCCAGGGCTTTTAGCATAATGGCACTGTAATCATCGTGGTCGGCTTCAAAACGGGCCACGTGCTCATCAATACCAATCCCGGTGGTGAGGGCAAAAGCGCCTATGTAGTCGGTGGACCTCACCCCCGGCCCCTCTCCAAAGGAGAGGGGGGAGTTTAGAACTTCTGTAATTGTTTCCAATACTTTATCCAGGTTATTTTCAACTTCATCATTCGTGAATCGTATAACATCAAAACCGAGATTATTTAATTCTGTGGTCCGGTTCTCGTCTTTCTCTTTTTGCTTTAAATGAATGGAACCATCAACTTCAATTATCAGACGTTTTTCAATACACACAAAGTCAGGAATGAATTGTTTGATCGGGTGTTGTCTTCTGAATTTGTAATTCTGCTTTTTATTCCTTAAAGCATCCCATAATATGCCTTCTGCTTTTGTAGGGTTTTTTCTGTTTTCTTTTGCATAATCAATTGTATTAGCCCAGTCTGCCTCTGAACTTAAAAAATAGTTCGGTGCCGACGAGAACCGACCGGAGTTGTATCCGGTCCCCCTCTCCTTTAGAGAGGGGTTAGGGGTGAGGTCTTTTGGTTTTATAAAATCCGACAAAGCCACGTTGTATTGTCCGGCCGGTTTTTTACTTTGCTGACGTAACGAATAGAATGTGGTAATGGTTTTTCCGCTTTCATCATATACTTCCGTGTCATCGTGGTTTACTGTATTGGCAGGATAGATGCCAATGACTGCTTTTGCTGTCAGCCATTTTTCAGTAATTATTTTTTTTAGCATTTGCTGTGCGTCATTAAATAATTTATTGGCCTCAGCACCACGTTCAGGATCTTTTAAAATTTTAGGATAAGAACCTTTCATTTCCCAACTGTGAAAGAAGGGGGTCCAGTCAATGTATTCGGCAATTTCGCTCAGATCGTAATTGTCAAATACTTTATTGCCTGTGAAGGCTGGTTTTACGATTTCTGTTTTAGCCCAGTCAATCGGAAATTTATTTTCTCTTGCTTCCGCCAATGAGATCAGCTTGTTTTGCGATTGCGCATTTTTATTTTGTTCACGCACACGCTCATAATCTTTATTTACGTCGGACATAAATGCATCGCGTAATTCCCGTGAGATGAGGCTGCTGGCAACAGGTACCGATTTACTGGCATCGTTTACATGCACTACCGGCCCCGAATAATTTTGCGCAATTTTAACGGCTGTATGCACCTTAGAGGTTGTAGCGCCACCAATTAATAAGGGGGTTTTGAAATTTAACCGCTCCATTTCTTTGGCTACATGCACCATTTCATCAAGCGATGGCGTAATTAAGCCACTCAGGCCAATAACATCCACTTCGTGTTTTTTTGCTTCTTCTAAAATTTTGTCACAGCTTACCATCACGCCAAGGTCAATGATCTCGTAATTGTTACAGGCCAGCACAACGCCCACAATGTTTTTGCCAATGTCATGCACATCGCCTTTTACGGTTGCCATTAAAATCTTGCCGGCATTGGTTCTTCCGGCACTCACAATTCCGGCTTTGGCATTTTCTTCTTTTTCTTTCAATAGGTAAGGTTCCAGGTAAGCTACCGCTTTTTTCATTACACGGGCACTTTTTACCACTTGCGGTAAGAACATTTTTCCGCTGCCAAACAGGTCGCCAACTACGTTCATGCCGGCCATTAACGGCCCTTCAATCACGTGTAATGGTCTTCCTAATTTTTGTCGTGCCTCTTCGGTATCACTATCAATGTATTCTACCAAACCTTTTACCAGGGCATGGCTTAAGCGCTCTTCAACCGTTCCTTTTCTCCATTCCTCATCTTTCTCCGTTTTTTCTTTGGTAATGCCTTTTAACGATTCGGCGTGTTCCACCAGGCGTTCAGTGGCATCGTCCCTGCGGTTCAGTAACACATCTTCTACCAGTTCCAGCAAAGTTTTGTCAATATCATCGTAAACCTGCAATTGTGCCGGGTTAACAATTCCCATGTCCATGCCATTTTTTACAGCATGGTACAGGAAAGCGCCGTGGATGGCCTCACGCACATGGTCGTTCCCCCTGAATGAAAACGATACGTTACTCACGCCACCGCTCACTTTGGCATGTGGTAAATTTTCTTTGATCCATTTGGTAGAATTGAAAAAATCGAGCGCGTTTAAGCGGTGTTCTTCCATTCCTGTGGCTACAGGGAAAATATTAGGATCAAAAATAATATCCTGTGCCGGGAAATTTACTTTATCAACTAAAATGTCATAGGCACGTTTACAAATTTCTTTTCTGCGCTCCAGGGTATCGGCCTGTCCAACTTCGTCAAAGGCCATCACAATAACAGCTGCGCCGTATTGTTTTATTTTCAGGGCCTGTTCAATAAATTTTTCCTCGCCTTCTTTTAAGGAAATAGAGTTTACAATTGCTTTTCCCTGCACGCATTTCAACCCGGCTTCAATTACCGTCCATTTACTGGAATCGATCATGATTGGTACCCTTGAAATATCAGGTTCAGAGGCTATCAGGTTTAAAAAAGTGGTCATGGATTGTTCACTGTCCAGCATCCCTTCATCCATGTTCACATCAATGACCTGCGCGCCGCCATCAACCTGTTCTTTGGCAATGGATAGGGCTTCTTCAAAATTACCTTCTTTAATTAAGCGCAGAAATTTTTTAGAACCGGTTACATTGGTACGCTCGCCTACATTTAAAAAGTTACTTTCAGGCGTTAGCGTATAGGGCTCTAAACCACTTAAATGCATTAGCGTATCAGGCTGAGGTTTTTTACGGGGCTTGGCATCTTTGGCAATTTCGGCAATGCGTTTAATGTGTGCCGGTGTAGTGCCACAGCAGCCGCCAACAATGTTTAAAAATCCCGCTTTTAAAAAATCCTCTATCTGGTGGCCCATTTCATGTGCGTCCTGGTCGTACTCGCCAAATTGGTTGGGCAAGCCGGCATTAGGGTATGCACTGACATAAAATGGCGCTTTATTCGAAAGTTCTTCGAGGTAAGGACGCATGTCCTTAGCGCCCAGGGCACAATTCAGACCAACGCTTAGCAGATCAACGTGTGATACGGAATTTAAAAAGGCTTCGGTAGTTTGGCCCGATAAGGTTCTTCCGCTGGCATCGGTTATGGTTCCCGAAACCATAACCGGCATTTTCTTATCAATTTTCTGACAGTAATTTTGTATGGCGTATAAGGCGGCTTTGGCATTCAGGGTATCAAAAATAGTTTCAATCAATAACAGGTCGGCACCACCATCAATCAATCCACGAACCTGTTCCGTGTAGGCTTCTGCCAGCTCGTCAAAGGTAATAGCTCTGAAACCGGGATCGTTTACATTTGGTGATAAAGACAAGGTACGGTTGGTTGGCCCGATGGCTCCGGCCACAAATTTGGGAACGGAAGCAAACTCCGGGAATTCAATTTTAAATTCAGCAATGGCCTCTTTGGCAATTTTTGCCGATTCATAATTCAGTTCGTATACAAACTCCTGCATGTCATAATCAGCCATGGCAATGGTTGTATCACTAAAGGTGTTAGTTTCAATAATATCGGCGCCCGCTTTTAGATATTCTTTATGAATGGTTTTAATGATCTGTGGTTGCGTAATAGACAGCAAGTCGTTATTGCCTTGCAGGTCCTTATGCCAGTCGGCAAAGCGTTTGCCTCTGAAATCCTTTTCAGTGAGTTTATATTGTTGTATCATGGAGCCCATGGCGCCATCAATCACCAATACCCTTTTTTCCAATTCTTGTTTAATGTCGGAGGTCATATAAGTTTTTATTTCAATGTAATTTTCCGTAATAAATTTTGGTATCATAATCCAGGCGTACTGTGTTGTTTTGCTGATACCTTGCAAATACTTTTTTTAAACAGTACATCATGTATTCATAATCGGTATGCCCTTCGTTAGGCATGTAGGATGATGAGAGAACGCGGCCTTTTAACCCGGTAAGATCAACATCCTGGTAATTGTAAAACCATTTTTCGGTGTAGTTTCCTTCACCAAAGAAGGAGTCAAATATTTCCTTTTCCTGTACGTTTTTGTGATTAACCGCTTTATAATCGGTTCCACAAGCCTGTAAAAAATCTTCGTATGATCTTGAAAAATCGCTGCTATCGGTCTGCCGGTCATTCCATAATAAAACAACATAACCGCCGGGTTTTAAAATGCGCTTAAATTCCTGTTTGGTTTTCTCCCTGTCGAACCAATGAAATGCTTGTCCCGCAATAATCACATCAACCGACTGGTCTTTTAAACCGGTATTTTCGGCAGTAGCATCAACACTGTTGAAATTTTTATAATTCTTTAATAGATCTTCGGCGGCAAGCCTCATTTCCGTGTTAGGTTCAACGGCATAAACGGTCAGGTTCATTTTTAAAAACGGTTCTGACGAAATGCCGGTCCCTGATCCAATATCGGCAATTACAGAACTTTGGTTGATGATGTTGTAAGAACTCAGATAATCAAATACATCCTGCGGATAATGTGGACGGTATTTGATATAGTTATCAACTCTGTCTGAAAATCTATGTGTTACTTCCCTGGTCATTAAAATAAAAAATCCCTTCTGCTGTTTATAGTCAGAAGGGATTAGCGTTTATTTTTTTAATTATGTTTTACTAATGTATTCCGACTTATTTTCTCCCGATCCCGATAGCTATCGGTTCGGGAACGAGTTCCCACCTTCTTCGAGAGATGATAAATGTTAGATGACAGATTATAAATGGAACATTTAAAATTTAGCATTTTACATTTTACATTTCATCAAGGGTTGGTAAAGCTTCACAGGGCGTATCCCTCTGCTTTTCTTAATAAGTGTATTAAAGAACGTGGGACAAAGATATAACATTTTATGTAATTTTACAGGATATTTATACGATTGAAATTATTAACAATTGAAAGTTATATGAGAAAGATTATTCTGTTAATGTGTTTGTTTTTTGCTGTTGGTGTTCGTGCTCAAAAGGTAAACTCTGGCGTTGGTATTGTAAAGGAAAGCATGATGATTCAGCAAAAAGCCTGGAATGCCGGCGATATTAAAGGTTTTATGGCTTATTACTGGAAGAGCGATAGCCTTAAGTTTATTGGTAGTAAAGGCATTACCTACGGCTGGCAAAAAACGCTGGATAATTACATAAAAGGTTATCCTGATAAAGAGGCCATGGGGCAATTGACCTTTACCATTTTGGAATGTACCCAGCTGTCGGAAAACAGCATTTATGTGATTGGCAAATGGGAACTGGCAAAGGATAAACCGGCCGGCGGCCATTTTACCTTGCTCTGGAAAAAGATAGAAGGGAAATGGGTTATTGTGGCAGATCATACCAGCTAAGAGACAAAGGGATTTAAGGGGACGTAAGAGACATTATTAATAATGGAAATCGGGCTATATAAACATTACAAGGGTAAAATTTATGAAGTGGTTGGTATTGCCCGCCATAGCGAAACCCTTGAAGAACTGGTTGTTTACAAAGCCACCTACCAACCCGAAGGGGAAAATTTGTGGGTAAGGCCGTTGGCCATGTTTACTGAAAGGGTTATGGTAGATGGAGTAGAGGTGGAGCGGTTTAAGAAAATATAATTTGTTCCCGACTCTCAGGACAGGTTGCGACGTTTCAGGGGCTCGTGAGATGCTGAATCAAGTTCAACATGACTTGCTCTTAAACCGTAAACTTATACCCAACTCCTCTTATCGATAAAAAATGAATGGGTTCTTTTTGGTTGGCTTCAAACAATTTCCTGAAATTTAAGATGTAATTGTCAATGGTTCTTGACGACGGATTTTCATCCTTATTCCAAAGCTTTTCCAGGATCTCATCTCTTGAAACGACATTATTCAGGTTGTCGGTCAGTAACTTTAACAAGGCCATTTCCCGTTTCGAAAGGTCCTCTGTTTTGCCGTCACGTCCAACCACCTGGAAGGTTGAAAAATTGATTGCGCAATTATCAAATTTAAAGATTCCCGTTTCCTGTTTTTGAGGATGATTCCTCTTTAAAACATTGTATATTCTCAGCAGCAACTCCTCAAGATCAAAAGGCTTGGTAATATAATCGTCGGCGCCAAGCTTTAAACCTTCAATTTTATCCTGCACGCTGTTTTTAGCGGTTAAAAAAATAATGGGTGTTGTTATATCCGCACTTTTTAATTGCCTGTAAATTTCCATTCCGCTTAAGGCAGGCAGCATGATATCGAGTAAAATAAGATCAGGCCTTGTTGATTTAATATGAGTTAAGGCATTTTCTCCCGAACCTAAGGCATCTACTTCATAGCCCTCAAGTTCCAGGTTCAGCTTCAGCGTTTCCTGCAATGCTTGCTCATCTTCTATGACTAAAATCTTATGAGGCATGATCTATAAAAAGGTCTAATTTACCTCAAAAGTCGCAATGAACATTGATTTTTTGGAAATTAATTTGTAACTATGTGTATAAATTTGCTCCCATGAAAAAAATCTTTACTACTTTATCTCTATCGGCTTTGTTTTTTTGCAGCTCAGTGGCTCAAAACAATCAAGTACAACAACCTGTGCGTAAATGCGCTTCGCCAAAGGTAAATCCTTCTTATGAAGAATATTTCCAGCAAATGATGCTGAAGCACCAGCAATTTGCCAATGCCAGAACAACCTCTACGATCTATACCATTCCTATCGTATTTCATATCATTCACTCGGGTGTAGCGGTAAATTCTACCAGTGCAACCACTGGGCGTAATTTAAATGCCGCCCAGATCAATTCCCAGATCGCCATATTAAATGAGGATTACCGGAAAACCAACAGCAACTTTAGTACTTATGTCACTCAAGCCGGCCTTTCGTCGATAGCAGCTGATGTGGAAATTAATTTTTGCGCGGCTAAAGTAGACCCTACAGGTGCCGTGATGGCCGAACCGGGAATTGACCGTATCAGTACAGTGGCCAAAGGCTGGAACTCTCTGCCTTATGCTACCGCTTATATCGAATCAACTGTAAAACCTGGTTCTTCATGGGATCCTACCAAATACTTTAATGTTTGGGTGCTTGAGTTTGGTGGTTCCGACCTTGGAACATTAGGTTATGCACAGTTTCCAACTATCCCTTCAGGTACAACACCAATTACCGATATGGTTGGCCAGGGTGGTGCTGCCAATACCGATGGGGTTGTGATTGATTATCATTACATTGGTAATACGGGAACAGCTTTAAATGCTTCATCAGCTCCTTACAACAAAGGCAGGACTCTGACGCACGAATCGGGCCACTGGTTAGGTTTATGGCACATATGGGGCGATGACAGCAATTGCTCCGGTAGCGATTATGTGGCGGATACGCCAAACCAAAAAACAGAGAATTATACCTGTCCAACTACAGCGGGGGCTGTTGTTACGGATCAGTGTACTGCCACTTCTCCGGGAGTTAATTACCAGAACTACATGGATTATAGCGACGACAAATGCATGGCAATGTTTACTGCCGGTCAAAAAGCACGTATGCAGGCGGTAATGGCTAATTGCGTAAGGCGTTTATCATTAGCAACAAGCACGGTATGCTCTGTAACCGGTATTGAGGAAACAGTATCCAATGTGGAAATGAGCGTGTATCCTAATCCTACAAACGGTGAGCTGTTTGTGGATGTAACAACCCTGGATGCACAGGATTTTACCATCTCAGTAGTTAATACGCTTGGACAAACCGTAAAGGAAGTGAAACAGGTTCAGTCAAACGGTGGAAAAATAAAGATCGACCTGTCTGATAAAAACAACGGTGTTTATTTTGTGACCCTTAAATCAAAAGCAGGCTCAAAAGTAAAACGTATTGTATTGCAATAAATTGATATATAATAGTCACTAAAAAAGCCTCGTCACAGTTAACCGTGACGAGGCTTTTTTTTACGGCAGGCTATGGGTTTGATCTCATAAAATCATTCAGATTTTGCATGGCAGTGGACCTTATTTTATTTTTCAGAAAGGGTGTCCAGCCTAATAAAAGTCCTGTTGTTCCTAACGATTGTTTGGCCCAGGTATAAAAATCAAAGTCATCGGTATGTTTTACAATCTTCCCATTCTCAAAAACAAAACCGGCTTTAATGCGGTTTACGACTTTGTTGCCGGTTCTTGAAAATGTATAATAGGCTATCCACTCAGCGCTTCCTGTTTTATCGTCAGCCTTTATGTTTTTAAATTCTAAACGCAGGTCTTTCCCAGTTTTCAATAGCATTTCCCACATGACCTTTACCTGTTTGGCGTTAAGGTTTGAAAATACAGCATCATTAAATGTGGCATTATCAGCATAACAATCCTGCATGCCTTTGTAGTCTTTATTTTGAAAGCAGGTATAAAAGCCTGTGATTAATTGTTCGTTAGCGTTCATTGTAACTGTTTTGGCTTAAAGATACGCAAAGCCTGCTATATAAAACAAAGGCGGGAAGCCCGCCTTTTTAAACAATGACTTTTACTATTAAAAACCTACACAAATTCCAAGGTCAAGACGTACATTCCCATTCAAATCGGTTTCATTATTGCCGGAATAGGCATCTAAAAATCCCTGGTAGTAGGAGAGGTCAGCGTTTAGCCAAACCGCTCGCAGTAAACGGTAATTAAAGCCTGCGGTAACATTTGCTCCCAGGTCAATAAAATTGGCATTGGCAGTGTTAGTTTGGTTAACTAAAAAACCAACACTTGGCCCAAGGGTAACTTTTGGCCTAAAATCCTTTTCATAGGTCCTGAAAAAGTAAATGGCTTTTACCGGTACACGCACATAGTCCAGTTTTGTGGTTAAAACATCATCCATGTAATTAAACGAAGCCCCTTCAGATGAATAAATGGCGTCAAGGCCAAGGCCCCAATGAGCCCATGGCGCATAGGTAGCTGCTATACCGGCATTCCATGATGAATTAAAGGTGTAATCTTTATAAGGCATGATGTAGGAGTGACCAAAACTGCCTTTTAAGCCAATGGAAAAAATGGATTGCTTGATAGGTTCGGCAGGAATTTTATCGTTGTTGGTTTGAGCATTAGCAATTACGGTTATAAGTAATGCTGCTGTTAGAGTAAGTATTTTCATAAAGGTACATGTTGATTATAACCAATGTCTTAAAATAACGTACCAAGGCTTTCTTTAAAGCGCGTGATTAACATAAGCATAAACCTAAAAGCAAATTATGTGGACTTGTTTCCTCAGATCGGGATTTTATTCATTTAAGTTCAAGCCGCTGATTATTCGGCCAGCTTTGCGACGCCTGCCATATAGTTGGGTTTGTTAACTAACGGATCGTTGTCCCGTTCCAGGTTGCATATAGTTTGCTAGCATTTTGGCAAATATTAAATCCTATCATCATGTTATACTTCTTCAAACATATTTTAAAGCTTGCTTTTATAGCCGGCGCAGTTATGGTTTTCATCAGTTCATGTGCCGCCCATAAAAACTGCGGCGAACCTGGTGCTAAAAAAAGCTATAGTTCAAAACGATATACAAAAGCCCTGCATGAGCGTGATTCGCTTTGTAATTTAACCAAGACGCAGGCCGATAAGATAACCGGATTAACAAAAAGCTATGATGACCTGATGACAGAGTATAATAACCTGCAACAAAATGCCGGCTCGCAACTTAATAAATTAAGTGCCGATTTGGGAAGTAACCAGGCCAAATTACAGCAAAGAGAAGCCAGGTTAAGGGAACTGGAGTCCATTTTAAGAAGACAGGATTCTGTGCTTAATTTATTGAACACTTCTGTAAAAAACGCTCTATTGGGCTTTAGCCCCGATGAATTGACCGTGGAAATGAAGAATGGAAAAGTCTACGTTTCCATGTCAGACAAGCTATTATTTAAATCGGGGGATGCCAATGTAGAGGTTAAAGGGAAAGAAGCGTTGAAAAAACTGGCCGAGGTGTTGAATAAAAACACCGATGTAAGCATTGCCATTGAAGGCCATACTGATAATGTACCTATTAAAACAGCCTTGTATAAGGATAACTGGGATTTAAGCGCGGCCAGGGCTACTAATGTTGTGAGACTTTTATCGGTTGAATACGGCATGGATGCCCGTCGGTTAACGGCTTCCGGCAAGGGCGAATACTTTCCTGTAGCAGATAACAGTACTACCGAAGGAAAAGCCAAAAACAGGAGAACAGAAGTGGTTCTTTCTCCAAAACTGGATGAATTAATGAAATTAATTGTCGATAAACATTAGTACGTATGTTAAGATCTGTATGTAATAAAATTAAAAAAAGGACAAGCCTGGGAGGCTTTGTCCTTTTTTGTATACTAGGTGTTTTTGGACGATAATTTACTGAAAAGCAATGATTTGTGATCTTTGGTTGAAAGCTGAGCTTTAGTTGTTGTCGCCGCCAAAATAGGTTTTTTCAATAAAATCGGCATTTACAGCTACATCATAAATTACCTGGTTCAAAATAGTTTCGCTGGTAAATTCAATGGGTTGCACAGCCTGTACCACCACTGTTTCGCATGGCGAACCATCCGGACGTTTATCGGTGGTTACGGTTACTGAACAATAATTACCATAACCGCTTTCTTTCAGGATTTGGTATAGGTTTAAATGCAGGTTAAACTCACCGCAGCGGCTGTTCATATACACGACATCTTTCCCATAATAGCGTTCTTTAATGATCCAGGCATATACATACTGGTACCTTACTGTATTATCTTTATAAGGTACAGAAACATCGATCCTGAAAACGCCTGGCGATACTTCATCCATCTTGTATTTCCATCGTTCACAGATGTTATTAAGGGCTACTTTTAAATCCATAATAAAGGTTTTAGGGTTAATAAATTACAGTAGAACTAAAATACTTAAATTATTTAAAAACCAGGTAATTATTAAGGGTATAAAGTCAATATCTTTCAGTTGGATTGATAAGCTATCCCGCGGGATTTTATATCTTTGTGATCCATTGAATAAAGAGAAAATAGTCATCGACTCTAATTTAAGTTCCTTTTTTTCGCTCAGGGATATCTTAAGGTATAAAAGCCTGCTGAATAACCTTGCAAAACGGGATTTCCTGGTTAGGTACAAGCAGGCATTTGCCGGTATTATGTGGGCGCTCATTAAGCCTCTCATGAGTATACTCGTATTTGGCTATATTTCGAGCAAGATAACCGGAGGTGGCACGCTTGATAGTTTTGTATATGTTGCGGCCGCCATGGTTTTATGGCAATTGTTCTCAAATGTGTTCAATGATGTGAGTAACTCAATTGTCGGTAATTCCAATTTGTTTTCCAAGGTTTATTTTCCAAAGATCATTATTCCCATCAGTACGTTATTGGTTTGCCTAATCGATTTTTTGATCTCGCTCGTCATTCTTATTGTATTATTTATCCTTGCCGGAAAAACAATTCATTGGCAAATTATCTTAGCCCCTTTGTTTGTTATACTAACGCTTATCAATGGTTTTGGAATAGGCCTGTATTTTGCCACCATTAATGTTAAATACCGTGACGTTAAATTTATTGTACCGGTTATCCTGCAGTTTGGCATGTATGTAACTCCCGTTATTGTTTCTACAGAAAAATACCTTAATAAATTGCCTTACGAATGGATGAAATGCCTTTATTGCCTTAACCCAATGGTAGGCGCTATTGATGGGTTTAAGTATTGCCTGTTTGGCGGAGATGCTATTTACGATATGAATTATTTTATCCTGTCGGTAGCGGTATCATTTTTATTCCTGTTCATTGGTTTCAGGTATTTTTATAAGTTCGAACGTAATTTTGTTGATTATATCTAGTGAGTGGCAATTCCATCATAAAAGTTGAAGGCTTAAGCAAACAGTATATGCTTAATAAAAATGCCGTGGAAAAGAGCGATACGCTTTACGGAAGTTTTTTGAGCGGACTAAAAAATGTAAAGAACATTGCCAGGAAAAAAGAAACGGAGGAATTTTGGGCCTTAAAGGATGTATCTTTTGAAATTCAGGCAGGCGATAGGGTAGGTATTATTGGGAGAAACGGTGCAGGAAAATCGACCCTGCTGAAAATATTATCGCGCATAACACCACCAACCACAGGACGTATAGAGGTTACAGGGAGAGTTGCCTCTTTACTGGAAGTTGGTACCGGTTTCCATGGTGATCTTTCGGGTCGGGAAAACATTTACCTCAATGGCTCCATACTTGGCATGACCAAGCAGGAGATTAACCGGAAGTTTGATGAAATTGTAGCCTTTGCCGAAGTAGAGCGTTTTTTGGATACACCTGTTAAGCGTTATAGCAGCGGTATGTACGTCCGCCTTGCCTTTGCGGTAGCGGCGCACCTGGAACCGGAGATCTTGATTGTGGATGAGGTATTGGCTGTGGGCGATATCGCGTTTCAAAAAAAATGCATTGGTAAAATGAAGGATGTGAGTACCAATGAAGGACGCACCATTTTATTTGTGAGCCATAACATGGCAGCCATACAAAACATCTGCGATAAGTGCATATATATGAAAAACGGGCAATTGATCGATTATAATGCCACTGAGCTGGTCATTCCCAAATACCTCATGTCCTCACAGGCATCGAGCACTATTGTGCTGGCCGACAGGACCGACAGGATGGGGAACGGCGCTGTGCGTTTTCAATCCATTGTTTATAAAGATGCTGTAGGTAATGTGATTAATAATGCGCAATGTGGCTCCGCGTTAAATATTGTGTTTACAATGCTGGCCGATCCCAAGTTCGACCTGTCTTATCTCAACGTTTCAGTTGGTATTGATGATGAGAATGGCCAGCGAATTACGCAATTGAACAATAATAACACCAACCAGGTATTTGAAAAATTTAATGCCGGCACCTTTGTGGTGAATATTCATATTCCGGTTGTGCCCTTAAAAGGCGGGACCTATACCATTGCCATTTTTGCTTCTGTAAATGGCGAAGTGGCCGATTGGATCCAGGAAGCTACAGTACTTCCGGTTGAAGCAGGCGATTTTTTTAAAACAGGAAAACTTCCTGAAGAAAGCCAGGGGAATTTTTATATCAATCATAGTTTTAGTATGTAAATGAATATTCCTGTTATTTTTATACATACCGGCGATCCTTATTATTTAGATTTTTCCCTCAACCAGGCACATGTATCAAATCCCCGCAATCAAATCTACCTGATAACAGATTGCCTTAGCCACAAATATGATTTTGTGAAATACATTGATATTAAGGCATTAACAACCGAGGCAGATAAGTTTAAAAGCGTTTATAAGCACATGTCAACCAACCCTTACCAGGGCGAATTGTTTTGTTTTCAAAGGTGGTTTATCTTAAAAGAATTTTGCGCGCAACAACAGCTCAAAAATTTTCTGTACCTCGATTCGGATGTGATGCTTTACTGTGATATAGAAGCTACTTTTAATAAATACAATCAATACAGATTCACCATTACCAACAGGCAAGGACCTCAGTGCTGTTATTTTTCGGCGTTGCATTACCTGGATGATTTTTGTGATTTTATGATAAAGATGTACAATGATCCGGCATATAAGTGCCGTTTTGAGGAAAAACATAAAACGCATCTCGAAAAAAAACTTAACGGTGGTGTTTGCGATATGACAGCATTCCTTGAATACCAGGTTGATTACCCGAATGCTGCAAAGGATTTAAGTAATATTGAACATGGTGAGGTGTTTGATGACAACTTTAACTGTTCGGATGGTTTTGAGATGGGAGGCATTGGAAAAAAGATCATCATGAATAACAATTTTCCTTATGGGAAGTTTTTGGCAACCCATGAAAATATAAAATTCAACAACCTCCATTTCCAGGGACCGGCTAAAAAATACATTTACAGGTATTATACTGGGTATAACTTAAATCAATTAAAAAGAAAGGTAGCTCTCGATCTGTTTTTGATGAGGAATTATACCTTACTCAGGGTTTTCAGGCGATTAGGATATAAGATTTTTGAATATTAACTTTAGTATATGTTATACACTATAAAAAGCAGGCTCAGGCGGTTATTTTCAGGTCCCTCAAACATTGATGTTGATGGCATTTTTGAAAAGGCTGACGATTGTGTTTTAGAAAATGTACATATCAGGGTTGGGCCAAAAGCCAAAGTGGTTTTAGGCAAAGGGGTTAAAATACTCAATTACCGCATCTCTGTAATTGAGGGAGAACTCATTATTGGCGATGGCTCCATGCTCCATCAGGCAAACAACAGCATGGTACCGGTATTGCATATTTCCAAAGGTTCTTTAAACATTGGGAACCATAATGTCATCAGGGCAGACTTTAGTGTCAGGTATGGCGGACAATGCAACATAGGGAATTACAATTGCTTAAACGAACAAACCGAGGTGCGTTGTGATGAAAGCATCACCATAGGCGATTTTAACATGATCTCTTATGAATGCATGATCTACGATACCAATACACATGTTTCCTATCCGCCCGAAAAACGAAGGGAAATGACCGTGAGGGATTTTCCGGATATAGGCATGGAGTATGAAAAACCGGTCACAAAACCTGTTTCCATAGGAAGCGATTGCTGGCTCGGAAAACGCGCGGTTGTTTTAAAAGGATGTACTATTGGGAATAATACCACCGTATCGACCTGTTGCGTTGTAACCAAAGATGTACCTGCCCATCATATAGCTTATGGTAATCCCTCACAGGTTAAACCTAAGAATACTAGCAACGTTTAAGACAGATTTTGTAAGATGTCACTTTCGCCCATTATCATATTTGCATACAACAGGCCTGAGCATACGCGTAAAACCTTGTCGGCATTAAAACAAAACCATTTGGCCGACCAGTCAAAATTGATTATTTATGTCGACGGGCCTAAACCTGATGCCAGTGAAGAGCAAAAGCAAAAGATCGCCAAGGTCAGAGAAGTGATTCGGGAAGAAGCCTGGTGCAAGGACGTTGAAATTATTGAATCGGGCGTAAATAAAGGTTTGGCACGCTCGGTAACAGAAGGGGTAACCCATACTGTAGAAAAATATGGTAAAGTAATTGTGCTCGAAGATGACCTTTTACCCGATGTGTGGTTTCTGAAGTTCATGAACGATAGTTTAAACATGTATGAGCATGATGTTGATGTGGCCTGTATTTCGGGTTACATTTACCCGGTAAAAGAACCCTTGCCCGAAACCTTTTTTTTGAAAGGGGCCGATTGCTGGGGCTGGGCAACATGGAAAAGGGGATGGGACCTGTTTGATTCGGATGGAAAAGCCTTACTACAGGAATTAAAAGATAAAAACCTCGGTTACGACTTTAGCATTTACAATTCCTATCCCTATATGGAAATGCTGCAGGACCAGATCGATAAAAAAAATAATTCGTGGGCCATACTCTGGTATGCTTCTACCTATTTAAAAAATAAGCATATCCTGTATCCCGGAAAGTCATTGATACAAAATATTGGTGTGGATGGGTCGGGCATACACAGCGCTATAAGTACCAACTTTGATGTGGTATTTTATGGAAAGGAAATACCGCTTAAAAAAATAGAGGTCATTGAAGATACCAAAGCAAAAAAAATAATAGCCGATTATTTTACTGATATTTATAAAACACCACCCCTGCCTTTTTCCAGGAGGTTTATCAATTGTATAAAAAGAATATTAAGATAAGATGAATGCTTCTTATATAAGAATATTAAATTACCTGAAAAGAAAATACCAGGTTAAGCATCCGTCTTCCGTTTTTTTTGGAACTACTTACGATCATGCCATGTTAAGCCATCAGGCAGCATCCGATCTTATAAAAGATAAGCTTAATAGCAATGACCCTGTCATGATCTGCCGTTTTGGTTCGGTAGAATTGAATTGTGTATTGAATTATTATTTCATGCATCAGCATAAATCGCTCATTGCTAAATCCGTCAATTATATTAAAGGACGATCAACTGCTTTTTGGTGGGAAGAAGAAACCATAAGGTCGATGTGCAATAATGCCGGTTTTTTTCCTCCATCGGTCTCATTGCTCGAGAAATTCAGCGAACTGATGCTGGATGATCTGAAATATGTTGACGTATTAGGCTCATGGCTAAAAGAAGAAACACTACTGGATGCCTACCTTGAAAAAGCCGTAAAAGTAAGATTGCCCGACCTTGAGCCCTATTATCATCAACATCCCTGGACAGAAGCATTAAAAGGAAAAACCGTATTGGTTATCCATCCTTATACGGAAAGTATCATAAAGCAATATGCCAGGCGGAAGCATATTTTTGCTAACGAGCATATCCTTCCTGAATTTGAATTAAAAACTATAAAAGCAGTGCAATCCATTGCCAATAACCAAACCGGTTACAACAACTGGTTTGAGGCCTATGAAAATATGTGCCGGCAGATCTCTCAAACCAATTTTGATGTGGCCATCATTGGCTGCGGTGCCTATGGATTCCCGCTGGCAGCCCATGTTAAGCGCCTTGGAAAAAAGGCGGTTCATTTAGGAGGCTCTACCCAGATCTTATTTGGTATAAAGGGTAAGCGATGGGAGGAACATGACTATATTTCCAAATTAATGAATGAATATTGGGTAAGACCAGCACAAAGTGAGATACCAGCCAATCACTCAAAAGTTGAGGATGGATGTTATTGGTAATAAAAAAATAATAGTATGAGCAACGTAAATTATCTTAACCTTGGCTGCGGAGCCACTTTTCATAAAGATTGGACGAATGTTGATTTTGTATCAACCGGCGAAGGTGTTATGGCGCATAATCTTTTAAGCGGTGTTCCCTTTGAGGATAACCGCTTTGATGTGGTTTACCATTCTCACGTGCTGGAACATTTTCCAAAAGACAGAGCCGTTCATTTTATTAAGGAATGTTACCGGGTTTTAAAGAAAGACGGCATTATTCGCGTGGCAATTCCCGATTTGGAACGTATTGCCAAAAACTATTTAAAATACCTGGAAGAAAGCCTGAACAATGTTCCCAAAGCGGCCGAAAAGTACGAATGGTCATTGCTTGAAATGTATGACCAGGTAGTAAGGACCGAATCGGGTGGAGAAATGATTGGCTTTATACAAGACGAAAGCAAACAGGTGGATGATTTTTTGCTGGAAAGAAACGGTCATGAAGTACAATTATTGATCGATAATTTAAGGATTAAAAGCGAACCAACAGTTCCTCAGCCACAGCCTAAACGGGCGTTTACATACAATTTAAAGAACAGGATCAAAGAAAAACTGAAGCGTATGTTGCTGGAAGACGATTATAAGAAATTGAAAATTGCCCAGTTCAGGAGCGAAGGCGAGATTCACCAGTGGATGTATGACCGTTATTCTTTAAAACTACTGTTACAGAATTGTGGCTTTAAAGATGTGCAGGTTGTGACGGCATTTACAAGTAGCATTCCCAATTGGAACAGTTTTGAACTGGATGGCAAAAATAACCTGGTGCGTAAGCCTGATTCCTTATTTATGGAAGCAAGAAAATAAATATGAAAACATTGAATTTTGTAACTCTTTTCAACTCCAATTACCTGTCGCGCGGACTGGTGATGTATGAGTCGTTGCAAAAACACTGCCCTGATTTTCATTTGTATGTCGTTGCTTTCGATGACCTTACCTATGATTATTTTCAGAAATTCCCACAAAAGAATTTAACGGCCATTTCATTGGCTCAGTTCGAAGACCCAAAATTGCTGGCTATAAAAAATACCCGTTCGGCGGGCGAGTATTGCTGGACCTGCACAGCCTCTACCGTTTTATATAGTATTAACACCTTTAACCTCGACCATTGTGTGTATGTGGATGCCGATATGCGCTTTTATTCAAATCCCCAATCGCTGTTTGATGAGTGGGGGAGCAGGTCGGTACTAATTACAGAACACCGTTACACACCCGAATACGATCAAAGCCTTATGAGTGGAATTTACTGTGTGCAATTTGTTGGCTTTAAAAATGATAAAGATGGCATGGAGGCTCTGAATTACTGGCGTGAATCCTGTATCACCTGGTGTTATGCCAGGGCAGAGGATGGTAAATTTGGCGATCAGAAATACCTCGACGACTGGCCAACACGCTTTAACAATGTACATGTATTGCAGCATCTGGGCGGAGGTTTAGCGCCATGGAATATGCAGCAATATAATTTCAGGAAAGAAAACGGCAGTATTATTGGGAAAGAGAACGCTACAGGTAAGGAGTTTACAGCGGTATTTTTCCATTTTCATGGTTTGAAGATCTTTAAAGACAACATCGTATCGCTTACCGGCGAGGCTTACGAAATGAACCCATCGGCCCTCGAGTTATTTTACCTGCCTTATGTCAATGAATTATTCAGGGCCTCCTACAAAATACATCAACATACAGGAAACGCCTTTAACTCAAATGGCGCCCATGATAATTCGCCCCAAAAACCTTTTAATTTTTTATCTTTGCTAAGATGGTATCTTTATGATATCCGTCAGGACATTAAAAACATAAATGGCCAAAAAACATTGAACCGAAAAAAACACCATCATTATATTAAATTTTAAACTTGTTTTATGATTGAATACGAGAACCTTAATAAACTGAATAATACTTTATTTGATGAATACCGTACGGCTTTTAACGAAGTACTGGAGAGCGGCTGGTATATTTTGGGAAACAAAGTAAAAGAATTTGAAAAGCAGTTTGCCGCTTATTGCCACACCCCTCACTGTATTGGCGTGGCTAATGGCCTTGATGCCCTGAACCTGTCGCTACGCACCTTTGGATTTGAAAAAGGCAGCGAAGTGTTGGTGCCTTCCAATACCTATATCGCTACTATTTTATCCATTGTAGATAATGGCTTGCAGCCAATTTTGGTTGAACCGGATATGACTACCTACAACATCGATCCAAAGTTGCTGGAACAGGCTATTACGCCAAAAACAAAGGCTATTATGGTCGTTCATTTGTATGGTAAGGTTTGTGAGATGGATCCGATCCTGGCGATTGCTAAAAAACATAATTTAAAAGTAATTGAAGACTGCGCGCAATCGCATGGCGCAAAATACAAAGGAAAATTATCGGGTAGTTTTGGTGATTACGCGGCACATAGCTTTTATCCTACCAAAAACCTGGGCGCTTTAGGCGACGCGGGAGCTGTTACTACCAATGATGAAACACTGGCCGGTAAAATAAAGGTCCTTAGAAATTACGGTTCCGAAGTGAAATACTATAACGAAGTGGTGGGCGTTAATTCACGCCTTGATGAACTGCAGGCAGCCTTAATGCTGGTAAAGTTAAAATATATGGAACAGATCACTCTTCACAAGCGTGAACTGGCCGACGTGTATTTAAAAGGCCTCAAATCGGATTTCATTAAACCACAGGTGCATGCCGATTATTATGATGTGTATCATATTTTCAACATACGTCACCCTAAACGCGATGCCTTAAGGGATCATTTGACCAAACATGATATTAAAACGGAAATTCATTACCCTGTTGCTCCAAATAAGCAAAAAGCCATGAAGGGGATCCTCGACCAACAAGCTACACCAATTGCCGAAGAAATTCACCAAACCACTTTGAGCCTGCCAATCTCATATTTCCACACAAAAGATGCGGTAGCAAAAGTGGTTGAGGTAATGAACGCGTTTTAACATGCCCTTAATATCCGTCATAACAATAAACTATAACAATGCCAATGGCTTACAAAAAACCATTAAGAGCGTTGTTGATCAAACTTTTCAGGACTTTGAGTTTATTGTGATTGATGGGAACTCAACAGACACTAGCGTTGAGGTCATTAAGCAAAACCAACGAATCAACCATTGGCTTAGCGAAAAAGACAAAGGCATTTATGATGCTCAGAACAAAGGAATTGAAAAAGCCACCGGCAACTATTTGTTGTTTTTAAACAGTGGGGATGCCTTGGTTAACCGGATCGTTCTGGAAAAAGTCAGTCATTTTTTGGGTAGCGATAAATCAATTTATTATGGCGACCTGGTTTTGGAAAAAAACAACCGCCAGGAAAAACATTTGGCTCCCAATGAGATTGATACTGATTTTATGTTGAATAGCACGTTTTGGCACCCCTGCGTATTTATAAAAGCAGAACTGTTTAGGAATTATGGTTTGTATAATACCGATTTTAAAATTGCCGGCGATTATGAATTTTTTATCCGCTGCCTTTTAAAACCGGGGATCACAACGGAGCATATTCCGGAGTTCATTACACTGTTCGATGGTAACGGGATCAGTAACGACGCTACTAAAGACGAACTGCAATTGCAGGAACGCGAAAAGGCCTGGAAGCTAAATGTTTCTGAAATGACCTACGAAAGCCTGAAGAAACAAAATGCTTTTTCAAGAAGTAAATATGCTTCACTCATAAACTCCTTGCAGAAATTAAGAGGGAAACAAAACTTTTAATGGCAAAGGACAACGCAATAAAAGAGTTTTTATTTGCTGTTAAAAAGCAAACCAAAGCGTCATTGGCAAAACAAAGCAGGCAGTTGAAACGCCTTTTATTGCCTAAGCAGGTTATTACCTCTGATAATTGTTTTGAAATTCCCATTATCATTAATAACCGCAACCGTTATACGTTTTTAAAAATGATGGTCGATCAGTTGCAGGCATTTGGGTACAAGCATATTTATGTGCTGGATAACGACAGCGCTTATCCGCCTTTATTGGAATATTATAAAACCATTCCCGCAACCGTTATTTTTCTGAAAGAAAATATTGGCTATAAAGCGCTTTGGGAAAGCAATGTATTTGAGCAATTTAAGAGTAACTATTACGTGTATTCCGACCCTGACATTTTATTGCAGCCCGATTGTCCGAAGGATTTTGTCTATAAGTTGTATTCCTGTTTGATAAAATATCCCGCTAAGGAAAAGGCCGGCGTGGCTTTAAAGATAGATGATCTGCCCGATCATTATTCACATAAACAGGAAGCAATTAATAACGAAAAGATCTTTTGGGAAAAACAATTGGAAAAGGACGTATACGACGCCCCGGTTGATACCACCCTGGCCTTATACAGGCCCTTGGCATTTGGCAATGCCGAAGAATGCGAAGCCATAAGGGTGGGAGGCAAACTGGCGGCGCAACATCTCACCTGGTACTTCGATTCGGCAAACCTGCCCGAAGAAGAACTGTTCTATAAAAAATCCATTAAAAAAGACACCTCTGTATACAGCGTTAAATGAAACCACTGGTATCCATATGCGTTCCTGTGTATAAGCAAAAAACTTATCTCGAAAAATGCCTGGCTTCGATTTTGAAACAGGATTTTACGGATTTTGAATTGATCATTTCTGATGATACGCCGGATGATTCACTGGAATTATTTATAAAGGGTATTTTAAAAGACCGGGCATATGCCTACCAGCGAAACCAGCCTGCATTGGGGAACCCGCAAAACTGGAACTCGGCTATTGCCAGGTCAACCGGCAAGTATCTTAAGATCATGCATCATGATGATTTTTTTACTGAAACTTACAGTTTGAGGTTAATGGTAGAAGAAATTGAAAGGCGGCAGGCTTCTTTTTTATTCTGTCAGACAGATGTATGGTATCCTAAAACCAATGAGCATCGCGTTCATACCATTACTCAAAAACAATTGGCTATTATTAAACAAAAACCGGAATTCTTATTTTTTAAAAACGTCATTGGCGCCCCATCCGTTACCTTATATGTAAATGATAAATCGGTATTATACGACCCGGTATTTAAGTGGCTGGTAGATGTTGATCTTTATATTGAACAGCTCTACCATAACCGGCATATTGCTTTTATAAATCAAGCCCTGGTGTCTACCTCACACGAAATTGAAGGGCAGGTAACGGGAAGCGTGGAACATAATAAAGAGATCCAGATCAGGGAACATGTTTTGTTATTCAATAAAATCCGGTCTAAAATTGTTCCAGGTAAAAAATTCAATTCTTTTTTCGATTATCTGTTCTTTAAATACGGCATTTTAACCTTTGATGAGTTGTTAGCCATAGTTCCTGCCGCGAAACAAAATGCGGAATTCTTTACGCAGGTCATCAATCAGTTGCCTAAAAGCCGCAGTCTTAAAACCTTCAAAAAACGGTTTTTTGAAAGCCGTTACAATAATTATATCTTTAAACTGGAGCAGTTTTTATGATCGTTGTAAAATTAATAGGCGGACTGGGGAACCAGATGTTTCAATATGCTGCAGGGAGATACCTTGCCTGGTTGCATAAAACCGAACTGTTGATGGATACGTCATATCTTGAAAAAGACCCGGCCGGTAATTATACCAAGCGTAAACTGGAACTGGATGTCTTTCATATTGATCTTAAAATTGCGACACTAGCAGATGTTGAACGGTTTAAGATAAAAAACGCTAATAAGTTTTTGAGGATGTTTCAGCGTAAGCTGCCTATTTTATTTAAAAACCTTTATGTTGCCGAAAGCGGAACGACTTACCACCGGGAGTTTTTAAGTTATCCGGCTAATACTTATCTGGATGGCTTTTGGCAAAGCGAATTGTATTTTAAGCCTATAGAGTCTGTTCTTGTCAACGATTTTGTGTTGAAGGATCCTTTGAACAAGGATAATAAGGAATGGTTAAAGAAAATTGAAAGCTGCGAGTCTGTTTCAATGCATATAAGACGGGGAGATTATATTTCCAACGCCAGCGCGCAATCGCACCACGGTTCTTGCAGCCCGGACTATTATAAAAAAGCATTGGAATATATAAAAGAGAAGCATAAAAAAGTTGAGATCTTTGTGTTTTCCGATGACCTGGAATGGTGTAAAGCCAATTTGAAAATGCAGGAAACGCTTCATTTTGTTGATGCAAACCAAAAAGAGAACTTACACCTGGATATGTTTTTAATGAGCCATTGCAGGCATAATGTTATTGCCAATAGCAGCTTTAGCTGGTGGGCGGCCTGGCTTAACCGTAATAACGAAAAAATAGTGATCGCGCCATTGAAATGGTTCAACGATACAACTATTAAAACCTACGACCTGATCCCGAAAGAATGGATACGACTGTAAATACATCATTGCCTTTGGTTTCTGTTGTCATGTCGGTGTACAATGGCGCAGCCTATTTGAAGCAGGCTATGGATAGTATTTTAAGCCAGTCGTATGCACATTTCGAATTTATTATCATTAATGATGGTTCTAAGGATGAGAGTCTACCCATTATTAGTTCCTACGACGACTCAAGAATAAAACTGATTGATAATGGCGGGAATAAAGGCTTGATCTATTCGTTGAATAAAGGCATTGAAGTAGCAAACGGAAAATATGTGGCCCGCATGGATGCGGATGATCTAAGCCTGCCAAAACGTTTTGAAAAACAAGTTGCCTTTTTAGAAGCTGATCCCGGGCTTGGTGTTTGTGGCTGCAATTACATTGAATTTTCAGAAAAAGGAGAAACTTATTCAGAGGCGTTTAAAACCCAGGATGAAATACTGGGCTGGATGCTGTTCAATGCCTCGGTAGCACATCCTTCCTTAATGATAAGAACAAGCGTTTTAAAAGAACAAGTTCCTGTTTTTAATGCCGAATTTAAACATGCCGAGGATTATGACCTATGGAGCCGTTTATTATTTACATGTCGTTTTGGAGCGGTGAATGAAACACTCTTTAAATATAGAGAACACAGTGGGCAGGTGACAAAAGTTCATCGTCATGAACAGATCATATCTGCCAACCACATCCGTAAAAATATCCTGTCAAGGGCCGGCTTTTCGTTTTCAGAACCTGAGCTTTATATTCATAATGCCATGGGTAGTTCTCAATTACTACGATCTGTTGAGGAGTTGCAACAGGCCGAAAAATGGTTGAATAGCCTTCTTAGCCAAAACAGGCATTTGAAATTAATTGCTGAGCCAGTCTTTGAAAAGATTGTTGGCAAGCAATGGTTCGACAGTTGCGGGAATACAAACCTTGGTTTAAAGGCTTTTTCAGCTTATTTCAAATCGCATCTTAAAATCCTTTACAAAGGCTCTGCACTAAAATTACTGGCAAAATGTATCGTAAGGCAATTTAGGAAATAGAGGTAATAACTTCTTGAGTAAATCGTTTAGCCCAGCTTTCCCAATTTAATTGTTCTTCGTAGCATAACCTTGTTGTTTTACACAGATCAGGGTAAGTCGCTGAATTGATAATTTCCATGATCTTTTCCGCATACAATTTACCCTTGTCTTCATACGGGATCAGGAAACCGTTTATCCCTTCTTTCACATGACCCCGTACACCACCTGTATCGCTCGACAGGATTGGCAAGCCAAAGGAACTGGCTTCGCAAAACACAATAGGGGTGCAATCAAACCGCGTTGGTAAAATAAAAAAGTGGTGACTTAAAAACAGTTGCCATAATTGCTTAATGCCATTTTCTGAATTTTTATCTACAAATGGAATAATGGTCAGGCGGTCGTGTTTTATTTCTTCCGGTGGGGTGCAACCAACAACGGTTAAATGTGCGTCAACATTTTGTTCCAGCAAATAAAGCAGCGTGTTAAAGGCAATATCGGCACCTTTATTTTTCCATGATGTACCTATCAGTAATAATTTCCAGGTTTTAGTGTCTTTGGGTGTAAGAGCTGTTTCTCTGTCGGGAACAGCATCCAGGTTAGCGCCAAAGGGCAATACCATACTTTTGGCATCCGGCAAGTGGTAATAAGTTTTAGCATGTGTAGCGGCCCATTCCGATGAAAAAACTGTTTTTGTTGAATGGAGCATGGCCCGTTTATCGGTTGCAATGCTTTGACGCTTAGAGAATTCCAATAGGTTACTTAAAATTGAATGATAATTCAGAGCGCCTTCAATGGTACGATCCAAAATATAAAATACAGGTTTATGTGTGTCAAGATAAGCACCATATTCTGTACCTCCGCATACCACTACCACGTCACAATCCAGTTTTTTCAGCTCCTTGCCAAAAAGCCTTCCGAATGCTTTTGAATACATAGTGGAATGCCTGTAATCAAAGCGCTTCTTTAAAATTGCCAACGAAAGCTGATTGACAACTTTGCATGCAAAACCAATAAAACCTGGCTTTTTTGGCCCGAGTGCGTAAACCGTGTGCCCATATTGTTTTAAGGCTTCGTAAGCATAGTGGGCTGTTCCCGACCAGGCGTGTTTATCATCTGGTGAGGTTTCGGTAATATAGGCTATTTTAAGGGTTTTCAACGCTGCAAATATACTAAGCAATTTGGTGCTTTGTTTCTTTAAAAGTAACTGAAATCAGGCAAAGAACCAGTTATAGGGCGGTTGTTTTTTAATAGCATCATGTTTATAACAAAATCAGCTCTTTTACGTTACTCTGGCATAATAGTTTAATTTTGGCTTTAATGCGTGTTTTGTTACTATCCGATACTTACTCTGAGCATACTGAAAAATGGGCTCTTAGCCTTGCCGCGTCGGGAGTTCAGGTTGGATTGTTCTCTTTTAACAAAGCATCCTATCAATGGTATGCCGGTGTGCCAAATATTGAACTCTTATTTGAACCGGCAGAGGTGATCTCCGGTTCGGGGATCAATGAAAAGCTGGGTTATTTCAAATACCTGCCTGTTTTAAAAACAAAGATCAAAGCATTTAACCCTGATATTTTGCACGCGCATTACGCCACCAGTTATGGACTTATTGCGGCTTTATCGGGTTTTACGCCATTTGTTGTTTCTGTCTGGGGTTCGGATGTATTTGACTTTCCGAAACAAAACTTCATTTATAAACGTATTTTGAAGTATGTGCTGAGGAAAGCGACGATGGTCACATCAACCAGCATTTGCATGAAAGACGAGGCATTGAATTATACCCGGAACAGCATAGAAGTGGTACCTTTTGGCATAGATGTGAATACCTTTAACCGTTCGGAGGAACAGCTTCCGTTTACGAACCGGGATGAGATCGTTATTGGAAATATTAAACCTTTGGAAACAAAGTATGGTGTCAGTATTTTAATCAATGCCTTTAGTGAAGTTGTAAAAAAGTATCCCAACAAACGTATTGTTTTGCATATGGTAGGCGAGGGCTCCGAAAAAGAAAATTCTGAACGCCTGGCTGAGCACCTGGGAGTAAGACAACATATTGTATTTACCGGAAGGATCGCTTACAACGAGATAGCG
This sequence comes from Bacteroidota bacterium, assembly GCA_048498515.1. Taxonomy (GTDB): domain Bacteria; phylum Bacteroidota; class Bacteroidia; order B-17B0; family Aurantibacillaceae; genus UBA4416. The sequence goes on along the minus strand of JBEHXV010000020.1, from coordinate 17,085 downwards.
GATTACCATAAAAAAATAGATATTTTTGTAAGCCTTTCCATTTTGGACAGCGAAAGCTTTGGTGTATCGCTGGTGGAGGCTATGGCATCAAAAAGTTGTGTGATAGCCAGCAACGTGGCAGGGTTTAACGAAGTGTTGGGAGGAAATAACGAATGTGGGATCCTTGTCGCTAAAGGTTCGGTGAGTGAAGCGGTAGAAGCAATGTGTCACATGATAGATCACCCGGAGCAGGCATTGGAAAAAGTAAGTAAGGCAAGAATACGGGCGGTTGAATTATATAATTGGGCCAATAATGTGAAACAAATGATCGGGGTTTATAACCGGATTCTAAAATATAACGCGTGATCTTAAAACAAATAGATAGTCTTGATGTGTTCTGTGAAAAAGCGGAACCCGCTATTGGTGTGTTTGCCAGTAAAAAATGGCTGTCGGTGTATGAAGATGCGTTAACGCTGATTGGTATTTATAAAGATGAACACCAACTTATTGGCGGGTTTTATTTTTTAAACACCAAAAAATATGGCTTCACTTTTTTAAAGTTACCGCCTTACACACCTCATTGCGGCTTATTTTTTACATCGGATAGCAAGAACAATTCTTCCGCCAATAATTTCTCCAAAGAGATCATGACTGAAGTGTGTGATTTCTTTAACGCTCAAAAAAGTGCCTTAACGGTTTTGGCCTTTCCAACAAGTATCATCGATTTTCAACCTTTCATCTGGAACAAATACAAGGTTGTTCCAAACTATACCTACCGCATTAATCTGCAAAGAACAATAGAGGAGATCAAATCCAATTTTGATTCCAAAAACCGGAATGCGATCAATAAAGCCATTAAAGAAGATGTTGTTGTTACTGAGAACGCGCTTGGCAAGGAAGAGTTATTTAAATTCTTTATGGATTCATTGAACACAACCGATGCTAATATTTATGAGCAGGAATTGAACAACATCTTCATGAAGTTTTCGGATGAAAGTAATTCCTTTAGTGTGGTAGCAAAGAAAGGCGATGAATTACTGGGAGTTGTGTTTTGTGTGTATGACGCGCATAATTGTTACTACCTGTTGGGAGGCGTTAATAAAAAGTCGGGAGTGCAGGGTGTTAATAACCTGCTGGTTCAAAAAAGCATTGAAAAAGCGAAAACCCTGGACTGTACTACTTTTGATTTTGAAGGCTCCATGCTCAAGGGAGTTGAAAAATTCTTCAGAAGCTTTGGTCCTGAGCTGGTACCTTATTTTACAGTTAATAAAGCAAGTCTTCCTTTAGAGATCTTGCTGAAGTTCAAAAAAAGGGAATTGTTTTAATGAGCCAGTTACGTTACATTAAACATGCCGATATTGACCTTAAAAAATGGGATGCTACCATTTTGAGTTCGGAGATCCCTTTTGTATTTGCTCAATCCTTTTATTTAAATGCTACTTGTCCTGCCTGGGATGCCCTTGTAATAGGCAATTATGAGAGTGTATTCCCTGTAACCGCAAAACGCAAATTTGGTTTTACCTATTTGCCACAGCCTCCATTTACTTCTCAACTAGGTGTTTATGGAAAAGTAAGTCCGGAAACAGAGTGGTTATTCTATAACTATATCCTTGAAAATTATAAGCTCATTGATTTGGAATTAAATGTAACCAATAAGATCAGCTCGGAATTTATTAGTCCAAAAAACACCTACACCTTTCATTATAAAGATGGCTATAAGTTTAATCAGAACACCAAACGAAATATAGCACGGGCGCAGGACGGTAATTTTAAGGTCGAAGAGGTTGCCAGCACAGAAATTTTGCCGCTTTCCCAAAAATACCTGAACCCTTTTTTAGAAACGGAAGTGGGCTTAAGCCCGCAAATTGTTTCCCGACTAGATCAGCTGTTGATAAATGCACGTCAGCAAAATTACCTGCATACGTTTAAGGTTGTCGATTCAGGGAATGTATTAAAAGCCATTGGCCATTTCATTTGCAATGGCAAACATGTCCTGTATCTTAAAGGTACCAATTTTGATAAAGCTGACAATTCGGGAAGCATGCACCTGTTGATGAAACACGCCATTGAGTTTTTTTCGGACAAAGCTGAGCTCTTTGATTTTGGTGGCGGTTCAAAACAAGGGCTGGCCAATTTTTACATGGGTTTTGGCGGACATGCCATGACTTACAGCTTTTTACAGGTTAACAACCTTCCGCGGTTAATTAAAATCCTTAAAAACAAAACCTAAACAGGGCTTTTTTGTTATTTTTAGGCTTCAAATGAAAGCCATTGTTTCCCATGATATCGATCACCTTACCCTTTCGGAACATTATCTGAAAGACCTGGTGGTTCCCAAATATTTTGTGAGAAGCAAAATAGAATTATTGACGGGTAAAATTTCGCTAAAAGAATTTTTTTTAAGGCTGGGTGATGTTTTCAAAAATCAGTGGCAGCACATTGAAGAGCTTCATGCGTTTAATAAAAAACACAAGGTACCAACAACCTATTTTATTGGCGTTAACAACGGCGTAGGGCTTTCCTATTCAAAAGAGCAGGCGGCTTTATGGATCAAAAAAATGCAGCAAATGGGTTGTGATGTGAACATCCACGGAATTGAATTTGAAAGCTTTAAAAAAATAAACGCGGAATATTCTTTGTTTAAAGAACTGTCGGGACAAACTGTTTTTGGCACACGAATGCATTACATTCGTAAAAATGACCACACCTTTACCAATATGGCCAAAGCCGGCTATGCTTTCGATAGCAGTGAAATGAGTTTTAAGGCGCCGTATAAGATTGATAGCATGTGGGAATTTCCTTTCCAGGTTATGGACGGGTATATTATTGAAAAGCCGAAACAGTGGCAAAGCAAAAATTTTTTTCAAAGCTGCGAGGAAACAAAGAAGATCATTGATAAAGTGTCAGAGCTGAACTTGCCATATTTAGGAATTGATTTTCATGACCGGTATTTTTCAGATGCCCATAAAACCTGGAAAGACTGGTACATGTGGCTCATTGAATACCTTGAAGGACAAAATATTGAATTCCTTAACTTTAAACAAGCCATTTCTGAATTAGACAATTCAACGATGAGATAATCAGACAATGAACAGAATAGTAAACATAGCAAACCCAGATTCGTACATTCGTAAAAATTCGTAATTAATAAGGAACTTGAAACTTTTAATCCTAACCCAATATTTTCCACCCGAAGTTGGTGCGCCTCAAAACCGATTGTTTGAGCTGGCAGTGCGTTTGAAAAAACTGGGAATAGAGGTGTCGGTTTTAACTGCCATGCCCAATTACCCGCAAATGAAAATTTATGCGGGATATGAAGGGAAAGACTATGTGTATGAAGAGATGGAAGGAATTCCTGTGCACCGTGCTTCCATTGTTTTGCCAAAAAGTAAATCCATTGTGCAGCGCCTGCTTAATTATTTTTCCTTTGTGTATTCCTCTGCAAAAATTGGGAACCGTAAAATTGGTGAGGTGGATGTGATCCTTTGCGAATCACCCCCCTTGTTTTTAGGATATTCGGCCATGTATCTGAAACGTAAAAAGAAAGCAAAGCTTATTTTTAACGTATCCGACCTTTGGCCCGAAAGTGCTGAAAAACTGGGTGTGGTGACCAATAAACAAATGCTGCGGCTAGCGTATAATTTAGAAGCAAAATTGTACCGTAAATCGGTATTGGTAACAGGACAAACGCAGGGAATTTGTAAGAGCATTAACGAGCGTTTTCCAGCTGTAAAAACATTTTGGCTGCCAAATGGGGTAGATGTATCTTATTACAATCCCCAGGCAATTACCAGCGACTGGCGTAAAGTACATGGTTTTAGCCAAAGCGATGTTTTTTTCCTGTATGCGGGTATTATTGGTTTGGCCCAGGGGTTAGAGATCATATTACAGGCGGCAGCTCAACTAAAAGACCAGCCGGGCATTAAATTTATTTTATTGGGCAGCGGCCCCGAAAAAGAAAAGCTTCAGGCCATAAAGCAGGAGCAGGAACTCAGTAATGTGTATTTTTTCGATGCTGTTTCTAAAACCCAAATGCCACAAATAGTCATGGCCAGCGATGTGTCGGTTATTCCGTTGCGCAAGCTCGACCTGTTCCTGGGCGCTATTCCTTCTAAAATTTTTGAGAACCTGGCTATGGAAAAACCGGTGATACTGGCTGTTGATGGGGAAGCAAGGGAGTTGTTCGTTAACCAGGGGCAATGCGCCTTGTATTCAGAACCTGAAAACGCAGAAGAATTGGTTAAAAATGTCTTGTTACTGGCAAACGACCCTGAATTGAGAAAAGAACTTGGCAAAAAGGGAAGGGCTTATGTGGAACAACATTTTAACCGTGACACCATTGCTCAAAAATTTTATCATACCTTAATGAACGATGTTGGCAAAGCTTAAACATACTTATTTGCAGCTTGGTTATAACCTACCATTGCTTATTGCCTTTTTCCTGCCTTTTGGCATCAACTACGCTATTTTTATCATAACCTGGGCGGTTTGCTTTTTCCTATTCGACGATGTAAAAGCCGGCATTAACCGGGTATTAAAAAATAAATGGAGCTACGTACTGTTAGCTTTCTTTTTTATTCATGCCATTGGCTATTTCTTTTCAATAGATAAAGCGGGGGCATTATCCGCTATTGAGATCAAGCTGAGTTTCCTGGCTTTTCCTTTATTACTATTCGCTACTAATTACAAAGAAATGGAAGTCAAAAAGATCGTGATCTCTTTTGTATCCGGTTGTTTGTTGGTTTCGGTGATAGATATTTTCAGGGCTTTTTATTTATACCTGTTCGAAGATTTTAATGCCTTTTTTTATACAGAATTCAGCTATTTTATGCATCCCAGCTATTTTGCCATGTACCTTATTTTTTCGCTATTCGTCATCATGTTGTTCTATCCTAAATGGTTATCGCATTTATCCAATCTCACTGTTAAGATAGGTTTTATGACAGTAGTTTTCTTAATCTCCATCTTTTTATGCTCTTCAAAAATGGGGCTCATTACCGCTTTTTTATTGTTGCCTGTTACCCTTGGTACTATTCTGTTTAACAAAGGCTACAAAAAGACCATTGCTGGTTTAATCGTTGCGCTTTTTGCCGGGATCTTCATGGCCTATAAGTTTTTCCCTACGCCTTTTGAACGGATTAAAACTGCCGTCAGGGTAACAGAATCTACTGAAACCATTGATAAAACCGATGCCGAAAGCACCGCTGTGAGGATCCTGATATGGAAAGAGTCGGTTAAGCTTATTGAACAGAACTTTGTATTTGGTACAACAGCGGGCGACGCGAATGATAAATTAGTGGAAGCCTATACACGCGAAGGATTGGCAGGTGCTTTGCGGAAAAAGCTCAATGCCCATAACCAGTTTCTGCAAACCTTTATCGGAACTGGTATTATTGGTATTGTGCTATTACTAATAATGACCTTTGGCGTGGCAATGTACGGCTTTGTGAAAAAGAATTATATCCTGGTGCTGTTCAGTTTGCTTTGCATTTTTAATTTCCTTGTCGAGTCGATGTTGCAGGCGCAGGCGGGATTTATTTTCTTTGTATTTTTCTTTTGCCTTTTAATCCATTATAATTTGCATAAGCTTTCAACTCATAACTCATAACAAAAATGATTCCTTTTTCACCGCCACGTATAGACGATAAAATTATTGCAGAAGTAACGGCTGCTTTAAAATCAGGATGGATCACAACAGGCCCCCGAACTAAAGATTTTGAGAAAAAACTAACGGCCTATTGCGGAAATAAGGCAACGCTTTGCCTGAACTCGGCAACAGCCGGACTTGAAATTATGCTGCGCTGGTTTGGAGTAGGTGAGGGCGATGAAGTTATTTTACCGGCATATACTTATTCGGCAACCGCCAACGTAGTGATTCATTGCGGAGCCAAACCGGTTTTTGTGGATGTGAATGCCGATGATTTCAACATCAATGTTTCCACTATTGAGAAAGCCATTACGCCAAATACCAAAGTGATTATGCCAGTTGATTTTGCCGGTTTTCCCTGTGATTACAAGGAGATCAATGAACTGGTAATAAAGCATAAAAACACCTTCAGACCCAACTCAAAGAACCAGGAATTGCTTGGCAGGGTGATGGTACTATCGGATTCGGCACACTCGTTTGGCGCCAGTGCCAATGGTGAAAAATGCGGCTCATTGACGGATGTATCGGTGTTTTCGTTTCACGCCGTAAAAAATTTAACCACTGCCGAAGGAGGTTCTATAGCTTTAAACTTTCCTGCCCCTTTTGACAACACCGAGATCTATAACTATTTATGCGTATTGACATTGCATGGCCAAAATAAGGATGCACTGGCAAAAACCCAGAAAGGAAACTGGAAGTATGACATTGTGGAAGCGGGTTATAAATGCAACATGACTGATATTTCGGCCGCTATTGGTTTGGTGGAATTGGAGCGTTATGATAGCGATACACAACTAAAACGAAAACATATTTTTGAAACCTACCAGGGAGCATTTTCAAAAGACGCGCGTTTCCAGGTGCCGGTATACCAAACCGCTTCAAAGCTGGGCTGTTATCATTTGTATCCATTAAGGATTAATGGTATTAGCGAGGAGCAACGCGACGCCATTATGAAAGAGATCTTTGACCGGGATGTATCTGTAAATGTTCATTTTATTCCTGTACCTGCCATGTCGTATTATAAAAACCTTGGCTACGATCTTAAGCATTACCCGGTAACTTATGATAACTTCAGCCGTGAAATTTCGCTGCCTGTTTTTTATGATATGACAGAGGAGCAATTGCAAACGGTTATTAAAGCGGTTATCGGTTCTGTAAACAAAGTGCTTCACCAATAACAAATGCTCAAACGTTTATTCGACATACTGGCTTCACTAACAGGGATCATTATTCTGTTCCCGTTTTTTTTGGTTATTAGCCTTATGATGATCGTTTCCTGCGGTTTTCCCATATTCTATCTTCAAACCAGGGTTGGCCTTCATGGGAGGGATTTTAAATTGTTTAAGTTCCGTACCATGCACAAGGACTCGGATAAAAAAGGGTTACTTACTGTTGGAGGGCGTGATCCGCGGGTAACCGCCATTGGTTATTACCTGCGTAAGTATAAGCTGGATGAGCTGCCACAATTAGTTAATGTACTGCTTGGAACCATGAGCCTGGTTGGGCCGCGCCCTGAGGTGAGAAAATATGTAGACATGTATACCAAAGAGCAGCAGCAGGTTTTACAGGCAAAACCAGGTATTACCGATTTTGCTTCGCTGGAGTACATTAACGAAAATGAACTCCTGGCAAAATCCACTGATCCTGAACAGACTTACATCCAGGAAATTATGCCTGCCAAGCTTGCCCTGAATATGAAATACATTCAGCAGCAGGGACTCGGAGTTGATCTGAAGATCATTTTCAATACCATTGCAAAAATCATAAAATAGTTTTAAAACCCTGAAGGGGTTTAATGTGAATAGATTATTGCACAAATTTAAACGAACCCTGAAGGGGTTTAATAAAAACATAATTATTTAATAAAATTTAATAAGTCCTGCCAAAGGTCGCCGTTTAATTGCTTCTTTAATATTTATATTTACTCCATTAATTTAAAACTCTATGAAACATATTTCTCTGATTATTAATGGCGTATTGGCAGTTGCGGTGGCTATCTTATTTTACCAGGTACATTCTTTAAAACAAAATGGCCTTCCTGAAACGGCAACATCTTCTTCAACAGATAGCACTAAAGCCAAAGTTATCATTAACGAAGTTGGGCCTACAAGCCTGGCCGATGCAAAAATGGCCTTTGTTAATATCGACTCTATTAACTCAAAGTATTTATTTATTGCCGATTATTCGAAAAAAATGAAAGGACAGGCGCAGGCCATTCAAAACCAACTGGAAAGCCTTACGGCATCGTTCCAGGCTGATTATGAAGCTTATCAGCAATCGGCACAAACAGGCATCGCTCCTCAAAGCCAGATGGCTACCATGGAAGAAAACCTGAAAAGAAAAGAACAGGAAATAAAAAACAAGCAATTGCAATTACAAAACCTGCAGTACGATGAACAGGATAAGGTATTGGAATTGAATGAAAAATTGCAGCAGGTAGTGGATCAATACAATAACGGAAGGTTTGATTATGTTTTCTCTTATTCCGAAACCCTTCCTATCCTGGTATTTAAAAACAAAAAACTGGATATCAGCAGCGACATCATTAAGATCTTAAACGAGGAGTATAACGCAAAAAAGAAGAAATAATGGAAAAGAAAGGATTGTTAGATAAGATCATGCACGTGCATGAGTTTCATGAAACGTTTAAAATAGGAAATGCTGACGCTCCCACGCTGATTGATGAACGAAATTATACACTGCGTTATAATTTAATTAAAGAGGAAAACGAAGAATATCTGGAGGCCTGCCAAAAAGGCGACTTGATTGAGATTGCTGATGCCCTGGGTGACCAGCTCTATATCTTATTCGGGACCATTTTAAAACATGGCCTGCAGCACAAGATTGAAGAAGTGTTTGATGAAATTCAGCGCAGCAACATGAGTAAGCTTGATGAGCAGGGAAATCCCATCTTCAGGGAAGATGGCAAGATCATGAAAAGCAATCTGTATTTTAAACCAAATATTAAAGATATTTTAGGCTAAGAATAAGGGTTTATTTTTCAAGAGTTACTGTTTTCCGAAGTTCTGTATTCTGAATGACATCATACTTGTATTTGAGGTAAATAGAGTTATAAGGGTGCATGAACCATGCCCAGTCGGCACGGTTAAATGTAAAAAGCCTGTAACCTATCCACGGACTGTATTTGGAAGGATAAGAAGCGCTTACATCAAGAGTTAAGCCGTGAACAATGCATTTATTCCTGTTTGTATAGCCCCAGGGATTACGGGCACGCCCTCTTCCAATTTTAAAATCCACATAGTCGTTTTGGTACATCACACTGAATGAGCGTAGCCGGTGAACATGCTTGCCCGTATGGACATAATATTGATAAAACGAAAAACCATAACGGTCGTGTAAGTTGCTATTGTTTGACAGTAGGCCTACATCTAAAGTAAAACCATAATTGATCTTCGCATCAAAGGTATAGCCTATAGACAGACCCGGGCTGACATAAATGGGCTTATTAAAAAAAGTTTGAGAAATTGAAAAATAATGTGACATTATTAAACTTGCAATTATTTGGATTTTTCTTCCCATATAAGAAGCTTTAATAAGGATGTTTTATGAATCTTCTATTTCAATTGCCTTAAGTATAGCTGTATGGTATTCTCTAAACCATAATACAAGGCATCGCTGATGAGTGCATGACCAATGGAAACTTCCAATAAATTTTCGGTATGCTGTTTAAAATAGGTAAGGTTCTGCAGGCTCAGGTCGTGCCCTGCATTGACACCTAAGCCCAGCTTGTTTGCCAGCTTCGAGGCTTCCGTAAAGGGTTTCATCACTTCTTCCCGTTTTGTATCATAAAAGCGGGCATACTCTTCGGTGTACAATTCAATGCGGTCGGTACCTGTTGCTTGGGCGCCTTCTATCATTTTCAAATTTGCATCCACAAAAACAGAAGTACGGATCCCGGCTTTTTTAAAAGTTGCAATAATATCGGTTAAGTAATCTTTATTGGCAACAGTATCCCAGCCATGATCGGAAGTAATTTGGTTATCGCCATCCGGTACCAGTGTCACCTGTTCAGGCTTTACGTCCAAAACAAGATCCACAAATTTTTGAATTTTAGGATTTCCTTCAATATTGAACTCTGTTTTTAATAAAGGCTTCAGGTCATACACATCCTGGTAACGGATATGCCGTTCATCGGGTCTTGGGTGCACGGTGATGCCCTGTGCTCCAAAACGCTCGGCATCAACAGCCATTTGTAAAAGGTCGGGGGTGTTACCGCCACGGGCGTTTCTGATGGTGGCAATTTTATTGATATTAACAGAAAGCTTTGTCATACTAAGATTATAAAAAACGTTGTTTTACAGAAGGATCGGGTAACATGCAGCTGTCTGATTTGCCAAACCATTTGTAGCGGTTACGGGCAATGAAATCATAGACCCAGTTTCTGATAAAGGCCGGAATAATCATAAACCCAAATAAAGAAGGGTATAAGCCTTTTAAATAGGTTGATACTTTTAAGGCAGCCGATGATTTAACATAGGCCTTGTCATTTTCAACCAACACAAGGCTGTCGGTTTTTGCCGGATCAATATGGTAATGATTCAACAAGCCTACACCCGTCTCCGATTGAAGAGAGGCAAAAAAAAGCGCGTTGTTTTTTTCGTGCTTTAAAATAAACTGAACCGTATTGCTGCAAAAATTACAGTAACCGTCAAACAGCAGTATGGTTTTATGTTGCAAAGCCTCGTTCATTTCCGGTACAAATTTACAGATTCTATCACTATGGACCTGTTTTTTTGTTTTTTTAACCTGCTTTAAGGTCTCATGCTTACAGAATAAGGGTCGGAAGCCACTTCGGTTTTCTTATTCAGCAACTGCATGGTATTGATGTCGAAATAATTGACGAAACCGTTTCGGCCGCACACGCTTGTATGATGTGGCACCGGACCTGTACTGGCTATATTTCTGCTGGCAACAATCACATAACCATTGGTTTCATCCAAAGCAATGCCGTGGGGTTGATAACCAACAGGATATGTGCTGACGCTTAAGCTTGTCATGTCAATGACAGCTACCGATCCCCTTGTGTTATTTCCCGTTACACCTTCCGAGCAAGAGACATACAGTTTGTTCTTTGCCACACTTTTTACCATTTCCTGTGGAAAGCTGTTGCTACCGACATTGATAACCTGTAATAAATGATCACCATGTGTGCTCATTACCCTTACTTCGCCTGTGGCCTGGCAGGTAATAAAATATTTTGAACCATCGGGCGAGAACATGATTTCGTGAGGGTCGATAAGAGAGTTTGTAATAAGACCAGGATTATGATCAATGATTACTTCATTAAAACCATTGAGTGCGGTATCGATCTTATAAATGTAATTTCCATATTGATTGGTAATGTAAAGGGTATCGTTGTTTTTATTTAATGTAACGCCATGCCCTTGTGTAAAATTACCCCCACCCATATTCGCTTTAAGTGTCATGTTCTCCAGGTTAACAACGGCTAAACGGCTGCTAAGCTGCCAGGAAATGCAATAAGCCCATTTGTTATCATTACTAATAACCAGGGAACTCCAGTTTATATACCCGCCGAGACTTACCTCCGCTACAAAGCTATCGTCGCTGCTGCGGTATTTTTGCATAACGCTGTCGCCGGTAAAGATCACATACCAGTATTGCCCGTCGTGCGATACTTCGATCCGGTGTGGAATTTTATTCAGAACGGAGCTTCTGCCAACGGTAATGTAACGCATGGGTAATTGGGTGGCGGCGTCAAAAACGGTTACCACATCGCAGCCCTGGTTCAATACATAATATTTTTTTCGTGCCGGGTTATCGGCCCACATCACATTGCCATTAATATCTGGTGCACCGGCATCTATCCAGTTTTTTATAGTTTCAACCTCGCTACGGCTTAAGGGGTTACTGTTAATGGGCATGGTAGGCAGGTTCTTTGGGCCAAGGTCGTCGAAGGTATTAATGAAAAAGCACAAGGATGAAAAATCGCTGCGGTAAGGAATGACGGGTGAGCCATTCACCGATCCTTTAAACAGGCTGGCATAAGTAGACAGGCTTAAGCCTGCAGCACCATTAGCGCTCGATTCGTTATGGCAGCCTGAGGTTGCGCAGCGGTAAGTGAATATTTTCCCGATCTCGGTAGGGTAATCGCCTAACAGCGGCGGGGCCGAATCTTTTGTACAGGATGTGACAATGATGGTTATGATAATACCAGCTGTGAGAAAGAGGCTAAGCTGTCGTTTGAAGTTCCTGGGTTCCATTTTCATCACTAAGGTACAAAACCTTTATGGTTTTTGCAGGTAATTAGCACTAATTTACAGACGCATAGGTACAAAAAACCGTTTCGCCGATATGTTAAATATTATAGATAAATGCCTTTTTTGCACATATTAACATTCGAAAATGGATAAAAATAACAAAAACCGTGTTTTTCCTTCTGTAAAATTCCTTAAATTAGTTTTTAGTAAAACACAGGCTTATGATAAAAGAAAACGGTACCATCCTCATTCCTATTGATTTCTCCAAACAATCTTTAGTAGCGGTTAAGAGCGCCTATAATATAGGCAGGTTTACTAAGTCAAAGTTGTTGTTGATGCACGTGTTTAGCAAGGCAGAAGATGAGAATAAGGCGGAGTTGGCAAAGCTTGCCCAGCATACCGCCCAGGAAAGCGGCCTGGTTTGTAATTCTGTTTCGGTGAAAGGCGATATTTTTGAAGAAACCGATAAAATGGCTGTAAAAGTCGATGCTTCGTTGATTGTTGCCGGCCTTGATCCTCATATTAAGTTCAGGAGTTTTATGGGAAGCAGTACCGCCAGTAAATTCATTAAAAATTCACCATGCCCCGTATTAACAACCAGGGCAACCAATTATTCGCCCGAGTGCCGGAGCATTGTCATGCCTTTCGACCTTAGTCCCGAATCGCGTGAAAAAGTGGGGACCGTCATACAGGTTGCCAAGTATTTTGGGGCCGATATCAGGATCGTTTCCGTTTTTGACCCGGGTGATACCAAATACGAGAATCATATGCTGCCATACCTGCACCAGGTAAAAAAATACATTAAGGACAGGAATGTGAACTGTAGCAACAAATCCATTCCCGAAAAAAATGTAGCGGAAGGAATTGTAGAGTATGCCAATAAAAACGACTGCGACCTGATCGTACAAATGAATAAAAAAGACCTGAGCCTGGGCGAAATGTTCAGCGGTACCATGAGCCAGCGTATGGTGGATATCAGCAATATACCGGTATTGACTATTAACCCGATGAAACGCGAAAGTATCAGTAGCGGGATTCACTGAAAGAATGATAGCTTTTTCGATAAAAAATATAAAGGAGGCATTGCCTCCTTTTTTATGGCCTGTTTATATTTAGAAATAAGTAGATGGCAGGCAATCTTTAGCAAACCTGATTTAAATACTACATTTATAACAAAAAACACATGAAACGGATCACTGTATTTTGCGGATCAAGCTACGGCAATAAGGATATTTATAAGACACAGGCCATGCTTTTGGGCCAAACACTGGCTAAACAAAATATAGGTTTGGTATATGGCGGCGCAAAAGTGGGCTTAATGGGAGCGGTGGCCGATGGCTGCTTACTGGAAGGTGGAAAAGTGATAGGAGTACTACCAACATTTTTAGGCTCTAAAGAAATAGCACACGATAAGCTCACGGAACTTATTATGGTGGAAAGCATGCACGAGCGTAAGACCAAAATGCACGAACTCTGCGATGGCGTCATTGCCTTGCCCGGTGGTTTTGGTACCATGGAAGAGCTGTTTGAAATACTTACCTGGGCCCAGCTTGGCTTACATGGTAAACCCATAGGTTTATTAAATGTGGATGGTTTTTACGACCACCTGGTTGCGATGATACAGGGCATGGTTGATAATGGCCTTTTGAAAGAGATCAATCAACATATGCTGCTGGTGAGCGACACTGTAGATAACCTGCTTGAGCAGATGAAACGCTATAAAGCGCCAACAGTGGGTAAATGGATTACTAAGGAAACGGTGTAAATGAAAGATCAATGAAAAGAGGAGTAGTTAAAATAGTGGGAGTGGTTTTTCTGCCACTTATCGTATTAACTGCTTTTGTTTTAAATCGTCCGGGCATAACAGACGACAGGTTTATCAGCCATAGTGTTGACCTGAAAAAAGATGAGCTGAAATTTTACTGGAAAAATGACAAAGGTGAAGTCATAGGTAATTTTGCAAACCTTAAAATTTACGCAGAGGGTAAAAGCAAATCGCTTGAATTTGCCATGAACGGAGGAATGTATATGGAGAACCAGGCCCCATTGGGATTGTACATTGAGGACGGAAAAACACTTGCAGCATTAAATACCAGGTCGAGTGACGGAAATTTTTATTTAAAGCCAAACGGTGTTTTTTATATTACAAGCACCCAGGAGGCAGTGGTTTGCAAAACCGGTAATTTTAGTGCCGGTTCAAAAATAAAATATGCCACACAGTCGGGCCCTATGCTGCTCATTGACGGAGAAATTAACACCGCTTTTAAACAAGGTTCAACTAACCTGAACATCCGGAACGGAGTAGGTATTTTGCCCGATGGCAAGGTGCTGTTTGCCATATCGAACACAGGAGTTAATTTTTATGATTTTGCTGAATATTTTAAAAAAGCCGGTTGTAAAAATGCTTTGTACCTCGATGGCTTTGTGTCAAGACTATATTTGCCCTCTAAAAAAGTAACACAAACCGATGGAAACTTTGGTGTCATGATTGGGGTTACAAAATCAAAATAAAAGCATTAATACTTAACGTATCATTTTAAAACATTTCAAATGAAACCTGATTTCCAAATTTCTATCCCAAATCCCTGTCATGCCGATTGGGATAAAATGGAACCTGCTAAAATGGGAAAGCATTGCAATGCTTGTAATAAAACGGTGGTTGATTTTACTCAAATGTCAGACCAACAAATCAAGGATTACTTTAGCACTAATAAGCAGAAAGTATGCGGGCATTTTTATAAAGGGCAATTGAATTTAAATAAAAACGGGATTCAATCATATCTTACCGATCTTTATTGTAATGCTTATTTAAATTTAAAGAATAAAGCTTTCAGGCTTTGTGCATTGTTAATCCTGAGTTGCCTGCTAAGTGTTGCCGGATGTAATACTCCCACTCAGGGAGAAATTACCGAAAGATCGGAAAGGTTGACGGGAGACTCTATTAGCCCACAAATGGTAGATAGTTTGATGAAAGATACTTTAGGCAAAAATATTCAGGCTCCTTAGTGAACATGAGCAGTTTTATTGCATTTTCAGCATAAACCACTATCTTAGTATAATGAAAAAGTATGTCCTGTTGCTATTGATCTTCTGTCCCTTCGGCATACTTTTTTCGCAAACTTCAAAGATCGATTCCCTTCATCATAAATTAAAAATTGCCCGGCAGGATACCAGTGTGTGGAACCTGTTAATGGACATTGGGAACTATTATCAAACTTCCGATCCGGATACAGCCATTTATTTTCATACAAAAGCGAGGCTTTTGGCCGAAAAGCTAAAAGATGAATTGAAAACAGGTGAGGCCATCAGGCAGTTTGGCTGGGATAATTATGTGATAGGTAATCTTGACATTGCTATTTCCTGTTTTGACAAGGCCATCAGCATTGCCGAAAAATACATTCACGATGTGCCTGTACGCTTTAAAGCCCGGAAGCTGCTGGCGGCGGGCTTAAGCAACAAAGGCAGCTATTTCCTTTCGCAGACAGATTACCAAAAGAGCCTGGCATATTTTTTCAGGGCATTGGAAATCTCGAGGGAGAATGGCAGCAAGGATAAAGAAGCTTCCGTACTTGGTAATATTGGTATTGTATACCTTGAACAGGCCAATTATGAAAAAGCGCTGGAGTGTGAAAAACAAGCTTTAAAGATCAATGAGCAACTTGGGTCAAAAAATGCTATTGCGCACAATGTAGCGCATATTGGTCTTATTTATTCCGACCAGTCTAATTTTCCATTGGCCTTGGAATATTATCTGAAAGCCTTAAAGGTGTACGAAGAAAATGGCAATCAAATGGGATTGGGCATGACCTTAAGCAGTATAGGTGTTATTTATGCCGAAGAGTCAGATAATGATAAAGCATTGGAATATTATTTTAAAGCACTGAAGGTAAATAAAGCTATTAATAACAAACAAAACATTGCCACAAATTATACCAACATTGGCAGTATTTACAGTAGCATGGGGGATGATGCCAAAGCCCTGGAATACTATCACAATGCCTTAAAACTGAATGAGGAAATAGGAAATGAGAACGGCCAGGCCATTAGCCTTGGTACCATTGGTACGGTTTACAGGAACAAGAGAGATTATAAGAATGCCTTTAAGTATTTTTCAGAATCCTATAAAATTCATCAACGTACCAATTTTCAAATTGGGGTCATTGAGCAGGGAGGTAATCTTGGGACGTTGTACCTGGAACAGGGAAAATATGCCGACGCCGAAAAATACCTGACGGATGCCATCCGTCTGGCCGAAGAACTGGGAGCCCTGAGCCAGATAAAATCACTGGATTTGTTGCTTAGTAACCTGTATGAAAAAACCGGCCGCACGGCCTTGGCATTTAAATATTACAAAGCCTTTGTGAACCTGCGCGACAGCATTTACAGCGAGGAAAATGCCCGTAAAAGCATTCAGCAGGAATACGAATTCAATTATGCCAAAAAATCGACAGCCGACAGCATTGCCAATGCCAAAGCCACCCAGATAAAGAACGCGGAACTGGCAAGGCAAAAAGCCGAATTGAAGGCAAAACGCCACCAGCAGTATGCCTTATACGGTGGTTTGGTATTGGTATTGATATTCGCAGGGTTTATGTTCAACCGGTTTAAAATAACACAAAAACAAAAAGATATCATTGAATTAAAAGAAAAAGAAACTCATCAGCAAAAACAGATCATCGAGCAAAAACACAAGGAAATTACCGACAGTATCAATTATGCCGAACGAATCCAGAGAACCTTTTTGGCAACCAAAGAATTGCTGGATGAGAACCTGAATCATAAAACGGTGGATGAGGCTCTTGAAGCCACTGACAATTACTTCATCTTCTATAAGCCCAAAGACGTGGTAAGCGGCGATTTTTACTGGGCTAAAAAATTACGTAATGGCTCTTTTGCCTTTGCCGTTGCCGATAGTACAGGGCACGGTGTTCCCGGCGCTATTATGAGTTTGCTGAATATTACAAGCCTTGAACAGGCAGCCGAAACAACCTTCGATCCTGCAGAAATACTGAACCACGCGCGCAAATCTATTATAGAGCGTTTGAAACGGGATGGAAGTGCCGAAGGCGGAAAAGATGGAATGGATTGCAGCATGCTGGTGTTTGATAAGCAAGACAAAGAGAACCTGAAACTGCACATTGCCTCTGCCAATAACCCGGTATGGATTGTGCGCTCCCCGGTGGCTGGGGGTGGGGGAATTCCGGGGGGTTGCGAGACCCC